>CAWHAI010000019.1:0-33781 GCA_963827295.1 uncultured Chloroflexia bacterium
ATGACACCACAGTAGAGTTAATCACGCCTGATTTCAAGGGCCTCTTGTCCGACGTGCCTGACGCAGTTGAAACCTTGCTTCAGGAAAGCATCAGGGAAAACAAGTTAAAGGGTGAAGGGTAGCTTTTTCGCAGCTAGCTTAGGTAGACACTCAGTCCTGTTTTCGCACTTTTGGCAAGGGGTTGTATCGAACTCACCCGACCGGATACATTCCCAGCAAGACATGGCTTCCTCGCCACACATAGGGCAGCATACTTCACCTACGTTGCCTTTTCCCCTATCAATGAACATATAGCCGCAAAAGGGGCAATACCAGAATTTCGGTCTCATTTCGAACCCTTCCTGAGTAATCTATACATCATGATTACCTCAAGAATCATATTATACACTTTGTCACGCGTTGAGGTTGACCGTGGTATGTCGGTTGTATATACTGAACACATAGCCTTGATATCCTTCACCGAAAAGAGCCCATGTCCAAGCTAAGTGACGAATTCTATATGAAAAAGGCTCTGGCCCTCGCGCGTAGAGGGCTGGGCAAGACCAGCCCCAACCCTATGGTAGGCGCTTTGATTGTAAAAAACGGCAAGGTAATCGGCCAGGGCTATCATCAGCGCTTCGGCGGGCCACATGCTGAGATTAACGCCATCAACAGTGCTAAAGGCGATATAAACGGGGCAACACTCTATGTTACGCTGGAGCCCTGCTGCCACAAGAAAAAGAAAACGCCGCCCTGCCTGGACACCCTGCTCAAATACAACTGGAAAAGGATAGTTATTGGCACTTTAGACCCCAACCCGAAGGTAAACGGCAAAAGCATCGCAATCCTGAAACAGAAGGGTATTGAGACAAAAGTCGGCGTTCTCAAAGAGGAGTGCCAGAGACTCAATGAGGCTTATTTCAAGTATATTCGAACGGGGATGCCCTTTCGTCACCCTGAAGTTCGCCCAGACCCTGGATGGCAGAATCGCCACCTCGACAGGCGATTCCAAGTGGATAAGCTCCGAGCCGTCCCTAAAGTGGGCGCACAGGCTGCGCAGCCTCCACGACGCAGTATTGGTAGGGGTGGGCACCGTGCTCAAGGATAACCCTCAATTGACGGTGCGCCTGGTAAACGGCAGAAATCCCCTGCGCATAGTCGCCGACAGCAAATTGAGTATACCGCTGACCTCCAGGATTCTGAGAGACCTGGAGAATGCACCCACCATCATCGCTGCCACCTCGCAGGCTGATAGTGAGAAGACGTTCGCTTTAAACGTCATGGGAATCGAGGTCCTGACGGTTGAGGAGGACAAGGAGGGCATGGTAAATTTGAAAGACCTCCTCAAGAAGCTGGGCGAGAGGAATATTTCCTCTATTCTAGTTGAAGGCGGTGCAAAAACTATTACCTCTTTCATCAGGAATGGGCTTGCAGACAAAGTGGTGGCGATTATAGCCCCTAAGATTATGGGTAAAGGTGTTGAGACAGTAGCAGATTTAGGCATACGAAGAGTCAATCGCTCCTTAAAATTATCATTTGACAGGGTTTACCGTAAGGGGGAAGACATCATAATCGAGGCTAGGATCAGCTAGAAGAGGTTGACATGACAGAGCAGGCTCTTTCGGGAATGCGGGTACTTGATCTGACCCATTACATCGCTGGGCCTTACTGTACCAAGATGCTGTCTGACTACGGCGCAGATGTGGTCAAGGTTGAGAGGCCGGGATTTGGAGATGCCGCCAGGTCGCTGGGCCCTTTCCTCAACGATGAGCCTCATCCTGAGAAAAGCGGGCTGTTTCTATACCTCAACACCAACAAGAAAAGCATCACGCTCAACCTGAAAAGCCCTGACGGCGTGGGCATTCTCAAGGAACTGGTCAAACAGTCGGACATCCTGGTCGAGAACTTCAGCCCCCACGTGATGCCCGGCCTGGGATTGGATTACAAGACACTCAAGAAGATAAACCCCGGCCTGGTGATGACTTCCATCTCCAACTTCGGGCAGACCGGCCCGTATCGAGACTACAGGGCAACCGACCTCAATATCTGGGGACTCAGCGGCATACTCTACGAATGCGGCGAGCCCAACCGGGAGCCCTTGAAAATGGGCAACAACGTATCTGAATATGTAGCCGGCCTCTACGCCGCGCTGGTATCGCTATCCGCCCTCTATTATCGCGACGAGAGCGGCGTCGGGCAACACGTAGATGTCCCCGTATGGGAATGCTTTCACACCATGCAGCCGTCTATGACGCTGGTGTATTCATATGCCGGGTTCATCAGGAAGAGGGCGGGGGTGCGTTTCCCCTGGGGTATCCTCCCCTGCAAGGACGGTTTTATCGGGTTCTTCCTGCCCACTCAGGTTCACTGGGAATCGCTCTGCGCCCTTATGGAGATGCCCGAGCTGAGGGAGAAGCCAGAATATGAGACGCCCATGCTGCGCGAGGAGCGGCGCGAGGAAGTAACCGCCATCATAGTCAACTGGCTCAAGGATAAGCGCATGGATGATGTTTTCCATGCCGCCCAAGAGCTCAGGCTTCCTTTGACTATCGTCCCCAACCCGGAGCAGTTGCTTGATACACCGCAGCACAAGGAGAGGAAGTATTTTGTTAACATAGACCATCCCAAGACAGGCAAGCTCACCTACCCCGGGGCTCCTTTCAGGCTCAGCGAGACTCCCTGGTACGCCGGGCGTGCCCCAATGCTAGGCGAGCACAATCGTGAGGTTTTCTGCGGTCGCCTGGGTTACAGTGCAGACGATTTGGTGAAATTGAAGGAAACAGGCGTTATCTGAGTTTTGCGTACAAAAAACCGTTCGTGGGGAGCCTGTCGAACCATGAACGGCCCTTCGACAGGCTCAGGGCGAACGTAATGGGGTAGCCTGGATACTGTTTAGAATTTCTTTAAGGGGGTTGACATGTCAGCACTACCGTTGCAGGGCGTGAGGATAATCGATGCTTGCATCTACTGGGCAGGGCCTATGGCTACCTCGCTGCTGGGTGATTTGGGCTGCGAGGTCATCAAAATCGAGTCCATACAGCGCCTGGACCACCTAAGGCTGCTGGGCGGATGGCCCAGCCCCGACGGTTACGAGTGGTCTGCTGTATTTAACGGCGTCAACCGTAACAAATACGGTATTACCCTCAACCTGAATCACCCCAAGGGCAAAGAAATCTTCAAGAAACTGGTGGAAATCGGCGACATAGTTGCCGAGAACTTCAGCCCCCGCGTGATGGAGAACTGGGGCCTATCCTATAAAGAGTTGAAGAAAATCAACCCCAAGATTATCATGCTCTCCATGCCCGGCTTCGGCACCACCGGCCCCTGGCGCAACTATGTTACCTTCGGGCCTAATGTAGAGATGGTGTCGGGTATGCCCATCGTCAGCGGCTACAAAGATGGCCAGCCTATGATGACCGGGTATATCGCAGACCCCGCTGCCGGCTTGATGGGCGCAGTCGCTGTAATGATCGCCCTGCGGCGTCGCCAGAAGACAGGCAAGGGACAGCACATCGACCTCTCGCAGATTGAGGCATTCACCAGTTTTATGGGCGGCCCGGTCATGGACTACACCATGAACAAGAGAATGCAGAAGCGCCGTGGCGATCGTCATCCCCTCTTTGCCCCTCATGGCACCTATCGCTGTAAAGGCGATGACGAGTGGGTCACCATCACTGTTTCCTCCGACGATGAATGGACCAGGTTTTGCCAAGCCATAGGCAAGCCCGCCTGGACACGCCGGCAAGAATTCTCAGACATCCTGAGCCGCTATGAGAACCACGACGAGCTGGATAAGCTGATCGAGAAATGGACCAGTCGGCGCGAGAAACACAAGGTTATGCAAATACTGCAGCAGGCAGGGGTAGCTGCAGCGCCAGTCTTGAACTATGGAGAGTTTTTGAGTGACCCTCACATTGAGGCCAGGGGTTTCTTGGAGACAGTCACCCGCCCGGTTACGGGGACCCATCCCTACCCCGGCTTCCCTGTAAAGTTATCCCAGACCCCCATTAAAATCCGCAAGCCAGCGCCGACGCTGGGCCAGGACAACGAGTACATCCTCAAGAAGTACCTTGGGATGACCGTGAAAGAGATAGAGCAGTTAGCCAAGGATGAGATAATCGGCACCAAGCCGCAGGGGTGGGCCTTTGGCATGGAAGCTGAGGAGGCCATCTCCAGGCTCAAGGACATACATACCAAGGCTGAGTGAGCTAGTAAATAGGTTCGATTATGCTTTCGCATGGTCGCAAAATAGCACCTCTTTACGTCTCGTCCTGAGACAAAAGTCATATACCCGATTTATCCCCCGATTTATAATTTCTTTGTGGGAATCTAAATCGCGGAGTGGGAAAATGGACGTCAAGGTTTATGTCACACAGACCTGACCCTATTGTCATCAGGTCAAGAGGTTTCTTGACGAGCGCGGCGTCAAATTCATGGAGGTTGACGTCTCCCGCGACCGGGCAGCGGCTGATGAGATGGTGCGCCTCACGGGGCAATTGGGTGTCCCGGTAACCGTTATAGATGGCCAGGTGGTCGTTGGCTTCGACAGGCCTCACCTGGAGCAACTGCTCGCTAGTGGCGGCAGCCAGCGCCCTCACTTTGGGCTGAAGGTGGCCGATGCCAGCAAGATAGTGCAGAAAGCAGGAGAGCCTCCTGTATTCGGGGCTTATGTGGGGGCTGTAGCCCCTTCGTCCTTGGGCGAGAGGGCTGGCCTGCGCAGCGGCGACATAATCAGAGAGGTGAATCTGAAACCGATACGTGATGCCGAGGACCTGGAGCGCTCTCTAGCCGGCTTAGCCCCCGGCAGCCGTGTGACCATTGTATTCCTCAGAGAAGACGAGACCTTGAGGTCGGAGATTGTGATTTAGGGAGCGATTTCTGAATTCGATAGGGGGCATCCGCCTGAGGCGGATGCCCCCATTTTAATATTGGCCTTTTTTTCTTGCCTTGAGGGGTAATGTATTACCTAAGTCGTCTCTAAGTTAAGAGGATAGCATGAGGCACTACAGCGCGGTGGTGTGGTTGTTTGTCCATTACATTGCCCTTATTCCTAAGCCCATGCCCCCTGGGCCGCCATATGTACCTACAGCAGGGCCTACTCTCGCCACGTAGATAGGTGCGTCCGGGAACGCCATCTGTAGTCGCTCGGAGAGAGTTTTCGCATCATCATATTCAGTCGTGTACCCCAGCGCTATCTCCTTCACTTTAGCAAAGCCTTTGGAAAATTCGTACATACGCTCTAAAGCCTTAGCCCGGGTACGAGCCAGCCCAGCTAGGTACACGTCACCATCCCGCATGCCAAGCAAAGCCCCGACTCTTAGAACTGTCCCCAGCAGGCCATATGTCTTGTTGAGTCGCCCACCCCTGACCGCATACTTCAAGGTATCTGCCATGATAAGACTGTGAACCTTAAGAACAGTCTCACGCACTAACCTATTTACTTGCTCCAGGTTACTTCCTGCCTGAGCTTCCCTCGCAGCACCAATAACGGAAAGCCCTAAGCCCATCGACATGGACATGGAGTCTACCACCTCGATGCGGCATTTCTTACTGACTAGCTGTGCACCTAATCGAGCAGAGTTACAAACGCCGCTGAGTTTGGATGATACATGAATAGAGATTATTTCCTGCGTTTCTGTGGCAAGCCTTGTATAGGCATCAGCAAAGTCTTTTGGCGATGGCACAGAAGTAGTTGGATGAATTGAGCCGTATACTAGTTTTTGGTAGAACTCATCTTCACTGATATCCACCCTATCCCGATACACTCTTTGCCCTAATATGACATAGATTGGTACTACCGTAATGCCTAACTCGCGAGCCAACGCTGCTGGAATGTCGGAGGTACTGTCAGTGACAACTTTGACACTCATATGAGTTACGCCGTTCTTTCCTGATAGTCGCAGTTTACAATATTTTACTGTGGCATATCACGGAGAGCAAACAGACTACGGCAAGTCAGAGGATAACAAGATAGAGCATGAAGCACTAGAGGGCGGTAGTGTGTAGTGGGGGGAGTGTAATAAAGCATGATTGCTCCTTGGATGTTCAGTTCTAAAGGAATTTTAGTGACAGGTAATTCATTGCCACATCCCCATCCGTAATTTAATTACATCGGCGGTAACATTCTCTACGAGTATATTCACCCTGTCTATAATTATCTCAGTTCTGCTTTTGGGGAAAAACAGATTCCATGCTAGTGCACCTTTAGCCCCAACATTCTTCATCTGGACAATGGAATACACATTCTCAGATGGCATACCTGCATAAGCAATATGGTCTTTGAAAGTTTTTAGTGCTGTAGTCTCCCCAACAGTCAGTGTGATTGAATCGGCCATTGTTCCCTCCCCTGATGCTTATCCGTTTGATGAACTCCATAATAACTTCGTCTCTACCGAAAGTCTAGGATGCGTGATAATCTGGAGTTAAGCAGTCCAGCCTGAAGCACTGCAGGGCAGTGATGGGGTAGATAGGTTAGTGATGGTCAGGTTCGCAGAGACTGATTAAAATTGCTACAAGCCTTTTTCACTTCCTGGGAGTCAGTCACCTTGTTATATACTGACTTCTTGAGAAAGCGTAGCGCTTCGTTCTCGTCACAGTCGACCACGATGCGCTCCAGTTCAAGCAGCTCCTCTTCCTCCAGTGCTATTGCCGTTTTTCTGATTTCTAACATATCAAGCCTCGTTATTGTTCCTCTTATTCTTAATCTCTCGCAGATATACTGAGTACCTCGAACACTCTCCTTACCTTCGCAGGTATCCACTCTTTGAGAGAGTCAACCTTCTGCTCCTTGGGCAAGTCCCAACCACTACTTTGCCCTCTTTCCCGTTCCAAGGGCAATAGACTCTTTCTCTGTAGGATGTGAGCCTTGCTCGGCTTCGGCACTCCTGGGAACGAACTCACCCTGTAACGTGAAAGCCCCAGTGGTGAAGGGGGGTTTGTGGGACTCCACTATATGCTTCTCAAAACACTGGGCATGAGTGATTGCCCCACAAGAGCAACTGAAAACTATCCTCGCTGTGAAAAACGGATTACCACACACTGTACAATTCACGGCAGATCACCTTCTTCCTATCTTTACCTATTCTCTCTCGCAGATACGCTGATTACCTTGAAAACCGTTCTCACTTTCGCTGGTATCCATTCCTTTAGAGACTTGACCTTCTCAGACTCAGGCAAGTCCCACTTGGGATTTACTTCAAACTTCACTGTCATTCTTTTCCCCTCGGCCTTCACATCGTTCACAGAGCCTCGGAAACTCCGTACCCTGTTTATCTCTGCCTTAGCTCGATCAAGGTTCTCCTTAGCAGTTCCATTCAAAGGCTTCAGTATAACCTTCATACGCGACTCCTCAAGTTATTAACCTATTGCCTTATTCTACTGCGCGTATGTATGCTAGGGCAACCCCAACCCAATGAAATGTATCCCCAAAATCTTAATCCTCAAATAACCTAATGCTAATGAGGAAATCTGCGATTAGAATTGATTCTAGAAGGTGTCTGTAATTGACACACTCCTTATTATTACATAAGATGATTCTTGCAGAATAATCATCGGGGGGAATATATATGGTAAAGTTTCTAAACAAAGATACAGCATATGCTGCGATAGTAGAAATAGTAAACAAAGCGGATAGGAAGCTGGTCTTAATATCTCCTTATATTAGGATTCCTGATGATTTGTTACCACGCTTGAAATACAAGGACAAACAAGGCGTCAAGACAGTAGTAGTATGTAGAGAAAAGGAACGAGGTAGAGACTTGGCTAGTGAGGTAAGAAGTGACCTTAAAGAGTTAAGGCATTTGGAACTCTTCTTTGATGATGATTTGCACGCCAAGTGTTTCTATAATGAAAAACATATGGTCATTGGTTCTTTAAACCTTCTTGAATCTTCAAAGCGGAAAAACAGAGAAATGGGAGTGCTACTTAGCCCAGAGGAAGATTCCAGTGTTTTCAATGAAGCTCTTAAGGAAGCAGAATACATTATTGATGGGGCAAAAAAAGATAGTGTCCTCAGAAGTTTTGCAGATACGGTTTTAAAGGAGATAAAGTCGGCAATAGACTTACCAACTGAGAAGACCACAAGGAAAGCACAATCATCCAGCAGAACTGAACAAAAAGGCTACTGCATAAGGTGCGGAAAAAACAAAGCTTATGATATAGATGCCCCATACTGTCCTGATTGTTACAGGGTATGGAATAAATTTAAAGACGCCAATTACAAGGAGGAGTTCTGCCATTTGTGCGGTACTCCTAATCAACCAACCACTAAGAATAGACCTTTATGTAATTCATGTTACAACAAATCTCTTAGAAAATAGGTACTATTCATCACCCCAGCCCGTTTAAAAACCGACCCCCATTCTCGTCACGCTCTCACTCCTTTCTGCTGTCCCCCTATCACCTTTTCTTAACTTGACGGGTAATGTATTATCTAGTGCATAACCGGAGGTGATAAGGCGGAGATGTACAAGAGGATGCTGGTGCCCCTGGATGGTTCGGAGCTGGCTGAGGTAGTCTTTGTTTACGCCAAGGAACTCGCAAGCAGGTTGGGGCTGGAAGTAATCCTGCTCCATGTTTGCGCCCCGGACGAAGCCGGATTACTCCCCATGCAACAAGCCTATATCGACCGGTCTGTTGAGATTATAAGGCATCAGGCAGAAGAGTTGCAGGAGAAGACTGGCGATCAACTAAGAGGTAAAACAGTAGAGGTGCGGGGAGAAGTCGCTACGGGCTATCCCGCCGAGGAGATTATTCGGTACGCTGAAGCTAACGATGTCGACCTGATTCTAATGGCAACTCACGGCCGCTCAGGGATCAAACGCTGGACTATGGGGAGCGTGGCTGATAAAGTGCTCCGCGCCTCCGTGATTCCTGTTTGGCTTGTCAGAGCGGAACTCCCCCCGGAGATTGTTTACGACCAACTGCCCACTCGAAAAATATTGGTGCTGCTGGACGGTTCAGAGCTTGCGGAATCGGTTCTGCCCCACGTAGAAGCTGTAGCTAAGCAGCGGGGTGCAGGTCTGGTGGAGGTTGTCCTGCTCGGAGTTTGCGAGCCTACGCTGCTTCCCTCATATTACCCCACCGCTATGCCCCTGAACTGGGATGACCACGTGGCCAGATGCAAGCGAAGTAATGAAGAATATCTGGCTAAGGTCGAGAAGCGACTTACGGATGCGGGCCTCAAGGTGAAAACAGAGGTGCCAGTGGGCAAGCCTGCCGATGCCATTGTTGACTACGCGAGCAAAAACCCGGTAAATCTTATTGTTATGTCAACACATGGTCGCTCCGGGCTGGGACGCTGGGTCTTCGGCAGCGTCGCTGAGAGGGTATTGCTGGGGGTGACCAGCCCGATTCTCTTGATAAGGCCACATTAGACGAAGTGCGGGGAGGAAAGAAGCGCGATGACCGCAAAGCCGGAGAGCAACAGCTTAGAGGAATATAAAACAGCAGTAATACTCAAGGATGGCTCTACTCTGCATCTGCGACCTATTCAGCGCGATGATGAAGAAAGGTTGCTCGCCCTTTTCTACCGCATGAGCCCCCATACCGTTTATCTCAGGTTCCATCATGTCTTAACCCATATGTCTAAAGAGGAAGCACAACGCCTCTGCACTGTTGACTACGACAGCACCTTCGCCCTGGTGGCA
This sequence comes from uncultured Chloroflexia bacterium, assembly GCA_963827295.1. Taxonomy (GTDB): domain Bacteria; phylum Chloroflexota; class Dehalococcoidia; order SZUA-161; family SZUA-161; genus CAWHAI01. Next base: position 9,627 of record CAWHAI010000019.1, read on the forward strand.
ACCATTGGGGAAGATATAGAGGAGAAGATTATCGCTGTAGGCCGCTACGCACGGCTTCCCGAAGGTGATGCTGGAGAGTTAGCTTTGGTCGTTGCGGATGCCTATCAGGGGAAAGGCATCGGGACTCATCTGCTGGAACAAATAGCCATAATCGCAAGGGTCAAAGGTATCCGGCGCTTTGAGGCTGAGGTGCTTGCTGAAAACGAGGATGCGATGAAGGTGCTGAAGGACAGCGGCTTCCGTGTGGTCAGAGAGCTGGATGCAGGTGTCTTCAGGGTGGTTATGGATATCGCTCCGACTCCGATAGCTGAGGAGAGGTCAGCCGAACGGGAGAAAGTCTCCGCGATAGCTTCGCTGAGGGCTTTCCTCGAACCCCGCTCCATAGCTGTTATCGGCGCTTCCCGAAGGGAGGGGAGCATTGGCAATAAGCTCTTCCGCAACTTGCTGCTCCAGGGGTTTAATGGAGTTGCCTACCCGGTAAATCCGACTGCCGAAATGGTGGCTTCAGTGAAGGCATACCCATCTGTCCTGGACATAATCGGCGAAGTGGACCTTGCAGTGGTTATCGTTCCTGCGGAAGGAGTCCACCAAGTGGTAGAGCAATGCGGGCGAAAGGGAGTGCATGGCGTTGTCGTGATATCGGCAGGTTTCGGAGAAAGCGGGCCAGAAGGTACGAAGATGCAGAGAGAGCTGCTTGAAACAGCCCGCTCCTACGGGATGCGTCTTGTAGGCCCAAACTGCATGGGAATCATAAATACCGCTCCAAATGTTAATATGAATGCTACCTTCTCACCTGTTTTCCCTCCTGCGGGGAGCGTCGCTTTCGGCACCCAGAGCGGTGCCCTGGGACTCGCCATTCTGGAATATGCGCAAAGCCTGAATATGGGGCTATCAACCTTCGTCAGCCTGGGAAACAGGGCAGATGTATCTAACAATGACCTTCTCCAGTACTGGAAGGAAGACAAAGATACCCACGTTATCCTTCTCTATCTGGAATCCTTCGGCAATCCGAAGAAGTTTGCTCGCATAGCCAGCAGCGTGGCAGAAACCAAGCCGGTGATAGCGGTGAAGAGTGGACGTACCTCGGCAGGCTCCAGGGCTGCTGCATCTCACACCGGGGCGCTGGCCACCACCGAAGTGCTTGCGGAAGCCCTCTTCAGGCAGGCCGGGATCGTGAGGGTAGAGACGCTGGAAGAGCTGTTTGATGTGGCGAACCTGCTTACCCACCAGCCCATACCTTCGGGGAGGAGGTTAGCCATAATTACTAATGGCGGTGGCCCCGGAATCATGACTGCCGATGCCTGTGCCTCCAGAGGCCTTGAATTGCCTATCCTTTCCGAGAAGACTATTTCAGAACTGAAGACTTTCCTGCCGCCTCGGGCAAATGTCACGAACCCCATCGATATGACTGCAGACGCCAATGCCGAGCAATATAGAAGGGTTCTCAAGCTCATGGTTCAAGACGACGGCATAGATATTGTAATAGTCATCTTTATCCCGCCCGTAGAGGCACAGCTCGAAGCGGTAGCCAGCGCCATTCGGGAAGTAGCGCCGCAATTTCGCCAGCGAGGCAAGACTCTCCTTGCTTCATTTATGGGCTCGCGCGGCGTCTCTGTCCAGTTGGGTTCACGCGAGCAGGGGTATGTCCCATCTTTCGCCTTCCCCGAGGCTACGGCTACTGCGCTCGCCGCGGCTTGTGAATACGGCGAGTGGCTTAAGAGGCCAAAGGGGATAATCCCGGAGCTGACGGGCATTGATAAGAAACGGGCTGAGCAAATAGTGAATTCAGCATTAAAGCAAGCCCACGCTCGTCCTTTTTGGCTTGACGCTTCTTCCGTCAACGAACTACTTGCGTGCTATGGTATTCAGGTGGTGGAATCGAAGATAGCCGTGACCGCTGAGGAGACGATGAAAGCAGCTAAGTCATTGGGCTTTCCTGTTGTTGTGAAACTCGTCTCTAAAACAATAATCCATAAGACAGAGGTTGGCGGTGTGGTCCTGGATGTCCATTCGGAAGAGGAGGTACGGGAGGCTTTTCTCCAGATAAAGGAGCGTTTGGCCCGTATATCAAAAGAAGCTGAGATGGACGGCGTACTGGTTCAAAAAATGGTATCAGAAGGGGTTGAGGTGATCGTCGGTGTAACCCAGGACCCATCTTTCGGCCCCCTTATCATGTTCGGCATGGGCGGCATCTACACTGAGCTGTTCAAAGACGCTGTATTTCGTGTCCATCCACTGACCGATGTAGATGCTCAGGAGATGGTGCGCTCTATCAAAGCATATAAGCTTCTCGAAGGATGGCGGGGGGCGAAGCCATCTGATATAAAGGCTCTTGAGGAACTCCTGCTCAGGATTTCAGCGATGGTGGAAGATATACCACAGATAATGGAGATGGACCTTAATCCGTTGAAAGCATTGGAGCGTGGTTATGTAGTAGTAGATGCCCGAATTATGCTCTCTTAGTCCCTCTCCGCAATTACGGCTAAGTTGAAACAGCCAGGCTAATCCCAGAGTAGATAAACCAGACTCCGAACCCCGCCAGGACAGCGGCGCAGACCCCGAATACCACGGCAGACACCCTAGGAGTCCACAGGCGCCTCGACTTGAACACCACCCAGGAGAGAAAGAACAGCCAGACGAGGTCGCAGAGCCAGTGCACCGCTCCGAAGGCAACGACGCCGGTTTTGCCGAAGGCACTGGCATTCACCAGCAAGGCTGCGCCGACAGTAATCCACCACAGGAAGAAGTAGGGGCTGGCGGCGGTAGTCGCCACGCCTGCAACCACTGAGCCATGAGGCGTATCCTTTTTCTCGTCAAGGGCTGCGGGCCTGGTTCTGAACATGCTCCAAGCCATCCAGAGAAGTACCAGCCCTCCTGCCAAGCCCACGCCTATCTTCACACCCTGCAACTCCAGGAAGTTAGCAAGTCCGAGGTAGATGAGGAAAATCAACGGTATCTCGATAATGCCATGCCCTATGGCAACGAGGGCGCCGGCTCCTTTGCGCTGCGCGCCCTTGGTGACCGTAACGGCGGTGACCGGGCCCGGCATCATTACGCCAGTGAGCGATATAATAACGACAGAACCTAGGAACAACGGAAGGCTCTCAGTATTAGCAGTCATTAACGCTCTTCTTACTCCAACTATATGTATGTTTACACTACCATTATATTATGATACCCTCAGATAGCCAAGTTTAGTTTATACAATTGTGCTATAATCAACGCCAAGTGGCGGATTCGTCGTGTGAATGAATCGTTTATAAACGCTCTCGATATATGGAGGTAGAACATTGGATAAGGATTGTCAGGACCCTGCGCGTCAAGAATGCTAACATCCCAGGCACTCTGGGCAAATTGGCTACAACCATCGGTAAGGTGGGGGTAGATATAGGGAATATAGCCACAGTACACTTGGGGCCGCATTACACTATCAGGGACATCGATGTATTTGCAGAGCACGAAGAGCAACTTAACCAGGTAATAAACGAGGTGTCAAGACTCAAAGAGGTCTCGGTGCTCCAGGTTAGAGATGCCGTGCTGGAGTTCCACAAGAACGGGAAGATCAAGATGATCAACACCGTTCCCATCACCTCGTTGGACACCCTGCGCAAGGTATATACGCCTGGCGTGGCGCAGGTATGTAGATTAATCGAGAGCCAGCCGAGCTGGAAGGATACCTACACCTCTATCCCCCTTTCAGTGGCCATCGTTACCGATGGCACCGCAATACTCGGGCTAGGGAACATTGGCCCCGTGGCAGGGATGCCGGTTATGGAGGGGAAGGCCGCTCTACTCCAACAGCTTGTGGGAGTGAGTGGAATTCCCATCCTGTTGAACACCACTGACCAGGAAGAGATAGTGGAGACGGTGAAGCATATCGCCCCTACATTCGGTGGCATCCAGTTGGAAGACATAGCCTCCCCCAGATGTTTCTACATTGAGGACAGGCTTGTCAAAGACCTCAGCATCCCTGTGATGCACGATGACCAGAAGGGGACCGCAGTGGTCACACTGGCAGCCTTGATCAATGCCTGCAAGCTCACCAAGGTCAAACTGCAAGAGGCGAAAATCGGGCTCATCGGCCTGGGCGCCGCTGGCCTCTCTATCGGTAAATTCCTCCTTCAATACACCGGTAACCCTGCGATGGGTACAGCGAGGACGGAGGCCAGCATAAGGCGACATGCGGAGGCAGGAGGCATTCCCTCTAACCTCGATGAGATCATGCAAAAGGCTGATATTGTAGTCGCAACCACAGGTGTGAGGGGGCTGATAGAGCCAAGTAAGGTGAGAAAAGGGCAGATCATCTTCGCTCTGTCGAATCCCTATCCAGAGATCACTCCGGAGGCAGCCAGGGCAGCAGGTGCAATACTGGCTGCCGACGGCAGGTCGGTTAACAACCTGCTGGGCTATCCCGGAATCTGGCGTGGCACACTGGATGCCAAGGCTAGCAAGATAACCTATGAGATGCTCAAAGCTGCCACCTTAGCCATCGCCGGCACGGCGGCTGAAGGTGAGCTTGTCCCCAGTGCAATTGACCCCAAGGTGCACGTGGCAGTAACTCACGCTGTGGCCAGGGCCGCTGTGGAATGGGGGGTTGCCAAGCGACAATTGGACGACGACTATTTCGCCAACACCGATGTCAAAGAGCCCCCCTGGGCGTAGAGCCTAAAAAATAGCAAAAAGCGACTTCCAGGGGCACAGCGCGCTGTGCCCAAAAATGTCCAGCGCTGAAGGTGTTACCAGATGAGGCATTCCAGGTGTTCTCCCCTCAAATGGCTTGGTGTTCAGCATCATTATCATAATCTTGGTGCTCTGTATCGCAGCCATCGTCTTCCTGAATGTGCCGAGTTGCAAGACATGGTTAGTTAACAAACTGGCTTCCCCAAAGATAGACATCGGAGCTATGGAACTCAGGGACATCAGCCTGACTTCTGCGCTGGTGGATGTCACAGTGTGTGTGCAGAATTCAAAATCCACCGGGGTGACCCTGGACAGAATCTCCTACACCATCTATTTCGAGGCAATAAATGGTAACTGGCTGCAATTAGGCACAGCAGATAGAACACAAGATGTAGCAATCAAGGGCAACAGCTCGACCTGCTTCGATATTTCGAATCAGGTGGATATTATCCCTTCTATAATAGCGCTGTATCAAGCATACGAGAAGCAGGGGCCAATCAATCTGAAGGTGACCGGCTCGGCATGGGTGAAACTATGGCTGATTTCTGTGGAGATCCCCTTTGAGCGCACCAAAACGATATCTGCGATTTTTTAGGGACGACCCCATGGCTCGCCCCTACCCCATCCCTGCACTTGCGCTCCAGCCGCCGCAAACATAAAGGCACTGCCCGGTAATATACGTAGCTTCATCGCTAGCCAGAAACAACGCTGCATTGGCTATATCGAGAGGAGTCCCGATGCGACGCAGGGGGATCCCCTTTATCAGGCGCTGCCGATACTCCGACTCCACATCCCCTGCTGCCATAGGGGTGTCGATAATCCCGGGACCGATAGCGTTCACATTAATATTATGCGGCCCCAACTCTATGGCTAATCCCTGTGTGAAGGCAACCACCCCTGCCTTGGTTGCGCCATAATGAGCATAATACACACTCCCTCTGAGCGCGAGGATGGAGGCAATGTTTATGATTTTGCCGTACTTGCGTTCCTTCATATGTGGAATCACCGCGCGGCAGCACAGGAAAACGCCCTTCATATTGACAGCGAAGGTTCTATCCCATATCTCGTCCGTCATGTTGGCGACCTTGGAGGTCAGGCTTATACCTGCGTTGTTGACAAGTATATCGATCTTCCCGAACTTCGAGATCACCTGCTTCACAGCAGCGTCTACCTCTGACGACTTGCTGACATCGACCTTAAGCGCTAACGCAGTGCCACCCGATTTCTCTATTTCCTTAGCGGTCTTCTTAGCCTCCGCGAGGTTCAGATCGAAAATGGCAATCTTAGCGCCCTCCTCAGCAAGGCGGAAGCAGATGCCCTGCCCTATGCCCTGAGCGCCGCCTGTGACAATGGCTACCCTCTCATTTATTCGCTTCTCACACATTTTTGCACTTCCTTCTTGTGGGCAAAACGCTGGTCTGCCTCTGCAATCAGCGACTTTTACCCGCACTTGCCTTAGCGGGCAAACCAAGCTTATCCCTGAGATATTGCCCTGTAAAAGAGGACTCAACCTTTGCCACCTCCTCCGGCTTCCCTGTCGCCACCACCCAGCCCCCCCAATCGCCCCCACCAGGGCCGAGGTCAATGATATAGTCGGCGCACTTGATCAAGTCGAGATGGTGCTCGATGAGCACAACGGTATTCCCGGCATCGACCAGCCTCTGCAACACTCGAAGCAGGGCAGCCACATCCTCGAAGGAGAGGCCCGTGGTTGGCTCATCGAGAATATACAGCGTCCTGCCGGTGGAGCGACGCGAAAGCTCTGTAGCAAGCTTGACGCGCTGCGCCTCGCCACCGGAGAGCGTAGTGGCGGGCTGGCCCAGCCTGATATAGCCCAGCCCCACATCCCTCAGCGTGGAGAGCTTGGACTTGACCGCCGGGAAGTGCTCGAAGAAGGAATATGCCTCGTCCACGCTCATCTGCAGCACCTCGGCAATGTTCTTGCCCTTGAAGTGTATCTCCAGCGCCTCGCGGTTGTAGCGCTGCCCCTTGCACACCTCGCAGGGCACAGTGACATCGGGCAGAAACTGCATCTCAATCTCGATGTAGCCCTCGCCGCGACATGCCTCGCAGCGTCCTCCCTTGACATTGAAGGAGAAGCGACCCGGGCAGATACCCCCGCATCCTCGCCTCCGGCACTGTGGAGAATAGCTCGCGGATGGGAGTGAAGGCGCCGGTATAGGTAGCGGGGTTGGAGCGGGGCGTGCGCCCGATGGGCGACTGGTCTATATTAACCACCTTGTCGATATGCTCGATACCTGTGATATCATCGCACTCGCCAGGCTTATCCTTCGCTTTATAGAGAATCTGGGCCAGCTTCCTGTGCAGTATCTCATCTATCAGGGTGCTCTTGCCGCTGCCCGATACCCCGGTGACGCAGACAAACATCCCCAGCGGTATCTGAACATCTATATTGCGCAGGTTGTTCTGCCGCGCCCCTTTGATGACGATATGCTTGCCGTTGCCGTTGCGCCGCTTCTTGGGTAGGGAAATCTCCTTGGCCCCGCACAAATACTGGCCGGTGAGCGACTGCGGGCAGGCCATGATATCCTCAATCGTGCCGCTGGCCACCACCCAGCCCCCCTTCTCCCCGGCGCCCGGCCCCATATCTATGATGTGGTCGGCAGCGCGCATCATAGCCTCGTCGTGCTCCACGATGAGCAGGGTGTTGCCGATGTCCCTCAAGCGCTTCAAAGTCTCGATGAGCCGCGAGCCGTCCACCGGATGCAGTCCCACGGTGGGCTCGTCGCAGATATAGAGCACGCCCATGAGCCCGCTCCCGATCTGGGTCGCCAGGCGTATCCGTTCCGCCTCCCCGCCGGAGAGGCTCCCTGCTATCCTGTCCAGCGTGAGGTAATCGAGCCCCACATCCATCAGAAAGCCCAGGCGCGCTCGAATCTCTTTCAGAATCTGGCGAGCTATCAACTGCTCCCTCTCGCTTAGCACAGGCTTGCTTTTGTCCTTAGTGCCATCTAGAGCTCTGCTCCAATCGAGCGCCTGTTCGATGGACATCGCGGTAACCTTGGAGATGTTCAGGTCGCCAATGGTCACCGCCAGCACCTCGGGCTTGAGCCTCTGCCCCTTGCAGCCTGGGCATGGGCTTGCTGTCATATAGCGCTCTATCTCGGAGCGCACGTAATCGGACTCGGTATCGCGGTAGCGTCGCACCAGGTTGGGAATTACGCCTTCGAATGAGGTGTCCCACTCGTAATGCTTCCCCAGTTGGGTCTCATGCGTCACGGTCACCGGCCTGCCTCGGCTGCCGTATAGTATTATGTTAAGCTGCTCCTCTGTTAGGTTCCTCACCGGCGTATGTACTGAGAAATCATACTTGCGAGCTACCGAGTGCAGCATGCTGTAATACCAGGGACTGATAGTGCTGGCGCGAGCCCAGGGCTGTATTGCGCCCTCAGCCAGGGTCAAATTCTTGTTGGGGATAACCATATTGGGGTCTATCTCGAGCTTCACACCCAGACCAGTGCACTCAGAGCAGGCTCCGTGCGGGCTGTTGAAGCTGAAGGTTCGAGGGGCGATCTCCCCGATGCTTATCCCGCAGTGGACGCAGGCGAAGTGCTCCGAGAACAATAGCTCCTCGCCATCCACCACTGAGACCAGCACCACCCCGGCGCCCAGCTTCAGCGCCGTCTCCACGGAATCGGCGATGCGCCCTGTCTGCTCCCCCTCGCCGATGACCAGGCGGTCTACCACCGCCTCAATGGTGTGCCGCTTGTTCTTGTCCAGCGCGAACTCCTCGGAGAGGTCGTGCAGCTTGCCGTCAACGCGAACGCGGACATAGCCCGCCTTGCGCAAATCATCGAAGACCGCCAGATGCTCCCCTTTGCGGTCCTTGATCAGCGGCGCCATTATCATGAAGCGGGTGCCCTGAGGTAAAGCAAGAATAGCGTCTACAATCTGCTGCACCGTCTGACTGGTTATCTCGCGGCCGCACTTCGGGCAGTGAGGATGCCCCGCTCGGGCGAAGAGCAGCCTCAGGTAGTCATAGACCTCGGTCACGGTGCCCACGGTGGAGCGCGGGTTGCGCCTCACACCCTTCTGGTCGATGGAAATGGCAGGGCTCAAGCCCTCGATGTAGTCCACATCGGGCTTCTCCATCCTGCCCAGGAACTGGCGGGCGTAGGCGGAGAGGGACTCGACATAGCGGCGTTGCCCCTCGGCGTAGATAGTATCGAAGGCCAGCGAGCTTTTCCCCGAGCCGGAGAGGCCCGTTATCACCACGAACTTATCGCGCGGTATGACGACATCTATATTTTTGAGATTGTGCTCGCGGGCACCCCTGACGATTATGGCATCCAGCGGCATAGGTCTTCTCCACAATGGGGTCAATATTTTATTGTAACACAGAAAATAGAGTCAAAAAAGGGTGCTAGGGCAAGGATTCTAGTCGCGGGCGCCTGGATTGACAAACACACATGGCAATGCTATAAAGACACCCCGACCTATAAATACCTAACGCTCAGGAGGTTCTCTAAATGGAGGCAATTTACAAAAGATTGGCAGCCAAATTGGGGTATCCTGATTCTGAGTACCTGCCTAAGATTTTTGAATATGCGGCTACCCCGCAGCAGGCGAGGATTCTCGAAGCATTAAACCAGCCCCCGGGACCGGCGCTTACCGCGGAGCAGTTGGCAGAGAAGCTGGGGTTGGATGCAGAAGTGATAAAGCAAGAGCTGGATGACCTGTTCCATAAGGGTCTGGCTTTCCCCCGTAATTTCGCGGACCGCCGTGAGTGGAGATTCGGCAAATCCGCAATGCAGCTTCATGATGCCACGCTGAGCGGCTGGAGGCGGTTCCGCGAACCGGATAAGCTCAGCCACCTCTGGCACCTGTACGATGAACACGAAGGCTATCGGACTTACGGCAAAGAATACGCCGCCATGACTGCTCCACTGATGCGAATTATACCCGCCGTGGAGTCTGTAGCAGGCGACCCCAATCTCCAGCCCTGGGAGGACTGGCGGGAGATACTCAAGAGCAAAAAACTCATGTCCGTAGTGGATTGCCCCTGCCGCCTGGAGGTCAAAGCCTGTAAACGTCCGGTAGAGGTCTGCATCGACTTCGACAGGACAGCGGAATACGACATTGCTTCCGGGCATGGCAGAAAGCTGAGCTACGAGGAAGCGCTGGAAATACTGGAGAAAGCCTCGCGCTCAGGGCTGGTGCATACTGCGGTCAGATACCGCCGATGTCACCCTTATGTGCAACTGCTGTAACGATTGCTGTATAGAGTTCCAGACCCTGAAAAAGTGCAACATACCTCTCAGCCAGCACTACGCCAAGAGCCGCTACGAGGCGCAGATAGACCAGGACACTTGTAACGGGTGCCAGGACTGCATAGACAACTGCAACTTCGATGCCATAACTATGGTAAAGGCACCCGGCTCGAAGAAGCTCAAGGCGCAGGTGAACCCTGAGGCATGTTCGGGTGCGGGTGCTGCTTCATGGCCTGCGAGCAGAAAGCCATCTCCATGAAGTGCGTCAGACCGGTGTCGCACGTGCCCGGTGTTTAAGGGTAAGCGCAACTGCACCTATCCATTTGGCACTTTGTAGTGCTTCATGCATCCTTGAAAGTGAGGATTGGCAGGGGCTTCTTGGGCTGGATTACATTGCGCATCGGAATTCCATTTCGTTGATGAAGGAGGTCAAACAATGAAAGCTCTAGTTACTGGAGCCACAGGTTTCATTGGTTCTAGCCTTGTCAGAGAGCTATTAAAGGATAATAAAGAGGCTAAGGTTCTGGTGCGAAAGAACAGCGATACCAGGAACATAGATGGCCTCGATTTGGAAAGGGTCTATGGTGATATTCGTGATGCCGACTCTGTGAAAGCGGCATTGAAGGGATGCGATACTTTCTATCAAACAGCAGCTTTATACGCTCTTTGAGGGTTTGACAAGAAGACATTTTATGACATCAATGTTGAGGGCACCAAGACTGCTCTGAATGCCGCATTAGAGCAGGGAGTGGGTAAGGTTGTTTACACCAGTAGCGTAGCAGCAATAGGTGCTCACGGGGCTGACTCTCCTGCCAACGAGGAAGCACGATTCAATATGGGGAAGTCAGGGGATCACTATACAATCTCTAAATATCTGGGTGAAGTCGAAGCTCTGAAGATATGCAAAAAAGGTCTCCCGGTGGTAGTTGTGAATCCAGCCGGTGTTATCGGTGTGCGAGATATCAAACCAACCCCTTCAGGTCAAATTATACTTAATATCCTCAATGGCAGGATGATGGGGTATCTAGACTCAGGCATGAACTATGTTGATGTCGAAAACGTAGCCCGAGGTCATATCCTGGCTGCCCAGAAAGGGAAAATAGGTGAAAGGTATATCCTGGGTAACGAGAATATGCCTTTGGAAAAGTTTTTTACACTAGTAGCAGAGGTCGGAGGGGTTAAACCACCTACCCGAAGATTTCCTCGTACTCTCGCTCTTGCGACTTCCTACGTATTACAAGTTGGTGCATTTATTTCCAAGACCGCCTATTGTGACACCAGCGGGGGTTAGGGTTACCAGCCGATACTATTACTTCGATTGCTCTAAGGCCGTTAAAGAGTTGGGTTTCCGCAAACACCTATCAGAACTACCGTTGAGAAAGCAGTCAACTGGTTCAGAGAGAATGGCTATGTGAAAGCGGCATAGAGTGGATTTGTCGCCGAAAGACACTCGGATAGTATAAACGCATTTGTCACTCACAGAATGGACTAATTGGAGGTACACTATGATACGAGCATCAGTATTATATCCAAACGAGCCCGGCAAGAAATTTGATTTTGACTATTATATCAACAGACATATGGTTATGGTGCGTCAAAGACTAGCCCCATATGGATTAATCCGATGCGAAGTGGACAAAGCCACTGATGTTGCATCGCCTTTCCTTGCGGTTGGACATTTGTATTCAACTCACTGGAGGATTTTCAGAACGGCTTTTTTGCCCACGTTGATGAATTCACAATCGATATGCCGAATTACGGACATACCGCCGCAGATGCAAATCAGTGAGATAGTCAAATAGAATGGCAAATATAATAGTGAACTGAGATTGCGGAATGTCTAATTCCCTTCCCCTTGAGCAGATTCACCCTCAATTCCAATTCTGTCACTGCGTCCCACAGGCAAAGCCTGGTGCCCCACCAGCGCCGTGCCATGCTTGGTCAGCCGATTCCCAGGTTTTTATATCACCTGTTTTATCTTCAGGGTTGCTCTCTCCAAATACTGTGCTATTTAGTCTTGATACCCTGGTCTCTCAACTCATAAAGCACAGCCCATATTGCGAAGAGAAAAGCGGCGACTGCGATCTCGATGTATGTGCGAGGTAGAGCTTTCAACACATGCGATGTTAAGGCTGTTACCAGTGCTATTATCATGCAGACTATACCTATGAAGCCAGCCAACCTGGACACCCAGAAGTACAACGTGGTCGGAACTCTTTGCATGTGCTCACCTCCTTAACAAATTTTGAGTATCCCCTCGAACGTTTGCACCATTATACAAATCGCATTAGAATATCGCAACATAGATAATCCGTAAATAAGGAATCGGGAGGTTATTAAAGTATATCCCTCTTTTCAGCAGCTTCGCTTTCAATTCTAATCTGGTAATTTCAACATGTACGGACACAAAAAGGGGAATCCCCCGCTTTCGCGGGGGATTCCCCTACCTTAAACAAGCCTTATCTTCTAAACCGCTTTTCTAATCCACTTTATCGGCTTCAGTCCGAACCCGATAATCATGCCCACCATCGATCCTACCCATATCACCAGACTAAACCCCAAGCCTAATGCTTGCTCCATCATATTAGTCTTCACTCCTTTGCTTTGGATTTTTATCTGGCGTCTGCGCCGGATCTGGTCTATCCGGTGAGACCACATCCTCCTTTCAGCTAAAACTTGCGGCGATTATACCAAAAATCTGAAAAAAATCAAGTTTTCTGCCATAGAACGTAGGGGCGGGTTCAAAACCCGCCCCTACGAAATCGGTTATCTAAAAGTGGTTATCCTGCAATCGACTTGCCCAGAAGCAGCCTGGCGATAATCATCTTCTGAATCTGTGGGGGGCCATCCCCAAGCTGATAGCCAAGGACGTCCCTCAATCGCATGGAAATAGGATGTTCCGTGCTGTATCCCGGATGCCCGATTAACACCAGCATGTCCTTGATACACTGGCACGAGACCTCTACGCTAAACCACTTGGCCATGGCCGATTCCATGGTGTGCGTCTGGCCCTGGTCTTTGAGCCAGAGGGTGCGGTAGCACAGCATTCGTGCCGCCTCGACCATGGTATAGTGCTCGGCGATGGGGAAGGACACGCCCTGATACGATGCTATGAGCTTGCCGAAAGTCCGGCGCTCCTTAGACCATGCCATGGCGTCCTGAAGCGAAGCCTGTGCGCGGGCCAGGCACTCGAGCGCAACGATAATGCGCAGCCAGTCCAGGGTGCCCATGAGCAGATAGAAACCCAGGCCCTCCTCGCCTATGCGTTGTCTCACAGGCACTTTTACATCGTCGAAGGTCACGAAGCTGGGGAAAAGCCCGTAATTCCCCATCCAGGGGAGAGGTCGTATGGTTACGCCGGGGAGGTCGGTGGGTATCCAGAGCAGGCTTACGCCGCGGAATCCAGCCTTGGGGTCGGTCTTAACTGAAATGGTAACCACGTTGGCTACGGTAGCGCCGGGGAGCGGTGTCTTCTCACCGTTGACTATATAATAGTCTCCCTTCCTTTCAGCCCTGGTCACAATCCCAGCGGCATCCGAGCCGGCGGCTGACTCTGTGAAGCCGAAAGAATGCCTCTTCTCGCGACTGATCAGGGGCGGGAACCACTCGTCCTGGATATCCTCGGGAAGCTGCGTGAGCAGGGCGCTGGTCGCCTGTATCGAACCCACAGGCTCCACAGTGGGGTCCACCTTGGCTACCTCCTCCACAATGATGCCCAGGGAAACGTGGTCGATATGGTGTCCGCCGTATTTCTCCGGTATATTGAGGTGGTTCCATCCCAGCTTTACTATCTCTTATCGATATCGTGCAGGTCTTTATGAAGCTCCTCAGGCTCCATTTTGGAGCGCGCCAAAGACCCGGGAGCAAGCTCCTTCTGAGCAAACCGCCTCACCTCCTCCCGCAGGGTCTCCTGTTCCGGAGTGAAGCCAAATCCTGACATTATCTGGTGCTCCTTTCTCGGTCATACCTATACTGGCAAAGCGTTAAGGGCCGTCTCAAAGTATATCATTCACAGCTACGTTAAGTCAAGTTAACCGGAGATAAGAGAAAGGCCTGCCAGCTTCGCTAAAAGAATGTAGGGGCACGGCATGCCGCGCCCCTACCCCATGACGGCTGACCGCCCCTGTTTCTCCCTTCTCTCTCCCGCAATCCCCCCTTTCTTAAAGAGGGCAAGGGGGATTATGTAGGGGCAATTCATGAATTGCCCCTAGGTGCAGGAGCCTTCCTGCCGGGGGTTTGGGGGTCTCCCCCAACTTTTAAATTCCCTCAAAACTGGGGGATTCAGGGGGTTGATAGTGAGGTGCAGGATTCTTCCTGCCGGGGGCCTGGGGGTGTCCCCCAGCTTTTAAAAGTCCCCCAAGACTGGGGGATTTAGGGGGTTGATAAGAGGTAAGAATCCCTTATTAGACAGCCAGCGACTCCGATGGTATACTATCACAAACAAATTCTTGGAGATTCTCTTTGAGCCAGCGAAAGCATCTCATTCTAGCCCTGGACCTGGGCGGTACAAACTACCGCCTCGCCCTGGCAAATGACAAAGGCGAGCTTCTGAAACGCTTCTCAGCCCCCGTCAAACCGGATGACCCTGAGCAGACCATAGAGCATATAAAGAACTCCATAGCAGATTTGCTCTCAGGCATCAACCGCTCCACAGTGAGCGGTATGGGGGCAGCCATCGCTGGACTTGTCACACAGGATACAGGCGTGCTGCTCACATCCCCCAATCTCCTCGCCTGGTATCACACCCCGGTGAAGGAAATCTTCGAGCGTGAGCTCAAGCTTCCGGTGTGGGTGGGCAACGACGCTACCCTCGCTGCCCTGGGTGAGTATAAATTCGGCGCGGGCAAGGGCTGCCACAACCTCATCTACATCACAGTCAGCACTGGAATCGGGGGAGGCATTATCACAGGAGGCAAGCTCCTCTTGGGCACCTCCGGCTTCGCCGCTGAGGTGGGGCACATGACCATAGACATCAACGGACCAAGGTGCAACTGCGGCAATATAGGCTGTCTGGAGATGCTCGCCTCAGGTACCGCCATCGCACGCATGGCTGTGGAAAGGCTGTCAAAGGGCGAAAAAAGCGCCATCACCGACCTTGTCGCAGGAGACCTGAGCAAAATAAGCGCCGAGGTGGTGGAGAAAGCGGCCAAGTCCGGTGACGCCATGGCTAAGGCTGTAATGAATACAGCGGGGACAAATCTAGGGGTGGGAGTGGTCAACCTGGTTCATATATTCAATCCCGAGCTTATCATCATCGGTGGCGGGGTCTCAAAGGCCGGCGACCTTATCTTCGAACCGGTGCGCCAGGTCATCTCCCAGAGAGTGATGCGCGACATCTCGGTGCGTATCACTACCCCTGTGCTGGGCGACAACCCCGGCCTCCTCGGTGCTGTGGCGCTGGTGCTTGAGAATACCTCAACTTAAATGGCAAAGGGGTCTTCCCAGAACTTCATCTCATCCAGGGCATTCTGCGCCGCCTCAATGATTGCCTCATCATCACTGTCCAGACACTCGCGCAATGCCTCTTTTGCCCTGTTGCCCCCGATTTTTCCCAGCGACTCCATGGCGGACATCTGGACCTCGAAATCACTATCATGGATGAGCTCGATGAGTTTGGGCACCGTCTCCTCCAACTCAAGCTCTCCGCAAGCCCTGGCCGACTCGAACCTCAGCCGCGAGTTAGGGCTGCCGAGTTCCTGCAAAATTGTAGATAGCCAGGCAGGATTGCAATTCAGCCCCATGGCGCACAAAGCACTGGCCTTTAGATCCAGGCTATCGCTCTGATAAGCCTGGCGTATCAGCTCCTCTACCTGCGGCCTGCTCAATGTGCTGATCGCCTCCAGCGCCCTGCGGCGTACATCCATCTCTTCCTTATTGTTGTTGAAGGCAGAGAATAACGCCTTCTCCACCTTTTCAGCATCGCTCGCTGTCAGCTCACCGAATTCATCAAGCAAAGCGAATGTGCCCAAGGCGGCGGCGGCAGCGGCCCTCACGGAATGCTCCAGATCGCCCAGAAGCAAGCTAATTAGCGGCTCTATCAAGGAGTGGTCCTCGCATTCCGCCAGCCCCTCAATGGCTTTCACCTTCACCTCACTGTCCGCATCGTTTATGCAGAAACGATAGATGGCATCGAAGTCAAGCTCAAGGTTATCCCAGGCAAGCTCCACCAGCCGCTCTACAATCTGCCTGCGCCGCGCCACATCGATGCCGCGCCACTCCCTCCTGAAAATCTCCAACTCCTCTCTTGAGAGGTCCGACAGGTTGATCAGCTTGGAGAAGGCCAAGGGCCTCTTGGTATCACAAAGTTCCCTCATATAATTCTCCAGAGCTGATGCCATGCCTTTTCCCCTACCCTTTTGTCGATACCGCCAGGCGAGGACAGCAGATATGCGGGGTGAGCACCACCCCACCCACCCATCTCGCCTTGTTACCGACAGCTGCTACCTCTTTCAGTGCTTCGTAGATATTCCCCGTGACCATGGTATCCTTCACCCGCCCCACCAGCTTACCATCCTTCACCCTGTAGCCCAAGAGCACGTTGCCGCTGAAATCCCCGCCCAGCACATTCCCCATGGAAGCCCCCATGAGTTCCTCAACCACCAGCCCGTCCTTGATGTCCGCGAGCATGTCCTCGAAGCTGACATCGCCCTCCTCGATAACTATGGCGCTCAGCGAGGGACTGGGCAGGCTGGCCAGGCTCCTCGAGGCACTGCCCGTGCTCTTTGTGCCCGCTAGTGCAGCGGTCTGCAGGTCATAAAGAAAGTTCGCCACCACCCCCTTGGCGATAAGCGGAGTGCGCTGGCTGGGCACGCCCTCGTCGTCGCAGAACCTGCTCCCGGGACGGTAGGCGATGGTGGGATCGTCCCGGATAGAGAGCCTTTTATCGAAGACCTGCTCCCCTTTCCTATGTCCTAATGGTGATGCGCCCTGCAGCACAGTCTTGCCGTTGACCGCCATCGCTATAGGCATGAGCAGAGTGCTGGCGACGCCCAGAGGAGTGAAAATAACCGGCAGCTTCCCCACCGGCGATGGTGCAGTCTCTTTAGCTCGCTCCAGTTGCTCTAAGGTATTATGGGACACCGTTTTATGGTCGGAAATCGGGTGACACGAGCTCTCGCTGTCCCCCACGAAGAGCATGTCAGTGCCCCTGATAAGGACGCCCTCGACGCTGAGGCTGAACACGCTCTTTTTATAGGTCGCCCTGCCGCCTCGGGAGTTCAATATCTCGATAGTCACAGTGTTCTTGGATACCCCGCCCTGACAGACTATCTCCGGGGTATTCTTTCTTATCTTGTCGACGAGCGACTGCCCCAGCTCGACCATCTGCTCCTCGCTGACCTTCTCCACCTTGGAGTCATAGACCTCCACCTTGTGATAAGACTCAAGCTCAGGGAACCGGAACTTGGCCTCAGCGCCGAAGGGGGCCATCTCCAGCGCCATATCCACCAGCTCCTTGGTGCCATCCACCTTGTTGCTGGCTGAGAAGCCTATCCTTCCTCCTTTGATCAGCCGTAGCGCCCTGCCCGAGGTCTCGCGCGTCACCACCTGCTTCAGACGGTTGGCCTCAAAGACAGCATCGGTCTCGCTGCGCGAGACCGAAAACACCTCCGCCTCCTCAGCCACCTTCTTAGCCTGTTTCAGCAATTCTTCCATCAAATCAAGCCTCCGCGGGCCAACATCGCTTTCACTTATCCCATGATAACATAGCCTGCAAGGCAAATGTCAAAAAAGCCGTTTACTAATGGGGGAGTGCAGAGGGAACTCACCCCTCTGACAGGGGACTGGGGGTGTTCCCCAGTCCTAAAAATCCCCCAAGATTGGGGGATACAGGGGGTTGAAAAGAGATTTATAAACAACCTCGCGTTGAGAATTAGAGGCGCATCGTCATGCACCTTCTGTGGTGTCATTGCCTGCTGCGTGGTAATGACGTATCAGTCCTTTTTCCCTCAAAAACCTTCGCCTGCAATAAACTTGCAGTAATCGTAGCTGATGGGCCCCTTCTTGGTCGTCTCGCAGGGAAACTCAGCACACTCGAAGCAAAGTTTGACGCCTTTCCTGAAAGCACAGGTAGCTATAGCGCAAAACTTGTTCTCTTTGGGAGTACACCCCCGCTCACCATTGGGGCACTTCCCCTTGACCATCATGGGGCATTTTTCACAGGCAATTCCACAAACACCTATCTTCATTTGCTGTCTCCTGGGCGCAGGCACTGCGCCCCACACTTTCATTTTCCACTTTGCATTTTGAATTTGCCTCAGCCGTACCTCTCCTCTTTCCAGGGGTCGCCGTGATTATGATAGCCGCGTGATTCCCAGAACCCCCTCCTGTCCTTGGCCGTGAACTCCACGCCCTCCACCCATTTGGCGCTTTTCCAGAAATAAAGCCTGGGCACCACCAGCCTCAGTGGATAGCCATGCTCCGGCGTAATCGCTTCGCCGTTATGCTTGACGGCGAACAGTACATCCGACTCAAAGAAATCATCAAGGGTTAGATTGGTGGTGAAACCAGCGTGGCAGTGGACGATGACGAACTTGGCCTCGGGTAATATCTTCACCAGTCCCTTGATTACCTGAGTGCTCACCCCTTCCCAGGTGTTATCCAGTTTCGACCAGCCGGTGACGCAGTGGACATCCGAGAGCACCGTCACCCTGGGCAGCGCCATGAACTCCTCATAGCTGAGCTTGCGCTCCTTCTCCACCAACCCCCAGATCCTGAATGTCCATTTGGAGACATCTATCCGCGGCACATCCCCGTGCTGAAGTACCGGCCACTTCTCAGTAAGCCTTTGCCCCGCAGGAACCCTGTTCTTCCTCTCAATGTCCGGGCTTCTGATTATCTTTTCCTCTGCCATCCTTCCATCCCCCACTTTACTTGCTGAACCTCTCTACAAGTGCATTTTACCCTTTCGACACATCGCTCCGCAATCCCTGAAGATTGTATGCTAATGGGGAGTGCAGAGGGGGATTCACCCCTCTGCCGGGGGTTTGGCGGTGTCCCCCAGTATTAAAATTCCCCCAAGATTGGGGGACAGGGGGTTGAAAAATGATTAGTAGAGGCTCTCAATTTCAGCCTCTCCCTCTCTGCAGCGACCACACCGCCAGACTGAGGAACGCCACTGCGAAGCCGAACAGCGCCACGAGGTCAACCCAGATGCCCCCCGCCCCCCAGCCCCGCAGCATTACCGAGCGTATGGCGTCCACGGCGTAGCTCGGCGGAATAATATACGAGAACGGCCTCAGCCAGGAGGGTATCGCCTCCACAGGCCAGAAAATACCCGCCAGCAGGAACGTGGGCAGCACTATGAGAGGGAAGAACTGTATCGCCTGCGCCTCCCTCTTCGCCAGACTGGAAAGCAATATCCCCAGGCTCAGGCTGACCACCGCCAGCAGCGCGATAACCAGGAAAGCCAGGAATATATTCCCCACTATCATGATGTTGAACACCAATACGCCGATGGTGAGCAGCACTATGGTCTGCAGCATGCCGATTATGCTGAAGGCGATGGCATACCCTATCACAATCTCGCTTTCCCTCAGAGGCGTAGCCTGCAATCTCTCCAGGTTGCCCGAGCTGCGTTCCCCCACGAAGGATATCAGGGTAAGCAGTGTAGTGAGCAGGAATACCACGAACGCCATGATGCCCGGCACGAAGAAGTCCATGAACTTGGCGCCCTTGCCGTAGATGGCATTGTCTGCATCTACCGTGACCGGAGCCGCATTCCCGATATCCTTAATCGTCTTCAGTACAGCATCGCTCACAGCCTTCGTTATCGCATTCGCCACATTCACGTTGCTCTTGTCCAGCCTCACCTGTATTGTAGTGCCGATGGGCAGAGACGGATTTTGAATCTTGCCGTAGATATCCCTGGTGAAGTTCCCCGGGAAGATGATTACCGCGTATGCCCCGCCTTTCTCCACACGCCTGACGCCCTCCTCCTCGGTAGCGACGTAATCTATTTTCATCACATCCTTATTGAAGTTCCCTATAATCATCTTGGATATCGATACGGGGACAGGGGCAGGCGGTATCTGGTATCCCTCATCTTGGTTAACCACTACCACATTCACATTTTTCACATCGCCGCTGAACGCCAGGCCGAACACGAACATGGCGATAATGGGCGCGATGAACATCAGCCCGATGGTGCGCTTATCGTTCCTCAAGCCCCGGAAAATCCGTTTGGTTACGCTGAAAGCCCTGCGTATGTTCATGACTTCACTTCCTCTCTGGACAGCGCCAGAAAGGCGTCCTCAAGGTTTGTGGTATTGGTCTGCCGTGTGATCTCAGAGGGTGCGCCCTCCGCGATGAGCTTGCCCAGCCTGAGCAGCCCTATCTTGTCGCAGTGCTGCGCCTCATCCATGTAGTGCGTGGTCATCACAATAGTTATGCCCTTACGCTTCAGCGAATTGAAGTACTGCCAGAACGATGCCCTCAGCTCCGGGTCGACGCCCACCGTAGGCTCGTCCAGAAACAGCAGCTTCGGCTCGTGAATCATGCTGCATGCCAGCGAAACCCTGTGCTTCATGCCGCCGCTCAGGTTCGACACCGGCTCGTCGCGCCACTTCTCCAGGGCGATGAACTGGAGCAACTCCTTCTCCTGCTCGGCGATTTTACTTCGGGACATGCCGTACAGCTCGCCGTACAGCGCCAGGTTATGGTGCACGCTCAACTCCATATAGAGCGCGGTCTCCTGGGGCATGTACCCGATTTGGGGCAGGATGCTTCTATCGGGCACCTTCTTGCCGAAGATATAAGCCTCGCCGCTGGTGGGCTTGAGCAGGCCGCAGAGTATCTTGATAGCGGTGGTCTTGCCCGCGCCGTTGGGACCCAGCAGCCCTTGGATGGCGCCGCTTTCGATTTTCAAATTCAGTTCGCTCAGCGCCGTAAACGCCCCGAACTTCTTGGTCAGGTTCCTAGTCTCGATAGCGTATCCGTTTTTCATATCAGCTACCCCTCTTTTTCAGACCATTAATACAAAGTCAGCCAACTCAGCCGCCAGTTTAGGCTGAGGCATCCCCTTTGCCGGGCTCTTTTCTCCCTCCAACTTGCGCAGCAGCATAAAGCCCATGACCATGCCGACCAGGGCTCGCACGATAACCTTGTGGTTCACGCGGCGGAAGTCGCCGGATGAGATTTTCGCCCCGATGTACTTCTCCGGGAATTGCAGCACCGACGCCAGAACCTGCTCCGCGAACTGCTGTCTCAGCTCGGGGTCGCGGAGTATCTCGGTGAAGACGAAAAGGAACCTCTCGAAGTTCTCCGAGCCCCAATCCAGGCGGTTCTCTATGAGCGAGCGGACAAAGGTTCTCTCATCAGCCTTTCCC
The DNA here is from genome assembly GCA_963827295.1 of uncultured Chloroflexia bacterium. Classification (GTDB taxonomy): domain Bacteria; phylum Chloroflexota; class Dehalococcoidia; order SZUA-161; family SZUA-161; genus CAWHAI01. Next base: position 30,862 of record CAWHAI010000019.1, read on the forward strand.
GACCGCACCAAAAGCTCCCTGAAAGGCTCGGTCACTACATAGGTATCGACGAGCGACACCAGCAGGTCTCGTTTGCTTTCGTAGTAGTTATAGATAGTGCCTACAGCCACCCCCGCCTCGTTGGCTATGTCAGGCATAGTCGCCTCTCCGTATCCCTTCTTGGAGAACACCGCCAGCGCCGCATCCAGAATCTGCTTCTGGCGGTACTCCGTGATTTGCTCCTTCCTTTCCTGTCTCCTGACCATCAGCCCCTCCCTTCAATATAATGAATGAACATTCAGTCATTATTTTAGCAGAAGAATGCCCTTTTGTCAATACAGTGTAGAAGTAGCGTACTAAATATCTTAAGGGCGACCCGCTGGGTCGCCCCTAAAATAAATCGGGCGCGGAAACCGCGCCCCTACATTGCCTATTGGGTAGGTTAAATTATCCGCTCCAATCCCGCCTTTAAAGCTACGCTTTTTGCTGTATTTTCTCCTTCAACCAAGCATTAATAAGCGACTCTGCAGATGTTTGCTTCGACTTGCGATTTCGGTCAATTTGCTGGCAAGCTCGGCATCCAGGGCAAAAAGGTGAGTCCTTCGTTTGATATTAACATCGAATTTTGCCTCGGGCATATCTTTCAAGTAATCGCCCATATCTTGAGTATCGAAGAATTCTACAAGCTCATCGAGAGACCTGAAATGAGGAACGATTTTAAATCCAGTCCTCTGCCACATATTCTCCTCTCCTTTCATGTTATGTCTCTTTACAACTTGCAGTATCATGTTCTCTGTCTTTTTTTTTTTTTTTGGGAAAAGAGAGCACTGTCACATTTTTCAGTGTTAAATTTCTCCAAACACAAACATATATTGCCCCCTTCCTCTTACAGGTATCCTTTACTAAGTCCAGTATTTTGCTCCACTCCAGCATGTCACCCTTTCTACCTCATGAGTCTCAACTTTATGTTTGAGGGCAAGCTTGTCCTTGACATCCCTGAGCTAGATTACGTCCTCAATTTTCATTCAGCCTGATACCTTTCATTAATCAGAGCTACCTATATTATCGTATAACGCAAATACTATGAGTAGGCTGAAGCATCCGCTCCAACCGTGCAGCCACGCCGCGCTCCATGTCAAACTTTTATGGTCTCAACTTTTAGTCTGCGGCTGAAGCTGCTGAATACTCCCATCGGCAGATTCTCCTTATGAAGCATGTCATGACAGTTAGAACAGACTAAAGCGATGTCCTCAAGCGTTGTTCTCCGAAGCTCTCTTCCTAACGCCAATGGGATTAATATGGTGAGCTATAATATGACCCTTTCCGATGTTACCATAAACCTTTTCAAAGCTAAAATTACAGACTTCACACCTGCCATTGGAATTTGTTTTCTTGGCCTCTATCAAAGCGCGATTTCTCATACGAAAAGTAACTTCTGTCTTATGCCTCTCCCCCTTCCAGAGCTTCCTTCTGCTCGATAGATTTTCGTGTGCTGCCTATAGCTGTTTCTAGCTTTCGTAACCTTCTACCTGACAATGGCAAAACAGTTGTGGGCTCTGAACCTAGCTTAATGTTTATCGGATATAATGTTTCCCATTTTACCGGCACCTGATGAGCCCATTGGTTACCGTCTGGGTCTAGCAAACGAGATTCGTAGTCAAATTTATACCGGCGTTTTACAGTTCCCCTACCGACAATCTTGGTCCTTCTTGCTTGACATAGATTACATCGCCCTTTTTCATCTCGTAAGCTACCCTACGAAGACTGGCGTTTTGAGTTGGTTTCAGTTGTGCCCATAGATGTTTTGGTTCCCGCTGAGGATATTTCGAGAGATCGACTCCAGCAAGAGGAGTATAATAAATTGCTGCCACTCCTAGCTTGAAACATTGAGGCCACATTTCAGGCCCTCTGTCCCCACATCTAAACGACATGCGCCATATCGACATCGAGTCCTCCTCTAGCTACGTTACATAGATAGTGGAGTCGTATCTATTTATAGGAACCCTGTGCGTGATAAGATGAACTACAGGTAGCCGAGCTATACTTCTACAACTATGCATTTTATCAACTGCTTGTCGCATCTTTAATCCGTTGAAACATGTCACCGGCATATATTTGAGAGTAAATCAAGAAAATATTTCGCACTTCGTTACTGTGAACTTCCTCGGAACTCGCATTTATAGTATATGAAGACGGATGAACATACTTGGAAAACAGCTTGTACAAAGCATCATACTCTTCGGAAAGGCCCACCCTTTTTGCTCTATCCCTGATGAGCTCAGATTTCTGTATAGGCAGAGCATGTTTTTCGGCAATCGTCTTTATCCTTGCTATCTCTTTTTCCAATGCCTCTACCGTTTCTTTAGAAGAGTCTTTACTAAATAACAATAATCCTCGGAGGATCTGTGTTTTGTCTACCACGAATTCACCCCCAAAGCGTTTCAAATTCTCCTCACTCATCAATACATATCGAGTAATTATGTTTAATTCAAAAAGACTTCTTGTCAAAAATCCAAGGAATTCCGTAGGTTCAGTCAACGATTTTCCTAAGCAATGTAAATAAACCCTAGCCTTCCCGAGCAGGCTAAATAACACTAGATTCTTTTCTGTCCTATTCAAATTTATACGGATAAATTCAAGATGTTTATCGAAAAGAGATATATTTAGACTAATAGCACTTTGCACTTCCGAAAGATCCCCGAATTTCACTATATCTCTTATCCTTTTTTTCTTGATTCATGATTTCAGCTCTACTATAAGTGATTTCTTTCCACGTTATTCATGCATACAATAATGCTGGCAAACATTAATATATGCAGAGTTCATCAATAAATGACGCTCTACCAATCTAAAGCAAGTCTGAATTGAAATAAACACAACACCAATCGATTATAATATTGCCTCCTACCCTCCGCCCAGCAAACACTTCCTGATCCTTATA
>CAWHAI010000020.1:0-27354 GCA_963827295.1 uncultured Chloroflexia bacterium
CTGACATGGCGAAGAAGTACAGGCCCGACCCTGTTTATGTCAAGGCGCTGCAAATTTCCGTGTGCCCCAGCGAGGGCGAGCTCAGGGCCGACTACGACTTCACCACCGTGAAGGCGACCGTCCGCGCTGGCGAAGCAGCCTATCAAGAGGCCGGGATAAAGAACCCGCGCGAAAAGATAAGCATGGCCGAGCTTCACGACTGCTTCAGCATCACCGAGGCGGTGACCTGTGAGGACTTGAAGTTCAGCCCCAAAGGTGGTGTAAGGAAGGATATCGAGTCCGGGTTCTTCGACCTGACCGGAGGTCTGCCAGTGCAGCCGGATGGAGGCTTGAAGTCCTTCGGGCATCCCATCGGCGCCAGCGGCGTCAGGATGCTGTTCGAGATGTACCTCCAGCTACAGGGCAAGGCCGACAAGCGTCAAATAAAGAACCCCAAGTTCGGTCTAACCCACAACCTGGGCGGCATACCTGTAAGCAACACCGTCAGCGTGCTCATCATCGGCCTATAAATATAAATAGGTATAACGCCAACAAACGAGATTTTAGTGGGGCAACCCCTGCGGGGTTGCCCCACTGCATTTCTTGGGTAGGGACACAAGATCTTGTGCCCCTGAATTATAATTGCTTCTCGGTTTTGATCTATCGTTGTTGAGAACAATAATCCTTTCATGCTCTTAGGCGAAAGATAACAGAACATGGGTTCTTAGTCAATAGGGATTCACGCCATGTTACTTTGTGCTTGTGGGTAGAAAGCACCTATATCTCGAAGGTGTATAGCTTTGACTTGCCCAAATATTGCAGCGAGTGTTCTGCACAGAACGCCGCTATCTGCAAATCCAGTTCGTTCGGAGCTAAGGGATGCAGCATCACCGACCTCACAAAGCCATCTATCTGGGCAAATGACACATTCACGGTAGCTGGAGGGTATAACTCCCTAGTCAGCCTTTTCATTTGCAGGTCAAAGGCATTATCATCCATCCTGCCTTCGCGATGGCTCTGCTCATATACCCACATCTCAGCTTGCACTTTCCAGGGTTTGCGAAGCAATAGGTTCTCGATGACATTCTTTGTCAGTAGTCTAACTTCATGCTCATCCGAAAACTGAGTGCGCTTGGTTAAGAAGGCGGTTTCCGAGAATATGCTCAATGTATTCGCACTTTGTGCGAATAGAATCCTCAATTCCCCCTCCAAATCTAGGAAATCGGCGTACTTGATGTCATATGCTGTGACGCCATCAAGGTGTGACACATCTCTCCTGTCTATCTCAATTCTGACCGCTTTGTTGTTGTGTGAGTACATTTTCCATAGAGCATCACTCTCCTGGCATTTAGTCCAACACTGGGCGTACCTACACCTTTTGTACATCGTCAAGGCAATAAGGCAGAACTTACGTAATCCTTCGTCGGAGATGATATGCTTTAGAACTTCCTCGACTTTTCCCATACCCTCCTGCGATTCCACTGCGCGGAAAAGGAATCCTTCATAAGGGTCAGGCCATAACTCTGGCAAAATCAATGTCAAATGCTGTTGTTGAACAAGCTCAAAGAACCGCTCGGGGCTTGTGAATCTGTATAGGGAGTTCATCTATCGTGGCCTCAAAACCAAGAGGATTTAGCTATGACATTTGTACAGGGATTGTAGCTCGTTTGGCTTCATAAGTCCATTTTTTAACGGGCTACAAAGCTTCTTCGCCAACCACAACCAAGCAGTGCCGAATTATAAAGCCTGGCGAAATCCTAGTAATAATATGCTATACTACTAAGCAATATTAGGCATCTCACAAATCCCAGGTGCCATCCCCTAACATGGAGGTAATAATGGCGAGAAAGTTAACCGCTGAAGAGGTGAGAAGAGTTTGCGACCCTGATAGTCTGGGATTTGAGAGTACGGCGGGCTTGGAACCTGTACAGACCATAATTGGTCAGAGCCGGGCTCTTCAAGCCATTCAGTTCGGCCTGGGCATACCGAATTCGGGTTTCAACATCTACGCCGCCGGGCTGCCCGGCACAGGGAAAATGACTGCCATCATCGCCTTCCTGCAACGCGTAGCTCGAGACAAAGAGGTCCCGCCAGACTGGTGCTATGTCCACAACTTCCAGGATTCCTACACACCGAAAGCCCTTAAGCTAAAGGCCGGTACGGGTATTCAGTTTCAAAAGGACATGAAGAAATTCATAGAGACCGCTCAGGTGGATATAAAGAAGGCCTTCGAAAGCGAAGACTACATCAAACGGCGGGATGCCATAGCACACACATTCAACGAAAGAAGAGAGAACCTATTCAATCAACTCAATCAATTGGCCCATGACAATGGCTTTGCCCTTCAGACGTCTTCCATGGGCCTGCTGCTTATCCCGATTGTGGAGGGGAAGCCCCTCACAGAGCAGGAGATGCTGGGCCTCACTCCCAAAGAAAAAGAGAAGATGGGCAAACGTCGTGAGGATATCCAGGACCAGATCAAAGACGCTATGTCCCAGATGAGGAACTGGGACAGGGAGAGTAGCGAGCAGGTCGGGAAAATGGATGAGGAGGTGGTCCGATTCGTCCTCGGAACGCAGATTGAGGAGTTGACTAAAAAATATGGTGATGAAAACTCCGATGTAGTCGAATACCTGAAAGCGGTAGAGGCAGACATCATAGAGAACAAGAACCTGTTCCGTTCTTCGCAGGAGGCTGAGCCAATTAATCCTTTCGTCCAGGCTATCGCAAGCCAGAACCTTAAGAAATACGAGGTAAACGTCCTCGTGGATAACTCGCATCTCAAGGGTGCCCCGGTGGTCATGGAGACCAATCCCACCTTCAATAACCTGGTGGGGCGTCTCGAGAGAGAGGCGCACTTCGGCGCTATTACCAGCGACTTCACCATGATCCGCGCCGGTTCCCTGCATAAGGCCAACGGCGGCTATCTGGTGGTCAGGATAGACGACATCATGCGCAACCTTATGTCATGGGACTGCTTGAAGCGTTCCCTCAGAGAGCGGAAGATCATGGTAGAGGACCTTGCCGAGCGCTTCGGTTTTCTCAGCATGAAAACCATACTGCCGGAGCCCATACCCCTGAATATCAAGGTCATAGTCATCGGCGAGAATTTGTACTACTACATGCTTTACGCCCTCGACCGAGAGTTCCCCGAGCTGTTCAAGGTCAAGGCCGACTTCGACAGCCGGATGGACTTTAATGACGAGAACCTGAAACAGTATACCTGCACCCTCTGTGCTGTCTGCGGCAAGGAAAATCTCCGCCACCTGGATAAGAAGGCTGTAGCTAAAATCGTCGAGCACAGTTCAAGACTGGCCGAGGACCAGCATAAGCTATCCACCATGTTCTCCGAAATAGCAGACATCATCAGGGAAGCCAATTACTGGGCAGGATTGGATGGCAAGAGTGTGATAAATAATGCTCATGTCTCCAGAGCCATTGAGCAGAAGGTATATCGCTCCGATCTGATCCACGAGCGCATCAGGGAGATGATAGGGCGTGAAATACTGAAGATAGATACGGAAGGGGAAGAGGTGGGCCAGGTAAACAGCCTGGCCATAATAGACCTCGGCGACCTGAGGTTCGGCAAGCCCACCCGCATCACGGCCAGCGTCGCCGCCGGCCGCGAGGGGCTCATTGATATCGAGCGTGAAGCCAAGCTGGGCGGCCCTATCCACACCAAAGGTGTCATGATTCTAAGCGGCCTCCTGTCGGAACGCTATGCCAGCAGTACGCCGCTCTCACTTAGCGCACGCCTCGTTTTCGAGCAGAGCTACGAAGAGGTAGAGGGCGATAGTGCCTCCAGCACCGAATTCTATGTCCTCCTCTCTGCCCTGGCAAACGCACCCATCAAGCAGGGCCTCGCCGTCACCGGCTCTATCAGTCAGAAAGGCGAGGTGCAAGCCATCGGTGGAGTAAACCAGAAGATCGAAGGCTTCTACGAAGTATGCAAGGCCAAAGGGCTGACCGGGGAGCAGGGCGTGATCATCCCTGAGAGCAATACCCAGAACCTGATGCTCAAAGAAGAAGTGGTGGAGGCGATAAAGAAAGGCAAGTTCAACATATACAGCGTAAAAGACGTTGATGAGGGCCTAGAGATCCTCACCGGCATCAAAGCAGGCAAAAGGCTCAAGGATGGCAATTTCGAGAAGAACTCCATCAATAGGCGTGTGCAGAATCGCCTGGAGCAACTCGCCAAAGGGATGAAAGAGTTCGCCAAAGAAGAGGAAAAGAAAAAAGAGGCCCCGGAGTAGAACAAGGCATCCTGATGAAGCACAGAGATATCTTCGAGGGGCGGGTTTGAAACCCGCCCCTTTCATTTAAGACATACGTCTATAAACCGTAGGGGCACGGCGTGCTGTGCCCCTTTAAAACAACAGTACCCCGCTTCAGCAGGGTGATCAAAGACCTCTTATGAACTCAATGATTTCATGAATATCTGGAAGTTGCCGTATCTCATAGACTTTGACAAAAACAATTTTGCCACTCTCGTCAACGATAACATTAGCTCTCTCGGAGAACCCATTATTGCTTCTGAAAATACCATAGGCGCTGGCAACCTGTCCATGAGGCCAGAAATCCGACAGCAAAGGAACAACCTTAATTCCAAGACTGTCAGCCCACGCTTTTTTCGATGGAACGGCGTCGACACTAAGCCCCACCGGGATGGTATTCAGAGATACCAGCATGTCCCTGTTTGCCTCTAGTGACTGCATCTGCTTGGCACAAACCTCCGTCCAGGCCAGAGGATGAAAGGATAACAGTACTCTCTTTCCTCTCAATTCCGAAAGCCTGAAGTCCTTGCCGTTCTGGTCCTTAAGCACGAAATCAGGTGCGATTTCTCCTGTTCTCAGCGGCGTCTGTTTCTCCATCATCGGAAAATTCCTCCTCTGCCCGTTTTTGCCCCTGGAAAGGACTGGTTACAGTATGATACTAACCGTCTTTGCCATGCCAGAATATCTCTTGCTCACTGGGGGATGTTATCATCCTCAGCTTCTATATTATGCCCATTACATGGGCATTAGAGGGTACACTGCCACCTGGAGGCCTTCAGCTATATCCGGGTGGCTTTTGGCCATTGCTATCGCGGCATCCAGGCTTTTAGCCTGCAGTATGCTGTAGCCGGCGACGGGTTTAGCTCCGGGGCTCTTGACGCCGCTCTTGCTGACGATTTTCCCGGCTTGGGTTGGGGCGCCTCCGTCCACGACAGCCTTGCCGAGGTCTGCGAACCATTTCATCCAGGTAGCCATCGACTTTTCCACCATTTTAGGATCGTTTTCCATTTTGCCACCGTAGTAGACCAACAAGTATTTTGCCATTTCCCCCTCCTTAGTCAATTTGTTGGCATAATCACGTTATTACAGGCCCCTATATATCTATGTTACGAAGTCAAAGTAAAGAAATCATAAAATTGGGAGATGAAAGGTTAAGAAGTTATGACATTTTGTGAAAGTGCCTGATGTGAAGCCCTTTGGAGGAATCATACCACTCCGAAGACATTTGCTCTACGAGTAGCGGTCAGCCTCCAGCTATCAACACAAATCCATGAAAGAGGGAACTTAGTCCGTTCGCCCTGAGCCCTGTCCTGAGCCTGTCGAAGGGCCCAATTGCATAATGCTCCAACCTGTGTAGGGGCGACCCAATGGGTCGCCCTCTTCCTTTGTCATTCTCTGCGCAAGCAGGAATCCAGGCGCGCCACGAACCAATCCCCCCCTTTTTTAAAGAGGGCAAGGGGATTAGGAGCCCCTGGGGTTGTAGGGGCGTTCAACTGAACGCCCTGACAGGTAGATTGGAGCATCCGCTCCAATCCTGGCTGTAGGGGCATCCTTCCAGTGAAGGATGCCCAAAAACGTAGGGCGGTTCGTGAACCGCCCCCGCCATGTCATTCCTGCGCAACCTGTCCCTGACCTGTTCAGGGAGCAGGAATCCAGGCTCACCCGTTCGCCCTGAGCCTGTCGAAGGGTGAACGGGCTATTAATAGTAGGGGCAGGTTTCAAACCTGCCCAAAGCATGTCATTCCTACGAAAGCAGGAATCCAGGCCCCGCACCTTTGCACCTTCAGCATACTCCCCGATTTCTTTAAAGCGAGTGACTTAACCTCTGCTCATAACAAGCCTACTGCAGGTATCCCGGATTTGTAATCAGAATACCGTGATTAAGTTAGTGGGCCCAGGTGCTCCAAAAACACTCGGTTTTGGAGCACAGTTCAGTCAACAATGAGGTCACTGCGCGGATGGTTCTCGAACCTACCGTAGCTTCACATGTCTACCATTGGATGAACATAGGGATGTTTGTACCGGCTTAACAAAAAGCCATAGTGTTGCCTTGGGGGCTTTATGTAGACCGCCGGCAGCTGCTCTGAAGTTGGGAGGAGTTGCCCCTGCTTCTTGACGAAAGATGCCAGCGCCTCTAGAATTACTGTGCCTTTGAGTAAGAGGCAATTAGCTGCTGTAAGGCTGGGACCAGTTGCTTCTTCTCAAACAAATGTTCGGGAACAGTCCCGTGTGGGGTAGTCGCTATGACTTCACAACAATGCTTAGGTTTTGCAGACTCATAGTATAATTTTGGTGGACTATATTGAAAATGGCCGAATCAGAGTAATCTTGGAGGAATACTTATGAAAGCGATTGTATGCACAAAATACGGACCGCCGGATGTTCTTCAGCTTAAAGAAGTGGAAAAACCTACTCCCAAGGACAATGAAGTACTGGTAAAAATATATGCCACAACAGTATCGGTAGCAGACTCCAGGATTCGTGGTTTTCGAGTTCCTCTCTCTTTCTGGCTCCTCGCTCGAATAGCGCTTGGTCTTAGAAAACCCAAAAAAGCTATACTGGGGGGTGTGTTAGCCGGGGAAATTGAATCAGTAGGCAAAGATGTAAAACTGTTTAAGAAAGGTGACCAGGTTTTTGCATATCCCGGACACAATCTTGGTGCTTATGCCGAGTACATATGTCTGCCTGAAGATTGGGCGATGGCAATCAAACCGGCCAATGTGACCTATGAGGAAGCCGCCGCTATTCCTTTTGGGGGCAATACAGCCTTGTATTTTCTTAGAAAAGGTAATATCCGGAGCGGACAAAAAGTGCTTATCTATGGAGCTTCTGGAAGTGTAGGTACTTTTGCGGTTCAGCTTGCCAAGTACCTTGGTGCAGAAGTTACCGGGGTATGCAGTACCACGAATTTAGAATTGGTGAAATCTCTGGGAGCCGATATGGTAATTGATTACACTAAGGAGGATTTTACCAAAAACGGTGAGACCTATGATGTTATTTTTGACACGGTAGGTAAAAGTTCGCTTTCAGGTTGTATAAGATCCCTAAAGAAAGAAGGAACGTATCTTCATGCTGTTGTTACGCCGGCGCTAGGTGTTCGGATGCGATGGACTTCGCTGACAAGCAGCAAGAAACTAATAGGTGGGACAGCAACCCCTAAAACTGAAAATCTAATTTACCTCAAAGAACTCGTTGAGGCGGGGAAGATAAAACCTGTCATTGACAGACGCTATCCGCTGGAACAGATTGTCGAGGCTCACAGGTATGTCGATAAAGGACACAAAAAGGGAAATGTAGTAATAACTGTGGAACATAATAATAAAATATAAGGAGGGGAAAAATGAATACAAACAAAAAGACCGCAAGAATTGCAGGAGTATTATTCATAATTGCTACGGTTGCAAGTTTACTAAGCTTGCCATTTATAGCACCTATCAATGCTTCGAATTATCTTGTTGATGTTTCTGCAAATGGAAACCAAGTAACAATAGGAGCCCTACTTCTGTTTATCGTGCTGCTGCAACTGCTGGTATTGCAATTTCGCTGTATCCAATATTAAAAAAATATAATCAAGGTCTAGCTCTTGGAGCTGTTGGTTTCAGGCTTATTGAGGGAATGCTCGGTATTGTTGGTGTAATCTGTCTACTATTACTCACGACATTAAGCCAGGAATTTGTAAAAGCTGGAGCTCCGGATTCATCGTATTTTCAAACCTCAGGTGCATTAATAGTAGCAGTACGTGATTGGATGGGCAATGTCGCAGGTTTGCTGGCTTTTGGCTTAGGAGCACTGATGTATTATTATATATTCTTTCAAACAAAACTCGTTCCGCGATGGTTATCAGGTTGGGGTCTTATTGGGATCATATTAATAATAGTAACAAGCATGTTAGTTATGTTCCGTGTCATCGGTCCTATGTCGACGACTCAGGTCGTTTTGGCTGTTCCAATAGCCGTGCAAGAAATGGTTTTGGCGGTATGGCTGATAGTTAAAGGATTCAATTCATCTGCAATCGCTTCCCTGTCTGCGAAAACAGAATTAAACGAGATAAAGTGACCAAACCTGACAAAGCGCCGCGCCTCATGATTCATTGGCTGTCTACCGCCCCTTTGTTATTACAATGCTCCCAATACAAGTCCTTTAGGAGGCCTTCCGAATTAGTGTCTGCCCAGCTTTCAGTTTAGTACCACCGTTTTAGAGCGCCCTTTTCGCCTTCCTATCCCAATAGACCAGCCCGGCCTCATCAAATCAATCGGAGTTTACTTTTTACCTGAGTACCCATAGTAAGCTTTTCTTGTTCCGTCCCCACAAGTTCAGTTCGAATGCCTAAAATGTTATCTGGATTGTATACTATGAGAGGGTTATCAAACCATACCAGGACGGATGACTTTGGGGCCATTGCTCTCATAATCATATTTGCTAATTTGTCAATGGCCCTTGACGCTTCCTTCTCGTCAGAGGGAATGAGGTGTCTGTGGTCTATGCTTTGACCGCCAACTGTCAGAACCTTTACTATCAATTGCAGAATTTTCTCGTCGGACATTCTTTCCTCCCTTCACACCTCGGCTTTTCCAAGCATTATACTCATTGGCCAATGAATATCGCAAGTGGCATCAGGTTTGCATCGCATTGCTCAGGGATTTCTTGAACGTGAGTTCAAGGTAAATTTTGATGTATAATATAGGTTAGTGTGTTAACAGACAGTGACTTGGAGGAAAGCCTGTGACAACCGAAGAACAGATACGGGAAAGCCTGGAGGAGGTGCTCGTCCCCGGGGCGATGCGCAGCCTGGTCAAGCTCAACCTGGTGCGCAATATCTCGGTCTCCGATGACAAGGCGAATATAACCCTCGCCTCGGCGGCTCTGAGCCCCCAGTCTCAAGAATGGCTCAAAACCAGGGTGAGCGATATCGCCAGAGGGCTCCCGGGAATAAAGAAGGCCAGGATAGACTTCGTCGAGGCCAGCCCCAAGGAGCTCAACGAAGTCAAACACATCGTCGCCATCATGAGCGGCAAGGGTGGGGTGGGCAAGTCCCTGGTGACCAGCCTCATCGGGGTTTCCCTGGCGCGCCGTGGCTTCGAGGTGGGCATTCTCGACGCCGACATCACCGGACCCAGCATACCGCGGATATTCGGCGTCAGCGGCCGCCCTGTCGGGAGCGATAGCGGGATCATGCCTGCGCTGTCCCATCTGGGAATCAGTATAATGTCCATCAACCTGCTTCTGCCCAACGAGGATGACGCCGTTATCTGGCGCGGCCCACTTATCGCCAAAATAATCACGCAGTTCTGGGAGGACGTGCTCTGGGGCAAGCTGGATTATCTTCTGGTTGACCTGCCGCCGGGAACCGCCGATGCCCCGCTGACCGTGATGCAGACGCTGCCCCTCTCGGGCGTGGTCATCGTCTTCAGCCCTCAGGAGCTGGCAGCGATGGTGGTGAGGAAAGCTATGCAGATGGCTCAAAAATTGAGCGTTCCCATAATTGGAGTCGTGGAGAATATGAGCTACTTCCTGCTGCCCGATAGCGGGAAGAGGCTAGAGCTTTTCGGCAAGAGCAAAGGGGACGAGATGGCAAAGGCAGCCGGAGCCCCCTTGTTGGGGCAACTGCCCATAGACCCGGAGCTGGCAAAGCTCTGCGACGAGGGCAATATCGAGCGCTACGAATCCGCAGCGCTCAGCGGCCTGGCCGATGCCTTCCTCAAGGCCATGTCGGCCAAAGGTGGAACTAGGAAGAGTCCGTAGAGCGAGGAGTGAGTAACTCAGGGTACGTGCAGACGAAGTGGGGCACAGTGCATGTTCCCAATAACGTAGGGCGGGTTTCCAACCCGCCATGAGGGTAGCCTGGAGCATCCGCTACAGGGTATCTCACATCCGTTCGCCCTGAGCCTGTCGAAGGGCAACTCCCCCTTTTCTAAAGGGGGCAAGGGGGATTAGACAACTGGCCGTTTTCGTTTAGGATTTCGATATTAGGATTTAGTGCTTCCCACTTGGGTGTCCCCAAAAATGTAGGGGGCATAGCTATGCGCCTCGCCCCCAAGACTGGGGGATTCAGGGGGTTGAAAAGAGGTGCAGGATTCCTCCTGCCAGGGGTCTGGGGGTGTCCCCCACTTCTTAAAGTCCCCCAAGAATGAGGGATTCAGGGGGTTGAGAGAGGTGCAGGACTCCTCCTGCCGGGGGCTTGGGGGTGTCCCCCACTTCTTAAAGTCCCCCAAGATTGGGGGATTCAGGGGGTTGATAAAAGGTGCAGGCTTCCTCCTGCCAGGGGCCTAGGGGTGTCCCCCAATTTTCAAAGTCCTCCAAGAATGGGGGACTCAGGGGGTTGAAGACAGGTGTTAAACCTTATCAAGTGAGAAATTAACATGGTAGATGAGCCCCAGAAGCAGGACTTCACAGGTTTCAGTCAAATAGTTATTGACCATGCTCAGAACCCCAGGAATGTGGGCACTATCCCCAATCCCGATGGCTACGCCAGCGCCGTCGGCTCCTGCGGGGACATTATGGAGATCTGGCTTAAGATGAGAGGCGACAGAATCCAGAATATCACCTTCTCTACCACCGGATGCGGCCCTACCGTCGCCGCCCTGAGCCTGGTCACCGAGCTGGCCAAGGGTAAGAGCATAGCCGAGGTCAAGAAAATCACCCCCGAATTTGTGCTGAATACCCTGGGAGGTTTGCCCGAGGAAAATATCGAGTGCGCCGTTCTGGCCGCACAAATACTGGGGGAGGCAATCAAGGATTATCTCGCCTTCAAGAACGAACCCTGGAAACGAGCCTATCGCCAGCAATACTGAGCTGTAGGGGCAAGGTTGCCTCGCCCGATTTCCCTTTCCTAAGACTGCCTCATTTCGATGGTAACCCATGACCCGAATCATCGAGCGTTAGATGAGCAAAATGTAGGGGCGTTCGGCTGAACGCCCTGAGGGGTGGTTAGAGCCTGCCCAAGAGGGCTCCAATCAAGTAGGGGCACAGTGGCATGTGCCCAATAACGTAGGGGCGATGTCGCCTCGCCCGATTTCCCCCTTTTCTAAACTTATCCCTGACTCGCTCAGGGAGGAGGATACAGGGGGATTAGGTGCCCCCCCTTCTCCAACCTCAATTCTTCATTCTGCTGTCTCCCTTTTTCTTTTCCAATTTCCATCCCTTTTCCCTCAGCGAACTCCGCGTTCTTTGCGGTGAACCGCTCTCCCGCGACATCTTCCCCTTGACAGTTTGAGAACTAATGTTCTATTATAGCCCCATAATATCGGGACTGTGTGTACACAGCTCCCGCTTCAATTCAACAGTGGCAACCAGCATCTACTGAGCCGCACAATTGTAGGCTTATAGCTTTTAGCTGATTGCTCAAAGCTCTTGACACCCCTCGGAATTGAATATGTGGGATTTTATTTTGGGGATGTAGCCCTTATAGGGATGTTTTTTAACTTGATGGTCCCCGCTGCGTTCGGCTGAAGCTGACGACGACCTGCGAAATCCCGGGCTCAGGTGGCCCAAAAACTAAAAAAATTTAAAAATGCGAAAACCCCAAAACTAGGGCCACGCTGTGCCCGAAAAGCCCTCTAATTAGAGCAACATACTCCAAACTAATATATAATATAATCGTGAAGATTGAACTCCTCCCAACCTTAGACCTTTGCATTGAGGGCACAGCCAGGAGGGAATATCTCAAAAGCGTAGATGAGTATATGCAGCAGGCTAAGAAGAGCAGGAAGCTCGAAGAGAAGATAGAGCTGCTCAGGGTGTTTCTGGAAACGATGGATTTTAGGAAGCTTAGAGCAGAAAGCGAGAAATACCTAATCGAAGGCAAGAATGTCCGAGTTCATATTGACCTCAGAAAAAGGAAAACCCAAGTACGAAATGAAGGTCGAGTAGTAACTCAAAATGAATTCTATCATCTATGGCCCGGTTTCATCATGGCGACTGGGCAGGTCACTCGGCTTCGACATTCTATCGCCCGGAGGCAAAACTTGCTCCTTCGACTGCACCTACTGCGAATTGGGGGCAACTGTCCATCCCCTGACCGAGCGGAGGGAGTTCGTGAAGCTCGCCGAGCTGAAAAGGGAGCTGCAAGAGGTCAAGAGTATCGAGGCTGACTACGCCACCTTCGCCGGCGGTGGCGAGCCTACCCTGGCTAGCAATCTGGGCGAGGCTATTAGCATAGTCAAGTTGGCCCTGGGGCTGCCGGTGGCGGTGCTCACCAACTCCTCCCTTATGAACAAAGACGACGTGCGTCGCGACCTGGCCCGCGCTGACTTAGTAATAGCGAAGGTTGACGCCCCAAACGAGAAGATATTTAAGACGGTGAATAAACCGTTTAAAGGGCAGACCCTCTCACAAATATTGGAAGGCATCAGGCGTTTCAGGTCAGAATACAAAGGCAAGCTGGCGATTCAGATGATGTTCGTTGACGCAAACAAGGGCTGTGCAGAGGAGATGGCAATAATAGCTAGAGAGCTATCGCCGGACGAGGTGCAGATCAACACACCGCTGCGTCTCGGCGGTGTAAAGCCCCTTTCCCCACAAGAGATAGCCGCTATACGGGACAAGTTCAGCGGATTCAAAAAAGTGGTGACGGTTTACGAGGTGATGAGGCTGAGGCCTACCTGATTACATCCACGCCCACATAGGGACGCAATACCTCGGGAACCACCACGCTGCCATCGCGCTGCTGATAGTTCTCCAAAACGGCGATGAGCACACGGGGCAGAGCCAGCCCTGAGCCATTCAGTGTGTGCACAAATTCTGGCTTGGCGTTGGGCTGAGGACGGTAGCGGATATTAGCCCTGCGGGCCTGGAAATCGCCACAATTGCTGCAGGAGCTTACCTCTAGCCACTCGGCGCAGCCAGGCGCCCACATCTCGATATCGTAGGATTTGGTAGCGGCGAATCCGAGGTCACCGCTGCAAAGCTGCAGCACATGATAAGGGAGGCCCAGCTTTTCACATACTTCCGAGGCATCCCTTACCATCCCCTCAAGCTCTTCATCTGACTTCTCAGCCTCAACAAACTTGTATAGCTCAACCTTATCGAACTGATGCCCCCTCTTGATTCCACGGGTATCCTTGCCCGCCGACATCTTCTCGCGGCGGAAGCAGGCCGTATAAGCTACATAATAGAAAGGCAGAACGCCTGGCTCCAGAATCTCGTCGCGGTGCAGGTTGGTCAGCGGCACCTCGGCGGTGGGCACGAACCACAAATCGTCCTCTTCGTCGTGGTAAAGGTTATCAGCGAATTTGGGCAGATTCCCCGACCCCACCATGCACTCCCGCTTCACCATGAATGGAGGGTAAATCTCCTTGTAGCCATGCTCTTTTGTATGGAGGTCGAGGAAAAATGAGATGAGCGCCCTCTGCAGCCTGGCTCCCAGCTCCTTAAGTATATAAAAGCGAGTCCCTGAAACCTTCACTCCCCGCTCGAAATCGATGATGCCCAGCTTCGGACCGATGTCCCAGTGAGGAAGAGGGTTGAAATCGAATTTCTTAGGCTCACCCCACTTTCGCACCACCACATTATCGTTCGAATCCTTGCCCACCGGAACACTGGGGTGCACCAGATTGGGTATGCGGAGCAACAGCTCGTTTAGCTCAGCCTCGGTGCGCTCGAGCTCAGCCTCGATTGACTTGATGGAATCCCCCACCTCTCTCATCTCGGCGAGGAGCTCGGGTGGCTTCTCCTTCATCTTGGCGATGTCCTTGCTGACCTGCTTTTTCCTTGCCCTGAGGCTCTCCGCCTCTTGGATAAGGCGGCGGCGTTCCTCATCGATACGCAGGACTTCATCGAGACCCGAGGCCTCGCCGCGTTTGGCGAGGGACTCCCGCACAAGCTCCTGGTTTTGGCGGATGAACTGGATGCTAAGCATCGTCTTTGCCCTGTTTAGTCTTCAACTGCGGGAATAAGATAACCTCTCTTATCGATTGCTGGTTAGTTAATATCATAACAAGGCGGTCAATCCCCACGCCTAATCCGCCTGTGGGCGGCATGCCATACTCCATGGCAAGGAGGAAATCCTCATCCAGCCTCTCCACCTCCTCATCCCCCAGCGTGGCACGCAACTGCTCCTGCTCTTCGAAGCGTTTCCTCTGCTCGATGGGGTCGTTGAGCTCGGTGAAAGCGTTAGCTATCTCCATGCCAGCCACAAAGCACTCGAACCTCTCCACCAGCCTCGGATCATCGGCTTTGCCCTTGGCCAGCGGCGATATCTCAACGGGATAGTCCAGAACAAAGGTTGGCTGGATCAGGCTAGGCTCGACATAAGAGGAGATAAGTTTATCCACCAGACGGCCCCAGCTCATGCCCTTCTCAGCTTCCACACCCAATTTCGCCATCGCCTCACTCAAAGAAGGTATATCCCGATATTTCTGGTCAAGGAAATCGACGCCGCATTTACTATATAGCTCATCCCGAAGATTGACCCTGCGCCAGGGAGAAGAGAGATTGAGCTTATGTTCGCCGAAAGTGAACTCCAGGGTGCCGAAAATCTCCTGCGCT
The DNA here is from genome assembly GCA_963827295.1 of uncultured Chloroflexia bacterium. GTDB lineage: Bacteria > Chloroflexota > Dehalococcoidia > SZUA-161 > SZUA-161 > CAWHAI01. The sequence goes on from CAWHAI010000020.1 coordinate 14,739, forward strand.
ACATGACACACCATCTGCTCCACCATAGCCATGACATCGTTGTAGTCAGCATAAGCCTCATAGCTTTCGAGCGTAGTGAACTCAGGGTTATGTTTAGTAGAGATGCCCTCGTTGCGAAAGATGCGCCCTATCTCATAGACCTTGTCTAGCCCCCCGATGATGAGTCGCTTGAGATAAAGCTCGGTAGCGATGCGCATAAAAAGGGTCTGCTCCAGTTCATTGTGATATGTGGAAAAAGGACGAGCCATCGCACCCGCAGCCACGGGCAGCAATACAGGCGTCTCCACCTCGATAAATCCACGGCCATCAAGGTAACGGCGTATCGCAGCGATGATGCGACTGCGCGCAGTGAAGATATTCCTAGCTTCCTCAGTAGAGATAAGGTCGAGATACCTCTGGCGATAGCGCTTCTCCACATCGGTCAGGCCATGCCATTTCTCCGGCAACGGCAGCAGCGACTTTGAGAGCATGGCGAAATCGGAGACCTCTACCGTGATTTCGCCGCTCTTTGTCCTGGAAGACCCTGCCGCTGACCCCCATGAAATCGCCGATGTCGAAATCGTGAAGATACTTATATTTCTCGTCACCAAGGGTATCCCTGCGGAGGTAGACCTGAATTTTGCCCGAGCCGTCTCTCAGGTCCAGGAAAGTCGCTTTACCCATAGAGCGTTGGGCCGTGATGCGGCCAGTGACACGCACCTGAGCGCTCTCTGTGCTACTTTTTTCTTGTTGCTGGAAAAGAGTAATTGCCTCTTGGATGGTGTGAGTTCTTGAGAATCGGTGGGGGTAGGGGTCAATGCTGCGGCTACGAATATTGTGGAGCTTGTTTAATCGTTGGGAGGTTAATGCTTCTTTCCTATCCGCCATCTCATGAGCCTGAGCAGAATTGCCAACACTACACCTTTTAGCTGAACTTATTCTATGGCGATTATCTTCATCTTGCGCGCCCCTGCAGGAGCATGCACCTCAACCTCATCGCCTACCCGCTTGCCCATCAATGCCTTACCAACAGGCGACTCATTGGAGATTTTCCCGTCGCTGGGATTGGCCTCAGCACTGCCCACGATGGCATAGTATTCCTTCTCTCCGCCCTTGCTGCGAACCGTGACCTTCGAACCAAGCCTGACTGAGGATGAGGGAGCCTTCTCTTCCTGAATTATACTGGCGTTCTTAAGCATCTTCTCCAGGGTAAGAATCCGCCCTTCGACGAAAGCCTGCTCGTTCTTGGCGTCATCGTACTCAGCGTTGTCTACAGTACCACCCAGTTCCTTGGCTCGGTGGATCTGGTCGGCAACTTGCTGACGGCGGACAGAGCGCAGGTGCTCGAGTTCCGCTTTTAGTTTCTCCAAGCCTTCAGGCGTGAGAAAGACCTCTTTCTGCGCCATCTCCCACCTTCATCCCTTCTGCCTATTAAAAAAGACTGAGAGCCAGCTAACGCTTAGTCACCTGTCTCTCGAGTAACGCACATTATAGCGGAATTTTATCATATTGTAAAGAGCAACGTCCCCCAAGAAAATCCAGACGGATTCCCGGCCTCTGGATATTTCGAGGGGAATTTATAATCATAAGGGCTTCTGGGACAACTCGACTACGATTAGTCTGGCCGCTGTGCCTTCTCCCTGCCCAACGGCGGCTGTACTCCCAGCTTCCTCAGACCTCTCTGAGACTTTCTCCACTTCGGGCAGGTCTCCAAGTATCTTATCGATAGGGATAGAGGCTCTCAAAAGGAGCCTGACTTTGATATCTTTATCCACCGCACCCTCCACACCCAGGACCTCTATTGGGCCAATAGACCTCAGATGATCATGCAATTGCAGCAGATGCTGCAAGCTTACAGGAGACCGTATCGCTAGTTCTACGGTGTCATTGTGAAGAGCAGAGCTTTGTTTCGCCCCTTTTCCAGACATAACCTGCTTCTGAGACTCTTCGCTCTTCGCCACTGCTTGTGCAGACATACCATCGCCTTTCACATCTAAAGAATATGGTGCCTCCTTGCTAAACAATTGTGACAATTTTCTGGCAAATTCTTTGACAGAGCTTGATGCTTCACCAGGCTTGGCGGCAGTTTCCTTACCAGAAGAAGCCTTCCCCTGTTGCGGTTTACTTTCGGCCTCCAACTCCTCAAGGGCGAGCTGCTCGCGGGAGAGCGCCTGGATAGCTTCCTGATAATACTGGTGCATTTGCTCTGTCTGCTGCCTGAGCTTCTGCTCCAAGTCTACATGATACTCCCTCTTCTCCAATATCAGTCTTCTTCTTTCCAGAGCCTTATCCACCCTCATGGTAAGATCATCCAGGTCAAAGGGCTTAGTCACATAATCATAAGCACCCAGCTTCATGGCCTCGATGGCAGTATCTGCATCTATCACAGCAGTTAGCATGAGCACACAGGTATCAGGGTGATGGGTGACCATCTGGGGCAATGCCTCCATCCCCGACATCCCTGGCATCTTGACATCCATCAGCACCAGGTCAAAGTCCTTTATGAAGGCCTTCCATAGTGCCTCCTTGCCGTCGGATGCGACTTCACAACTATAGCCCTCCGACTCCAATCTACGGGAGATGATATTCCTGATTGACTCCTCGTCATCGACTATTAATATTGTCCCTCTGGCTTCTTCCATTTCACACCCCTTGAACCCGGATCGAGCAAATCCGCTGCAGAAACAGGCTGCTTTTCAGAAACTATGGGTATCTCTACCACAAAGGTTGTGCCCTCGCCGAGCTTGCTCTTGGCATATATCCTGCCACCATGAGCTTGGACAAGGCCATAGCAAATGCTCAAACCCAGCCCAGTCCCCTTCCCTACCTCCTTGGTAGTGAAGAACGGGTCGAATACTTTCTCAAGATTCTCCTCAGAAATGCCTGGCCCGTTATCGGTAAACGTCATCTGAATCATCCTGGCTACTCTTCTGGTCTGCACCACAAGCTGGCCCTTACCATGTGCTTCTACCATAGCCTGCTCTGCATTGTTGATAATGTTCATGAAGACCTGCTGCATCTGGTGGAAATCAGCCATGGTCTTGGGAAGATCAGGGGCAAGGTCAACCACCAGCTCTATGTTGTTGACCTTCATCTGATGGGCGCGCAGTTCCAGGGTTTTCTCCAGAGCTTCGTTGAGCGAGATAAAGCTCTTCTCCGGCTCATGTTTGCGGGCAAAGGTAAGAAGGTTCTGAGTGATTTTGCTGGCGCGCTGAGATTCTTTGTAGATTGTCTCCAAGTCCCTATTTATGGTCGCATCCAGGTCTTTCCTCCCCTTCAGGAGCTGGGCAAAACCCTGGATTGCAGCTATGGGGTTGTTTAACTCGTGGGCAACGCCTGCCGCCAGCTCGCCAACCGCAGCCAGGCGTCCAGCGAGTTGAATCTGCTCCTCCAGCCTCCGTTTCTCCTCCTCCATTTGCTTGTCCTTAGTGACGTCCCTCAATGAAAGCAAAACCGCAACTCTTCCCTGAAATTCGATCCTTGTGCCAAGGGAGCTTACCCATATTTCTCTACCGTCCTTCGTATTTGCTCTAACATCGTATCTCTGACGCCGCTCTTGCTGATATAGGTCTTCCACAAATCCCTTTATAGCTATCTCTCTGTCCTCAGGGTGGATAAAATCGAGTAAGTTCACCCCGACTCCATCGTGGAGTACGGGATCGAATCCAAACATCAGCGCAGCACGCCGGTTACCAAAGATTACCTTCGAAGTCTCAGCATCGACAACAATGATACTGTCATGCGTGCTCTCTAACAAGACTTTATAACTCTGCTCACTCTGCCGCAGAGCTTCCTCTATTCGCTTGCGTTCTGTGATGTCACGGCTGAGAATCACCACACCTTGCATCTCCCTATTCTTGCCCGATAAGTAACTCCATGTGGATTCCAGCCAGAGATAATGCCCGTCTGCGTGCTTAACACGATATTGTATTCTACCGGGCTCCAAAGTGGACAGGCATTGATTCACAGCTGAAACGGTTGCTTCTAAATCATCAGGATGAATGTTGACTTGATTTGCCTGTATCGCATTCTGCCCTACAATCTCCTCGACCTCATATCCCAACATTCTCTTATATGATGGACTGACATAACGGTAAACTAGCTCAGCGTCAAGCTGAGCTATGAGTCCTCTGCATTATCCGTAATCATCCTTAAATTCTCTTCGCTTTGCCGCAGCGCGTTCTCTATCCGCTTGCGCTCGGTGATATCGTGAAATACACCGAACAATTTCACGACTTTTCCGCTGTAATCACTGACAGGTCGCATGAAACCTGTCATGTATGCAGACTTCCCACTGGGTAACGTTGTTACGAAGTCGTATTCGATCGATTCTCTCTTTTCAATAGCGCGCTGTCCATATTCACTGAGTTTCACTGCTTGTTCCGGTGAATAGTAAGCCGCCTCCTCTTCAACGCTAGGGGCACCCAACGACGGGTCACGCTCAAAGAGTCTGAAAGTCTGATCTGACCAGACCAATTTCTGCATATCAACGTCAAATTCCCAATAGCCGCTATTTCCCAATACCATGGCGTCTTTTAATCGGCGCTCGCTCTCCCGCAATGCCTCATCGGCTTTCTTGCGCTCAGTGATGTCCTCTACCATCGCAATGAAATATCTGGGTTTTCCTCCAGCGTCTCGGATAACAGATAGGTTCTGACGACCCCAAATAACCTGGCCATCCTTTCGAATGTAGCGCTTGTCCAGAGTGTAATGGTCACGCTTACCCTTCAGCATCTCCATGTAAAGTTTCGCGTCGACCATCGCATCATCTGGATGCAAGTATCCCGAATTCGTCAATTTGCTGAATTCCTCAAAGCTGTAACCGAGCGTATGTTCGAACGCAGGATTGATACTCAAAACCTCTTGATCGAAGCCAACCAGCGCTATTCCTATACCCGTCCCCTCGAATACTGTCCTAAATCGCTCCTCGTTCTCCCGTAGCGCTTCCTCCATACGCTTGCGCTCGGTGATGTCACGAGCGATGCCCTGTACCCCTACATGCTTCCCATCTTCATAGATAATCCTAGTATTGACCTCAAGGAGCACCTCATGACCATCTTTAGCTATAATAGCCAGATCATATCGCGTCTCTCCACCCTCTTTGACCTTCTGCTCTATCATCTGCCGGGCTGTCTCTCTGTACCCTGGCGCTAGAACCTGGACGATATTCATTTTTAGAATCTCTTGGAGGGCATATCCTGTGATACGTTCGGCTGCCTTGTTGATTGATGTGAAATTCCCAGTCAAATCATGCGTATAAATAATGTCATTGGCATTCTCGAACAGTTCGCGATAGCGTTCCTCGCTCTGACGCAGCGTATTATCGGCCTTCTTGCGCTCGGTGATATCACGAGTGACTCCCAGGAATCCGAGGGGGCGACCTTCCGAGTCATGCAGCATATTAACTTTCATCTCAACTGGCACTATGGAGCCATTCTTGTGCAATAAATCGAGTTCGAGCACAACCACATCCGGCAAATCCCCTTGCCCTTTTTCCGCCCCAGCCCGCACTTTGTCTAGAACAGGCCGAATAAGCTCGAGAGAGGCAGGGGTCAAGGATTCCTCCAGACTCATAGACATGACTTCATCAACGCTGTAACCTGACATCTCCAAGACGGAAGGGCTGGTATACGTTAATTTTAGATTCATATCACGGGTCCAGATTATATCCTTCACGTTCTCAGCAAGCAGACGGTAGCGCTCTTCACTCTCACGCAGCGCTTCCTCGGATTTCCTGCGCTCAGTGATATCACGGGTCACACCTTGAATCAGGGTGATCCTCCCCTGTTCATCACGCAGGAATGACATAATAACCTCTGTCCAGAAGGTAGAGCCGTCCTTGCGCACATGCTCCAGAAACAGAGAGCAATATGAATTTTGCGAAACTGCTGTTTTCATCCTCATTTCTTCGGTGATTACCTTACGAGCGATCTCAGCAGAAGCTGGAGTAAGCAATTCCCTGATCTGCATTGCCATCATCTCATCAACTGAATAACCAAACAGGTGCTTGGCAGATGGGCTGACATAGTTTATCCGCCCCTTTATGTCTATAGTCCAGATGACATCTACTGCATTATCGGCAAGGAGACGGTAGCGCTCCTCGCTCCGACGTAGCGTATCCTCAGCCTTCTTGCGCTCGGTAATATCCTTGAAGAAAGAAACGGTCGCCGGCTTACCCCGATAGGTAAAAACGCTTACACTTATTTCAATAGGCAGCCTTGTGCCGTCTTTTCGTAGTAGAGTTGTCTCATAATACGATGGGGGAGACTCCCCTTTCTGTCTTCGCTCATATCTCTCCCTGATAGAAGCTAGATTTTCTGGCGGTATAATGTCCAAAGATGACCTTCCCAGCAGCTCTTCCCGCGAATACCCGGATATCTTGCAATACTCATCATTTACGAAAACGAAAACAGCCTCTTTATCCTTCGTATTTTGAACTATGGTGATGCCTAATCCTGCCTTTGAGGCAGTTTCTACTAGAGACCTGTATTGGGTTTCCGACTCACTAATCGCTTCTTCAGCTTTCTTGCGATCGGTGATATCACGGGTCACCCCCAGAATCCCTGTGATATGCCCCTTTTCATTACACAGGAACGACAATCTCACATCTGCCCAGAGGGTCGAGCCATCTTTATGTATTTGCTCCAGAGTCAACGACAGGGGCGTATGGTGTACCCAGGGATTCCAGAGTGCAATCTGGTCCCTGATTAAACGCTTAGCCTGCTCAGCGGAATCGGGAGTCAGGATATCCTTCATCTCTAGCTTTACAGCCTCGCCTACCGTATATCCTAAAAAATTCTTAATTGATGGACTGACATAGCTTATTCGTCCTTTCAGGTCAGCCGTCCAGATAACGTCAGCAATGTTATCGGCGAGCAAGCGGTAATGTGATTCGCTCTCACGCAATGCGACTCGAAGGTGCTGCCGCTCCATGGCATAGTGCAGGGAACGCACCAATAAGGCACTGCCTACGCTTCCTTTGACCAGATAATCCTGTGCACCCTCCTGCACCGCATTGATCGCAACCGCCTCGTCGCTGAGACCGCTCAACACCACAACAGGCACATTGGGCGCTTGAGTGCATATCCTGCTGAGGCTATCAAGACCTTGGCTATCGGGAAGCGAAAGGTCCAGTAGAATCACATCAATGTCCCGCTGGGCAAGGCAGCTCAGCCCCTTCGAGAGACAGTCAACATCCTCTAAAGCGAACGAGGCCCCCGCCACGTCATTGAGCAATTCCCGTATCAGCCTGGTATCCCCAGGGTTGTCTTCAATAAGCAGGACCTTGGTTTTTTTATCCATTTGACCACTCCCCGATAACTCTACTAAAGCGGTAACTTTACTAAAGCAAGCCAGAAATCCCCAATCGATTTCACCGTAGCCATAAACTGATCGAGGTCAACTGGCTTAGTGACATAGCAACTCGCCTGAAGTTCGTAGCTCTGGATAATATCCTGTTCAGCCCTTGACGTGGTTAAAACCACCACAGGGATGTGTTTTATACCCTCGTCAGCCTTGATCTCGGCAAGAACCTCACGCCCATCTTTTTTAGGTAGATTCAGGTCGAGCAATATAAGATCCGGGCAGGGCACATTGGCATAGGTGCCATCTCGATTCAGAAAGGCCATAGCCTCTTCACCATCGTGGACTGTGTGTATCTTATTGCATACCTTGGCCTCGCGAAAGGCTTCCAAGGTTAGACGGACATCGCCGGGGTTGTCCTCCACCAATAAGATTTCAACGGGTCTGCCGAGCTCTTGAATATTCATGGTTTCTTCTCCTCTCCGATCGGGATTGTAAAGTAGAATGTTGCGCCCTTGCCGGCCTGCGACTCAACCCAGATACGTCCTTTGTGACGCTCCACGATCTTCTTACAGATAGCCAGGCCCATGCCAGTGCCTGGATACTCTTTTCTATCATGCAGACGCTGGAAGATAACAAATATTTTCTCGAAATACTTGGGGTCTATTCCGATGCCATTGTCTTGAACTGAGAAAATCCACTCAGTGCCGTTTCGCGCTGCCCCGATATGAACTTCCGGCCGCTTATCGCTATGGAACTTGACAGCATTGCCTATAAGATTCTGGAATAACTGAACCATTTGTGTAGCATCCGCCATAACAGTCGGCAAGTGGTCATGAGTCACCGCTGCGCCGTTTCCCTCAATCGCCGCCTGTAAGTTGGCAACAGCCTGGCTTAAGATGGCTTCGCAGTCAGTTGCCTCAAAGGGCTGGGCACGCGTCCCTACGCGTGAGTAAGCCAAGAGGTCGTTGATAAGCTGCTGCATCCTATTGGCGCCGTCAACAGCATAGCCAATGAACTCATCGGCATCGGCATCAAGTTTACCTTTGTAGCGACGCGCCAATAACTGTGTGTAGCTTGCCACCATGCGCAACGGCTCCTGCAGATCATGTGATGCCACATAGGCGAACTGCTCCAGTTCAGTATTGGAGCGAGCCAGTTCCGCCATAATCTGGCTCAACTTCTCGCCCACCTGCTTGCGCTCGGTGATATCTCTCATACTGCCAACTACAGCCATCGGTGTATTTCCGTTGTCATATACTACAGAACGGCTGTCACTCACCCAGCGATACCCTAGCTCTTTGTGTTTGACCCGATACTGAATCCTGGGAGCTGTATTTCCTTTCGTAGTTATCAATTCAATGAAGTTCTCGTCCAACCTTTGTATATCATCGGGATGTATCGTAGCTCGTGCCATTTCAAGGCTGCCCCCCATAAACTCCTCGGGACTATATCCGAGTATTTTTCTCGACGCCGGGCTCACATATTCATATTTACCAGTACTGAGATTCAAGCTGTATATCATGTCGAGAGAATTGTCGAGAACGTAGCGGAACTTCTCCTCGCTCAGCCGTAACGCATCCTGTATCAGTTTGCGCTCAGTGATGTCTCTCAGACTTCCAACTACAGCCACCGGTATATGTCCCTCATCGTATACTACTGAACGGTTATCACTTACCCAGCGATACCCCAATTCTTTGTGTTTGACCCGATACTCCACAGATAAAACTCGATCTTCCCCGTGCGTAATCAAATCGAGTATGTTCTGATTCAGCTCTTCTGCATTATCAGGATGTACCAAAGAAACCAGTTCATCTGCACCGAGTGCTACGAATTCTTCAGCACTGTATCCAAGCACTTTTTTACAAGCCGGACTCACATACTCATATCTACCGGTCTGAAGATTTAAGCTGTATATCATATCGAGCGAATTGTTGAGAACATTGCGGAATCTCTCCTCACTCTCCCGAAGTGCCTTTTCTATCGCACACGCTCCGTGATGTCGTGGATAATAGCACTAAATCCGATAGTCTCATTTCCCTGTACCAGCGCAGTGGGGCTTGAGTATAACCAGAGAATGTGCCCATCTCTATGAATTATTCTAAACTCAGGATAGGGATGTTTATCTTGACCTATAAGTGCGTCCATAAATAGACTCGAGCAATCGTGCTGAATCCTCAGGGTACAAGAAGTCGGCAAAATTCCAACCAATTAATTCTTTCTGAGAATATCCAACCATGTTACAGAGCGCTTCATTGACAAGGACAACCTCTCCTTTCAAGTCTATGATGGCCACTCCAGCGCTCGTTGTCTCAAAAAGACTTCGATATTTCGCTTCGCTCTTCGCGACTTCTTCCTCAATACGTTTGCGCTCGGTGACGTCACGAGCGACTGAGACCAATTCCACTGGCTTGCTCCCAGGTATCAACGATATGGAGAACTCGACATCTACCTCTCCCATCCTTCCTCCTCACCCTGGCTGTATCACGAAAGACTCCCTTCTCTTTTATGGAAGAGGAGACCTTCTTGATAAATTCCGTAGGACTGATATCCTCGGGGAAAAGGAAACTTGCCTCTTTGCCGATCAATTCCTCTTTCGTGTAGCCGTATATTTCCTTGACTCTATCATTACACCAGGTAATCTTCTTGCCCTTGAACTTGAAGACTGCTTCGGTGATGCTTCCGACCAATGCAGAATAGTGCTCCTCAGCATGCTTGCGCTCAGTGACATCCCTCACAACCACAGAAACCGCAGGTTTACCTTCATAGTACATGCGCCTGGCGCCAAACTCGATCATGACACTTGTCCCGTCATTCCTAATCAATGTCATCTCATATTGTCGAGGCACAATTTCTCCACGAAGCCGCCTTGTATGCCATTCTGATAGGCTTTCTGCCACTTTTGGTGGTAAAAATTGCTCAACAGTTTTGCCGATTGCATTTTCAACAGAATATCCAAATATCTCAGCACTTCTGGCATTGGCGAAGACTATTCTATAGTTCTGGACCACGAAATACCCATCGTTCATATCCTCTACCAAACGTTTGAATTTCTCCTCCGATTCCCGTAGCTCATCATAAGACCGTTCCAACGATTCCAGCATCCTATTAATCTCGCTTGCTAGGCTCGACAATTCTCCTTCGCCTTTGGCCGGCACTTCGCTGACAGGATTCCAGTTTTGCCTATATTGCTGACGCCGATGCTAAGTCGGGACAACGGAGACAGGACTGATTTCCCTAAAAGCAACAGCACCACGACGCCAAACACCAGCCCAACCCCCAAGAGCAAGCTAAGAAGAGAAAGCAAAGTGATCTGTCCTTGATGATCAACATTTCTCAGCAAGATGCTTTGCGATACTGCAAATACAATCACAATCAGGCCAACCAGGGTTGCCCCGACGATGACTAGAGTTTTCCTACGCAGGGTCATAGTTCACCCTCTACGATTTGATTTCTCAAACCTCTTGTAGTTCCTTCTGAACCCTCTTTAGATAGACGATATTATCAATTGCTTTAGCAATAACCCGATAGGCATATATACTTCTGTGCGATAATATCCCGTTCCAACATTAGCGCAGCTACCATCAGATTCCAATGGTTATTTAGGGCAGTTGGCAGGGGGAAAATAGTACCTCAGTCGGGCATATAACTATCAACTCACATAGCTAGACAAGAGTAGAGGGCGCGTTTACCGCGCCCCCTAATATACCGATGGTTGAATGATTAGGGATTAGGACTTGCTTGAGGAAGAAGAACACGGTTGGATAGATTAGAAGGATGTGGCGTATCCTATAAGCTTATAAGCCAGTTTAGCAGCGAGAAAGGCGCAAGAGTTTGGCCCTTCTCTGGGGCAAAGCTCCGTCAGGTCAAAGCCGACGATCTTCTTGTTCCGAGCCACCGCCCGCAGCAGCTCCAGCACCTGCTGCCAGCTCAAGCCGCCGGGCTCCGGTGTGCCCACTGCCGACATAATCGAGGGGTCGAAGACATCTAGGTCAATAGATACGTATACCTGCGGGGCAAGCGAATAGAGCACCTGGAATACAAAATCGGGGCTGGTTGAAGCCTGGGCATGAAACGTCTCGATTTTGTGCTCTTTCATAAACCGATATTCCTCGAGACTGAAGCTGCGTATACCCACTTGTACAATAGGGCAAAACTCCGACACCCGGCGCATTACGCAAGCGTTGCTGTATTTCGTCCCCTGGTATTGGTCGCGGAGGTCAGCATGGGCATCGAGCTGCAACACCGAGAGTTCGGGGTACTTTTCTCTATAAGCTTTGACCATGCTCAGGGTAAGCAAATGCTCCCCACCCAACATGGTTATAAACTTGTCTTTTTCGAGCAATCCCTTTGCTATCTGATAGAGCCGCTCCACCATAAGCTCGGGCCCGCCAATCATCGGTTGTACCTCGGGAAAGGTAAAGATGCCTACTTCGCTGATCTCACGATCCAGCTCGGCATCGTATAGCTCGAGGAATTGGGAGGCATTGATGATAGCCTGTGGGCCTTCCCTGGCTCCGCTTTTATACTCGGTGGTGCTGTCATAGGGTACAGGAAGGATAGCGACCTTTGATTTATCGAAAGGCGCGGACTCGTGTGGTATGCCAGCGAAGCTTCGTGGGGGCAGAAATAGCTCTTCGCTCACCTTATCTGTCCTGGCAGATGTGAATTTATCACCTGCTGCTTGTGGAGTCCAGCACTAGGGTGGGTTGCTGATAATTGGAATATTCTAAACCTCTATTAAGGATATAACTTCTTACCTCAGTCAGCCCGAAATTCTGCTTAAACTCCTTAATAGCTCTATCGGTGTCAAACTCCTTGCATGAGAATACATCGATATTTATGTAGAATCGCTCAGGAAAGGTGTGGATGCTGATATGGCTCTCAGCGATGAGAACAAAGCCGGAAACACCCCAATCTTCGGGTTTGGAACCAATGTATTTAGAGACCTGTGGGGTTGAGATCTTCGTCATCCCGATTTGAGAGGGATAGGCATCGAGTATATGAACATCCATAGTTAAATTAGGTGAAAGATGATATTTGGCATCGAATCCGAAATTAAATTTTTTTTCATATGATAAATCCATTTCAAAATCCCGATTAATGCCCGTGAGAATAAACGGTTTAAATTCAAATTTAACCGGCTGCTTTAAGTTCTTCAATCCAGTCAATTGACCATATGCAGAAACACGAAATTTCCAAGCCGCCATCCAAAGTCTCTTGAAACAGGTGCCCAAGTAAGCTTCCTCACGTTCCGGGGAATAATTCTTGAGATATTCATCCCCAAACCAAACCTTACCTCTTGAAATCTAATTCCTTTGAATGGAATTGCAAC
>CAWHAI010000021.1:0-50996 GCA_963827295.1 uncultured Chloroflexia bacterium
CTGGTCCGCCGCGGGAGGTGATGACTGCGGTGATGCGTGGTGTCGGGGATGCGACACCCCTTAGATATGTAATTGTGCTGCTTCAAGACCCCTGGCTTGGCTTCGGCTGGAACTGGACCGTCTTCTTGATTGTCATGGGAATTATGGCAGTGGCATCGCTGCTCTCGCTTCGCTTGTTCCGCTGGGAATAAGCGCCCCACAATTTTATGTCCTCGAAGCGCTCTCAGCGCTTGCTGGTTACTAAAAATATGTCATAAAGTATGGTATATTGTTGAACAAGAAGAAAGCCAACTACTGATGCAATACCTTCGCCGCATACCATATACCTCACTGGGATTCCGCCTCGCACTGGTGAGCTTTCTCTTCAACATCTCCATAGAGACCTCCAGCATCTTCCTGCCGCTCCGTGCCCGGAGCCTGGGTGCATCGAATCTGGAAGTAGGCCTTATTGCGGCTGCATATGGCATGGCATATTTTATTTCCTCATTCATATTCGGCAGGCGGTCTGATATGCACGGCAGGATGGCTTTCATCCGCTGGGGGCTTGCTCTCTCAGCACTGGCTTATGTCTCCCAGGTCTTTGCTCCTACGACCATGATGCTGCTGGTGTCCAGGGGCGTCATCGGCTTCTGTCTCGGCGTATCCTCGGCAGCTCTGGTGGCCTATGTCTATGAGGTTGGAGAGCAGGTCGGCAGCTTCGCCTCTTACGGCTCACTGGGCTGGTTTTTCGGCGCGATGGTGGCAGTAGCAACCAGTAACATTGAGGCGTTGTTCATCGCCAGCGCTGTCGCTTCAGCCATAGCCTTCGTGATATCGTTGACGCTTCGTGAAGAGGAGGTGAGCCGCATTAAGGTTGCTGTAATACCCATGGGTGTAATCTGGTCAAACCGCAAAATATATGTTCCCTTTCTACTGAGACATATAGGGGCTACTGCTGTCTGGTCCATTTGGGCTTTGTTCCTGTCGGGTATCGGAGCCAGTAAGATGTGGATAGCTATCATGGATGGGATAAACATGGGCGGGCAGTTCGTAGCCATGCAGCTCATTAAGCGGTTCAACCCGGCTCGCATTTTCACCATCGGCCTCCTCAGCTCTGTCCTGGTGTTTGCGGTCTACGGCGTAGCTACTCATTACCTGCAGTTGATTCCGGTGCAAATAGTCCTGGCTCTAGCCTGGTCGGGGCTCTTCGTGGGTGCTTTGAACTTCCTGATGGCGAAGAATGTGGAGCGCGGCACAGCTGTTGGCATGCTCTATTCATCGATGTCTCTATCCGGAGGTATCGGGCCTTTCCTGGGAGGCGCTATATCGCAGGTATGGGGCTTCCCCACACTTATGTTTGTCTCTTCCGGTATGAGCTTCGTGGGCCTGCTGGCATCGCGAGGGCTGAAAACCAGCGATTATGATAAACGGGCATCGAAGAGATAGTTGGGGGTTGTTCGCTGGGTTTTGAAAATAAGCAGGGGCACAGGGTTGTGCCCCTACTGAATATTGAACGCTTACAGCTAAATTCCTCGCTATTGCCCTTTCAGGAACGCATCCATAGATGCTACTGCTCTCTTAGCGGCGCCCATGGCGCTGATCACGGTGGCTGAGCCGGTAACCACGTCTCCTCCTGCCCAGACACCGGCCTTGGTGGTCTTGCCCGTTGCCTCATCGGCAACGACCGTGCCCTTCTTGGTGGTATCCAGGCCTTTGGTTGTGGTCGGCACCAGAGGATTGGGCGTGGTGCCCAGCGCTACGACCGCAATGTCAACCTCCATCTTGAACTCGCTGCCCTTCTTGACCACAGGGCTGCGACGGCCGCTGGCATCTGGCTCCCCAAGCTCCATCTCCACACACTCCATAGCGGTGACCCAACCTTTATCGTTGCCCATGAATCTCACAGGGTTGGTGAGATACTTGAAGATGACCCCCTCCTCCTCGGCGTTCTCGGCCTCCTCACGCCGTGCCGGCATCTCAGTTCGACTGCGCCGATACACAATATAGACCTCAGCGGCGCCGAGCCTGAGTGCGCATCTGGCAGCGTCCATCGCCACATTGCCGCCGCCGATAACCGCTACCCTCCTGCCCACTTTGAGCGGGGTGTCGTATTCGGGGAAGAGGTAAGCCTTCATCAGATTAGTTCGGGTCAGGAACTCATTGGCAGAATAGATTCCATTGTAGTTCTCGCCAGGGATGTGCAGGAACATGGGCAAGCCAGCGCCGGTGCCCAGAAATACGGCGTCATACCCGTCCGCAAGAAGCTCATCAACTGTAGCTATCTTGCCTATCACTGAATCCAGCTTGACTTCCACGCCCAGCGACTTCACATAGTCCACCTCGGCCTGGACGATATGCTTGGGCATTCTGAACTCAGGGATGCCGTACATCAACACCCCGCCAGCGACATGCAATGCCTCGCGGATGGTGACCTTATGCCCGCGCTTTGCCAGATCGGCGGCTGCAGTCAGGCCCGCTGGTCCGGAGCCGACCACCAGAACCTTTTTGCCGGTTGGCGGAGCGATCTCAGGCTTCGGCTTAGAGCTGGCTGGTTGTGCAAGCTCCCAGTCGGCTACATAGCGTTCCAGGCGTCCGATGGCGATCGGGGCACCTTTCTTACCCAGGGAGCATACTTCCTCACATTGTGTTTCCTGAGGGCAAACCCGCCCGCAGATACCTGGAAGGGCATTTTTGCCTTTGAGTACCTTTACCGCCTCAGGCATTTTGTTGTCGCGTAGCGCTGCTATGAATTCCGGTATATCCACACCTACGGGGCAGCCGCCCACGCAAGGGCGTTTTTTACACTGAATACAACGGCTAGCTTCAGACAATGCATGCTCAGCCAGATATCCTAACGCAACCTCGTTGAAATTCTTAGCCCGCACCTTTGGCTCTTGTTTGGGCATTGCAACTCGATTCAGGTTTAGCTTTTCAGGCATAGGTCTTACCTCCCTCGCAGCTACAACTCTGTTTCCAAAGCTCAAGAGAGCGCTTTTCCTCATCGAGATAGGTGCGTTGCCTGGCCATAAGCTCGTCCCAGTCAACCTTATGCCCATCGAAATCGGGGCCATCTACACAGGTGAACTTGGTGACGCCGCCTATAGATACCCGACAGACACCGCACATCCCAGTACCATCGACCATTATCGGGTTGAGGCTGACAATAGTCTTCACTCCGAAGGGCTTTGTGGTCAGCGAGGAGAACTTCATCATAACCGTGGGGCCGATAGCGACCACGAGGCCGACCTTCTCTTTACCACTCTCAAGCAATTCCTTTAGAGGAATTGTGACTACCCCCTTGCGTCCATAAGTGCCGTCATCTGTCATAACAATCAATTCATCGCTGAACTTGCGAAGTCGGTCCTCCCAGAACACCAGGTTCTTGGTGCGGAAGCCCATTATCGAGATAACTTTATTTCCTGCCTCCTTCATGGCTCGAGCGATAGGGACGATGGTGGCGATAGCGAAACCGCCGGCTACGCAGACCACTGTGCCATACTTGTCGATATGAGTAGGCAGACCCAGAGGACCAGCGAAATTGGCGATATACTCGCCAGCTTTCACAGTAGCCAGCTTGCGGGTTGTCTTTCCCACTTCCATGAAGACGACGGTTACCGTGCCTTTCTGCCGATTCCAATCGGCTATGGTTAGTGGGATACGCTCACCCTTATCATCCGCCCTGATTACAACAAATTGCCCCGCTTGAGCTTTCTTGGCTACATCAGGGGCATCTATCTCGAAAAGGTGGATTTCAGGGGTGAGGTCTTCCCTGGTTACGATTTTGTACATTTTCCCTCCGTTTTAAAGATTAAATTGAATAGACCTCGAGACTCAGATGATGAACTCATTAACGACTTATGGATGCGATATGTTACCAAAATAGGCATGTAGCCAGTGATACAAATAGCTGATGCCCGCTCCTCTTTGATTCTACCACGACTTCAGAAAAAATGAAACCCCAGCGCTAATGAAAGATTTTGGTAATTCAACCCAATTCCCGAATTTCCAAAAAGAGAAGGGCCATTGCCAATGTTCCGAGCAAAGCATGCTAAGTTGACTTGAGTCTACTCGCGGACTATAATAGCGATTGAGCGGTCGCTTCAGGACGAAGTCAGCTTTTGCTGGTTTCGTTATTTATAAGTTGAGTAATTTTCGCAGGCCGATAGTAGCTTATGCCTTCCAACTTACTTACCAGAGCGCATGTAGGTTTTGGCAGGCAAAGCATATCTCATTCACTATCGCTGATCTTCTAGATAGCCTGGCTGCAAAGCCAGGTTTTTTGATGCTTAATTACGGAGATAAGCGACTGGAGGGACCAGGTGGCAACAGAGACTGAGCTACGAAAGCAGATACGGGATATTATCGCCCCATTGCGCGGACGCCAGATTGTGCTGATACCGGCTCTGCAGGCTGTGCAGGAGAAGCTTGGCTTCGTGCCCCGCGAAGCGATGGAGGAGATCGGGGAGCTGGCAGGCGTATCAACAAACACAGTTTACGGAGTGGCTACATTTTATGCACAGTTTAGAACGACTCCGGTGGGCAAGAAGCGAGTTGCGGTATGTCGAGGAACAGCCTGCCATGTGCGCGGCTCAGAGCGGATTCTGGAGGCCGTTGAGCGGGCTTTGAGCTTAAAGGTCGGTGAGACGACATCAGACCGTGAGTACAGCCTGGAAACCGTGGCCTGCATCGGAGCCTGCGCCCTGGCGCCAACCATGAGAATAAATGAGGATACCCATGGCAAGCTAACCACTAAGGCAGTCGAAGAACTATTCCCACGAAAAGCTAAACAAGAAGGGGCACCTGAGAAATAATGGCCCAGTCTAATACTAAGCACCAAATCTTAATCTGCCAGGGGACTGGCTGTGAGTCCTCGAAGTCAGACAAGATTACAAAGGCCCTCGTGGATGAGGTCAAGCGCTCCGGCCTATCCGATACTGTCCAGATCAAAGCTACGGGGTGTCACGGTTTCTGTCAGCAAGGCCCTATTGTTATCATCGAGCCCGACGGCATCTTCTATACGGGGGTCAAAATAGAGGATGCGCCGGAGGTGGTAAAGTCCTACTTCGTGGATGGTAAGCCGCTGGAGCGGCTGTTCTACCACGACCCCACAACTAACAAAGCCGTACCTCTGTATAAAGATATCCAGTTCTACAGCCAGCAGCATCGCCTCATTTTGCGGAATTGCGGCCACATCAACCCTGAGGAAATCGACGAATATATCGCCAAAGGCGGCTATGCAGCGTTGAAGAAAGTCATTTCCTCGATGGAGCCTACCCAGGTCATCAATGAGATTCAGCGCTCAGGTTTGCGGGGCAGGGGCGGCGCCGGGTTCCCCACTGGCAAGAAATGGGAGGAGGCTTACAAAGCAAAGGCTAATCCCAAATTCGTGGTGTGCAACGCAGACGAAGGAGACCCCGGAGCATTCATGGACCGTTCCATCCTGGAGGCTGACCCGCACTCTGTCCTCGAGGGGATGATTATCGCTGGCTATGCTATCGGCTCATCAAACGGCTATATTTATGTCAGGGCGGAGTATCCCCTGGCTGTGAAGCGATTCCGCATTGCTATAGAGCAAGCCAAGAAACACAATCTTCTAGGCCCGAATATCCTGGGCAGCAAATTTAGCTTCGATGTCGATATCATGCAGGGTGCAGGTGCTTTTGTCTGCGGCGAGGGCAGCGCCCTGATGTATTCGATCGAGGGCAAGCGAGGCATGCCTCGTGTCAGGCCGCCGCGTTCGGTGGCCTCGGGGCTGTGGGGGTTGCCCACCTCTCTGAACAACGTGAAGACCTTCGCCAGCGTGCCCTTGATTATCAATAATGGGGCAGACTGGTATGCAGGCATAGGCACTGAGGGCAGCAAGGGGACTGCGGTCTTCGCTCTAACCGGCAAGATAGCCAACAGCGGTCTGGTGGAAGTGCCTATGGGAACTACGCTGCGCCACGTTGTCTTCGACATCGGAGGCGGTGTCCCTGGCGGGAAACGCTTCAAGGCGGTGCAAACCGGTGGGCCGTCGGGCGGCTGTCTCCCTGAAAGCGCCCTGGACCTACCCGTAGACTTCGAGTCACTGAGCAAAGCCGGCTCCATTATGGGCTCCGGGGGAATGGTGGTGATGGATGAGGAGACCTGCATGGTGGATGTCGCCCATTACTTTCTCTCCTTCTGCCGCGATGAATCCTGCGGCAAGTGCGTGCCCTGCCGGGAGGGGTTGCCCTTGATGATCGACATACTGGAGAGGATTACAGGAGGAAAGGGAAAACCTGAAGACATAAGCCGGCTTCTGGAGATGAGTGATACAGTCATTAAAGGCGCTCTTTGCGGATTGGGGACCACTGCTCCCAATCCTATCATCAGCAGTATTCGCTACTTCCGCGACGAATGGGAAGCCCATGTCAACGAGAAGAGATGCCCGGCACTGGTATGTAAGCCACTGATAAACTTCTACATCCTCCCTGACAAGTGCGCAGGGATGCGGCATCTGTGCTCAGGGCTTGCCCGGCGGATGCCATCACCGGCGGCAAGAGGATGGTGCATATAATCGACCAGGGCAAGTGTATCAAGTGCGCAACCTGTCTGGAGAAATGCCCCACCAAGTTCAGTGCGGTAAAGAAGGTGAGCGCTGAGACCATCGAAGTGCCAAAAGAGCCGATACCTGTAGCGCTGCAGGCATAAAATAATCGAGGTGTATTGCTGTGGAAACCACATCAACTAAAACAAATGTCGTTACGCTGAAGATAGACGGCGTTGAGGTCAAGACGACCCGAGGCAAGAGAATTCTGGAAGCAGCGCTGGATAACAATATCTATATCCCCAACCTGTGCTCGCTACGAGATATCAAGCTGCCCTTCGGCGCATGCCGACTGTGCCAGGTGCAGATTGAGGGCAGAAAAGGCTTCGTCACTGCCTGCAGCGAGCCGGCAGCCGAGGGCATGGTTATCCTCAGCAACACACCTGAAATAAACGCTCAGCGCCGCAAGATTTTACATATAATGCTGGCAAGGCATCCCTTTGTTTGCCTGGAGTGCCATCGCAGGGAGCGCTGCAAGCCCGGAGACACATGTCTGCGGCTGATAAGCGTGAATGAGCAACAATGCATCCTCTGTCCCAACAATGGACGCTGCGAGGTGCAGAGGGCGGTTGATTTCATAGGACTGGGCGAGATGCCTTATCCCTACTCGTCCAAGGGGTTACCCATTGAGAGGGAGAACCCGTTTATGGTACGCAATAACAACCTGTGCATCCTCTGCGGACGCTGCGTCAGGGTGTGACCAGGAGATACTGGGAATAGAGGCTATTTCCTTCAACCGCCGTGGCAGCGACACCTTCATTGGCGGAGCCTTCGGCAAGACCCTTACTGGAGTCAGGCTGCATCTTCTGCGGCTGCTGCGTGGAGGTCTGCCCCACAGGTGCGCTGAAGGATGTGGCGACGAGTGGCAGCGCTGAGCCTGATCCCAAGAAGCCATGATTCGCTGCAAGTATCACTGCCCCGCCAGAGTGGATGTGCCTCGCTTCATAAGGTTCATCAGAGAGCGCAAGTATAACGAGGCGCTGGCGGTAATTCAGGAGAAGGTCCCGTTTGCCATTATCTGCAGCCATATCTGCGCCCATCCCTGCGAGCCTGCCTGCAGACGCAACGACCTCGACCAGGGGCTCGCCATCAGGGCGCTGGAGCGCTTCGCCGCAGAGCGGGCGAGCGTTAAATGGACTATAGAGGGCAAGGACGCCATGCTTCGGGCAAGAAGGTGGCTATCGTCGGCTCGGGCCCTGCAGGGCTTCACCGCAGCCTACTATCTGGCAAAGAAGGGCGGGCACGCGGTAACCGTATTCGAGGCGGAGGCTCAGGCGGGCGGCATGTTGAGGACAGCGATACCTGAGTACGACCTGCCGCGCAAGGTGCTCGAAGATGAACTGGAGATGCTCAAGAGGCTGGGAGTCGAGATAAAGACCCAGGCCAAGGTGGAGTCGGTGGACAAGCTGTTCAATGACGGCTTCAATGCGGTATTCGTGGCTGTGGGCACTCACAAGACAGCCAGGCTGGGCATTGAGGGAGAGGACTCAGCAGGCGTCATAGACGTGTATGGCCTTCCTCAGACAGGTGAATCTGGGGCAGAAGGTGAACGTGGGTGAGAAGGTGGCAGTCATCGGCAGTGGCTATGCGGCTGCACAGGCAGCCAGGGTTGCTCTGCGCTTGGGTGCGAAGTCAGCAGTCATCATCTGTGACAAGAAAGAGCTTGCCATACCGTCAGACGAAGCGGCTGAGACGCTTGCCGAGGGCGTGGAGCTTAAGGCACTCGCCTCGCCTGTCAAGATTGTGAAAGCAGGCGGCAAGCTGAGGCTGGAGTGCGCCCCGGCAGGCAGGAAGAGGATGAAGGTCAACGGCAGCGGCTTCGCCATCGAAGTCGACAACATAATCATCGCCACAGCGCCACAGTCGAGTTCCCGACCAGTTCGGGCTGGGGCTGGGCGACAAGCATGGCATCGCGGTCAACCCCGATGACCTCAGCACCGGCAGGAAGGGCGTCTTCGCCGGAGGGGATGCGGTGAGCAGCGAGCATACCTTCATCGAAGCTGTGGCAGCAGGCAGGAAAGCGGCTATCTCCATAGACCGCTATCTCGGCGGCAGCGGCAATATCGAAGAGGTTCTGGCACCGGTGGACAAAGGGATACCGAAGGTAGGCAGGATTCCAAACTTCGCTCAGAGGAAGCGCGTCAGCATGCCCACGGCAGCGCCGGAGCAGCGCAAGACCAACTTCGCCAAGATCGAGCTAGGCTTCAGCGACCAGGCCGGAGCAGAGGAAGCGCTGCGCTGTATGGGCTGCGACCTGCGCTTCATGGTTGCCAAGATGGTGGCGCAGCCACCGCCTAGCGCCGTCAAGAAAAAGGCTTAGTCACTATATGAGCCTGTGTGCTATATCCATCTTCCTATGAGGTGTCCGTCTCGGTTTGCACTGCCCATAGTGTGCGGGTTCTTGGCATCTCCAATCTTGTAGAGCTCTTTCACTTTGCCTTGAGCTCATTGTAGAGGTTGTCAACCGGGTATCTTCCCTGTTATCAGCACTAATGTGTCTACATCGGTAATCTCGCGTGCATCCATGGTGTATGTATTCGATGACGGTAAGCGGTTTTGTCTGCAACCATCGAATAGGAAGGATCTCGGTGTTTATTCTGACCCCTTTCTTGAGCAATCTGGGCATCATGTGCATGTATGTCATGTCCAATAGCTGGCCACATGGCTGCCTACACAAAGGAGTGGGGGCCACGTAACTCTACGTCGCAACCCTTATCGGCCAGAATCTCCGCGACGCCGATGGCTACGATGTCCGTTCTCCCATCCCAGATGACAGCTTTCTTCCCAATCTTGCCTTGCCGATGATCACTTCGCTTGCCGTGAACACATTGTCCTGTTGCCATCCTGGCTACCTCCGTACAGCTCATGCCCGTAAAGCCGTTGCGCATCCATGTAGAGCCAGTTGCCACTATAACTACGTCCGGCTTGGGCTTCATGTTCAGGATCATCTGCGCTGTTAGCCTCAGTGCCGGTGACTATCTTCACGCCCGCCTGGGGGAGCTGGATCTTCTGCCACCTGACGAGGCCTCCCATTTCCTCCCTGCCCGGCAGCTTCTCCGCCTGCAAAGCCTGTCCTCCCAGTTCCCTGTCTTTCTCATAGAGGGTGACATCGTGCCCCTTCAGGGCAGCGACTCTGGCTGCCTCCAGTCCCGCCGGGCCTCCCCCAACTACCACTACCTTCTTCTTAGTGGCTGCCTTCTTCATACCCCCGATACCCCATCCCATATGCTCCATGCCTACAGTGGCATTGCAATGCATCTTATGGGCTGCCCGTCATCATGTACTTTACGCAGTTCTGGTTGTCTCCCATGCAAGGTCGGATATCGTCCAGCCTTCCTTCACTTGGCCTTGTTGGGCAGCTCCGGGTCGGCGATGAGCGGTCTGGCCATGGCTACAATGTCCGCCTTCCCTCAGCAAGTATGCTCTCCGCCAGCATGGGGTCGTTGATTCTGCCCACGGCGACTATGGGGACATTCCTCACCACTTCTTTGATCTGCTCGACAGCATACATCTGGTATGCCGGGGGCAGGTATACTGGCCCGAAGTACATGTGCATCGACTGGGTTTCCCTGCCGATGCCGCAAATCAGGTAGTCTAGCTTCTTGTCCTTATCCAGCATCTTCGCTAGTTCTACTGCTTCCTCTGGCACGATGGAGCCTGGCAGCATGTCATCTACAGTCAGAGTGTAGCCGATGGACTTGTTTTTCCCCACCACTTTCCTGGTAACCTCAATGGTCTCCATGAGCAGCCTGGCACGGTTTTCCAGGGAACCGCCGTATTCATCGGTGCGCCTGTTAATGGTGCCCGAGAGGAAATCCGCGATTACTCCGGAATGGTTGTGTATGTCAATGCCGTCAAACCCGGCCTCCATCATGTTTTCGCAACAAATCCTGTGGTAGTCAAGATATTCCTTTATGTCTTCTTTGGTCATCGGCTCCCACATCTCATCGCCGAAGTTGCAGTCAGGGATCAGCGATGGGCCTCGCTTATTCCCCAGGTCAATAGAGTAGGGCTGGAAGCTAATCCTGGCACCGAATTCATGAACACCCTCGGCGATTCTCTTAAGCCCTGGTATTATCTCTTTCTGCCAGAGCCACAGATGTCTGTCGAAGATGCCCCCGTTGGCCTTCATGAACCACGTATCGCGAGGCGTGGTATAGCCAACAGACATGCATACCCATCCTGCCCCACCCTTTGCCTTCTCGATCTCGTAGTGGATAAGTTCCTCGGTAGGCAGGCCGCGAGTCGCCCATCATAGGGCCGTGAGGCGACACCATTATCCTGTTTTTCACAGTGAATGGTCCGATCTTGATAGGGGTGAACAGGTACTTGAATTGCTGGGCGCTCATGAGAACCTCCTCCCCTCTTATACACGGAATCTGTTATCTGCTGACAATCAATATACGGATATTTGAGCAAATCTATCCCTTACCATATACTCCGAAGGCAAAGAGACTGATCCGGCTCCAGGGCTGCCTGAAAAGGAATACCTGTTTACCCTGTGGTGTGCTGCTGATGAACTCTTTTATATTTCCAACGTGGGCATCAATGGGAATGTTGGTGGAGTCAGCACTACGGACTCGCCAGGTTGACAGAGCATACGTGCCGCGTTTTTTTGTACGTTTGAATCGATTGTCTCTACTCATCCTTGATAGTAATGTTGCCGCCGGCTTCTTGCCGGGAATATAGGTGTTTCTTTCCTGTAGTTTGGCTGCTATGTCCTTATAGTGCATAGGCTGATGAAGCTCTTCGAGGAGATTTAAAACAGCATCTGTTACAGAGGTTCTTGCAATAGCAGCAGGTGTGGTGCTGACATGGCCGATATCTTGGAGATCTTTTTATGGGGGCTGACCTTCGAACCGTAGAAGAGCCTCGACGTGATAAAGCGCATCTTCCAGGGGTTTCTTTTGAACTAGCAGTTGCTCCAGCCGCAGAGAGTACTCTCGCTGCACCTCAGAAATAATGGCATCTAGCTCCTTCAGTTCTCTGGTGAGTTGTCGCTCGTTTCCATAAGAGGGCCTCTTTCACGTCTGCTTGAACCTTAGGGATGTCTCATCCTTCAGACCATTCTCCATATAGCTCCTCCTGTCATTTGCCTATTATGTATTAAATATCGTATCATACGACGTATGATATACCATAACAATATCATCTTGTCAACACCAAGTTTGCTCAGCACGAGATTATCTGGCTAGAGCGGCAGAGAGGCGTGGAGCCTCATGTTTCGTGGCCACATGGTAGCGAGCGCAGCCGCCGTTAGGCAGGGAGGCGAAGGACTAAGAGTCTTATTCTCTAGGCAATACAGAATAACTGGACAACCCTAGCTTGGCTCTGTAGATTCTATGGCCACAGAGGGGGTGGATATTATGAAAGAGTACTCTTATTCAATCCTTTACCTGGGAAGGACTGCATTCTCCGATGATAACGGAGTCTTGGTGATAACTACCTGCAAGCGGTAATCGCTCTTGTTTATCTCTTTCCTGGCCTGCGGATAGGGAGTCAGATTGAACTTGATAACGTAATCATTGAAATCAATCCGGGAAGGCTCTTCGGTCAGGTCGGGCTGGACTAAGGTCACTTTTTGCACCGATTCAAGATAGGTGATTTCCACGAGGCTGCTAGCCTGTCCCTGCCAGACACAGGAAACTTCACTGGGGCAGCGGCTGTCGTTTACCATTTCTAGGAATTTTAGCTTCAGTTGCTCGCTCTGGATGGAAGCGGTCTGTCCTATGGACAGGGAGAATTCCTGTCCCAGATTGGCTTTGACTTCCCCGGCTCCTCTTCCGCAAGCTGCCAAAAACAACAGCAGTAGCAGAACAGCCAGTAGGCTAATCCTTAACTTTGCCACCTTGTCCCTCACCGCTAGCTGATTTTCTAATCCTAGAGCTTGAATACCTTGATGGCATTCTCACGGAGGAATTTGGGCCAGATATGATCGCGCAGGGGCAGCTCCTCAATACCGTTCTTGATGGTGTAGAAGTCGATATAAGGGTAATAGCCTGCGTACAGCACTTTGTCTTTCCCTCTGGTATTGGCATAGTAGATGATATCCTTGGGAATCCACTTCGGCACCATGGCAGAGGTCGAGTAATAGAGATTGGGCCATTTCAGCATGAGGTTAATGCAAACTGCTTCCCAGGGCATGCCCCCGTGGCGCATCACCACCCTCAGCTCAGGGAAAAACCAGCAGACCTCATCCAGATACATAGGGTTCTGGCACTCTCCAGGGACGCGTGGCCCGGGCATTCCCACATATACTATTATGGGGATATCGAGTTCCACACATTTGGCATATACAGGGTAGTAGATTTTGTCATTATAGGGGCGCTGAATCTCGAAAGCAGCGCACGATGCAGCCTTTATGCCTTTGTGGGCTTTGACCAGTTTCTCCAGCTTCCTTACGTGGTCCATACCGAAGTACGGGTTGAGATGAACGTAGCCGACGAACCTGTCAGGGTACTGTTCTATTACATCGAGGTTGGGGCCGTGGTCATCTTCGACTGATATCCCTACCAATCCTTTTTCCACTCCCACCTCGTCCATTAGAGCCATAATATCCTTTAATTCGGCCCCCCTCTGGATCGCATCGCGTGCGCCCTTGAAAAGATGCTCGGCCGGCTGAACGTATGATTTGCTCTCTTCATCTCTAAGCAGCCCCTGCTCAATCCACTTTGCGAAGTATTTCGGCCTCTCCTCCCTCGTGCAGGCCCATCATGCAGTCGATTGTTGGAATCCCCTTCATCTCCAATGCCTCCTGAAGTATTTATCTGCCCGGAGTTATTGTACCACCTACAAAGTTAGAGTTACTAGCGTATAGAGGATAGGTGAAGAGATCGGTAGAGGTTTTAGCGGAACTGAGGGATAAACTCACTTAAGATAGCCCTTTTGTTTCAGGAACTTTTTGCTCTGGATTAAAGCCTCTTTAGAATTCACTTCGAGTATAATCCTGCCCTCGTAGTCTATTTCCTCTAATTTCTGCAGGACGGCTATGCAGTCTACCATGCCTGCTCCCACCGGGTAGTGAGTATAAGAATCGCTATCAATGCCATCTGTTAAATGGACTTCCGTAATTTTTGTGCCGTATTTTACGATGAAGTCTACCGGATTCACACCGCTGACAAAGGCGTGAACCGTATCCAGGGTCATTCCTATCCCCTTTCGTACAAATGGTTCGAATTCCTCCGGCTCTCTGAACAGCGCCTCGTTACGGTGTAAGTTCTCTATCGAAATCTCCATATGTTTCTTTTTACAATATCTCGCTATCTCGAAAACGCTACGCTCTGCTATTTGCCTGGTTTGCTTCTCCAGCAATGAATACCTATCCGGGGTTGCCCCGAAGCAGCCCGGATGCATCACCAGTTCCCTTATCCTCAATTCCCTGCAGAGGTCGATATGCCTCTTTGTTTCTGCAATCGCCTCTCTTCTCATGGTGGAATGAAGGGCAGCGATGTTGACCTCACCCAAGGGAAGGTGACAGCATACTGTGCGGAAGGGGCGGATTATTTCTCTCAACTCACCTATCAACGGAAGCAGGAGTTCGGCGCTGATAATAGAGAAACCGAATTCAATTTCTATGGTGTCGAAACCATTCTCCAGAACAAAACCGGCAAAATCGTCCAGCAGGCTCAAGTAGCCTCTGAGCAACTGCTTTTGGGCGGGCCTGCCAGCTACTCGGGTTAGCTTCTTAATTTCCCCCGCGCATATACTTGTGGAAACCCCGAATTGTCTGTTCATTTGATTAGTGACCAGATTATACCACTTACCAAAATGACTAGGATAAGATAACCAATAGTCTACTGGCGTCAAGTGTAGTTTAGTGGTACACTGAACATAAGGTTAGAAGAGATGAATCAAGGCAGCAGTCAGGGCAACGGCGATACTGCGCAAATCAACCCGGCGCATAAAGTTGCCTTCGTCCTCAGTGGTGGAGGTAACCGCGGCGCGTTAGAAGTCGGCGTTCTCCGTGCTCTCCTGGAGCGTAACATTCGCCCGCATATCCTGGTGGGCACATCGGTGGGAGCCATAAACGCTACAGCTATAGCTATTAATCCTTTTTTAGAAGGGGCTCGCTGGCTTGAAGATAAGTGGCGTAGAGTCACCAGGAAAGATGTTTTGCCTGACAACTATATGTCTATGGCGTTTCGCCTCCTCACTGGTGGGAGTGGCCTGTTCAACAATAAGAGGCTCAAGGATTTTCTGGAGTTCCACTTGCCGGCTGGGATACGAAAGTTTGCCGATATAGAAACCGCCGAACTATATATCACTGCAGTTGACCTCAATACGCGCGAGCTGCATGTCTTTGGTATCGACCGTACCGAGTCTATTATTGATGCCGTAATGGCGAGCACTGCTTTTCCTCTGCTTCTTTCTCCCTGGGAGTACCAGGGGCGGCAGTATGTGGATGGTGCTCTGGTCAGTGACCTCCCTATTCGAGTGGCTGTGGAGATGAAGGCCAGCGAGGTTTATGCTATCGATGTGGGTAAGCGCCAGAACGTCCGACAGGGGCGCAGAGGCGTATTGCAGGTTATCAGGCAGGTATTGAACACCGCTGCCTATCAGCGGTTTCTTGGTGATATGGGTTGGGCCAGCAAGCTACCCCAGGACAGAATCCACTATATAAATGTAGATGGGTTCGATGAGGTAGGCCTGCGGGATTTCAATCGTACCTCGGAAATGATTAAGAAGGGCCACCAGATAGGGCTGGACTATCTGCGCCGATTGCCCAAGAACTCATAACATTGGTTAGTACAGGATAACACAGGGCAACATATATGCCTCCGCACGTAAAACCCGTTGCACCTTTGGCCACGGGTTTGGTTACTCCATACTGAAGACTCTGTAGGCATATCAAGCGCGGAAGAAGACCCTGCCGATTAGCGGGCTCTCTACAAACACCGCCCCCTCCGGGCAGTTTTCCTGGCAGCAGAAGCAGCGGATACAGCGGTCGTATTTATATGTGGGCGGTTTCGATTTATTCCCCGTGTGCCAGTCAACAGCTTTGGGTTCGACCGGGCACATCCTGACGCATATGCCGCAAACGGTGCATTTCGCCTTATCTATGGCCGGCCTCTCGCATACCCGATTCTTAACGAAGGTTCTTGCTCGGCTGCTGGTGCAGGGCGTAGGGGGCGTGCGGATTACGTCGAAGCTACGGTCAAGGAAAGACTCTATGCCTTCGCCGACTATTTCGATGTTCTCACTGTGATATGTTCCCAGACCTGCCTTCTCGCCCGGTCTGGATGTGGGCACGACCTCCGGGTCAAGGTCTATGATTCTGCACGCAGTGGCATCTATGGCAATGGGGTCGCTGGAAAACAACAGAACGCTCATTTTCTTGGGCTTCCCGCTTCTGGGCCCGTTGCCCTCCATAGCCACGATGCCATCCATAACGCAGAGGCGCGGTTTGACCAGCGTATTCAAATCGACCAGCATGGTAGCGAAATCGTAGGGGTCAGGCAACTTGACATGGTACTGGCTTTTCAGGAGGCCGGGTATGCACCCAAACTGGTTCTTCACAGCTCCGGTGAATCGGACCAGCGGGTGCGTTTTGAGCTTGGGCAGGTTAACCAGGCCATCAGAGTCCAGGACGCCGTTGGCAACAACGAAGCTCTTGACTAATAACGCTTCCTTGTGGCTGACCGCCCTGCCGGTATCGAAATCGGCGAGATTGAAGCCCAGCTCGTCACCAACCTGCTTCAGCATGGCTTTTCTCATATTGGGCTCGCACTTGCCGAAGGTCGGCGAGTCGCCGTAGTACACTCTGGCTCCCGCTTCCTTAAGCAAGCTGCCCACGGCTTTGAATACGGCAGGATGTGTAGTCACGCACTTCTCGGGGTTTGTGCCCAGCAGCACGTTTGGCTTGAGCACAATTCTTTCGCCGGGTTTGGCGAACCGGGATATTCCGCCGAGAAGGTCGATGCCATCCCTTACTGCCTTATACACCCTGTCGTCGTCATATGTATCGCATCTTACCAAAGCGACTGTGGTCTTATTCATTGCGCTCCATTTCTATAATAGGAACATTAGCCCCCATATTTCTATTATAGCCGTCTTTGGCGCGGGATTCTGCTATTCTATGAAGTGGCGATAGCTTCACAGCCCAGCAATAAAAGCGTATAAATCATATTGCAGACATGCGAACGTGTGCGATATCGATTCTAATTAAATCCTTTGCAGCAATACGTAAACCATCCATATGTTGGCACAATTCGGTCAGTTTCTAGTACAGACAGTTAAATTGTTGACTAGATTCTTTAGCAATACTAGAATGTTCGTAAAAGATTATAATTAAGCCGGAGAAGGAGGAGGGTGGTATGAGCTTAGCAGACATGTATGTAAGAATGAAGCCAGCCATCGTTGCTGTAGCACGAATAGAGGAACAGTCAAGCAAACCTTTTAGAATCTTTGGTAGTGGTTTTTGCGTCGATCCTGAAGGAATCATTGTCACGGCTAGACACGTAATTACGGGCTATTACGAAGACATTATGAAAGCGCCAATTCCCAAGCATCGTGACAAGTTCAAGAAACCACTGAAAAAGCCGGAATTTTCGATTGTGTTCTTCCGCAAGGAAAAGAATCGTTATGGCGCAGTCTATTCCAAACCGATGTCCTATATCTTTCCGTTGCAGGGAGAGCATCCTGAGGATGACGTTGCAGTATTGCGAATACCCAAGTGCCCTGATTTTTGGGGTGGCACTTGGCCGTCTCTCAAATTAGGAGACATTCGTTCAATTAGAGAAGGAGACGACGTCGCCACATGTGGTTATCCTTTAAAATGGGAGCCAATCGATAGTGACTTACCCAATTTAACTAAAGGAATAGTGAGTCGGATTGATGAAAAGATTGGCAAGGATAATCAATGGGAAGTGGCTAAGCTAGTTCTTAGCATGTACGTTAATCCGGGTAATAGTGGTGGTCCCGTTTTCGACACTCGGTCAGGCAAGGTGATTGGACTAATCTCGTCAGAAAGAGTCCGCGACCCAGACGAGATACCGGATCCGCTTAAAGGGCTATTTCAAATTCCAACGGGGATCGTATATTGCATACCGCTAGGACTAATCGATAAAGCGATTTCAGCTTTGAAATCTGCTGAGATAGAAACTGGCAAAGACAAGATTTTACCGAGACATATAACAGGAGTCACACCATAATTCGGCTCTTGAGTTTGGCCAAATGAGGGGCAGCAGCTTCAAAATAAAAAGGTGTGTGACATAAGAAACAAAGTAGGGGCGGTTCGCGAACCGCCCCTACGCTACGTCTAATCAGGAGTGCGACTCAGGAAGGCACTTTCTCCGTAAGCTTCTCTACCTTCACGGCGCAGAACTTGAGCTCAGGGATTTTTGATACCGGGTCCAGCGCTGGATTGGTGAGCAGGTTGGTGGCACTCTCCGCGAAATGGAAGGTCATAAAGACCACTCCCTTCATTAAGCTCTGCGTTACTTTCGCCTTCGCTGGCACCTTGCCCCTGCGTGAGGTTACCAGCACCTTGTCCCCGTCAGCGATGCCCAGTGCTTTGGCATCCTGAGGATTGATCTCAACCTCCTCCTCACCTTTCAACTGGCTCAGCCCCTTGGATTTGCGGGTCATGGTCCCGGTGTGGTAATGGAACAGGCTGCGCCCTGTAGTCAGAATAAGTGGGTAAGCCTCATCGGGCCGCTCCTTGGGCGGCTTATATTCCATCGATGCGAACCTGCCCTTGCCGCGGGTAAACATACCCTCGTGGAGATAGCGGAGTCCGGGATGGTCTTCCGTGGGGCAGGGCCATTGCAAGCTGCCGCTCTCCAATCTGGCATAGGTGATGCCACCATAGGAAGGCGTGAGGTCAGCAATCTCCTTCATAATATCCGCAGCGCTGGTGAACTCGAAGCCTTTGCTCCTCATTCTCCTGGCTATCTCGCAGACTATTTGCCAGTCCGGCTTGGCGCTGCCCGGAGGAGCGATGGCTTTGCGCACTCGCTGCACACGGCGTTCGGTGTTGGTGAAGGTGCCATCCTTCTCGGCAAAGCTCGTGGCGGGCAGTACTACATGGGCTAGCCGCGCTGTCTCGGTGAGGAATATGTCCTGTACCACCAGGAACTCGAGCTTGCTCAACGCCTCTTTGATATGTTTGGCGTCGGGGTCGCTGAGCACCGGGTTCTCACCTATGATGTAAACAGCCTTGATTTTGCCTTCCTCCATGGCCGGGAACATATCTGTGAGCATAAGCCCTGGCTCTGTGGGCAGGGTGCAGCCCCAGGCAGCCTCGAACTTCGACCTGGCGCTGGCAGCAGATACCGGCTGATAGGCGGTAAACACGTTGGGCAGAGCGCCCATATCGCATGAACCCTGGACATTGTTCTGGCCGCGCAGCGGATTCACGCCCGAAGCCCACTTGCCCACGTTGCCTGTGAGCATGGCGAGGTTGGCTACAGCCAGCACATTGTCGGTGCCGTGGGAGTGCTGTGTGATGCCCATAGCGTAGAGAATGGACGCAGGGTCACTGGTGGCATACGCCCGGGCTGCCTCGGCGATGGCAGCCGCGGGGACGCCGGTGATCTCAGAGACGAGTTCCAGGTTGAAGCCCCTGAGAGAGTTCTTGAACTCCTCGAAGTTCTCGCAGCGCTGCTCGATGAATGCCTTATTCAAAAGGCCCTCGTCAAGTATCACCCGACACATGCCCATGAGCAAAGCCACATCTGTGCCGGGGCGATGGCGCAGCCAGATATGGGCCATGCGGCAGAGCGGAATCCAGCGGGGGTCAGCCACAATGAGCTTGGCACCCTTGTCCACCGCCTTCTTTATTTGAAGGGCGATCACGGGATGGTCTTCGGTGGTATTGGTGCCGATAGCGAAGATGCACTTGGTATCCGCAATCTCCTCTATGGAATTGGTCATAGCGCCGCTGCCGAAGGTTGTGGCCAGACCGGCCACAGTGGGCGAGTGTCAGAGGCGGGCACAGTGGTCGATGTTGTTCGTGCCCATCACCGCCCTCGCGAATTTCTGGAAGACGTAGTTGTCCTCATTGGTGCACTTGGCCGAGGATATGCCGGCGAATTGATTGCCCTTGTATCCGGCGAGCCTGACCGTTATCAGGTCGTACGCCTCGCCCCAGGTGGCTTCCACAAACTCGCCGTTCTTCTGCTTGATGAGGGGTGCAGTGAGGCGCTCGGGGGAGTTCACGAAATCGAGGCCGAACTTGCCTTTTACACAGGCCTGTCCCTTATTGGCAGCCCCCTTGGGGTCGGGGACGACGCGCATAATTTTCTCGTCTTTAATCTCGAGCTTGAGCTGGCAGCCCACGCCACAGTAGGGGCAGATGGTCGCCACCGTGCGGTCAGGAGCGCCCACACCGATGGCGCTGCGCTCCACGAGAGCGATAACGGGGCAGGCGTCCACGCAAGCGCCGCAGAACTGGCAGTTAGCATCTTTGAGGTTGAGTTTATTGGGAGGGGCAATGACATTGCACTGGAGGCATCTTTGCGATTCAGCTACAGCTATATCCTTGGGAACCTCAAGTTCTACCTCATCGAAATTATGGATTCTATCCTTGGCATGGAGATGAGAGAAGACAGCCAATTTCTCCGGCGGAAGCTCATGCTCTGTGAAATGAGTGGCTTCTTCGGGAGCAACGAGCGATTCTGAGATGTCGCCCTTGCCGCCCAGGTAACGGTCTATGGCTTCAGCGGCCTTTCGTCCTGCCGCTATGGCCTCGATAACGGTGGAAGGGCCACTGACGCAGTCGCCGCCGGCGAACACGCCCTGACGGCTGGTCTGTAAACTGGCATCCGCCTTGACCACGTTCCCTTTCCCCGCCTCGACCTTGAAGCCTGCGGGTATGTCGGCGCGCTGCCCGATGGCAGCGATAAGGGTATCAAGCTCGGTAACAAACTCGCTGCCCTTGATGGGGACAGGGCGGCGTCTACCGCTGGCATCAGGCTCGCCCAGCTCCATGCGGATGCACTCCAGCTTCAGTTTATGGCCATCGCGGGTTACCTTGGAAGGAGCAGCCAGGTAGGTGATCTCGATGTCCTCCTCCAGCGCTGCATCCACCTCCTCGGGGTTGGCCGGCATCTCAGCGCGCGTGCGGCGGTAGATGATTCTCACCTTCTTGGCACCAAGGCGCAGGGAGATACGAGCGGCATCTATAGCCACATTGCCCCCGCCGACGACACCCACATCTTTGCCTACGTTTATCTTCTCGCCGAGGTTGACCCGACGCAGAAACTCCGCCGACTCGATGACGCCAGGCAGATTATCGCCGTCTACACCCAAGCTCATCCCCTGATGCGCGCCCAGGCCCAGGAAAATTGCGTGGAACCCCTGCTCGAAGAGCGAATCCAGAGACTCTACCTTGGTGTTAAACTTTATTTCCACGCCGAAGCTCTTGATGTCGTCGACCTCGGCTTTAAGTATATTTCGGGGAAGACGGTACGCAGGGATGCCCACCCTCATCATGCCGCCAGCCTCGGGCAGAGCCTCGAATACGGTTACCTTATGTCCCTGCTTTGCCAAATAGTAGGCTGCGGTCAAACCCGCAGGGCCAGCTCCTACCACTGCTACCTTTTTGTCGGTGGACGGGAGCTGCTTGGCCTGCTTCTTCCAGGAATCGTCGCTGTTGTCGGCAGCGAAGCGCTTCATCATCCTGATGCAGAGCGGCTTATCCACCTCCTTGCCGCGCTGACAAGCCTCCTCGCAGGGATGTACGCAGACCCGCCCCAAAGAGCCTGGGAAGGGGACTCTCTCTCGAATCACTGCCAGGGCAGCGGAGGGCTTCCCCCGGGCGATGAGGCGCAGGTAGCGAGGTATATCTATGCCGGCAGGACAGGCCTTATGGCAGGGGTAGGCGAACTCTATAGCTTTAGCTCCTCTTAGGTCGTCGCAGACACGGACGCATCTTTCGCAAAGAATGCAGTAGTTATTATCACGGATCCAGAATGGGCTGTCCTCTCGGATAGGCAGCTTCTTAGGTATATAAGTCGGAAGCTCGTCCAGACCAACGTGATCGATGACCCTCTGCAGCTCGCCGTTGCCACCCTTGAAGCTGGCTTCGTAAGGGGTGGCATGCCCTCCTTTGAGGTGAGCACTTGGGTATCTCGAAAGTATGAGCTTCAGGCTATGGTGACGCAGCTTCTGGAGGCGGAGTTTGTTCGTATGTACCACCATTTTATCAGCTACGGGTGTTTTGCATGCCAGTTTAGCTTCGGCAACACCTTTTACCTCAACCACACAGAGTCGGCAAGCCCTATCGGGCTTTAGCTCTGCCAGCGGCTTTAAATCAGGGTAGTTACAGAGCGCTGGTATGTAGATTCCAGCCATCTCGGCCGCCCTGAGTATAGTTGTCCCCTCCTCCACCTTCACTTCCCGGGAGTCGATGCTAAGAGTGATCTCTTTCAATTTGCACCCCGCTAGATAGATTAATAGATTAAAGTTTGCCTAAACACCTGGCGGTGAGGGAAAATTAGATAATATCGTGCCATAAGACCCAGCTAACGCCATATACAAAAAAGAGTCCGGCAAAAACGATTAGTTATCTAGCCGAACTCCTTATGCGTCTTAGGCAGAACAATGATCGGCCCTCTCAATCACCATGGAGAGTGCCAGCGTATCAGCCAGCCCTTATGTAAAACCCCTACAGGGTTAATAATGGCAGTGAAAACCCTTCTTAAGTATATCCAGAAAACAGAGGACTTTTCAAGGTTCATTACTCAGTGAGGGCCAACACCCCCGGTCACCCAGTTCACTATCCATCTCATCCAGTGCCAATACCCCTGGCTCATGGGCAGACCGGATAACACGGGGAAGAACAGGGCAAAGCAGATAACATTGAGGGCAAGGTAACCCGCAACAACCCACTTGCCCCACTTATACTTATCCCATAACCACTGAATCCAGAGGGTGATGGCAAGGATTATGAAGAGCACGTTGGGGAAGAAATGGTAGATGAAAATCACACGGTGAACACTGAGGAAGATAAGCCACTGAGTCAGGAAGGGGATAGAGATGAAAATGGCGAGCTTGTTCCTGTACCTTACGGCGAGCCAGAAGGTGGCAAGCATCACCGGTATGCTTGCCCACCAGAGCGCGGGATTACCCAGAGTGGAGATATACCCGGTACTGCTATCAAAGCTGCCTACGTACATCCAGACCGGGCGAAGCATCAGAGGCCAACTCCACCAAGGGGAACTGGCGGGATGAGTTGCCGCCAAATGGGCATGGAAGCGGTACATATCGAACTGCAAGTGCCAGAAGTCATGCGCGCCGTGGCCTGCGAGGAAGTACGTTGTGTACGACAGCATATAGATAGCCACCGCCGCTGCCAGGCCACCAACGAACCAGAGGACTTCGTTCTTAGCGGATTACAGGCTTGCGCAACTTGAGCACAATCAGCAGCAGCACCATGCCGATAAAGCCGTACATGACAGTCCATTTTGTGGAGAACCCCAGCCCAAAGAACACGAGGCTTAGGAAGAGGTGCTTGCCGCCACGCTGAGGGTCTTCCCAGTAACGGTAGAAGAAATAGAACATAGCGATAACGAAGAAAAAGACATAAGTCTCAGGCACAGCAATCCGTGCCTCGACAAAGTGCATGAACTCGAAAGTGAGCAGGAAAGCAGCGATAAGGCCAGCGCGAGAGGATTTGAATACGCGCTTGGCGAAGAAGTAGATAAGCAATATGCCGAGGGTGGCGAAGATAACTCCACCTATGCGCCAGGCAAATGGATTGTGGCCGAAGACTGCTATGCTGGCGGCCATGATGAGCTTGCTCGTGGGGGGATGATCCCACTGGGAAGGGTTTTGGAGCTTGAGAGTCTCCTCTGCTGTCCTGGCGTAATATATTTCATCCCAGTAGGTGCCTGATGTGTGGCTGGCGGGGTTGCCGACCAGTTGCTGCTCATCTATGAGTGCTGTGACTGTGTTATCCTGGTCACCTGTGATGCTACTAATATTTAATTTGTGTCCGTCTGTGAACAGGGCGATTTCCCCAATTCGCGCCGATGTACCCTTAAACAGCAGACGAACATATCTGGTGTCCTGGCCCAGATACATTGAATCCCATTCAAACCAGACGCTGGATTTTGTCAGGTTACTCTGGTAGGTCCAATTGCCCGGTGAGCCCCAGTAGAGATCAACATTGACCGTGTTATCATCCGCAACCAGCAGATAAACCTTGTCAACACGGGTTGTTGCGCCAAGGTCAAGGTAGACTTCCTCGGGATCTTTTTGAGGAATCCAATCCGAAGTGGGAACCTTTCTGTCTCCCAGATTCCAGAGGGATACGGAGAGGAAGATGACGACGAGAAGCGCCAGGATAAGGGCGTGCGTCCAGGGAATGGGTACTTTGGGGATAGGAGCTGAGGGTACTTCCTCAGACGCCTTAGGTATCGGTGAAGGAGGAGAAACCGCTTGCGCCATCGCTTCAGGCGGTTCGGGTTCTGGCGGCTCTGTCTCCACTTTCTTAGTGTGCTGCATCCTCCAGAAGCTCCAGATAGAGTAGAAGAACAGGATGGCGTTGATAGGCACCAGGACGTAAATAGACCAGTGCCCATCGGGGATAAAGGCACCGGCATTGAGAATATGGAGTACATAAGCCAGGTTAAGGAAATATGTCGCCGTGAGCCCTACGTATGTCCAGGGTGAGAATTTGGGGGAGAAGCCCATGGCGAGAAACGCGAACACAGGGAAAAGATACCTCTCGTGCATACGGGTCATCAGCATGAAGAAGCCGAACAAGAGCAGGAAAGCGGCAAAGATAAACGCTCTCCCCTCCGGCTTGCGATGAAGTTGCCACATGACAAATATAGCGAATATAACAAATGCGATAATGCCCCATGTCTGATAGCTCAGCCCCAGATGTGACACAGTGTCCGGCTTCCAGAAGCCGAGCAGAGCCCAGAAGTTGTAGGTATTGATACTGTTATAGGGATACACGCTGTAGCCTGAGTAACGGTCGATCAGGAAAGTGACAGGGTTATCCCAACGGAAGGGGGCGATAACCAGGAAAATCAGAGCTATGAAAACAGCGCTGCTGGTTAGAGCGCGTTTCCAGCCCCCGTTTCTCAAGATCAGATAGGCTACTATAGGTAGCAGGACAATGCTCTGAGGCTTGGTGAGTATGGCGAGGCTTAGCAGACCAGCGGAGAGCTCGTGTTTCGAGCGTACGGCTGCGTAAAGCGAGGCGACCATGAAGAAGGTGTAGATGGAATCCATTTGCCCCCACACCGCAAGGTTGAAGATGGTGGCGGGATTGAGGGCGTATACAACCATAGCGCCCAAGGAGAACAGGTAACGATACCGCAGCCGCATGAAGCGGAAGATGAGGAAGGCTGTGGCAAGGTCAAAGAGGTTCTGGGGCAGTTTAAGAAGTATATGGAGGCTATCTGGCCCCAGGGCCTGCGAAAGCTTCCCGAATATCCAGAAGATATAGGCATTTAATGGTGGGTAGTCGCACCAGGTAGCATCGTAGAAGCCACGTAATCCTTTTTCAGCGGCAGTGTTGTACCAGGAGGTAAATGTTGATTCATCTACGGAATAGCCATGGAATCGGAACAGGAGCATTCGCAGGGCCAGGGAAAAGGCGAGGGCTATAACCACGAAGATAACTTGTCCGCGGGGCTCCGATACTAAATAGCGCCATAGCTTCTTAAATAACCCTGTGAATTCTACCTGCATCCTTGCCTTTCTCTAATAAAACTGAACCTGAACGGTATCGTGGCTCCATTTTCTCACAAACGCCATAGGCGAAGCAACAATGACTTCTTCAATCCTTACAACTTAACCTGATAGATAGCCACATCTTCATTCTGATAAACCAGAGTGTATCTTTCGGGATTAGCTGCGAACTTCGATAAATTCTCTGGCCCGTATCTTGCTTTTTCGAGAGCCCCCACATAGATGTATTCGACATTGTACTTCGTCAGCAATGCCGTTGCTTCTTCTCCGCCCGGTTCGCCATAGATGGCATCGATAGCCTTTGTGCGTTCGTCAATAATATCCCACGAGTCCCGCCACATCACCTCCCAGCCCGCCCATCCTAATACGGTCGGCAATCCGGTCAGTGACGAAGCTTGTGAGCTGTATTCCATGGCGACTCCTGGGGCTTCCAGAATCACATGAGAACCCTGTACATTCTCATTTAGCCATCGTATAGCTTCATAATCACCTCTATTTGTGTTTTCCAGGTAAGCCATACCGTCCAGTGTAAGCTTGCCTCCTTCAACGTAAGAGTACCTGCCGCTGGCCCAGCCTATGGTGGATGCTACGGGATGAACTAGGGCTGCTGAGAGGAAGACAAGCAACAGGATGGCCCAAATCACCTTTACACTTCCCTTCAGCCTGTTTAGCACAAAGAAAACAGCATATGCCGATGCCACACCGAAGATAACCCATATCGGCATATATACCTTCAGGATTGTGTTATATCGCTCAAAAGGTGGGCCGAGGGGGTCGTTTATAAAGAAGATTTCGCAGAATAACACGACCAGAGTCCCGGTGAGTGTAAGCAGCAGCATGAATTGTGTTTCTTCTTTACGTCGCGATTTGTATATGTAATAGAGGGGGATGACAATCATAGGGGCGAGTATCCAGATAATCTGCATATGCAGAAGAAATGCAAACAGAGCAGCAATAACGGTGGTGCTCACTGTTATAGCAACTGCGGTTATGATGGATGTCTTGCCCTTGAACCATTTGCGTCTAAATAAGACGAGGAAGATGGTAAACGTGGCGAACAGAGGCAGGGCAAAAATCTCGAAGAACTCCAGCAGGGTTGTTCTGTCGGTTCCAATAGTTATGTCCTTAAATCCCCCAGCGCCCCTTGAGAAATGGTAGGGCAGGTACAGAAGCAGGCTCAAAGCGACGGCGCCAACAATCTCCCTCTTGCTGAGGTTTATCTTCAGCAGCAGGAACGCTAAAACAAAGAATAACAGGTATATGGGGTAGCTCCAGGTGTTGACAAATGCGAAGAACCCTAGGCTGAGCCCTAGGATGAGAACCTTCAACAGTGAATCCGATTTTGAGCCCTTGCCAACAGGGGCATTCTTGGTTAACAGGGAGAGCACAAGCGTCATGAACATGAGCTGGAAGGGGATATCCATCACGTTTGCATGCATATCCCCTACCAGGAAGGCGTAGTAGGGATAGTGGGTTACGGCACCATTGATTATCCAATTCGCGGATACAAAATCGAACTGGAGGAACCACTGGCCTATATTTGGTACATGCAGGGGATTGTATCCCATCACAGGCTTATCCAAGAAGTGGGCGGCGAGTTGAAATGACCCCGAGATGAAACCTGCCACGCAGACGAAGATAACGGTGACGAAGCCGTAAATTTTTTTCTTTGTGGCGTTGTATCCCAGGCCGTAGGCGGCGCAAACGGAGAGGGCGAAGAACATGGCCACCGCCAGGTTATAGGCAATGGCAGGTGGCACCTTGGGAAGGGTTGTCAGCACGGCGCTGGCCATGTGCCCGCCGTAGTAGTAAGGTATGTTCTCTCCGGCAAGCCAGGGGTCAGCGGGAGGGAGGTAAGCGCTACGCATGATCGAGCGCATAAACCCGAAGTCCATGAAATCTTCGGAGTAGGTTATATAAAGGTCGGGTTTGTGGCTCAGGTAGAAAAGGAAAGCGCCGAAAGCGACAATGAATAACCCCTCGGTTATCAATATAGAGCGCCAAGGCATAGACTTTAGATTGATATGCTTCCTGCCTAGGAAGAGCGAGAGCGCTACCAGCAATAGTAACGAGACGAAGATGTTGATGTATCCGAAGTTAAGTATGTGGGTGCTGGCGAGTAGCCAGGAGAAGTAGGTCAAAATCAGCAGGCCCAGGATTTTGGAGATGGCATAGCCCTTATCCTGAAGCCCCCCGCATACCCTAGACACGAGGGGGAAGGTTATGAGGCCGATGAACGTTAATATCAGCCACCAGATTACGACATATGCTAATTGCATAGTTTGATAACGCCTCCATATCGGAGCTTGTTGTTGGTCAGTATGTCGAAAACCCGGTGTAGCGTTGCCTAAATCAGAAGACGAAGATATAACACTTCATTAAGAGCTTTCCCGAGAAAAGAGCGCCTCGACGAACTCTTTGGGGTCAAAGGGAGCGAAATCCTCCAATTCTTGCCCGGTGCCTATATAAAGTATCGGTATCTTGAGTTCATCGCAAATGGCGAAAACAATCCCTCCCTTAGATGTGCTGTCCAACTTGGCCAGGAGGATTCCTGTGACTTTCACCGCCTCAGTGAAGTATCGAGCCTGGGTCAGCCCGTTCTGACCTGTCGTTGCATCGAGTACTAGCAGTACGTGGGGTTCGATACCAGCTTTATCCACCACGCGCCTGATCTTCTTGAGTTCCTCCATGAGATTGAATTTTGTGTGGAGCCGGCCTGCGGTATCGACGATGACGATATCGGCATTTTTCTTTGCTGACTCCAGAGCATCGAAAACCACTGCAGCAGGGTCGCCGCCGGGCTGATGGGCGATTACCGGCACCTTAACGCGCTCTCCCCACACCTTGAGCTGGTCAATAGCTGCTGCTCTGAAGGTATCGCCTGCTGCCAGTATCACCCTTTTCCCCTGTTCTTTGAGGCTATAGGCTAGCTTGGCGATGCTGGTGGTCTTGCCCACCCCGTTGACACCGACCACTAGAATTACGCTCATTCTTCCGTCCGCGGGAGGAAGAAGCCCTTCACCAGCCAATGCCAGCATGGATACCATCTCATCTTTCAGGGCATTCCTTACCGGTGCAGCATCGTTGATATTTTCTCTATTCACCTTCTGTTTTAGCCGCTCGATGAGCTTGGCGGTAGTGTTCACTCCCACGTCTGCGGAGATAAGAAGCTCCTCCAGTTCATCCCAAAGCTCCTCGCCGAAGGTGGGGCGGTCGAAGAGGTGCGCAACCTTCCCCCACCAGACCTCGCGTGTGCGCTTTACTCCGCTTTCTGTTTTCTTTTTGAAAAGGCCAAACATGCCCTATTATCCTCCCTTTAAGTCCTCTAACGCTTGCCTTGCTGCATCCATCTCTGCTGACCGTTTGCTTCGGCCACTGCCCCGGCCGAGCACTGACGTCTCCGGCCAACACCTCCACGGTGAAAACCTTGGCATGGTCGGGGCCAACCTCCTCGACGGTACGATAAACAGGGGTCAGTCTTACTCTCCGATTGAATAATCTGTTGTAACCTCGACTTATAGTCAGACTGCGATTTTTCCGTGGCTGCTTGCTCAAGCTTGCTGCCCAATATATTCAGGGTGAAGTTTCTGGCGACATCAAAGCCCTGGTCAACGAAGACGGCACCAATAACAGCCTCTAGAACACAGCTCAGGTTCCTGGAGCGGGTGCGTCCCCCGCTCTCCTCCTCACCATGCCCTAGGTAGAGATAGTCCCCGAGGTGCAACGATAAAGCGATCCTGCTCAACGTATCCCCACGCACCAATGCCGACCTGAGATTTGTCAATTCCCCCTCGGAGAAATCAGGGAAACGGCAATATAACTCGTTAGCAACGACAAAGCCCAGCACGGCATCACCCAGGAACTCAAGTCTCTCATTAGAAACTAGATGTAAGGCGGGGTTTTCATTAAGATAGGAGCGATGGATAAGAGCTTGCTGGAGGAGGGAGTCATCTTTGAAACTGATGCCGAGGATAGCTTGAAGTGTAGCTAGATCTGACAAAATCAACAAACCTAATACGAATTTGAGTTTATGATAAGCTCCTATCCCTTTGGTTGTCAAGGAAAGTGTGGTAGCTGTATGCAGCAATAATTCTTCAATCTACAAATATATTACTTTTCCTCCCAATTTTGGCCTCATTACCCATTTTGTATTGACACCCGAGAAAATATTTAGTATAATGCAAATGATTAGCATTAAGCAAAAATAGTGTGCTGCACTTACTAAAGTACTGTACTGTAGCTACTAAATGCCTAGGCTGAACTCCAGAGAGGAGGCTTCAGATAATGAAGGAGTCCCAGAAAAAGGAGCTCATAGAACGTATCCTCCAGCTCGGAGAAAAGGCATTCCGCGAACTCATTCCGATATTGCCCGCAGAATGGCTCCAGTTGGATTTGACCATGCCTCAGCTCAAGGTTGTCCTGCTTCTTTTCATGAGCGGCCCTACACGCATGAGCGACATAGCGTCCGCACTGGATGTGAGCTTGGCTACGGCCACCGGTGTGGTAGACCGATTAGTGGAACGAGAGATCGTGCTCAGGGAGAACGACCCTGACGATAGGCGGGTGGTTCTATGTCGTCTCTCGGATAAGGGGCAGAAACTGATAGGCGGGCTGTGGCAGTTGGCTCGCGACCGCGCCAGGGAACTGCTGGGTGAGATAGAGCCCACCAAGCTGCTGCTGGTCACAGAAGTGCTTGAGGCGCTCTTGAAGGCAGGAGAGTCGACTGGGGGTTATCGACAGAACGATCGGGGATGAACATCATGTGGAAACTACAAGACATTGTGCCAACTAAAAGAGAGCAACATGCGCTCCCTCCGGTTGGCCGGGGGTTGGCCAATCAAGAGATTGCCGACAAACTAAATGAATTCACTCTAACATCTACATCAACAGCTCTTATTTCAGGCACTGTCTACAAGGACGAAGACGGAGATGAAATTTATGATGCCAATGTGGATATCCCCATACCAGGGGCAATAGTGAGCGCTTTGATAGGGCACGAAATTGTGGCAATAGATTGTACAGATGAAAAAGGGGAATATGTACTATCCTTACCTGCGGGGGCACTTTATACCCTCAAGGTTGCTCTCCCTTCGCGCGTAGCATGTTATAACCCTGAGTTAAAAGGTGGGGTTGCTGGAGCACCATCGAAGAGGAAAGTATATGCGCTCTATGCCCTGCTGATAACCAAGACATCAGTGTTAAATATCGGATGCTCAACTACGGGCCTAGAGATTTTGCTTGGGAGCTGTGGCATAAAGGTCCTTTATTCGATACACAAAACGTTGTTTTAATTCATGGTTTCAGATTCCCGGGTAGCCACTAAAAAAGGCAGATGCGATATGCAATTCGGTAAGCTGGACGACCTGTTGCAGACAAAAGACAGTCTCTACAATGTCTGGCAATTCGAGTACGCGGATAGCATTCGAGGTACGCCGGATACGATGACAATCTATGCGGCAAGGTTGGGGCAGGCAATCGACAGGATAAGCGAGATCACAGGCAAGAACAGCGCTTCCTTAATCGGTTATTCCATGGGTGGAATAATAGCCCGTCAGTATATCGCGAACGGCGGCAAATCGAGAGTAGACAAGTTGCTAACCCTTGCTACCCCTCATATGGGGTTGCTACAAGTATGGCCGCTGAGCCATAATCTGACCCATTTATGCTCTCTTTATGGCCCAGCAAATTCGACCCCCAGGTGGCCTGGGAGTTGCGGCCAGCCAGCAAGTTACTCTGGGACTTAAATACAAAGGTCGAGTCTTCTACTGTCCCCGAATTTGCTTCAGTAGGCGGGCATTCCTGGGGTTATACCGATGGTCTCATAGACATGACTTCGACCAAATTAGCCAGGCTTCATCCCGACCGGTCGGTTGCGGAGAGCATTTACTTCACCGTTGTTAACAGGTCGCACATTAACATTAACAACATCAGGAGTAAATACGACGAGGTATTCGAGCTCACTCGCAATTTTCTGAGCGGAGGAGTACTGGGTTTAAGCAACCTGAGACCATCCGAAACAACCAAAATCACTGATGTTCATTATCTGCTCACCTTTGCGCTGAAAAAGAGCCCGGGTTGGCGGAGATTCACTTCCCCTTATGTGGCCGTGACTAATACCGGGCATCGTTATCGGGGCTTTGGGGTTGTATCTGAAGGAGCCCAGACCGATGACGGAGCTTATATCTTCGCCGTGCGGCTCAGACCAGAGGATTATGGTGAGGCTCTGATTTATTACGCCCCAGGTAAGTACTCGACAATACAAATTAATAGAGGTGAGTCAACGATAATTACAGAGCCTCTGGGAGATTCGAATGTACTCAAGGGGGCTCGTATGCAGGAAGCTCCGGTACATATCGAATTACACTGAATAATTGGAGGATACAGGAGGCGTAGCATGCGGGTGCTGGTAACAGGTGGAGCGGGTCGTCTGGGAATCAATGTATGTAAAGCGTTCTTGAATGATGGATTCCAGGTTCGGGTGTTCGACCTGGATAATCCCCGCAACCGTGAGAGCGTCAAACGACTTGGCGGAAAAGCGGAAACTATATGGGGAGATATCACGCAACATGATTCAGTACGGCGGGCAATAAAAGGTGTAGATGCTGTAGTGCACATGGCTGGTATACTGCCCCCTCTGGCGGATGATAAGCCCGAACTGACTGCCAAGGTCAATGTGGGGGGTACCAAGATTCTGGTTGACCTGATAAAGGAAGAAGGCGGACATATTCCCTTCATTTTCACTTCTTCGGTAGCCGTGTTCGGCC
This sequence comes from uncultured Chloroflexia bacterium, assembly GCA_963827295.1. Lineage (GTDB taxonomy): Bacteria > Chloroflexota > Dehalococcoidia > SZUA-161 > SZUA-161 > CAWHAI01. The sequence continues at coordinate 31,960 of CAWHAI010000021.1, forward strand.
CTACACCTAGCGCTAATGAGCCCATTTGTGTGGACAAACATATTCCTTACCCTCAAGGGCCATACGCTGAAACCAAGCTTAAAGCTGAAAACCTGATCAAAGAAGTCGGGAATCGATTACCTCATCCTGCGCCTGACCGCAATTATGTACTTTGACTTCGAAGTAAGTGACCTCAAGCGCATGTTCAGTGTTCCACTGGACAATCGGGTTGAGTTCTGCCATCCTGATGATCTAGCTCTGGCGATTCTCAATTCCGTGAAGAACTTCAGTGCTCTAAAGGGGGACACGTTGGTTATTAGCGGCGGGCCCGACCAGCGAATGTCGTACCGAGATATGGTCAGCAATATTCTAGGAGTCATGGGATTGCCTCTGCCGCCAGCTGAGAAATTCACGCAGGAGCCTTATTACCTGGACTGGTACGACACCTCCAAGTCTCAGGCACTCCTTAACTTCCAGAGGAAAACGTTTGGTGACTACATCAAGGACTATTCCCAGGGGTTGGCCAGGCGTTACACTAACTTATTCCTGCCCTTTATGCGATACTTTGTCTCGCCAGTGCTCGGTAAGGTGGTTGTGGAATTTATGTAGCTATAGCTATATCGACTTTTTGTAGGGGCGGGTTCCAAACCCGCCCCTTTTTGTTGACAACACTGCCCGTGTTTGCTACCCTATCCGAAGCAATGGGAGCTTCGACTCAAGGTGAACGCGAGACGACCTTCAGGAGCTAGTCCAGCACAGGCAGACTTTATCATCAGCCAGCAGCTTCCCTCCGGAGCCATCCCCTGGTTTCGAGGAGCCATCACAGATCCCTGGGATCATGTGGAATGTGCTATAGCATTGGATTTCGCTGGTAGATTCGATGAAGCTGCCAAGGCCTATAAATGGTCTTTCGAGGCGCAGAATCCCGATGGCAGCTGGTACTCCAGCTACCCACAGAGAAAGCAGGATGATCAGACGAAGGACACGAACTTCGTCTCTTATATAGCTACTGGCGTGTGGTTTCATTATCTGGCTACCAGAGACAAGGGCTTCCTCCGCGAGATGTGGTCGATGGTGGAGAAAGCTATAGATTTTACCTTAAGCTTGCAGCAGCCCACAGGAGAGATATACTGGGCTTTAAGCCCGAATGGGAAATCCTGGCCAGGGGCTATGATGACGGCATCTAGTTGCACCTGGAATAGTATCAGGAACGGTATAAACATTGCGAAAACGCTGGGGGTAGAGAGGCCTGACTGGGGGGCAGCGAGCACCAGGCTACTTAAAGCGATGAGGGAACTCCCTGAGCTGTTCGACAAGATGGGCGAGAACAAGCGCCGTTATGCTATGAACTGGTTTTACCCTGTCCTAACTGGGGTGCTCCAGGGCAAAGAGGCGAAGGAACGTATAGATAAAGAGTGGTCAGATTTTATAATCGATAACTGGGGATGCAGGGTCGCTATCGACGAGGATACTACCGCTGTAGCTGAGACCAGCGAACTGATTATAGCTTTAGCGCTAATAGGCGAACACGAGAGGGCAAGGAAGTTGCTTGATTGGACTCTAAAGCTTCGAGATAATAAGCCTGGCTTCTGCCGGGGGATAAAGTTCCCCGAGAAGTTGCCCTGTCCGCCGGATGAAGAGAGGGCGACTTGGACATCAGCAGCATTAATAATGGCTATCGCAGCCTTGTCCAAAGTTTGAGGTAAGTTCAATGCCTGGTTCTGAAGAAGTTCCTGGAAAATCCTGCCTCGAAATGTTCCTAATGATTTCGTGGGTTACGAAGTCCTCATAGACTTCATGAGAAAACGCGGGTTACAGAAGCTAGAAGGGGACATCATCGAGATCGGCGCCTTCTATGGGTGGCGGCACCGTGAAGTTGGCGAGGTTCGCCCGAAGATACGGTAAAAAGATATACGCCGTGGACATTTTCGATCCCGAGCGTGACAAAACTCCGGATAAAAATGGGGTCAGGATGTGCGACATCTACCAGGCATTTCTTCGGGGGACGCTCACAGTTGGAGGTCTATCTACAGACAACGCGGGGTTTCGATAATATCGTAACCGTCAATAAGGACTCAAAGAGGGTCAAATTCCCCAGGAGACAGAGGTTCATCTTCGGCTTCATAGACGGAAACCACCAGTCTGGCTATGTGAGAAGTGACTTCAATCTCATCTGGCGTCATCTTGATCCCGGGGGCAGCGTCGGTTTCCATGACTACAATTTCGACCTGCCGGAGGTTACCAAGACTATCAATGGCATAATAGATAAGCATAAGAACGAGATAAGCGAAGTGCATGAGATAAAACAAAGCCATATCGTCATATTGACCAAGAGGAAAGGACTCTCCGGGAAAGTAAATAGATGCTCGAAGTTCTTCAGGTTGAGACCACGAACTATTGTAATGCGCGGTGCATCTTCTGCGCCTATGACCAGATTAAAAAGCATGGCACTATGTCCGATAAGCTTTATACCAGGATTTTGATAGACGCCACCAAGCTTAACCCGGCTCCCAAAACGTTCATCCCCATGCTCACCGGTGAGCCTTTTCTCGACCCACAGATGGTTGACCGGATAAAAGAAGCGCGCGCCGCTTTACCCAAAACTGAGATTCATCTTTATAGCAACGGCAGCAAGTTGACGGAGGAGATAATCAGGAAGCTTGCTGAGATCCCCAATTTCCACCTCAACGTCTCAGCAAACGGTGCCTCGGTGGAGACTAGAAGGAGGCTGACAGGGCTTGGCGACTACGAATATGTAGCCAGGATGATAGACTATGTAGATGCGCTCCATATCTCCCACAGCGTGTCGCTGGTGCAGCATCCCTCCATCACCAAGGGGGAAGAGGCAGCTTTCAACCGCAGATGGGGTAAAGCGACATCGAGCTCCTCGTGCCGCTCGCCCTATGTATTCCAGCACCTCAATTTTGCCGGGCTAACCTACAATAAGGACAAAGTACACTTCACGCATTGTATCCACGCTACCAGCCACATGACTGTGCTCTGGGATGGCAGGGTGAACCTGTGTTGCATGGACCCGCTGGGCCGAAAGATATTCGGCGATTTGAATCATCAAACGGTTGCTGAGGTGTGGCTCTCTGAGGAGCGCCAGCGTTATGCCACTATGCACAGTGACGGGAGGGGGGCGGAGTGCGAGGTATGCCGGGATTGCAACATCGTCTGCTTCTAAGAGTCTGATTGCCGTTTGCTAACTTGAGAACAGGCGTCCCCGCACCGGCTCGAAGGTCTTACGATGGATGGGGCAGGGGCCCAGCTTCCTCAGAGCCTCCAGGTGCTCTCTGGTGCCGTACCCTTTGTGTTGAGCCAGGCCATAGCCAGGGAATTGGCTATCTAACTCCACCATGAGGCGGTCGCGGGTGACCTTGGCAACGATGGACGCCGCGGCTATGGACAGGCAGAGGCTGTCTCCGTTTATTATGCTTTTTTGAGGTATGCGTACGTCAGGTAGACGTACATAGTCTATGAGAAGAAATTCAGGGCGTATTGAGACCTGCTCGATGGCATGGCGCATAGCCAGCCTGGTAGCAGGGGCGATGCCTCGTTCATCGATGACCTCATGGGAAACCACCCCCACCCCCAAAGCTACCCCAGTCTCCATCATGCAGTTGAGAATAGACTCACGCTGCGATGGCGTAAGCTGCTTGCTGTCTCGAACCAGACGTATCCAGGAGGGCTTCCCATCGTAGGGCAGGATGACGGCTGCTGCCACCACTGGGCCAGCCAGCGGGCCACGGCCGACCTCATCGACGCCAGCGATGAGCCTGTAGCCCTGTACCCTTAGCCTCTCCTCTTCGATGAATGTTGGTGCCTGGCTCACCATGTGCTTTGCTTTCTCTGAGTTTGGCACATGGTAGCACGATATAAGCTACTCTGTCAAAAGATTTTTTGAAAAAACTCTCCTGAACCTATTGACACGTACGCGATAGTGTGCTACGCTGCTTCGCAAGAGTAAAAAGAAAGGAGTAACTAGATGCAAGCCTATTGTATGAAATGCCGCAAAAAGGTAGAGATCAAGAATGCGAAGTCGATCAAGATGAAGAATGGCAAGCCCGCAACCCAGGGTGCGTGCCCTAACTGCGGCACCAAGGTGTTCAGAATCGGGAAAGGGTAGACAACAAAAGGTATACCTGGTTTAGCTTCGTACTGAAATAAGTTGTGTTGTAAGGCGTTTTCGATGTTGTCATCAGAGCGCCTGGAGAGAAGATTTTATCCCCTCCAGGCGCTTTTGATAGTCCGAGTGCAGTTGCTGTCTGGCCTCAAGCCACTCGGGGCTGCCTTCAATCGCAGGCTTAATGGCGGAGCCGGAGATTCCTAGCCTTGCTAATTCTCTCCGCTTGGCTGCTCCCAGCGTCTGTTGATTTTTCTGCCAGGCTTTCTTCATAGCACTTCGACACTCATTGAGGAGACTGCCGATTTTCTCAGCAGCGGGGGCTCCTGCGAAATGGTTAATAGCTTCCAGTATCCTCTCAGCCCCATCCGGGTCACCCATATCGATTTCATTAACAAGATAAGACAACAAATAGGTGACGATTGTCTTCCGGTCCTCCTTGTATTTTCCCAACTCTATCTCGACATCACGGACGGGCAATCCCTTCAGATAACGTTTACTCAAAGCTAGCCCAACCGATTCGAGGTTTTCATCCTTTAGCTTCTGTTTTTCATCGGAGGATATGCCACCCAGCTTCTGAGCTTTCTCCAGTGCTATCTCAAGTGCGCTTTTTACTTTCTCATTATCTTCAGCCATTTCAATCCTTACCTTCGTGGTGAACCCCTTAGCAAGCTCACAGATACGGGAAAATCTCTCTCCGGATAATCTCAAAGTTGTGTTTTATCTGTTCCTTCCCTTTTATGATTCCCGGACTCCCGTATTGGTGACCGGTGAGTAAATATTCAATGTCCAGTTTCGCTATCCTTTCAATACTTGCCTTGAGAGCTTCGGAGCTGCCACCTGGTATATCTACTCTTCCCGTGCTCCCCGCGAATACTAGGTCGCCTCCCATGAAAATCTTCTCTTTGGGCCAATAGATGCCTATGTGGCCATCGGAGTGGCCGGGAATAAGTATTATTTGGGCGACCAGGTCTTTGCCTAAACGCAGCTCGCCCTCCGTGAGATATAAATCAGGGTGAATCTCAGGCATTTCGAAGCCCATCGACTTGAGAGCCTGGGACATCTCTCCGCTGGCCAGTTGAAGAAATTCATTCTCCTCTTTGCCGATGGCGACCTGCGCCCCGCTCATTTTCCTGATCTCCTCAGAGGCCCCGTAATGGTCTGGATGTGCGTGTGTGTTGATTATTAAGCCAACATCCTCAATCTTGAGTCCATCTTTTTTCATCTCGGAGATCAATCTGTCCAGACATTTTTGCCTGGTTTCGTTTACCACCTGTCCGGGGTCTACCAGGATGTGCTTGCTCTGGGGAAGAGCATTTGCCACAAGATACGAGTTGCAGTTGTTCCCGTATCGCATCATCTCCTGCATGGTGACACCGGGCCAAAGATATGCATAGAAATCGCCAACTAATTTCACCTCAATCCTCCATTCTTCAAACTCACTAGCCGGGATTATTATAACACTCCAGAGTAGGGAAAAGAACGTAGAGGTGGGTTCCGGGCCCTCCTCCAGAATATCGCTGTTGACAAGAAAATGTTGCTGTGTTAATCTAACAATTGAAAATAGTTTTCATTTACCAATTGAGATGAGATTTACTCAGAATAGGATAGCATCAATACTGAGGCAGAGCGGCTATAAAATTACACCGCAACGGCGAGCCGTGTTGAATATAATCGCGCTCAGCCATGACCATCTCACCCCCGCCGCCATATATGAGAAGGTTCATGAAGAACACCCTAGTATCGGGTTAGTCACTGTGTATCGTACGCTCGATATACTAGCTGAACTAGGGCTTATCTGTGAGGTACATGCCGGAGGCAACTGCCGAAGCTATTTGATGAGAAGGCCATCGGAACACCACCACCACCTGATTTGCTCTGACTGTGGAGCTGTTATCGACTTCACCGATTGTAACCTGAGCAAGCTTGAGCAAAGATTGTCTCAGGAGACCAGCTTCGAGATAGACGGGCACCTTCTCGAGTTCACTGGCCACTGCCGTGATTGCTCTAAGGGAGTGAATAGCGGTGGCAAATAGGCTTGCTAAATTAGCTTCAGCGGTTTTGACGATGAGAGGCAAGTATATTCTGGTATCCATGCTTCTCGCGCTGGTTCTTGCTGGCACGCTGTCTTGTCAACCATCAAGCAGCAGCCCGACCAAGTCCATTGTTGTCACTTACTCCATACTCGGTTCTATAGTGAAAGAACTGGTTGGCGACAAGGCAACTGTAACGGTGTCCGTTCCCAATGGACTGGACCCGCATGAATGGGAACCCTCTGCTAAAGACATAGAAGCGATAAACAAGGCAGACCTCGTTATCGAAAACGGGCTGGGGCTCGAAGGCGGCATGGAAAAGACGCTACAGGCGGCCAGAGACAGCGGCGTGAAATTCTTTACTGCTTCGGACTATATTACTGTCCGTCATGTCGGGCCTGGAGAGGGGATTCCTTCCGGCGATCCTGACCAGGTTGTTGGCGCAGCCGACCCACACCTGTGGATGGACCCGATAGCCATGAAGAGCGTAGTCAGCGGACTTGCCTCTGTGCTGATGAACGACTTGAATCTGGATGTCAGCAGCCAGGCCGCAGACCTGGAGAACAGGCTGGATAGCTTAAATACAGAAATTGCCGATACGATGGCGACAATACCTCCGGAAAACCGTAAGTTGGTTACGGGCCATGAATCGATGGGATATTTTGCTCAGCGCTATGGCTTCAAGCTTGTAGGGGTAATCATACCCAGTCTGTCGACGCAGGCGGAGGTCTCGGCGGCAAACCTGGCTGCGCTTAAGAAGGCCATCGAAGATAACCAGGTCAAGGCGATATTCACCGAACTGGGCACGTCGCCGGCGGTGGCTAAAGCGATAGGCGATGAAACAGGGGTAAAGGTGGTTGAACTGACCACACATGCCTTGCCCAGCGATGGCTCATATTTTACATTCCTGAGGAACATCGCCAGTGTTATTACCAACGCATTGAAATAGCAGGGGTTGCATTATGGATTGGCTGGTGACGCCATTCTCATCCAACGGCTTTATGCTCCACGCTCTCATCGCCGGGGTTCTGGTCTCCATTGCCTGCGCCATTGCCGGTACTTTCGTTATCCTGCGTGGACTGGCCTTCATCGGCGATGCGCTGGCTCACGGGGTGTTGCCCGGCATTGCGGTGGCAATTCTGGTGGGCTTCCCGGGGATACTTGGAGCGGCTATCGGGGCAGCGGCCATGATTGGCGGCATCACCCTGATTACACAGCGTTCGCGACTATCCTCGGACACCGCCATCGGACTCCTATTCATCGGGATGCTATCCCTGGGCGTGGTAATCGTATCCCGCTCCAACTCTTTCAGCGGCGACCTGACCCGCATTCTGTTTGGTGAGATTCTGGGCATCGGCATCCCAGCCATCCTGATTCAACTCGCAGCCACGATCGTTATTGGAGTCCTAGCTATTATCTGCGCCCGCCCGTTCTTATTGCTCAGCTTTGATCCTGAGCAAGCGCAGGTCGCCGGTTTCTCAGCACGCCGCTATCATTATATTATGCTCTTCATGATTGCGATTACGGTGATCGTGTCTTTCCAAACCGTGGGCACTTTACTTGTCTTCGGGATGCTCATCGCACCCGCCGGCGCCGGGGCGCTTATGGCCCGACGGATAGAGGTCGATGATGGCATGGGCGATGCTCTTCGGTGTGCTGTCAATGTACTTCGGCTTACTGATCAGCTATCACTTCAACCTGGCTGCCGGCGCATCAATAGTGATAGTGACTGTGGCAATCTTCTTTATGGTATTCATTATCCAGAATCTGCGCAGCCGCCGTGCAGCTCGTCCTCAGGAATTAGCACATGGATAGTCAGAAAGAGATTATTGCTTCAGCAAAGAGAGAAAGCGAGGCCTTTGCGCCGAGCACGGATAGAGCTCCGTACGTCCAAGCCAAACGTCTCGGTATCGGCTACTCTAATGAGGTGGTTGTGGCAGATATCAGCTTTGAGCTGAGACAGGGAGAGGCTATCGCTCTTATCGGCACCAACGGCTCAGGCAAATCGACTCTTCTGAAAACACTTGTGGGACTGCTACCGCCTCTGAGAGGCGAAGTATCGGTATTCGGAATGCGTCCCGGCAGCAATCCCCGCAGAATAGCTTATCTGGGACAGTTCCATGCCTCGGGATTTGTTCTTCCCCTGCGTGCTGTCGATGTGGTGCGCATGGGCCGATTCCCCTCACATGGATTATGGAGACGAATGGGCCGCCAAGATGATGAAATCGTATTATCTGCCATGCGCGCCATGGGTATCGAGAAGCTAGCGGAGTCTCCATTGCGGTCCTTATCCGGCGGCCAACAACAGCGGACTTATCTGGCTCAGGTACTGGCTCATCAGGCAGACCTGCTGATACTGGACGAACCGGCGGCAGGCCTGGACGCCGGAGGCAGAGAGCTCTACTTGCAGGCAATCGACAATGAACTGCGCCGGGGAGTATCCATCGTCATGGCCACGCATGATATCCAGGAAGAGCCAGCACTCTGCGACCAGGTAATGCTGCTGGCCCGCAGGGTAGTTGCTCTGGGGACGCCGCAGCAGGTATTGACGCACGATGCATTGCTGGAAACCTTCGGCATCGTTGTTTTCGGCGACCAGAGACATGTACATGTGCTCGAAGCCACACACGGACACGACGATAAGGAGCGGCTAGGTATCAATAAACCAAGAAGCTGATGCCTATTTATGGATATCGTCGATGATTGTAGAGGCACGGTAAACCGTGCCCCTACGAACAATACTTCGCTTTAGAACCCAATCGCCCTTGCCCACTTTGATCAAAGGGGGGATTATGGATTCCTGCTTGTGCAGGAATGACATAAGGTAGGCCCTTCGACAAGCTAAGGCCAGACGGTTCATTTTACGAACGGGGATGCGGTCTGGTCGAAGGGGTTAGTCCTCATAACCAGAGAGAAGAAATAAGGATAGTTATCTTTCAGGTATCTAACGTAGCTCAGCCATCGCTGCACCAACAAAGTGTAAGCCCGCTTTATGTCGCCGGCGATATGTTCGTAGTCTTTATCGGACAACTGCGTAACCTGCTCCCTCATTTCCAATTCCTCGGTCAGGTGGAAAACCGACCTGAGAAGCTCTGTGAACGGTTCGTGCTCCAGCAGAGTTGGGTTCTCCAATAACCGCAGCAGGAACTCGCTCCCCCCAATCAGGAATGTGCGCAAGCCTACTAGATCGACCTTTTTGATCGCGACTTTATAGTCGTAATTCTTCAAGCGTTTGCTAACGCTGGAGAATTCCTCATCAGACCAATCGTTGGTAACTATGAGGTGCTTTCTTATGGCTTCTAGTTCTGGATCGAGGTCTGAGAAGTAGGTCAAAAGCCTTGTCCCCATCTTGCTGAAGAAGCTACCGATGACCATGTTCAACTTCTCCCGCATGGCCTCTTTTCTCCCTTTGGCTCAGCAATTGCTGGATGATGAGGGTAACTAGCAAGACCTCGATGGGGAGAAAGGCGATATCGCCCAGAAGATAAAGGTAGATGTAGTGTGCATCCTTGAAAATCGCGTAGTGAATAGAGTAAAGAATTGCCGACAACAGGATCAAACCCAGACCCAAGAGAATCTGCCATCTGATATGTTTCATATGTAACTACCTCCTAAACCCTTCTGACCTCTTGGGAATAGGATACCAAATTTTTCTCTGAGACAAAAGTCACATACAGAGAGCGCTGGTGGGGGTAGACTGTCTTTGAATTGCGAAGGGGTGGAAGTTGGTGGGCAGGTCGAAGAGACGTGGAGGGGGAGGTGAAGCCATAATGTGGAGATTCAAGAGCTGTCCCAAATGTGGAGGCGATGTTTTTATCGATCGCGATATGAACGGCTGGTATGAGCAGTGTCTCCAGTGTGGCTATATCCATGACATGGAGACTATAGTGGAGGTTAAGGAACAGCCACGTATGCAACATATGAAGAAAAGGGAGCCCGTTCTAGCTGGTCATCAAAGAAGGCGCTAGCCAATTGAGTAAGTGGGGTGGGGTGGTAGTTGGGTGGTGAGGCCAGCCTTGGCAAGTTGCCAAGGCTGGCCTTAATTTATTGCTCCTCTACACGTTCACTGGGGCTGATGTACTGGGGAGGCGTCTTGAAAGGCTTCACCTGCTCGGCTACCTCTTCGTTCATGATGTAGCCGCTAGCGTGCATCAGGGTATCGTAAAGCCTGTCGTCGAGCCACTCCTGGTTCATGGAGCAAAGGCAAGGGTAGTGATGCAGGATAAGCCCGGCTTTGATATCGGCCTCGTCTGCGGAGATGCCGACTAATCCTTTTGCTGCGTGGGCCACTGAGCCGCAGGCTGAGTTTCTCTCTACCTCGACACTCTCTATAAGCTTGGTCTGGGGGTTAATCTTGATCTTCAGCTTAGGCCTGCCGAAGTGACGGGCGAATTTAGAGATGAAATCATCCTTATAGGGCTGGGAGCTGCGGCGGAAGCCGTAGCTGTTCTCAGTGAGGCTGCAAAATGGCTTGGGAAAGACTGCAGTAACGCCCATCTCCGACAAGTCGGTCTTAATCTGGTTAGCCAGGCCCGGAGGCAGCCAGCCGCTGTTATCTATGGGCGCGATGACCGAGCGTGCCCCTGAGCGTTTCGCAAAGGCTGGTATAAGCTGGGCGGCACCGGGCGATTCACCTGCAGAGAGTAAAATATCAGCCTCTGGCACTGTAGCGGGCAGGTACTCCTCTGGCTCGTCGATGAGGCCAGGCAGCCTCTTGGGGAGTGCGAACTCCTCGACTTTCCAGTCGGACGGTGCATTCGCTCGTAGATTGCGCGCAATCCTCTCGCCGTAGGGCCCCTGGGTGAGTACAAGTATCCTTATCATTCCGCCAGGGCTATTATAAACCTTTGCAGCTACACTCGCTAGCGGGTGCGCTGGACTAGCCCGACCATCTCTAACTCTAGGTTGCGCAGCCTTGAGGAGATAATGCTAGCTACATTCTGCATTATAGTCAGCCCCAGTGCTGGGTCTGCCTTCATCAACGATAACAAGGGCTCCCGTTCGATGGCGAGGACCCGTGTCTTTGATGACGCTGTTACAGTGGCGGTAAGCTTATAAGGCGGCACCAAGACTGACCAGCCGAAGGCCTGCCCCTCTGACACTATAGTGATGGGAATGCGCATTCCTCTGCCGAGTTCTGACTGAACTGCTACCTGACCTTCTTCTACCAGGTAGAGCTTTCGCGACTCATCGTCCTCGGTGCAGATGACAGCGTTCTGCTCATAGGTCTCGACGCGCCCCAGGTTCCTTACCTTTTGTCTCTGCTTGTCGTTCAACCCACTCATGATTTCAGCGATGGGGACAGACTCCACTGGGGTGTGCGCGATCTTAGGTTTGGCCTGTGGCGCTTTCACTCCCGTAAGGGTTCCCAGGGTAGCCCCTACCAGCAGCGGGTCCACATTGCTCTCACCGCCGCAATCAGGCCTGTAGCAAGTGACATCATTGAAAGCACAAACCTGATTGCAACTTGGGCACCGGTTTGGGGGCTGTGGTCCTTGAAGATAGTAGCCGCAGGTCGTACACATCCAGTGTGTCATGGGATACCTCCTTTATAATCTCAATCCTTGCCTATCGCCTTCACTACCAAGTTTGGCCTCCCTAGTAGCAACCCTGAGGTAACAACACTGATAAATATGTTCATCTCCTCAGCAATTCGTTAAGCGATTATAATTATACCATACTAGTGGAGCGAACTCGTCGCTAAAACTATTGCGTTAATATTACTCATAAAAAGGTTAAAAAGTCATAACATTACTGGCTCAATTATCAACAAGTCCTAACATTTAAGTGGTGCATGTGACCGTCGACTTGCTAGCTTTGAACTTGTATGCATGCAGGCATTGTGACGACTCCTAAAGCAGGAAAGGTGAGCGGCGGGTAGCCTCTACGTCTATCAGGCGATGATGTGATATACTTTCGATAATACATAATTGTGAAGGTGCTGTTTTGGACGATAAAAGCCTGGAGATGCTGGAATTCCCCAAAATCAGGGAGATCCTGGCCGGCTATACCGCCTTCTCGGCGAGCCGTGAGCTTGCCCTGAATCTCCAGCCATCGCCAAGTCCCGCTCTCATATCCCTGCTACTGAAGCAATCAGCCGAAGCGCGCCACCTCCTTACCCTGGAGCCAGATTTCTCTATCAGGGGAGCCCTCGATGTTCGAGAGGCTGCCAGGATGGCGGCCATAGGCAAAATCCTAGACCCCCAGGCCCTTGTCGAGATTCAGGTGACCTTAGCTGCGGCGCGGTATGTACGCAACAATCAGCGCAAGCTGGGTAAGGAACTTCCCTCGCTGTGGGATATCGCAGACCACATCGTGGAACTGCCATCCCTTGAAAGCGAGATCGGCAGGTGCATCACCCCAACCGGCGAGATAATGGACTCCGCTTCCCCCAAGCTGTCCGATCTAAGGCATCAGTTGAAAGAGACCAAACAACAACTGCTTACCCGCTTGGAGGCTATTGTGAAGTCGCCCAGGGGACGGAGATTTATCCAGGAGGGATTCATCTCCGAAAGGGAAGGCCGTTATGTCATCCCAGTTAAATCGGAGTCTCGAAAGGAAATCAAGGGCATAGTCCACGACATCTCCAATACCGGGGCTACGGTGTTCGTTGAGCCTTGGACCACTGTGGAGCTGGGCAACGAGCTGCGAGAACTTACCATCGAGGAAAAGCGAGAGGTGGAGCGGATTCTCCTGAGCATCAGCACTGAGGTGGGAACGCATGAGGCCGAGATATCGCAGGACGTGGAGCTTCTCGCTGAGATAGACCTGATACTAGCGAAGGCGAGGTATGCAGGGAAAGTGAAGGCCACCGAGCCCGTGATTGCTAAGGACGGCGTGCTCAGTCTGGTCAACGCCAGGCACCCCTTGCTCAAAGGCAAGGCTGTGCCTCTGTCGGTGGAGATAGGGCGGGACTACTCCATACTGGTCATCACGGGGCCGAATACTGGAGGCAAGACTGTGGCCCTCAAAACAATCGGGCTGCTCACCCTGATGGCTCAGGCGGGCATGCCTATCCCTGCTTCGGGGGAGAGCTGTATACCCTTCTTCGATGGCGTCTTCGCAGATATCGGTGACGAACAGAGCATTGAGCAGACCCTTTCCACCTTCAGCTCTCACATGGGCAATATCGTGCGTATTATCGGGGCGTCCACGGAAAAGAGCCTGGTACTTCTCGATGAGCTGGGCATCAGCACCGACCCCAACGAAGGCGCTGCTCTGGCGCGGGCTATCCTTCTGCATTTCCTGTCGAGAAGAACGATGGCTGTGACCACAACCCACTACAGTGACCTTAAGATTTTCGCACACACTACCCCTGGCCTGAAGAACGCCTCACTGGACTTTGACCCCATAACGCTGGCGCCGACATATCATCTCACCATGGGCATACCTGGAGGCAGCAACGCCCTGGCCATAGCCTCGCAGTTGGGGTTGTCCCCCGAGATAATCTCTGTTGCCAGGGAGACGCTGACAAAGGGCACTCAGGAGATAGAAGCGCTGCTGAGGGATATGATGGGCGAGAAGCAGAAGATAGAAGCCCTGCGCATCGCCTTGGAGAAAGAGAATGACGATGCTGAGAAGCTGAGAGGTCGTCTGGAACACGAGCTTAAGGAATTAAAAGAGCGCGAACAGAGCCTGCTTCGAGAGACTAAAGACAGGCTTGCTGAAGAGGCGGCCGAGTTGCAGATACAGATTCGCGACGTTGCCTCGGAGTTGAAGAAGGCGAAGTCACAGGAAAGCATCGAACAGGCTAAGAGGGCGCTGGCAGAAGTACGCGAACAACTGAAGAGTGAGAAATGGCAGCCCAGGCCTGCTCATGAAGATGTGCCCAAAGAAGAGGTAGAAGCGGGCAAAATCGCTGTAGGCGATAGGGTGTGGCTAAGGGATATGGAGATGTGGGGAAATGTTCTCTCATTGCCGGACAGCGAGGGTCAGTTCGAGGTTCAGGTGGGCCAGACCAGACTCAGGTTGAATATAGACAACGTGGATAAAGTGATGCCATCTGCGGGGAAGGCATTGCCTGTGTCACACGTGGTGAAGAAGGACCTCAGCCCCAAAACAAGGTCGTACGAACTCGACCTGCGGGGCAAGCGTGCCGAGGAGGTTGCCCCTGAGCTAGATAGTTATCTCAACGATGTTTCAGTTGCCAATTTCAGCCAGGTGCGCATCATCCACGGCTTTGGCACCGGCGTGGTGCGCCAGATTGTTCGTGATATTCTAGCCTCTCACCCGCTGGTCAAGTCCTTCCGCCCCGGGGGCAAAGGAGAGGGCGGTGACGGTGTGACGGTGGTGGAGCTGTAAGCTCATGCTAGTGCCATCCCGACGCCGTTTCACCAGGCAAAGGATGCTCCGCTTACTTGATGAGCTGGAGGCTGCGGCCATCACGGCGACCTCGCTATATATACCCCATGATTCGCCCGCGTCTGAGGTCGATAACATGCTCAGGTCTCCCCTTGGCCCAGGGATAGAAGAAGCCCTGCCCGATATCACTGAGACTGTCGCCCGCTCCAAGACGGGCGCTGTCATTTTTTGGGGAGAGCAAGTGAAATATCTGGCGCTGCCGCCATTCCCCATGAAAGGGCGGCTGTTCTCCAGCGGCTACGATGTGGAGCCACTGCGTTCGCTCCTGCAACAGGAGTTCACAGTCGCCCTGATATTGCTGCGTCTGGGCGCTTATGCCGTCGGCGTGTTTCAGGGGGAGAAGCTGCTCTCCAGCAAGGTGGGAACAGGCCTAGTGCACTCGCGGCACCGACAGGGAGGCTCCTCGGCCCACCGCTTCGAGCGGCACCGCGAGAAGCAGATGGAGTACTTTTTTACCAGGGTTTGCGGGCATGTGCGGAAGCATTTGGAGCCTCATCTTCAGCAAGTGGACTACGTAATCTACGGTGGCGAACGGCATACCCTGCTCTCCTTTCGCAAACAATGCGCGTTTCTACAGCAATTCAACGACCGCACTCTGCAGACCTCACTGAATGTACGCGAACCCAAGCAGGCTATGCTGGAGGCAGCGATAAGTCAGGCATGGTCAAGCACCGTCATTCAGTGGCAGGAAACCGAGCAGAAAATGTCATAACTTTTCAACCTTTTCCCAGTTCATTTTATGATTTCTTCATCCATTTATACCTATGATGATACTGTAGGGTTCTTTTTTCGGACGATTGACATATGAAGCTTTATGCAGGCTGTAAAACTACGGCTATGGGCATTATGCCGCATACCGATATAGATAGAGCGATCGAGCTTGCCCTCAGTCTGGATATTCCCTTCTGGCCCCAGCTTCCTAACGTGAGCTTCTATGAGGATATGTATGCTCAATCCTCGCAGAACTTCCCGGGCATTTCCGTAGACACAGAGAACAAGAGGGTTGCTTTTGATACAGCCAGATTCGAGGAGGAACTCGCTAGTTATTCTCAAAAACTGGGCGATATCGAGACTTTCACCCTGAGCAGAGAGTACTCTGCTGTCTACCATCGATTCCTGTCCAAGGAACTGAATGACTATCCTGCCATCAGAGGCCAACTCACGGGACCCGTCAGCTTTGGCTTCAAGATAGTGGATGAAAACGCCAAACCTATTATATACAACGAGGAAGTGAAGAGCCTTCTGTTCGATTTCATTCAAAGGAAGGTAAACGTCCAGTATCAGGAGCTTCGCCGCAGAAATGAGAACGCCTTCGTCTGGGTGGATGAACCGGGGTTGGGATGGGTGTTCAGCAGCCTATCTGGCTATAATGATACCCAGGCGCGCAGTGACTATCGCGATTTCATTAAAGGGCTCGAGGGACCCAGAGCGCTGCATCTCTGCGCTAACGTTAATCTGCCTTTTCTACTGGAGTTGGGGGTCTCGATACTCTCTTTTGATGCCTACCAGTTGGGTGTTATGCCCAGGGAATATGCTAGCGCTGTCGGCGGGTTTGTCCGCAATGGTGGTATCATGTGCTGGGGCATAGTGCCCACCGATTCCACAAATTTGGGCAGAGAGACCCCGCAGTCCCTGAGCATACTGCTCTCAGACTACTGGGTGGCTGTGTCTCACACCAGCGGGGTCGCAATTAATCAGGTTGCAGCGCAGTCGTTGCTCGCGCCGGCGAGATGCTGTCTCAAGAATATAGGGCAGGTGGGCGCTGCTAACGAATCAGCCTGTGTTATGGCTGAAAGAGACCCTGCTTCCACCATCGAGGAATCGCTTGTCGACAAGGCATTCGCCTATCTACGAGAGATGTCGCAGATACTGAGAGACAAATACGATATGAAGTAGGGGACAAGGCCTTACGCCCCTACAGTAGAAATAAAGCTAGCACGCGTTTAAGAGACTAAAGTCACATACCAAACCGAATGCGGTATTTAAAATTGGCGTTAATTGAGGTTTTTGGTTGTGCCTAACCGATTGATTACCGAGGCGAGCCCTTATTTGCTACAGCATGCCCATAATCCTGTGGACTGGTATCCTTGGGGCGAGGAAGCCCTGGGGAGCGCTGTGCGCGAAGATAAACCTATCTTGCTCAGCATAGGATATTCTGCCTGCCACTGGTGCCATGTCATGGAACGAGAGTGCTTCGAGAACCAAGATATTGCCCTCTTCATGAACGATAATTTCATCAACATCAAGGTTGACCGCGAGGAGAGACCTGACCTCGATGCAATATATATGGATGCAGTGCAGGCGATAACCGGCAGCGGCGGCTGGCCTCTTACCATCTTCTTAACTCCTCAGAAGATGCCTTTCTATGGGGGCACGTATTTTCCTCCGGAAGACAGAGGTGGATTGCCGGGCTTCCCGCGAGTCCTGCAGACGGTGGTGCAGGCATATAAGACACGCAAGGGCGAGGTAGAGTCTGCCGCAACGCAGATAATTGCCTACCTGAATCGCTCGGCCGAGCCAGATAAAGATATTGAGCCTCTTACGGAGAAGATGCCCAGAATCGCCTACACTGCCATCAGGGCTTCGTTCGATGCACAGAACGGCGGCTTTGGCTCGGCTCCTAAGTTTCCTCAGCCCATGCTTCTCGAGTTTCTGTTGAGGCAGTGCCTTCGTACAGGCGATTTAGTTCCCCTGGCTATGGTTGAGCAAACCCTGTCGATGATGGCGAAGGGTGGCATCTACGACCAGATAGGAGGCGGCTTCCATCGCTACAGCGTGGATGCTTGCTGGCTGGTGTCTCACTTCGAGAAGATGCTCTATGACAACTCCCTGCTCAGCCGAGTCTATCTCCATGCATATCAGGCCACAGGTAAGCAATTTTATCGCCGCATAGCAGAGGAGACGCTGGACTACGTTCTGCGCGAGATGGCAGATAAAAATGGCGGCTTCTATTCATCTCAGGATGCGGACAGCGAGGGTGTGGAAGGTAAGTTCTACGTCTGGACGCCTGCAGAGATATTGGAGGCTCTGGGCAAGGAAGGCGGCGAGCTGGTCTCTCAGTATTTCGGAGTAATGAAGGGTGGCAACTTCGAGGGCAAAAGCATCTTGAGTCAGGCACTGGAAATTAAGTCGCTGGCAGCGGAACTCGGCATAACCCCCGAGGAGGTGGGAGCCAGGATTGCCAGAGCCAAGGCGCGACTGAGAGAAAAGAGAGCACAACGGGTGCTGCCGCATCGAGACGAGAAAGTGCTAGCGGATTGGAACGGTCTGATGCTCGCTAGCATGGCCGAGGCAGCATCTGTTCTTGAGCGCGATGATTACCTCAAGGCGGCTATCGCTAATGCCACCTTCCTGACAAAAGCGTTGTACGACGGCGAGACCCTGAAGCATTCCTACAGAGATGGACAGGCAAAGGTCAATGGCTTTCTCTCAGATTATGCTTTGCTCTGCGAGGGGTTACTTGTGCTGTATCAGGCCACCTTTCAGGGGCTCTGGCTGAATATCGCCAAAAAGCTGGCAGACACTATGCTGGAGCAGTTCTGGGATGAGGGCAGGGGATATTTCTACGATACTGCTCACGGACACGAGACCGTTCTGGTTCGTCCTAGGAATATCTATGACAATGCACTGCCCTCTGGGTCGTCGGCAGCGGCATTTGTCCTTATCGAGCTTGCAAGATTGACCGACAATAAGGAATACGAGAAGGTAGCAGCCACTGCCATTCTCTCGGCTCAAGGTTCGATGCTCCGGTATCCTCCTGGCTTCGGGCACTGGTTATGCGCCTTGGATCTGTATTTAACCAAGCCGTTAGAGATAGCAGTGATGGGCTGCCCTGGAGACCCGGCGACTAAATCACTGATGAGGGTAATAAACGAACGCTATTTGCCTAACAAAGTTCTGGCAGTCAGTAACCAGGATGAACCGACTGAAATAGATATACCCTTGCTTCGAGATAGAGGCATGATTGATAAAAAGACTATTGTGTATGTCTGTGAAAATCGTGTCTGTAAGATGCCGGTCACTGAACCCCATGACTTGGAGATGCTACTTGATTAGATATGGTATGCTATGGAGGCCGATGCCAAATACAGCAGTTCAGGCTGTGTGGGGGAGAATTAAGTGAACAGTGATGATAGCCAGGACATTCAAAAGATATTGAGCCAGTATCGCACGGTCGCTATAGTAGGTGCCTCACCGAACCCCGAGCGCCCCAGCCATAGGGTGGCTGATTTTCTAAAGAAAGAGGGCTTTCGTGTAATACCGGTAACACCTAATGCTGACAAAGTCGTTGGGGAAACCGCTTACCCTAATCTTACGTCCATACCAGTCTCTGTCGAGGTTGTAGATATCTTCCGCCGCTCTGAAGACGTGCTGCCTGTAGTAGAAGAGGCAATTGCCATAGGAGCCAAAGCAGTATGGATGCAGGAAGGCATTGTTAATGAAGAGGCTGATGCCAGAGCGAGAAAGGCAGGTCTCACAGTTGTTATGAACCATTGCATGAGGAAAGAGCTGCTGCGCAAGCTGGGCCGCGAGAAAGA
>CAWHAI010000022.1:0-70301 GCA_963827295.1 uncultured Chloroflexia bacterium
TAACTGGATGATGGAACGTGCTATAGTGCGAGGACTTGACCCAGAGAAACTTGAGGAGATTATAGGGAAACTGCAATCATAAGATTTTCAACCGCCCTAAATCCCCAATCTTGTGAGATTTTAAGAATTGAGAAGCTTCCTCCAACCCCGGTAAAACTCATTCAGTCTCTATGCAACTGTGAACTTTTCATATACCCGATTTACAATCAAGACGTCTTTAAGGCAAAAAGTCAAGTGTGCTTTGTTGTTTGACTGTAAGGATATAAAGGATATATATGTTACCGCGCTTACGTTTTGAGCAGCCTCGCTTGAATAACTGTGGTATTATTTGAGTGAAATAATTGTATAGTCAGGTGACGATATGGAACTGAATAATGCTCACTCTCCATCATATCTATGGCGGATCTACTGGAAAGCAAAAGTTTTCCAGTGGCTTCAAGAAAAAAGGCATTATGACGGTTTTGACTTGGACAGTTGCTTAACAAAACTTGAACAGAATTCTCTAATGCGTGAGGCTGCCTTGGCTGCTTTCTGGGGTACTTACCTCAGCGAAGGCTCTTCGCCAGTTTTGAGCGACCAGCAGCTTGGACGAATTGGGAGGCTCCTAGATTATAGTCCTCCGCCTAGTTTCCAAGCAGGGGATTTGAAAGATTTAGCCTTTGTCAAACTTCATCTGGCTGGATTGCTCGCTATTTGCCTCATACGTCCTGATCTGCCAGTCATTGAGACCCCTAGCGCCATACCCATTCTTGAAAAAGCAAAGGGAGCATATCAACTGACTGTGGCTGATAGGAGCAGTGCGGTAGATGAGATTGTAGAAGCCCCAGATGCTTGGGGTAATCGATACTTCTATGAGGATTTGTTTATATTCTCGGCGGTCTTAGTGAGAGGTATCACTGATATAGAACTTTCACTAGTACGTGCTGAGCAAGGGAACTATGAAGAGGCTTTTGCGCTTATCACAAATGGTGCTTGGTATATTTGCGCGGCTACAATGCATCCTGCCAAGTCTCGGGACATAGAGGAACTGAGGGCTTTACTTAATGGCAATAATTCAGAGAGCTTTGAGGTCGAACCAACAGGACTATTAGACTTCGAGCCATATCTACCTCATTCAGGGAAAGCCTACGATATTCAAGAAGTCGCTATCATCTTTGAAGAAGTAAAAAGACATTCTAAAGATATTAGGGATTGGGGTAGTATACAAGCCGCGTGTTCATCGATTAAATACTTGGGAGACTGCGATCTCTATGATTGGCTTGATTCTATCAGAGATGGCAACGGCGAAAAATTTGGTGCCGCCGAGTACTGGGAGAAAGCTCTTACCTTCGCTGAGGTTCAAGAGACAATTGTCTCGTCTCCGGTGCCTGTACTTACCACAGAGGCGATTGAGAGGGCTAAAACGAAAGGGAGATTGAAAAGAGATTTCTTCGTTAGCCTCTGGGAGGAGATGGAAGGAAACTGGGGAAATACTTGTGGACGCAGAAACCCAGTGGGCGTATAACAAGTTAGATAATATGATCAAAGATATTTGGCAACTGCTTGAACCTGAACTAGCAGCAACCTTTCCGCTCCTGGAGCCTACGGTTAGACGAAGTGATGTAAAATTGGTTCTCACTCGCATGAAGGATGAACTATTGAACAATACATCAGTTCGAGCGTCGATAGAGGGGCTCAAAATAGATAATCGTGACAAAAAATGGGCTAAGGATGAACTGCCTAAGTTTCTCCAAAAAGTTGTCGAGATTAGGAACTATTTCTTGAAGGAACAGCAATTTTCTGACAAAAGCTCCGGCAAACATCGTAGTATGGTGGATAAGGCAATGACGATTCACGGGGAGCTATTGGGTATCGGATGTGAAGGTGTGCTTCCACGGCTGATGAAAATTAAAAGGGCTAGCCATTCGACAAAGTAAAGAGTCCTCTGCTTACTTCTTGTGCAACTTGTCCCCGAACTCCTCTAGCCTCTGCTCCAGTTGTTTCTGCCTCAAGGAGATGGTGAAGTCGCCTCTGGTCCTTTCAAGGACGCCACGAACCATATCGGTGGTGCGCCTCAAGCCACCGGTGAGGGCATCGTGGAAGTCAATGGTCACCAAAAGGCCATAGATGTCGTCCATAGCCCAGAGTACCTCTTCGCAACGCTTGATCTCACCGTCCCTCAGAGTGTCTAGCAGGTGCCGTCTCATCTCGCCCGCAGCCTCGCCCAGACCGTTGAGGTAAGCAGCATAGCTGACGCCCAGCTCGTCGGGGTCTGGGAGGGTCTCACCCGCGACCAAAGACAGAGTGATGCAGGCCTCGGCATATTCTTTTTGAGCATTGTGGACGAAGCCGCCGTAGAATAGCTCGCCGTGCTGCGCGAGGGTGCGGGCCATCTCCGCAACATTTGCTTTAGCCGAGTTTATAAGCTCCCTCGCCTGATCGAATTCACCACGATGCACGGCCCGGATAGCATTGGCACTGAAGCGGATAACCTCTCGGGAGAGTCCCAGCCCCTTCTCACGAGCGCCGTCCTCGGCGGCAAAATAACCACGCACTTTTTCACCAACTGAATCGAGTCTTGAAGTAGGCCTGTTCATTGGGCACTCCCTCTATTCATTATCGCCGTCAGACGACCGCTTGCTTTTTTAACGTCGTCGGCACCGAGCACGGCGCTGATCACAGCCACTGCGTCGGCGCCGGCGTTGATAACGTTAGCAACATTATCCTCGTTTATGCCCCCGATGGCAACTACGGGCACCGACACTTTCTTTTTCACCCGTCGCAGCATCCTAAGTCCGGCAACCCTTGTCACCGTCTTCGATGGTGTAGGGAATATCGATCCTACAGCGATATAGTCAGCTCCCTGCTTCTCGGCTTCAATGGCCTCTTCCAGCGTAGCAGAAGAGCAGCCGATGATTTTGTCTGCCGGCAGCATATTTCGGGCCACGGAGAACGGCAAATCTTCTTGCCCAATGTGGAGCCCATCGGTATCGGCGGCGATAGCGAGGTCGAGATAGTCGTTAACAATAAAAAGAACGTCAGATTCAGCGCAGACCTTCTGGAGTTCTCGAGCCAGAGGCACCAGCATCCCTTTGGGCCGCAGCTTATCGCGGAACTGTATCATCCTGGCCCCACCCTGAATCACCTGTCTGGCGACCTCGACTTCACTTCGCCCCCTCAGCGCTTCGGCATCTATTATCACATATAGCCCTGCTATCCTCTCCATCTTTTGGAGGCGAAGCAGCCTCAGTACGATTTTTTGCTCAAGCGTATATAGGTTGAACCGGGCGTGCTTGAACTTATCCCAGTCTAGGCCCAATTCCTGGCCGCGTATTTTGGCTACCTCTTCGAGGACACGCAAAGATTGCTGTACACGCCTCGAGTTAGCACTAACCAGGCTTACGGCATCGGCCCGCTCTGCCTCATCACCGACATCCATAAAGGCACCCACATCATCATCTGACCGGCGAGCGTTCAGAAGCTTCCTTTGAGCTAATCGGCCTTTGGGCAGCAGTTCATGGCGCATGGCTTTCAACTGTTCGCTGATGTCAGGGTCATTCAAGATAAAACGAGTTATATCCTCGATGAGGCGCAATCCCTCGCCGATACGGTTGAGGTTAGCATCAACAATACGCAGCATATCGAGGCAGCTCTAGAGCAACTCCTTCAGTGGTTTAGGCATTTCCCCTTCTCTGGCGGCAGCGATTGACTCTTTAACTCCCGAGAAAGTATCTCTATATTCATCACTATCCATATCCACGCCGAGGTCTTTGAGCCTCTTCTCGGTCCATCTGCCGATGTTGCGCGGGTCTTTGTAGTAGTCAGGGTCTTTAGGGATTGCAGAAGCCGGGCCGGACTGTTCCCAGACATCTTTCGTTGTCCTGTGGTAAGCGAATCCGGAGATGCAGCGGTCGAGTCCGCTGCTGCCGCAGGCAGGACATACCGGGTTCTGGGGAGGGTTAAAGCTCCTTACGAAGAAGCTTGCTTTCTGGTGACACGACTTGCAGAAAAATTCATAGATGGGCATAGCTGCTCACTCCGCTTCCGCGCCTCCTGTTTCCGTGTCTCCTCCCATTTCAGTCTGTTTGAAATCCTCTACCACCTTGTTCATGTCCTCGCCCGCATCCAGACGGCTGAGAAGCTCCTCGGACTCGGGGGTAACATCCTCGCCGGTGGCGCGCGCCATCTTACGGCTCCACTCGGCGAGGGCGCGAGGGTCATTCCTCATCAGCCCGTGCGTGAGTTTGGAGTCAGAGAGTATCTCGTCGTAGACGCCTCTATCGTTTTTGGACCTGCGCACCGCAAAGGAGGAATAGATGCGGCTCAACTCTTTGCTGCCGCACTTGTTACAGCTCGGGTGGGTGGGTGGAGAGAATCCCTGGACAAATATATCCACGCGGCGTCGGCATTTACCACATCGGTATTCATAAATCGGCATATTATGTGACCTGACAGCCTGGAGATTTTATCTTTCCAGATTGAATTGTACCATAATAAGGCATGCTCAGTAAACCGATGTGCGGAGATAGGACGTCATGCTATAATGTAGGGAGCAGAACGTGGAGTTGCACATGAACATCGACTCAAGCCAAGCCATTAGGTATCACTCGTTGCGGCAAAATGGAATTCAAATGGGGCCAGCGCACCTATATTATGGGCATTGTTAATGTCGACCCTGATTCCTTCTCCGGCGACGGGCTGCGCGACGCGGAATCCGCTATTGCCCAGGGGAAGCGTTTCGCTGCCGAGGGCGCTGATATTATAGACGTGGGCGGGGAGTCCACGCGCCCCGGCTTCCAGCCTGTCTCCGCTGACGAGGAACTGAGGCGAGTGATACCGGTCATCGAGAGGCTGGCTAGCGAATTACCTGTGCCGGTGAGCATAGACACTTATAAATCGGAGGTGGCGCGCAAGGCAGTGGCGGCGGGGGCGAAAATGATAAACGATGTCTGGGAACTGAAGCGAGACCCGAAGCTGGCGCGGGTAGCGGCTGAGGCAGGCGTGCCGCTGGTCATCTCGCAGAATCAGAGGGAATCTCGCTTTCATGACTTCTTCCCCGAGCTTATCGCCAGCCTCAAAAAGAGCATTCAGATGGCGCTGGATGCCGGCGTGGACTGGAACAATATCATCATCGACCCCGGCGTAGGCTTCGGCAAAACGGCTGGAGCAAAATGTGGAGATTGTGCGCCGACTGGCGGAGTTGAGGATGCTGGGACGTCCTATCCTCTTGGGCACCTCGCGCAAGTCGTTCATCGGGCACGTGCTCGATCTACCTGTGGACCAGCGCCTGGAGGGGACAGCGGCTACAGTAGCCATCGGTATTGCCAACGGAGCTGATATAGTGAGGGTGCACGATGTAGCCCAGATGGTGCGAGTAGTCAGGATGAGCGATGCCATCGTGAGAGGCAAGCCCTCGTGACTGGAGTCAAGGTATACCTCGGCCTGGGCTCAAATTTGGGTGACAGGATGGGCAATCTTGCGTCAGGCTTTAGACCGCCTATCCGAGAAGATAACCATCAGGAAGGTCTCATCCGTTTATGAGACCGAGCCACTCTATTACAAGGAGCAGCCTTTGTTTCTCAACACAGTCCTGTCGGCGAATACAAGGCTCGATCCCTTCGACCTCCTCAGATTTATAAAGGGCATCGAGAGCGAACTTGGGAGGCAACCCAGCTTCCAAAACGCTCCGAGGCTTATAGATATAGACATCCTTTTCTACGGAGACCAGATTATCGATACGCTTGAACTTACTATCCCTCACCCTCGTATTACTGAGCGCGCCTTCGTGCTCGTCCCACTTGCTGAAATTGCTCCGGAGTTGGTTTATCCGCTGACGCACGAGAAGGTCAGCGATTTGCTCTTAGGGTAGAAGGCTGAGGAGGGGTAAAAAAGATAGGTGAGTTAAGCCTAAAAGCAAACCCTGAATTCAAAATCTAGACGAATTCAAATCCTGTTCAGAGTTTAGATATTAGTATTTAGAATTTCTCAGCTTTTTGGGAGGAGATATGTACCAGGTATCAGTAAGGCAGCACTTCGATGCCGCCCATTACCTAAGGGGTTACGGCGGCAAGTGTGAGGCATTGCACGGGCACCGCTTTGAAGTTGTGGTGACTTTAGAAGCTAAGAAGCTTAATGAAATCGGTATAGCCTACGATTTTGTGGAGCTAAAGAAGTATGTCAGTGAGATACTGAAGCGGTTCGATCACGTCTGTTTGAACGATATTAAGCCCTTCGATAAAATCAATCCGTCCTCGGAGAACATCGCAGCAACCATCTACAGAGAGCTTAAGAGGCGGTTAAGCGGTGTGATTATCTCACAGGTTGAGGTTTGGGAATCCCCAGAGTCGAAGGTTACCTATATACCGTAGAGGCAACTCTAGGCAATGCCATTCAGGAAGTAGAGCCTGCGGCGCTTTTCTCTTTGGTTTGAGTTGAAGGGGCTTCCGCCGTACTCGACATCAGCCGCCCGATGGAGAACCCTATCCCCAGGGCTCCTAGGAAAGCAACGATAACGGGGGCAGCGATAGCCCAGGAGCGCCAGGGCTCACCAGCGACCAATCCCCATATAAAAAGGCCGGCAAGAACAATACATCCGAAACAAATCAGCGCACCACCTATTTGGAATCTATTCATCTATCTGTTCTTACCTCCTAACTTTTGTATTGAAGTTAAGTTTTACTGCGAAGCTCAGGTGGCAGCAAGTTAGGGATTGCATCCTTGATAGGATAGTTCTCCCGGCACTTAAGGCACTTCAATGTCCCTGTGATTACCTCTTTCTCGTCCTCCTCTGTCACCTCGAGTTTAAGGTCACCCTTGCACACAGGACAAGCCAAGATCTCCATCAGGTCTTTTTTCATTTGCCTCTCTCTAAGGACACCTAAATCAGAGATGATTGTAGTTTATGCCAAAGTTTAAGTCAAGGGGATAAAAAGAGTCACGGGGTAGATGCTGCTAATTCCAGCGATTTGTTGGGGGCAGAGCCCCAATCATGTAAAGGCCAAATGATGAGCCATGCTTTGCCTATAACCTTATTACGGGGGACCGGGCCTACCTCACGGGAGTCATAGCTGACGCTGCGGTTATCTCCCATAACAAAGTATTCCCCATCAGGTACTATCTTGGGACCGTAGCTGGCGCCACCGTGGTTCGGAGGCAGATATGGTTCTTCGAGTTTATCCCCATTGATATAGACACTGCCGTCCGTTCTTACCTCTACTGTCTCTCCAGGAAGTCCTATCACCCTCTTGACACGGTCGTCACTCGGCCGATCCGGCGCTTGAAAGACAATCACATCCCCTCGCTTCGGATTGTGGCCGAACCAATAGGCAGTCTTGTTGACTAAGACATATTGATGATAATTCGGATATTGAGACTCACTACAGCCGCCATGGAGATTAGGTTCCATGCTGCAGCCATCAATGCTGAAGTTCTGCACCATGAAATGTATGGCGAAGAAGATGACTAGCGCTATGATAAAGATTTCCAATACTTCGAAGAATAGAGAGTTCAGCTTCATAAGCTCAGACAAGGGGCTTAAACCCCTTGTCCAATCCCTCCATATTTAACAATTGCCAAATTGTCCAGAATCAACTTGTTAGATTGCACTAGCTAAACATGGTAAAATGAACAAAACAACAGAACTAAGTATAAATAAGATATTGCCTTTCAGTCAAGCACACCGAAGTATACTTTATTTCCCAAGTGGAGCGTTAATGGATGAACATGATTTAATCTCTCGAAGCCGTGACGGCGATGTAGATGCTTTCAACCTGTTGGTTGAGCAGTATCAACGCCTGGTTTATAACCTCGCCTTGAGGATGCTGGGCAATGCTGAGGCAGCCGAGGATGCCAGCCAGGACACGTTCCTTTCCGCATATAGAGCTATCGGTAGGTTCAGAGGCGGCAACTTTAAAGCTTGGATTTTGCGTATTGCCACAAACTCCTGCCACGACAAGATGAGAGTGGCCCGGCGTTGCCGCGTTATCTCTCTAGACACCCTGGTGATTGAGCCCGAAGCTCTCCCCGAGTCCGATAATGCTGAATCTCCGGAGGATTACGCCTTACGCAAGGAGCTGGGGCGGTACCTCAACGATGGTTTGGCCCTTCTCCCAGAGGACCAGCGTCTGGTAGTTATTCTTTCTGATATTCAGGGTTTTAGCTACGAAGAGATTGCCCAGATGACAGGCAACTCTCTGGGCACTGTCAAGTCACGATTGAACAGAGGGCGGACACGCCTAAAAGGCTTTTTACTCCAGCGCGAGGAACTTTTACCGCCTAAATTTCGTCTAAATAAATAGAGGGAATAAAATGTTTCGATCCAGAAGGGAGCCCCTATGTCGAAAGATACAGGGAATGCTCTCTGAATACATAGATAACCGCCTCGGTAGCGAGGACAAAAGGCTTGTCGAGCACCACCTCGAGTCATGTGAGGCTTGCTCAAAGGAGCTGGAATCGCTGCGCATGACGGTGCGGTTGCTGCACAGGGTGCCCGAGGTATCAGTGCCGAGGTCCTTCACCATCCCGGTGCCCGAGCCCAAGCGGGAAGGCGTCCTTGGCCCTCAAGCCTCCGCTGGTTGCGTCCGGCAACGGCAGTTGCTACCATAGTGCTTGTGGTGTTGCTAGCGGGCGATTTCCTCAATGTATTTGGACATGAGGCTGGATCCGGAAATAGAATACTTCTTGCGCCCACAGGCAATACTGTGTTCGTGACCACCCCTGAAGGGGAAGGTAATATGACCGACATGGGAGCAAATGTAACTGCCAAAGCTATTCCTGCGCCAACGTCGGAGGGCTTGGGTAATATCTCTGAGGGAAATATCACAGAAGGAAATGCTTCATGGGCAGGAGCCGGATTTACCGCTGCCGGCACACAAGCCGAAGGTGGGCCACCATCGTTACCTGGAAATCCAACAGTGAGCTGGCCACTGCGCCAGAGTGAGATAGCCATGGGGATAGTGGTCTTTGCCCTGGCTACGCTGACAATCTTCTCAGTAAGGCAACGCAGAAAGGATGTGAGGGCAGGGAAAGTTCATTAAAGGAAACAAATAAAAATCTGGTGAAAGGAGAGCACTGATGAAAAAGGGACTGTTACTGGTAATAGCATTGGTTGCAGTGATGGCTCTGCTGCTGGTGGGCTGCACTGAGACCAGCGGGGGCGGATCCAACACCCAGCAGACAGGCATCTGGGTAAGCGGTGAAGGTAAGGTGACGGCTGTGCCAGACCTCGCTATGTTGAATCTAGGGGTCGAGGCTCAGGAAAAGACCGTGCAAGAGGCACAGACCGAGGCGGTGACCACGATGACTGCGTTAGTGGCTGCACTCAAGTCAAATGGCGTCGCCGAGAAAGACATCCAGACCACGGTATATAGCATCGAGATGGTGACGAAATGGAATGTTGATACCAACGAGCAAATCACCATCGGATACAAAGTTACCAACACGGTGACTGCTAAGATGAGGGACATGAGCAAAGTCGGCACCATCATAGACGCTGCAGCCGAGGCGGGGGGAAACCTGACCCGTGTCAGCGGCATCAGCTTCACTGTGGATGACCCGACTGCCTACTACACCCAGGCTCGCGAGAAGGCCATGGCCGATGCCAAAGCCAAAGCAGAGCAGATGGCCGGATTAGCCAATATAACACTGGGGAAGGCTTTCTACATAAGCGAGAGCGGCGGTTATATACCCACACCATATGCGATAAAAGACTACGCTGCCGGGGGCGCTTCGGGAACCACCCCCATCAGCGCGGGTGAGTTAGAAATGACAGTCACAGTGCAGGTAGCCTACTCCATCAAGTAAGAGGACAGGTTCTAGGAATTGGGCAACCCTAAAACGGTAGGGGGCACGGATGCCCCCTACCGTTTTATTACCGAGTCGTCATGGTTGTACTCCCGAACCTAGAAGTTGCACTTAGACGAGTGAGGTGATAGAATGACCATACCTAGGAGAGGTATGCCTAAATCCAAGAGGGGCCGTATATGTTCACCGGCATTATCGAAGAGATAGGCACTGTTAAGTCGCTGCAGCCAGCCAGGCTTACTATCTCGGCTGGCGATGTCCTTAAAGGATCAAGGCTGGGCGACAGTATCGCCATCAACGGTGCCTGCCTCACAGTTACTACAATCAGCGGCGGTACTTTCTCTGTAGATATTATGTCCGAGACCCTGCGCCGCACCAATCTGGGTGTTCTGCGCCCTAGCGATGGTGTCAATCTGGAGCGGGCCTTGCCCGCGGATGGCCGTTTTGGGGGGCACTTCGTCCAGGGACATGTGGATGGGACTGGGAGGGTCAGCTCAATGGTTCCGGAGAAAGAAGCAATCCTGATGAAAGTCGCTGCCCCCTCAGACATAATGCGTTATGTAGTGGAGAAAGGGTTTATCGCTGTTGATGGCGTCAGCCTCACCGTTATCATCTATTGCGATACTGATATTTTATGGTCTCTCTTGTTGCCTACACCCAGCAACATACTACACTGGGACTTAAGAAACCCGGAGATGTAATCAACCTGGAGGTTGATATAATCGCTAAATATGTGGAGAGGTTGAGAGGGGAGAGTAAGGCCGGTGTGAGCCTTGAGTTCCTGGGCAAGCACGGTTTTCTGGCTACCTAGACTTTAGAGGTTATGAAATGACTTTAGCAGCGATACCTGAGGCAATTGCAGATATAAAGGCAGGGAAGTTCCTCATCATCGTGGATGATGAGGGTAGAGAGAACGAAGGTGACCTGGTTATCGCTGGTGAGAAGGTCACCCCTGAGGCAATCAACTTCATGGCCAAGCACGCCCGAGGGCTTATCTGTATAGCCATGACCGGCGAGAGGTTGGATGAGTTGAAGATTCCCATGATGGTTCAGGACAACACCTCGAAGTTCTCCAGCCCGTTCACCGTGTCTGTGGAAGCCAAGCATAGGGTGAGCACAGGTATCTCAGCACATGACCGTGCAGCCACGGTAAAGGTGCTCATCGATCCTGCTACCAAACCTGAAGATATATCTCGTCCCGGCCACATGTTCCCCTTACGGGCCAGGGATGGCGGCGTTCTGGTTCGTGCCGGACACACCGAAGCATCAGTAGACTTGGCGAAGGCAGCAGGGCTCTACCCGGCAGTGGTTATCTGCGAGATTATGAATGAGGATGGCAGCATGGCACGGGGGCCCGAGCTGGAAGCAATGGCATCCAAGTACAGCATCAATATGATAAGCGTGGCCCAAATTATCGCCCATCGCCGTCGCCACGAGAAGTTGATCATGAAGGTGGCTGAGGCTAAGTTGCCCACCAAGTATGGCGATTTCCTAGCCATCGCCTATAAGAGCGCCATCGACCCCGATGAGCACGTGGCATTGGTTAAAGGGGAACTGAACGGCGACAAGCCCGTGTTAGTAAGAGTGCATAGCGAGTGTCTCACCGGCGATGTGTTCCATAGCCTGCGCTGCGACTGCGGCGAGCAGATCGACCTTGCCATGAAGGCCATCGCTGCCGAGGAACGAGGGGTATTCCTCTATATGCGACAGGAAGGACGTGGCATCGGGCTACACAACAAGATTCGCGCCTATGCTTTGCAAGACCAGGGATTGGATACCGTGGAAGCCAATGAGGCACTCGGCTTCGGCAGCGACCTGCGTGATTACGGCATCGGGGCACAGATTTTGGCAGACCTTGGAGTGCATAACATTAGATTGCTTACAAATAATCCCCGGAAGGTCATCGGCCTTGAGGGATATGGGCTGAAGGTGGTGGAGACCGTGCCCATTATCTGTAAACCCAATCCGCAGAACGTTAGATATCTGGAAACCAAACGCAAGAAAATGGGCCATCTCATCAAGTTGGATGAGTGAGCCTCTAATAAAATAGGTAGCCTGGAGCATCTGCTCCGGAAGTCAGCAGTGGCTGTTCGACTGAACGCTAAAAACTTTGGGGAGGTGAATCTTGGCTAAGCGTTATGTAGGCAAGTTGGTAGGGGAGGGGCTCAAGTTCGGGGTAGTGGTCTCTCGTTTCAATGAGTTCATAACCAGCAAGCTTTTGGATGGAGCCCAGGATACGCTCGCTCGCCATGGTGTCAAAGAGGCAGATATAGATGTTGCCTGGACGCCTGGCTCCTTCGAGATACCTCTTATAGCCAAGAAGATGGCTGAGTCAAAGAAATACGATGCGATAATCTGCCTTGGTGCCGTGATACGTGGCGGAACACCTCACTTCGACTACATCGCTGCCGAGGTCAGCAAGGGCATTGCCAATGTAAGCCTGGATACCGGCATACCGGTCATCCTGGGAGTTATCACCGCTGACAACCTGGAACAAGCCATAGAGAGAGCTGGGACAAAGTCAGGGAATTACGGCTCCCAGGCTGCGCTGCATGCCATCGAAATGGCTAACTTGGGCAAAGAGATACCTCGCTCCAAGTAGCCGAAGACTAGCGAGCGCTGAGTGACCTACCAACCCCGTGGAGACCTCATGCAGTGACCTTGTAGACATGGTCTCCAGATCGTACCCTGTCAGGGACCTTGATTCCTATGGAATCCCCGGCTTTTGCCTCCTGCACATTCACGTTGTGGATTTGCATCGACTCGATTGTAACCTCAACGTCGGTGGTGTGACCCTTGATGTGGATTTTGTCACCGACCTTGACAGGCGCAGTCAGGTCGATGCCTGCCACTACCGGGCGGGCGAAGAAGGTGCTCACCTTACCAACTTCCTGCTCAGGCATTTTTAAACCTCCTCCCTTTTTACCTCCGCTTATTTTGTCTGAAGTGGTTGATAGTATAGCCATTCTTTTTTGGTAAATCAACGCCTGAGAGGGTTCAAAATGATTCCACCCCACTTGTTGACAATAAGCAAGCGATAGGACTATAATCTTTTAGAACATATGTTCTTACAAAGAATATGAAATGGCTCGTTGCATCTTTCATATCGACCTAGACGCCTTTTTCGTCTCTGTGGAGCAGGTGCTCAATCCTGCCCTGCGAGGCAAGCCTGTGGTGGTCGGCGGCGACCCCAAGGGACGTGGCGTGGTCGCCTGTGCCTCTTATGAAGCGCGAACCTATGGGCTGAAATCAGGCATGCCTCTGGGCAAGGCACATCGTCTGTGTCCCCACGCCATCTTCCTGAGTGGCAACTTCCATCACTACCGCGACGCTTCTGAGAAGTTCATGGCGATGCTGAGCGAGCTCACGCCAGACATCGAGCCTATAGGTCTGGAGGAGGCTTATCTGGACCTCACCGGCTTCGAGCCACTCTACGGTCCTGCCAGGGAGACTGCGCTGGGCATAAAGCACCGGATAAAAGACGAGTTGGGTATAACAGCCTCCGTAGGGATCGCAACCTCTAAGGTAGTGGCCAAGGTCGCCTCCGGTCTGTCCAAGCCCGATGGTCTGATAGAGATCCCACCGGGCGAGGAACGGCTTTTCCTCGCCCCTTTACCGATTTCCAAACTACCATTTGTCGGAATTAGAGCTGAGAGCACGCTGAGAAGGATGGGCATCTCAACTATAGGCGAATTAAGCCGCCTGCCTCTCCCTTTTCTAAAGCAATCCTTAGGCATACAGGGCGAGGTGCTGTATCGCTACGCCAACGGCATAGATAACAGCAAGGTGGAGCCGTTCGGCCCACCCAAGTCCATAAGCCGCTCCACCACATTCAACGAGGATACTTTGAACCGCAGCTTTCTCAAATCAGTGCTGCATTACCTGACCGAGCGGGTAGGCGCCGAACTGCGCGACCAGGGCAAATCGGCGAGGTGCATAACCCTGAAGCTGAGATACACCGATTTCCAGACCATAACCCGTAATCATACCTTGAAGCAAGCTATCGATACCGATTGGACTATCTTCGAAATTGGATGTGGCTTACTGGATAAGGCGCTGGAGCAGAGGGCTGTGCCGGTGCGGCTCATCGGCATCGGGGTATCGCACCTGGTCGAGGGAAGGCAGCTCAATATGCTTGACCCCTGGGCTGAGCTGCTGGAGGGGCTCAACCTGGCTATAGACCGCATTCGAGATAAATACGGCTTCACCGCCATCGAGGTTGGCTGCACCCTGCCTCTGAGGGAGGTGTTCCCCACCGAGGACAATCGCTATCTCTTAAGAACCCCTTCGTTGTCACGGTAGACAAAGCGCTTCCATTTTGAGTATGCTGGCGCTATACTTACGCCATATTGGAGGTACACAATGGCTGTTCGTATAACCACCTTGAGCGAGAATACTGCCCAACTGGGCTTCCTCGGCGAATGGGGCTTGAGCATCCTGGTGGAGACGGAAAGCGCCAAGGTCCTGTTGGATACCGGCATGAGCATATCGGCTGTCCACAATGCTGACCTCATGGGCATCGACCTTTCCACCATAGACAAGATTGTGCTCAGCCATGCTCACGGAGACCATACAGGTGGTCTGCGCGAGGTGCTGAGGAGAGTGCGGAAAGGTATCGAGGTCATAGCTCATCCGGATATATGGATACCGAAATATGTGCACTATGGCGAGATCAGTCGCTATGCTGGTATACCTTACGTAAGAGAAGGACCTCGAGGCGCTTGGCGCCACTTTTAAGCTTAGTAAGAGAGCCGTTCAAGATTAGCGATGACATGATGACCACCGGCGAGATAGAGATGACCAATGATTACGAGACGATTGACGACAGGCTATATCTAAAGAAGGACACTCGGATGATACCCGACCCTCTCGCTGACGACCTCGCTCTAATAATTCGAACCAGTGAAGGACTGGCGTTGATTACAGGATGTGCCCACCGCGGCATCGTCAATACCGTCCGCCATGTTCAGAAGCTCACCAAAGGTGAACACATACATACCATAATCGGCGGCATGCATCTCATGGTAGCTTCGCCGGAGCGTATCGAAAAAACCACCCTTGAGCTTAAGGAGCTTGGTCTGCAAAGGCTGGGCGTGTCCCATTGCACCGGTTTCAACGCCTCCTCAGTTTTGGCTAGGGAATTGGGAGATGTTTTCTTCCTCAATAATGCAGGAACTCAGCTAACCATAGATTAGGGACTTCCTTTCTCTGAAGGATGCCCCTAATTCTTGAATTGGCTCCTCCCCACAGTTATACTTTACTTATTGTGAAATACTGCGTTGTGATAATCGACGGTGCTTCGGGCTGGCCACTCCCAGAGCGTGGTGGAAAGACCTGCCTGGAGCTGGCACACACCCAAACCTCGACCGGATGGCAAGGGAGGGCACTCTCGGCCTGGTGCAGACCGTGCCGCAAGGGATGGAGCCATCCAGCGCCTGTGCCTGCATGTCCATACTGGGCTACGACCCCAAAGTCTACTATAAAGGCCGGAGTGCCATCGAGGCGGCCAGCATGAGCATCCCTATCAATAAAGGCGAAGTAGCCTTTCGCTGCAATCTGGTCGCTGTTCGCGATGGCAAAATGTGGGACTACAGCGCAGGGCACATCGGAGACAGCGAGGCCCATGCCTTGGTTGAAGCGCTGAACGAAAGCCTTGGGAACAAGGAAATACATTTCTACCCTGGCGTTGGTTACAGGCACATCTGCAAGATAAAAGGGCATACAGATACCCTTAAAGCCGTTTGTACGCCGCCGCACGACATCCCGAATAAGCCCATTGATAAATACCTCCCGCATGGCCCTGGGAGCGACCTGTTGCGAGACCTCATGGCACGCTCTATAGAAGTGCTGCGCAACCATCCTGTGAACAAGGCGCGCCAGTCCCGAGGAGAGCCCCCGGCTACCATGATCTGGCTCTTCTGGGGCAGCGGTGAAATCCCTGAATTGCCCTCCTTCAAAGAAGTCTACGGCCTTAGCGCAGCCATGACCTCTGGTGTCGACCTTCTTAAGGGTCTGGCTAAGATGGCTGCAATTGAGAACCTGGATATCCCCGGAGTAACTGACGGCATGGACAATGATTGCACTGCACAAACAGCAGAGTGCGCTGAAGGCGCTAGAAAGACATGACCTGGTAGTCATGCATATCGAAGCGCCCGATGAGTCCGCCCATGGGGGTCGCATCGATGACAAGATAGAAGCCATAGAGCGCGTGGATAAAGAGGTAATAGGCAAGCTAATGGCATATAAAAAGGATAGTTTTCGTGTACTGGCCTTGCCTGACCATGCCACACCTATCGAGGTTAGAACCCATGTTGCAGACTCGGTCCCATTTATGCTCTGGGGGACAGGTTTTAAAGCCAAAGGCGCCAAGTCGTTCAGTGAAAAAGAGGCCAAAAATACTGGAATTTTCATCAAAGATGGATATACTATCATGAGTAAGCTAATCCAAACTGATGTCGTTTAGTCATTGGGGAGTGCAGAGGGGCAAAGCCCCTTTTGCCAGTGGTTTGGGGGTGTCCACCCCAGCATCTACAAGACACCCAGGACTGGGGGGATTTAGGGGGGTTGAAAAGAGTTGCTGACGACTCTACAAGGGAGAGGATGATGGCAATAGTTGTGCAAAAGTATGGCGGCAGCTCGGTGGCTGACGCTGACAAGATTAAGAACGTCGCCCGCCGCGCTATAGCAGCCCAAGAGAGGGGTAACCAGGTAGTGGTGGTAGTCTCAGCCATGGGCAAGACCACTGACAACCTGATCAAACTTGCCCAGCAGGTTACAGACGAGCCAGACGAACGCGAGCTGGATTTCCTACTCTCCACCGGTGAGATCGTGTCCTGCACCCTCCTGGCAATGGCATTGAAGGCAATGGGAGCGAAAGCGATCAGCCTCAGCGGCGCACAGGCGGGGATAAAAACCGATGCCGTCCATAGCCGTGCACGCATCCTGGGAATCGATCCTCGCCGTGTCACCAAGGAGCTTAATAGAGATAAGATTGTAATAGTTGCTGGTTTTCAGGGCATTACGGACAAGATGGATATCACTACGCTCGGCCGAGGCGGCTCGGATACCACAGCAGTGGCATTGGCTATAAGTCTGAAGGCAGATAGTGTGCGAGATATATACCGATGTCGATGGCGTATACACAGCCGACCCCAGGCTTGTCCCTGAGGCAAGATGGCTGAAAGAGATAGGTTACGAGGAGATGCTGGAATTGGCATCCTACGGTTCCAAGGTTATGCACTCCCGTGCTGTTGAGCTGGGTGAGCTATATAAAATGCCCATACTGGTAGCTTCAAGTTTCAGCAATAATCCAGGTACCCTTATTCATGGAGGTGCTTCTATGGAAGTCAGAAATAAAGTGCAAGGAATTGCCCACGATTTAAACGTGGCTAAAATAACCATAGTCGGTGTTCCCGATAAGCCAGGGGTTGCCAGCGCCATATTCGACCCCTTGGCTAAGGCGAACATAAGCGTGGATACCATTGTCCAGAATGCCAGCATCAATAAAGTCACTGATCTCACCTTCACTGTAAGCAAGACCGACCTAAATAAAGCTATGAAGGTGATCGAGCCTGTAGTCAAAACTGTAAAAGCTCGAGAGTGTGTCAGCGATCCCAAGATGGCTAAGGTAAGTATAGTAGGTGCCGGTATGCAGAGCGCGCCAGGGTATGCTGCCAGGATGTTTCGTGCCCTCTATGAGGAGGGTATAAACATAGAGCTAATCACTACCTCAGAGATAAGAATAACCTGTATTATAGACGAGTCCAAGGTAAACAGCGCCGTTCGTGCCTTGCACAAGGCTTTTGAGCTGGAAAAAGGGGTATAAAGATAAGATTCTAAGTGGGGTATCCAAGCGGTAAAATGGGGAGTTGCATCCTGCGGATGCAACTCCTCATTAAACTCTTTAGACTTCGACTACCTCGACTACCTCGGGTACCTGTTCCTTTATCACCCGCTCCACACCACGATGCAGGGTCATAGCTGCCATGGGGCATCCGCCGCAGGCTCCGGTCAGCTTCACCGTAACCTTACCGTTGCTAACATCGACCAGCTCGACATCGCCGCCATCTGCCTGCAGGTGAGGCCTTATCTTAGCTAGAGCAGCCTCTACCTTCTTTCTCGTAGCACCTTGATCTTTCACCATATTCCTCCAGAGTCCACAGAGGGACTACTTTAGTCTTGACTCTACCTTAACATTGTGAGGTAGGGTTGTCAACTCGGAGCAATAGCAAGATAGAGATGCCTAGTAATGCATTGACAACTTAAGATAAACCTGCTAAAAATACTTCCTGTAGCAAGTACAAAATGATGGTCTGACAATCTTGACAAAATCATTGAAATCCCTTAAACTATAAATTCGGTTAATAGCACCTTAACAACTGGATAGTGGAAGGAAGTAAGGTTTTTGAACTGCGAGTTTGATCCTGGCTCAGGATAAACGCTGGCGGCGTGCCTTATGCATGCAAGTCGAACGATTCTTCGCAAGAAGGATAGTGGCAGACGGGTGAGTAATACGTAAGTGACCTATCCCTGAGTGGGGAATAACCCCGAGAAATTGGGGCTAATACCGCATGATGCGCTGAGGGTAATGCCTTGGCGTCAAAGCCGCAAGGCGCTTGGGGCTGGGCTTGCGTCCTATCAGGTAGTTGGTAGGGTAATGGCCTACCAAGCCGATGACGGGTAGCTGGTCTGAGAGGATGTCCAGCCACACTGGGACTGAGATACGGCCCAGACTCCTACGGGAGGCAGCAGCAAGGAATTTTGCGCAATGGGCGAAAGCCTGACGCAGCAACGCCGCGTGGGTGAAGAAGGCCTTCGGGTCGTAAAGCCCTTTTGTTAGGGAAGAAGTTCTGACGGTACCTAACGAATAAGCCTCGGCTAACTACGTGCCAGCAGCCGCGGTAATACGTAGGAGGCGAGCGTTATCCGGATTTATTGGGCGTAAAGAGCGCGTAGGCGGCCTATTAAGTCGGTTGTGAAATCTCCCGGCTCAACTGGGAGGGGTCGACCGAAACTGGTAGGCTTGAGGACAGCAGAGGGAGGTGGAATTCCCGGTGTAGTGGTGAAATGCGTAGATATCGGGAGGAACACCAGTGGCGAAGGCGGCCTCCTGGGCTGTTCCTGACGCTGAGGCGCGAAAGCGTGGGGAGCAAACAGGATTAGATACCCTGGTAGTCCACGTTGTAAACTATGGACACTAGGTATGGGGGGTATCGACCCCCTCCGTGCCGAAGCTAACACTATAAGTGTCCCGCCTGGGGAGTACGGTCGCAAGACTAAAACTCAAAGGAATTGACGGGGGCCCGCACAAGCAGCGGAGCGTGTGGTTTAATTCGACGCAACGCGAAGAACCTTACCAAGGCTTGACATATACCTGAAAGGCAGAGAAGTCTGCCCCTCCTTCGGGACAGGTATACAGATGCTGCATGGCTGTCGTCAGCTCGTGCCGTGAGGTGTTGGGTTAAGTCCCGCAACGAGCGCAACCCTCGTGGTCAGTTGATTTCTCTGGCAAGACTGCCCTTTAGAAGGGGAGGAAGGTGGGGATGACGTCAAGTCAGCACGGCTCTTACGCCTTGGGCTACACACACGCTACAATGGGTAGTACAGAGGGTTGCTAAGGAGCGATCCGGAGCTAATCCCATCAAAACTACCCCCAGTTCGGATTGGAGGCTGAAACCCGCCTCCATGAAGTTGGAGTTGCTAGTAACCGCAGGTCAGCATACTGCGGTGAATACGTTCTCGGGCCTTGTACACACCGCCCGTCACGTCATGAAAGCCGATAACACCTGAAGTCGATGCGCTAACCCGTAAGGGAGGCAGTCGCCCAGGGTGGGATTGGTAATTGGGACGAAGTCGTAACAAGGTAGTCGTAGCGGAAGCTGCGGCTGGATCACCTCCTTTCTAGGGAGTCGTGAGGCTTCGGCCTCAAGAGTTCCAGGTCGGTCGATGGAGGAAACTCCATCGCGATATCAAGATTACCTCTCCCTTCCACTATCCAGAGGTTAAGGTTCTTTTTTGAGCATAAAACGTAGGGGCGCGGTAACCGCGCCCCTACTTGCCTGATACGCTCCACAAGAAGTAAAAAATGACAACGCCCTCAGGTCAGGATCTCAATCTTCTTCACTCGACATTCCTTCCCACGTTCTACTGTTATCTCGCCTGAGCCACACTGCGGGCATTTGAATATTGGGGTCACGAAGTGAAACAGGGGGTCGTCCTTGGTCTCAAGGGTGCCTATATAGCCACACGAGGAACAATGCACCTCTGGCTTCACCACCTCAATCTTCAGTTCCGCCTCGCTGGCAGGAGTTTTCTCAAAAGCAAGTTTGATCCAGAACTCCACCTGCTCCGGATTGAGCAGGGAAAGCTCTCCAATCTCTAGCTCCACCAGTAATATCTTTTTAGCCTCTTGCTTTGCGGATTCCTTGAGGACTAAATCAGCTATCGCGTGCGAGATGGAGACTTCGTGCAAACCACAACCTTCTAGAAAAATAGGAGGGCTATAAGCCCAGTGCCTTTGTTACTTCGGCTATCCCCTCTCCGGTGACGCAGTTCGTCCGTACTGTTTTGATAGTTGGCTTCAACCCACTAAGCTGCTTCTCAAATTCCGCTGGGTCGATACCTGTTGCCTTAGAGAGGTCAGCCTTGTTAATCGCCACTACATCGGCATCCATAAATGAGAAGGGATGTTTCAGTACCACATAAGGGCCCTCAGTGAGCGAAAGCACCACTATGCGTTTGTGCGAGCCAAGAGGGAAATCAGCCGGGCAGATGATGTTGCCCACATTTTCAATTAATAGCAAATTCAATTTCTTCAGATCCAATTCCCCGAGCGCTTTCCTCACCAGATTGGCATCGAGGTGACATTCCTTGCCGGTGTTTATCTCCAGCACCTCCGCGCCAGCTGATTTTATGCGCTCAGCATCTATGGTCGTAGTAGTATCTCCCGGCTAAAGCTGCTATGCGATACTTCCTCTTCAAATTCATTTACGAGGTGTTCTACAAGCGAGGTCTTCCCTGAGCCTACTGAGCCCATGATGTCAATGGCCAGAATCTTGTGCCTATCCAGGAGCTTCCGGTTCTCCTCAGCCAG
Organism: uncultured Chloroflexia bacterium; assembly: GCA_963827295.1. Taxonomy (GTDB): domain Bacteria; phylum Chloroflexota; class Dehalococcoidia; order SZUA-161; family SZUA-161; genus CAWHAI01. The sequence goes on from CAWHAI010000022.1 coordinate 20,873, forward strand.
CTTACGATTCTTGCGCAGAAAATCCTCGTCCAGCTCGATATCAAAGACCTCTCCTTCATCAGGTCGAATTATCTTCAAGACTCTCCTTTCAAATACAGTCTGTTAGTATCTAATATTATATCAAGAATATGCTAAAGAGGTTAATATCCAGACGTTCCCATATAGAAATATTGATTAAAACATTTATCACATGCTATAATCGAACTCGCAGAACTTCGCTACCAAAATGAAGATATGCCCCAGCCTCAGGGGCGTAATATTTTGGGCGGGTAGCTCAGTTGGCTAGAGCACTACTCTGATAAAGTAGGGGTCGAAGGTTCGAATCCTTCTCCGCCCACCAACAACTCAGTGTCAATGGACAGCTGTTAGGGGCAACGCTCGGAAACCGTCTTTCAAGTGGGGGGCCTCATCTCGATTGCAGAATCATTATGATTGGAGGAACGCTCCCTCGTATATTCAACCACCTGCTCCAAAGTCTCGATTTTAAGTAGCCAGATATATGCTATCCATCTAATCATCTTATTTATTCCCATCATTTCGTGTCCGTTTGCCCCTATTGCTCCTCAGGGGTAGTAGGTAAGGAGTTGGGAGCCTCCGTTGATTCCTGAGATTGCTGCTGCTTTAGGCTGTACAGCAAGTATTCCCCCATCACTATAAGCACGCAGAGCGCCGTTAAAGGGCACCTTTCACTACAATATCTGCAATACCTTCGGGCCATTTGGCCCAAGCACTCAGGATGTTTGATTACCCTTAATTTTCTGGTCCCCAATTTTGTCCTGTCCGCTCTAGTAAATACTCCAATTTGGACTAACGGACTAACGTTATCACCTGTATGAATCTATCAAAATAGTTAAGTCCGTATATTATTCGGCAAAATACGGACTGTTTGTACCACTTTTTTTCGAGTTTGTCAAGCCCCCTGCGCTTAGAAGTCTGTTTTTTATGACTTCTTTACTGAGGAAATGCCTTAACTGTAGATTGCTAGAGGTATAAGAGTTCCTCAAACCGAGAGGCAAATGGGGTTATGAGAAGAAAAGGATTTAAGCGAGATAAAAAGTCGGGGAGACAGGATTTGAACCTGCGACCCCTTGCACCCCATGCAAGTGCGCTACCAGGCTGCGCCACTCCCCGATTTCGTTCGCTTATTAACTTTTGGCAGGTGCTATTACAGCCTTATTAAATATAAGCATCTCGCCTGTTTTTGTCAATCGAAAATTGTCGGCGGTATCGTTCAAATTTGGCTTTTCCTTGAGTTAACACAACCGCAGCTTTGACCTTCTCAGTTAGCATTCAACCTATTGGCCGTAGTACTAAAGTAGTACTAAATTGGGATATGTAGAAGCGGATTGATAGAGTATAGTGCTTTCGATGTACTATCGTGGACGTGCGTCGGGGAAGAAATAGATGTCAGGACTCTCTTAGATAGGAGCCTGGGAGGGATCACATGAAGTTCAAGTCATTTAGAATTGTTACTGTGGGAATGCTGGCAATCTTGATTGTGTGTATGTGTTCGGCCTGTAGCAGTCAGGTCGCAGGTAGCGATCAGGTGGCAACCTATCGCCTTCTCCTGCCGGTGGTGAACGGCCAGGCATAATGGGTAGCGGCTATAACTCGTATGGCTTCGATGATATCCAGGATGTCCAGGACAAAGTCGATCGGCAGGAATTTTCTTACCGCCGTGATGATCCTGTTACTACGACGTTGCAATTCATGCACGACCGGGAACAATTTGTCCTAACCTGCAATGTGATCAGTGCCACACTGGTTTGGGTCGATCCTGATCGCTCCGCCCTAGTTTCCGTCGAGACCGATTGCTGCTGGTATAGATTCATGCTTCAGAAATTGCTGAGGCAGGACTCCAGCGGTGCATGGTTTGTCGTTGGATACGATTCACAACCCAGGGAATATGGGCCCTTTCTTACCCTCCGGACTCAGAATGTCGACGAGGCTCAGCAAAACATCCCCTTCGAGATAGTATTGCCCACATATCTGCCCGGGAATATGGAGTCTCCGCCCTGGATTTCGGGACCAGTTGGGAATAATTCAGATGGAGACTTCTATCTCGTGTCATTAAATTACATTTCCGCTGAGCCCGATGTACATTCTACGGCGTTTATCACGATACAGGAATCAAATCAGCCAGGGAATGACAGCGTTAAGACAGGATATGGCCACGAAGTAATCGATGGGGTAGAAGTGCTATGGTATTCGTCTCCTGTGCCTGACACGGATGAAGCTCTCGATATTCGTTTTTGCCATTTCGTCTGGAATCAGGAGGGACACCGGATACTATGTCGTAATTTTTGGCTTCCCACAGTCCGAAGCCCTGAAAGTGGTAACATCGATGATCCAGAGTGGGGCATCCTGAGCGATAAAGGGCGACAGGACTATACTCAGGCGTTTTTCCTGATAATCTCCCGTGCTGCTACTACACCCGAGGCGGCAGCCTGTATCAAGCCGCGGCTGACCCCTGCGCCATCGCCTATGGCGAACAGGTTGGGTATCTCGGTCTCAAGGTTCTGGGTCAACTCGAGGCGCGACGAGTAGAACTTGACCTCGATGCCATAAAGAAGCGTGTCGGGAGAGGCTACGCCAGGAGCCAGGTTATCCATGGCGGTGAGCATCTCGTTGATTCCCTTCAAGAAGCGATAGGGCAGCACATAGCCGAGGTCGCCCGGGGTAGCGCTCTTCAGGGTGGGCTTAACTGTACCTTTCTCAATAGAGTTCACCGTGGAAATATGACCCTGCCCTCAGATCACCCCACCTCTGCATAATCACCCCACCGCTTATGATATTGGCCAAGCGAGCCAGATACCTCCCGTAGCCTATAGGCTCGCGGAAGGGCGGGGAGAAGGTAGCGCTGACCAAGAGGGCAAAGTTGGTGTTAGCTGTCTTACGATGAGCATAGCTATGACCATTCACCGTTATCACAGGTTCGAGGCCGCCGGTAGTCTCCATGGTTACCTCGCCCGAAGGGCACATGCAGAAGGTCCTGATTCGGTCACCGTAGGTAGGGGAATGGAACTCAAGCTTAATCTCGTAAAGGGCGTCAGTCACTTCCTCAAGCACCTTCATGGGCACCTCTACCCTGACCCCAACGTCAATAGGATTATTATGTAGAGTAAGTCCAAGCCTGGCAGCCTCTTTGAGCAACCAGTCAGCCCCTTCCCTGCCCGGGGCGATAATAAGGTAGCGGGATTCTATTCTCTGGCCGTCATCGGTCTGGATGCCTTTGATTCTGCCATTCTGTCTGATGATGAGAGATGGCGGCAGTGTCGGTTTGGCTCTCGATACGGTCAGCCAAGAACTTGTGCATGTCCTTCAGGACCTCACGGCAGCTCTCCGTGCCCATATGGCGAATCGGCACTGGAATCAGCCTCATGCCAGCCTTCTCCGCTTTCCTCCCAAGTTGCTCCACCTCAACGCCAGCTCCATAGACCTCCTTCGATGCGCCGAACTTTAGGTAGATATCATCGACATAGTGAATTAGCTCGGCTGCCTTCTTCGCTCCCAGATACGCTTCAAGCTGGCCACCTACCTGCGGAGACAACGTCAGCTTGCCATCACTGAACGCCCCGGCACCCCCCCATCCGCTGACCAGGTCACAGGGCGAGCAGGGCGGACAGCTTCGATTTTTACCGATGATGGGGCATCTGCGGAGATTGAGGTCTCTTCCCTTCTCCAGGAGCAAAATACTTAGCTTGGTTGACTGGCTCAATTCCAAAGCGGCGAATATGCCTGCAGGGCCACCGCCGACGATGATCGCATCGTATTTACTTTGCATCTCTTTTACCCAAAGCTTGATTGTATATCTCTATCTATACCTTGTCAAAAGATGCTCGCCGAGGCAGTTAAAAACCTTTTTGCAGATATCCGACCGTTAAGAGTTAATAGCTATCGTCAAATTGACTTCTCGCTCGGCAGGGTGATAGAATTGAGTTGGAGGAAGGGGATGCCAATTTACGAATATTGTTGCCCCAAATGCGGGCTTAAGTTTGAGCTGCTTCGTCCCATGAGCAAAGCCAACGAAGATGCGCCCTGCCCTACCTGTAAAAACGGGGCGAAGCGAGCGGTGTCCTCGTTCTCAGCCTTCACTAAGAGTTCGAGCGGGGCCTCAGCTTCTGTAGCCGGAGCTGGCGGTGGCTGCAGCGGCTGTACCTCCCCGAGTTGCTCTAGCTGCCACTAGAGTTTGACGGGGGTGGCACTGGTTCAGTCCCAGACTTACTTCTAAGCCTCAAGTAACCCCAGGCGAGCCCGCCGATAATTATCGCTTCCAGGATGATTGCTCCTCCCACGAACAGGGCGGCATCGTTGAAGAAACCCTCGGGGAACATCGCCAGCAGTTTATCGCCAGGGTACAGTTGCCACAGGTCGTTGCGGAAGCTGACCAAGTGAAAAAGCAAAAAGAACTGGTCGAAGTCGACGAGCGCTATGATACCCAGGACTGCCAGAATAGCAATAGTGGTCAAGCTACCCCAGATAAGCCGCCTTGCAAGCTGTCGCCAGAAAGCGCCGCGCAGAAGGAGGAAGTTGAAGCCGATATATAGGGCGATGTAAGCCAGCGAAACAAATTGAAGGCGATACGCCAACTGAATCAGCCCCTTGACGTCCTTCAGATGCTGTATGTCGCGCTGGTTGTAAACGCTAATGTCAACGAATTCTTCGTCTGAGTTGAAATAGGTGATCAGCTTGTGGGCGATTTCGGTGAGATTTCCCTTATCCAACCCCGTGTCCTCGCTGACGTGATATTTATTGAAGCCGTACTCATAGAGTCGAACGTCATTGACTGCGAACCTTAAATCGGTGGTGATGAGCAATAGTGGGACGCAGATGACGAAAAGGATGACGTTTATCGCTGCCAGCGCTTTCACTTAATCTCTCAACCCCGCTCAGGATATGGTAGTCGAGTACCTTCTTTCTTGTCAATGAGAGATGGTGGCTATATAATGACTTGAGGGAGACAACATGACTAAGAACGATTTATATACGAGTCTGGCGGAGAGACATGGCTACAAGGATTCACTCCGCTACCGGTGCATTCTGGAATACTTGATGACCCCAAAGCAGGCTGAGCTCGTGATCCTTATGCCCATGAAGTACGATGAGTTGGCGAAGAAACTCAATATGAGTGCATCAGCGGTAAAGGAGGAGGTTGAACGCCTATATCGCAAAGGGGTCATCTTCGCCAGAGGCCCGGAAAACCTAGAGGAATCCAGCTTCGCCCTCGCCGTGGTGCAGCTCCATGACATAACCATGTGCTCCTTCGACTGCGACGATGTTCGCGATAAGAAGCTCTTCGAGCTTTGGGACGATTTCTGTGTCAATGAGTGGGACCCTGACCAGGTTGCTGACTGGATAAAGAGGGAGCAGCCCCAGGGAAGGATTGTCCCAGCCTATAAAGCTATCCCCAACAGTCCTGAGACACTGCCCTGCGAGGATATGCGGCAGATAATAAATTCGGCGCGCTCGATAGCCGTCTCCTATTGCACCTGCCGCAGGCGAAAGGGAGCCATTGGCAAAAAGTGCAATAAGTCCCATGCCATGGTCGATATCCAGTTCAATGTCTCCGCTGAGTACCTAATTAGCCGCAATGCTGGGAAGAGACTTAGCCGCGAAGAGGCTTTGGCCCTGATAGACCAGTGTGAGGGAATCGGGCTGATTCACACCTGCGAGAACTCCACACGCATGAGGCCCCGTTGGGGTATGTGCAACTGCTGCACCGACTGCTGTATGATTTACGAGCCTATCAACAGATTCCAGGCATCGGTGACCAAGTGCATCGCTAAAAGCAGGTACGAAGCCCAGCTTACGATGGTGAACTTTGCACCGGCTGCGAGATATGCGTGGACTGGTGCCCCTTCGGTGCTATAAAGATGACAAAGCCAAAAGGATTAAAGGAAGAGAAGGCCTTCGTAGATACCGAAAAGTGCATGGGCTGTGGCATTTGCGTGCTCAAGTGCGATTACCAGGCGTTGAGCCTGAAACTGGTGAGGCCCCCGGAGCATATACCGCAAGCATTGCCAGTTTAAAAAAAGCTTATGGAACAAGACCTTTCCAGTTTTGACACCCTGGAGAAAATCGTGGCCAAGCTCAGGGCGCCCGATGGCTGCCCCTGGGACCGTGCCCAGACCCACGCCTCCATAAAGCCCTATCTCATCGAGGAGGCCTACGAGGTGCTCCAGGCCCTGGATGAGGAGAACACCGACAAGCTCTGCGAGGAGCTGGGCGACCTGCTGTTGCAGATTCTGCTGCACGCCCAAATAGCCAAGGAAGCCAAAGAATTCAGCATCCGTGACGTCGTCAAGGGCATCAGCACCAAGCTCATCCGCCGCCATCCCCATGTCTTCGGCAAGTCAAAGGCAGCGAACGCGGAGGAGGTAGCGCTGGAATGGGAGGAATTGAAACAGAATGAGCGCAAGAAGGATGATTCCCTGCTTTCCAGCGTGCCCAAGGGTTTGCCTTCGCTTAGCTATAGCCATTCCATACAGCGCAGGGCCGCAGGGGTAGGCTTCGACTGGAAGGAGTTCGAAGGGATACTAGACAAGCTGGTCGAGGAGCTAAGCGAGCTGAAGCGAGCGAACACTCAGCAGCAGAAAGTACACGAGTTCGGCGATATCCTGTTCGCTCTAGTGAATGCCGCTCGCTGGCAGGGGGTAGACCTTGAGGAAGCTCTACGCCTGGCTAATGAGCGGTTTTCTCGCCGCTTCCATTATATGGAAGAGTCCTGCCACAAGCATGGTAAGACCCTTCGCGACCTCTCCTTCGAGGAGCAGAATGCCCTGTGGGACGAAGCGAAGCGAAACCTGGACGATTGACTCCTGCAACGTTACCAGGCTCACACACCTTCAGCTATAGAGCGGGGCGTGGTGGCAAATATCGAGACCTTGCTCTTAGCTTTCAAAAGCTTCTCTATCTGGTCCACAATCGCTGTCCGCTCCGGGTTTTTCTCCCAGGCTCTCCACTCACGCAAGCTTTCCCAGGTACTGATTGCCACATGCGTACCAGAGTGATCCACTGAGAATAGCGTTTCTCCGGATATGTACCCCTGCTGACGGATTGCTTTTGACCTGAGTTCCTTCAACAGCTCTGCCACCTCCCCCTGGTTGTCGGGACTGACTGACCTCTCGATAATTATCTTTATAGCCATCACCGCCTCCTTCCTCGTTACACCTATGAGAGGTTATTTTTGTGAGTGCCCATGATAACACCTGATTCTGTGAATTGCAATATCCAGACAGTGGACATTCCTTTTTATGCAGGACTACCCCCAGATGGCAGAAGCTTCCGCTATATGCCTTGGGTGGGGCATGGGTCAAGATTTTGTCGGGGATTCGGGGTCTGAGGACTTACCTATAAAGCACTTACGAAATTAATTACTCAGGGCACGCGGATTAACCCAACGACCTCGGCTTACCGGACTTCCATTACGACGCATCAGGCCGGGCTTTATGACCATCCCTTTGGGAACAACTACTACCCCAGACTCTGATATTGTACAGCCTCTCCGCTTATCTGCCTCATGGTCATAGCCGATATAGGCACCAGCCTGGATTCTGGATTCCTTGTCGACGATCGCTCGCCTTACCCTCGCCCCAGGCTCTATGCTAACGTCATCAAATATGATCGATCTCTCCACCAGAGCGTCCCTCTCAACAACCACGCCCGGAGACAGGATAGAACCCCAGACCGTACCGCCGCTAATGATACAGCCATCAGACACCAGAGAATCCGGCGTACTTCCTCCCAGGACACACTTAGTCGGAGGGCGCGGCTTCTGATATGACCTGAATGGCCATTTCTCCCCGTAGAGATTAAAGAGCGGGTCCACACCTACAAGGTCCATGCTAGCTTCGTAGTAAGAGTCGATATCGCCCACATCCTTCCAGTAGGACAGAATCACGAGTTCTATCGACCAGGACTTTATTTCTTTTGCCTTCCTTCACTTCGATCACGAAATCCTCTATCCTGTTCTCATTCTCGTAGTCGTAAACAAAGATTTTATACCCCTTACCCGTCATTCTGGGAATGACCTCTTTGCCGAAGTCGTCTTCCGTTCCTTGCAGGGCCTCTCTTAAAGCACTCATCTTAAAGATGTAGACACCCATTGATGCAAGAACATGGTCTGGCGAATCTGGAACCGTCTTTGGCTTAGCAGGCTTCTCCTCGAACTTGACTAATCTAAGATTTCGATCTACTGCCAATACCCCAAGTTTTGAGGCAGCTTGCTCTTTTTTCACCCTGATACCGGATATGGTCAGACCCGCCTCCTTCCTCTTGTGGTAGGCCAGCATCTGACGGTAGTCCATCTTGTAAACATGATCACCGGAGAGAATCAGAATATTTTCAACTTCTCTTCTTGTAATCAGATCGAGGTTCTGCCGTACGGCATCGGCTGTACCACGGTACCAATCCGCGCCGAGCTTCTGCTGAGCTGGCACCGTGTATATATATTCTCCTAACCCCGAGCTTGAAATACCCCAGCCCTCCTGGACATGGACATTCAATGACCCCGACCTGTACTGTGTGAGCACGAAAATCTTGCGCAAGCCCTGAGTTGATGCAATTACTCAACGCGAAATCGATTAGCCGGTATTTACCCCCGAATGGAAGGGCTGGCTTAGCTCGCTCCCTTGTCAAAGGTTGCAACCTCTCACCCGTGCCCCCAGCCATTACTATTGTTTGCAGCTTTTCCATTTCCACTACCACTTTGGGTGCGACAGCACCAGCTAAATCAACCCTCTGTCATGAAGAGATTATATCAAATTGAAATCCATATCACCAATTATGTATGAATAGTTGCCAGCGCAAGCATCTCCTTTCTAGATTCATGACAGAGATCTTTGGGATCCCCGCCTTAGTGCCCTCAGTCATTCAATTAAGAGATAGACAAGTGTTGAACAAGTATAAAGCACCCTTCAATATTCTTCGCAATTCAGATATACTAATACTTAAAGAATGCGATAATTGCTATGGAATCAATATCAGGCGATCTCGCTTCAAAATAACACGCAGAAACTACGGATATGGTTGAAGGTGTTTCCAAAACCCCGCCGCTGCATGTACTCATGGCCTCACCGGAGATTACTCCTCTAGCCAAGACCGGCGGTCTTGGCGATGTGCTAGGTTCTCTACCCAGAGCTCTCGAACGACTTGGACTTCGCCTCTCCCTTATCATGCCTGCGTACCGCTCCGTCCTTAATTCTGGGTTCCCCCTGGAGGATACGGGCATAGGCTTCCCCGTCCTGGTATCTCAATCGCATGGAAGAAGGAAGACTACTGAAGACAAAGACAGGAGGTGCTATCTCCATTTATCTCATCCGTGCCGACCAGTACTTCGACCGGGATAGCCTTTATGGTACGCCAGACGGGGACTATGCCGATAACGCCGAGCGGTTCGTATTCTTCGCCCGAGCCATTCTTGAAGTCTTAAAGTTGGATCCACCTGCGATTCTCCATGTACACGACTGGCAGTCGGCTCCCGCTGTAGCCTTTCTCAAGGCCCAACCTCATCTCTATCCAGAGCTTTCCTCTATGAAGACCATCTTGACAGTACACAACCTAGGATACCAAGGCCTTTTTGATTATGTGGATTGGCATCTCCTAAACCTCGAAGAGCGTTTCTTCACTCCCCCTTATCTTGAGTTTCATGGGAGAATCAACTTTCTCAAAGGAGGTCTCGTCTTCGCTGACAAGATTACCACAGTGAGCCCCACTTATGCCCAAGAAATCAAGACTGCCGAGCAAGGCTTTGGGCTGGACGGGGTCTTCCGAAAGCGGGCGAAGGACTTAGTTGGTATTCTCAACGGGGCTGATTATGAAGTCTGGGATCCTGAGACCGATCCGTTGATCTACCAAACATATGGTTCCGAGAATCTTTCGGGGAAGAGATTTTGCAAATCCGATCTACAAAAGGTTTTTCGCCTTCACATTGATCCCGATATTCCTCTCATTGGCATGGTCTCGCGCCTAACATCACAGAAGGGCTTTGACCTTTTGGAAGAGGCAATGGATGATTTGCTCTCTCGGGGGACTCAGTTCGTTCTCCTCGGGACAGGAGACAGGCGCTACGAGCAAATTTTTAGCAAGATGCCTGAGCGATACCCCGGGCGAACTGCGGTACAAATTGACTTCGACGAGTCTCTGGCCCACAAGATTATTGCAGGATCAGATCTGCTACTCATGCCTTCCCGCTACGAGCCAAGCGGCCTTACTCAGCTATACAGTCTCCGATACGGTACTATTCCCATCGTGAGAGCCACGGGCGGCCTAAGAGACACTATCAGCGAGTTTGATCCGAAGACAGGGAAGGGGAACGGCTTTCTCTTCGTTCCCTACGAGGTTCCCGCGCTTTTACTTGCTTTGGATCGGGCTTTGAACTTGCTGCGTCAGAAGAAAGAGTGGTCAACGATAATGAAGAATGCAATGGCTGCCGATTTCTCCTGGGCTCGCTCCGCCCGATTGTATGCTGACCTTTATCAAGAGCTTGCGGAGCAACCTTCATTCAGAGACATAGCCTGAGCTTTGTGTTAAGTCCCTGCTTAGCAGACAGACGATTAACTACAGAAGCAAGCCTTTCTGCGTACGCATCGCTGGCAGATGCATTAAACAGGATGCGGCGATAGTCTTCCACAAGGTGTGGGAAATGCTCCTGTAGAAGGCCCAGCAGCGATTTCCAAACCCCGAAGCGCAGGTTAAGTCGGTCTACGTAGAAATAGTCTGCGCCAACCTCTTTGACCACTCTAAGCAGCGACAGGATACTCCCTTCGCTGTCAGAAAGATAGGGCAATAGCGGGCCCAGGAAAACGTATGTCTTAATACCTCTGCTCTTGCCTTCCTGCAATAGCACCAAGCGTTCTTCCGGCGGCGAGCTTCTGGGTTCGAAAAGCCTGGAGAGGTTCTCATCCAGCGTGGTGATAGTAGCGCCTAGTTCCACACTGTCCTTTGATTTCAATAGGTCGAGGTCGCGTTGCGCTAAGGCGCTCTTGGTCAGAATCGTCACCGGAAAGCCCTTGCTGAGAAGTATCTCCAGACACTGCCTGGTCAAGCGGTAATTCGCCTCCGCAGGCTGCCAGCCATCGCATACAGAGCTCATGAACACCCTGCCCACCTGTTTCCGCTTGACCTCACGTGTCAGAACGCCGGGGGCATTTACCTTAATGTCTACGAAGCTTCCCCAAGTCTCTCCGGGGTGAGAGAATCTGGTGGCAAACCTGGCATAGCAATAGTGACATCCATGCTCACAGCCTGCATAACAGTTGACAGCGTAGTCAGCAAGCCCTGACTTGTTGAGCACAGACTTGCACTCCACCTCAACGACTTTGCAGCCTTCCTCAGCCAACTCCGTCTCCCTATAAATAAAAAGGTCGGGGCGAGTGGATTTGAACCACCGACCTCAGCGTCCCGAACGCTGCGCGCTAACCAGGCTGCGCTACGCCCCGAATGAGATTGATTATAGCCTAATAGGCCCTATTTGGCAAAGACTAGGAGCGACCCAACGGCTCGTTCCTATTGACTGTGTGACGTGACTAAAGTCACATACGGAGATAGCAGTTTCATGTAGATTGTTCCTATATTGAATCTGGCTCTGGGATTTGGGCCAAAACGAAATAATAGCTAGAAAAGGAGGTGCTCAAAATGATGGCCAAATTTAAATGTAATGTCTGCGGGTATGTCTATCAGCCAGCGGTGGGAGACAAGAGAAACAAAGTCGATCCAGACACTCCATTTGAGGATCTCCCTGAAGAATGGAGATGTCCCTCCTGCGGAGCGCGGCAGGAGAAGTTCCACAAGGATGAGCCAATTTGTAGCAGATAATTCTTGACCACATGGGAGTGGTATCCAGCGAAACATTGCTATAGGTGATTTACATGGCTCTTGCCATATGATAAAATGAAAGATGGTGAATTGTGTCTCTAATACCTAAAAGGTAAAAAGGAGTAAAGATGGCCGACAAAAAGAGCATAGACCCAGTAGTAGTCGAAATGCTGAAGAAGGCGGAAGCCGAGGGCGTTTCTACGGCTTTCAAACGTGCTGATGAAACCAAACCCTGTCCTATAGGACATGAAGGGAATTGCTGTAAACATTGCTTTATGGGGCCTTGCCGCCTGACGGGCAAGACAACGGTGGGCATCTGCGGTGCCACCAAGTCGACCGTCTCGGCCAGGAACATGGCTCGTGGTGTCGCCGGTGGTGCGGCTGCCCACTCCGACCACGGTCGTGGTATGGCCATGACACTGCTGGCTGCTGCTACAGGCGAAGCGCCGGACTACTGTGTGAAGGATGTGAGGAAGCTGTATAGGGTGGCCGGTTACCTGGGTGTCCCTGTGGAGGGTCGGCAGATAAATGATGTTGCCATAGATGTGGCCAAGACTGCCCTGGGCGAGTTTGGCAAGCAAAACGGCGAATTGATTTATATAAACAGAGCTCCCCCCAAGCGTCAGGCAATTTGGCGCAAGCTGGGCGTTGTGCCCCGTGGCATTGACCGCGAAATTGTGGAGACCCTGCACCGCACCAGCATAGGTGTCGACCAGGATGCTGAGCATATCCTGGATCATTCTGTACGGACTGCTCTGGCTGATGGCTGGGGCGGCTCCATGCTCAGCACCGACATCAGCGACATACTCTTCGGCACTCCCGGCCCGATAGCTGCGGGATCCAACTTCGGCGTGCTCCGAGAGGACGAGGTAAACGTCGTGATACATGGCCACGAGCCCACTCTTTCCGAGTTAATCGTGGCAGCAGCCAGCGACCCAGAGATTATCAATTACGCCAAGTCTAAGGGAGCCAAGGGTGTGAATTTGGCGGGTATCTGCTGCACTGCCAACGAAGTCCTGATGAGACAGGGCGTGCCTCTGCTGGGCAACTTCCTGTCTCAGGAGCTGTCTGTTCTCACCGGCGCAGTTGATGCGATGGTGGTGGATATCCAGTGCATCATGCAGGGTCTGGTTGAAGTCGCTAAGAACTACCATACCAAGATAATTACCACCTCACCCAAGGCAAGGATCGAGGGTGCGACCCACATCGAGTTCGAAGAGCATAAGGCTATGGAGATCGCCAAGACAATCCTTCGCATGGCTATCGACAATTATCCCAAGCGGGGCAAGGTGCAATATCCCCGACATCCAGGACCACCTGGTCGCCGGCTTCTCCCATGAGTATATTGCGTATATGTTGGGTGGAACCCTGCGCGAGTCCTTCCGTCCGCTGAACGATGCCATTATGGCCGGACGCATACGCGGCGCTGCGGGCGTGGTTGGCTGCAATAACCCCAGGGTGACCATGGATGACCCGCACCTTTACACTGTTCAAGAATTGATTAAGAACGATATACTTGTGGTTACCACAGGATGCAACGCCATAGCCTGCGCCAAGGCGGGCCTGCTCACTCCTGAGGTCATGGAGCAGTGCGGGCCTGGGCTCAAGGAGATCTGCCAGACCATTGGTATCCCGCCGGTGCTGCATATGGGCTCCTGCGTGGATAATACCCGTATCCTGACCGTACTTACTCAGTCTGCCTGTGAAGGCGGCCTGGGAGAGGACATCAGCGACCTGCCTGTGGCAGGGTTCGCTCCGGAATGGATGTCGGAGAAGGCGCTCACCATCGGCACTTACTTTGTAGCTTCTGGCGTGACCACCTGGATGGGCGTTGGCTCACCGGTCGCTGGCAGCCCAGAGGTTGTGAAGTTAATCACCGAGGGATACCAGAAGAAGTTCGGAGCTGCCTGGTACTTCGAGCCCGACCACAAGAAGGCTGTGAAGGATGCCATAGCTCACATCGATGGTAAGAGGAAGGCGCTCAAGCTGGTGGAGTACGACCCCAAGAAGTTTGCCCAGAGCAAGACCTATCTGCCGGGCGATTACTTCCCTGCAGAGAAACACGGCGCTTACTCGTTGAAGTAAGCATAGGCTTTGTAGAATGTAAAAAGGGCTCAGCCTGAAAGGCTGAGCCCTTTTCCTCATCCCAAATAACTTGTAGGGGCAAGTCTCCCAGTCTTCTTCTTGACAAATACCGCTTGCCATGTTAGAAATCAGCGCACAAGGGTCATGCTAATTGCATTAGTCAGAATTAATCTGAGAGCAGGAAGGGGGACTAAATGGCTAAAACTAAAAAAGGCAGAGCAGCAGTCTATCACGGGTTGGGTCATCCTATGGAGATCAGGGAATATCCCGTGCCGGAACCCGAGCCGGGCGCCATCCTGGTCAAAATAAGAAGAGCCGATATCTGTGGGTCTGACCTCCATATGTGGCGAGGGGAAGTAGACCTCGCTGGTTGGGGACAGCCCATGCCGGTGATACTGGGGCACGAGATGGTAGGCGAAGTAGCCAAGCTGGGAGAGGGCATAACCACCGACTCAGCAGGCCAGCCGCTGTCGCCTGGAGATAGGGTAGTCTACCGCTATTTCCTCCCCTGCGGACGATGTCACGCGTGTCTGAGAGGAGATGACGCTGCCTGCCCTGCAGCTTCTATCACTGTGGTGAACCCCTGTGAGCCACCTCCTCACTTCCGCGGGGCTTATGCAGAGTATTACTATCTCATGCCCAATCAGACTGTTTTTAAAGTGCCTGATGACCTGACCGACGAGATAGCAGCCCCTGCCAACTGCGCTCTCTCCGAGGTAATCTACGGTCTGGAGAAGATAAATCTCAGATTCGGGGAGACCGTCGCCATACAGGGTGCAGGTGGTTTGGGCATTTATGCCACCGCAGTCGCTAAGGAGATGGGCGCTGCCAAGGTAATCGTGATAGACGGCATCGAGGAGCGGCTCAAGCTGGCGAAAGCCTTTGGTGCCGACGAGATAATCGATATGAGGGAGCTAAAGGAACCGTACGAACGCTCCGACAAATTGAAGAAGCTTACCGGGGGCTGGGGTGCTGATGTTGTGGTCGAGGTTGTGGGCTTCCCCCAGGTGATCCCTGAAGGCATAGACATGTTGGGCAAGGGGGGACGCTATCTGGAGCTGGGCAACGTCAGCCCCTTGAAGACCTTTGAGTTAGACCCTTCCATGCTTGTGAATGACAACAAAAGCATTTTCGGGATAACACTTTACTCGGCTGAGGCTCTGAAGAAAGCCCTCGATTTCCTGAGCCGAACCAAGGATAAATACCCCTTCGATAAAATACTATGTTGCTCCTATCCTTTGGAGAAAATAGACAAAGCGTTTGACGACCAGAATAAAGGGCTTGCTACCAGGACCAGTATAATTCCTTAGCTGAAGCCGAGCCCTCTTTCCTTGAGGCTGATGTAGCGCTGCTGGCCGATGATGAGGTGGTCGAGCACTTCGATGTCGAGGAGCTTGCCTGCTTTCACAATCTGCTCTGTGACCTTGATGTCCTCGGGACTGGGTGTGGGGTCTCCTGAAGGGTGATTGTGCACCACCACCAGGGCGGGGCAGTTCTCTCTAACCGCTTCTTTGAAAAGCTCGCCTACCTTTATCAGTGAAGTGTTGACATTGCCCTTATAAACGCGGGGGACGGCGAGCACCTGGTTCTTGGTGTTGAGCAGCACGAGCCGTAGCTCTTCCTGTTCCAGAAAGCTCATCTCTGCCTGCAGCAGGTTGGCGATGTCAGCGGGTGACTTGACTACCAGGCGTTCCTCCGGCTGGGTGGACATCAGCCTGCGTCCCAGTTCCAGTGCAGCTTTGAGCTGGGCTGCCTTTGCTTCTCCAAGGCCACGCTCCTGACAGAGTTCGCCGAAGCCAGCTTTGGCCAGCCCGGCCAGGCCGCGGAACTTGGTGAGCAATCTCGCCGAGAGATTGAGCACGCTCTCGGAGGCAGCGCCGGTGCGCAGTATGATTGCTACAAGCTCGCTGTTGGATAGTGAGGCAGCGCCGTATTGCTTGAGGCGTTCCCTGGGGCGCTCTGTGGCGGGTAGCTCCTTGATGAGAGGGTAATACTCCACTTCTTCAACCCCCTTCCCCGCAATAATCGTCCTGCAGTCAGCGTGTAGGGGCACGGTGTACCGTGCCCCTACGGCTCGTGTCTAACTCAATGAACACTGCGAACTGAGGTTACTTAACCTCGACAGTGGCGCCGGCTGCGGTGAGCTTCTCCTTGAGCGTGGCGGCCTCGGCCTTGTTCACGCCCTCTTTAACCGTCTTGGGAGCAGCTTCAACCAACTCCTTGGCTTCCTTCAAGCCCAGAGTTGTCACCTCGCGCACTGCCTTGATTACGCTGATCTTGTTAGCGCCGACCTCTTTGAGTATCACGGTAAATTCAGTCTGTTCCTCAACAGGGGCAGCGGCAGGGGCACCAGCGGCAGCGCCAGCCACGGCAGCAGCGGGGCAGCGGCCATCATGGGTACGGCGGCGCTGACCCCGAACACCTCCTCGAGGGCTTTGACCAGCTCTGACAGCTCGATTACAGTCATTTCCTTTATAGCAGCAATGACTTCATCCTTGGTCAGCGTCTTCGTTTCCTTCTTGGCAGCAGGAGCGCGCTTCTTGTGGGCTTTCTCCTCCTCTGCTGCTACCGCAGCGGCCTCTTCCTTCTTCTCGGCGGCATCCTCATGAGACATTTGCTATCCCTCCCATTTGTTGAATTCTAGCGTTTAATACTACGCAAAGGCCACGCAAGTTGGCCGTGAGTACATTGTGCAGTGAATATATAGGGCTCTGCATCACCCCGAGTAACTTGGCTCTCAGAACTTCTATCGGCGGCATAGTGGCAAGGCTGGTTATTTCCGCGGAGCTGAGCGCCCTGACATCGAGAATCCCACCTTTAATACTGAGGGCAGTCTTAGAGGTACGCGCATAGGCAGTCAAGGTTTTCGCCAGTTGTGCGGCATCCCCCTTACAAAAGGCAAGCGCTATCGGGCCCTGAAGGTATTGGGAAAGCCCTGGTTTACCTGTCTTTTCAGCGGCAAATTTGGCCAGGGTGTTTTTGACCACATGAAATTCGGCGTTTACCTCACGAAGCTGGCGTCGCAGTTGCGACATCTCAGCAACCGAGAGCCCTCGGTATTCGGCGGCGATTATGAACTTATTTTGAGAGAGCAGTTCAGTTAATTGCTCCAAAATCTCAGCCTTTTTTTGTGTAGGCATGTCCTTTATCCTCCTACAAAAAGAGAGTCCTTATGCCTGCAACATAAGGACTACTCATCCAAATTTAAATTGCTTCGGCAGGCATAAGATTAAGCCATTAAGGCACCCGCTGTCTTCAGCGTATTCAGTTGTTGTATTAGTCTATATCAAAACCCCCGATTATGCAAGTCCGGGGACACTACCCTTTTTAGCGGCCTGGGACACCGAAGATGCCCATGCTGCACATGAAGGTGCCGGGATGCCCTCCTTGGTTATGAGCTATCCCCAATTGGACATTCTTGAGCTGACGCGATGGCTCCTGGGCCTTGCCCTGAATCTGCTTGTATATCTCGTAAACCTCTCTGACACCGCTGGCACCTACAGGGTGGCCAAATGACTTCAGGCCGCCGCCAGCGTTGAAGGCCACCTCACCATTCAGCGCGAACGTACCGGCTTCGATATCGTACTTGGCTTTTCCCCTCTCGCAGAAGCCCATAGCCTCATAGCACATGAGCTCAGCGATGGAGAAGCAGTCATGGCACTCCACTATATCTATCTCTTTGCGAGGGTTCTTGATTCCAGCCTGTTGATATGTCTGAATGGTTGCCCTATAGGTTTCTTCCCAGTGTGCCCAATCGTAGGTTGTCATCATCTTGCCGCAGCCTGGTCCTGCTGCATTGCCCAAAGCCTTAACAGTGATATAGTCCTTCCTATACTTTTTAGCGTCCTCGGCGCGGCAGAGGATAGCGGCCGCTGCGCCGTCAGTTACGCCGCAGCAATCGAAGAGCCCCAGAGGCCACGCGATTATAGGGGCATTCAGTGCCTGATCTAGCGTTATCTCACGGCGTAGGTGAGCCTTGGGATTGCGGGCGCCGTTATAATGGCTCTTCACCGAGATCATGGCCAGGTGCTTCTTCTCAGCCCCGTATTGGGCGAAATACCTGGTGGCTGCCAGGGCGTAGCGTCCCGGCGGAGTTGCCTGGATGCCAAACACAGGGTGTATGCCCCCCATCGGCTCTCCGGAGCCGAGGCCTCCGACGCCGCGGTCTTTAGTCTTTTCAAAGCCAACGCAAAGTACAAGGTCATAAGCCTTAGAGATGAGTGCGTAAGTGGCCCCTCTGATTGTCTCCAGCCCTGTGCCGCAGAGGTTCTCCACCCTAACGATGGGTATATAGTCCAGCTTAAGAGGGTAAGCCAAGCTCTGGCCTCCGGCGAACCCCAATGTGCCAGACCAAGCTGCCTGAACGTCTTTGAGTTCAACTCCTGCATCCTCGAGAGCCTCAGAGGTCGCTTCGACAACAAGGTCCCATGCACTGGAATCCCAGCGCTCTCCAAATTTGCTGCAGCCCATGCCTACTATGGCAACTTTATCTTTAATGCTTTCCATGCTTCACCTTCCTTAGGCCCCCCTCAGAGGACGGCACTTCCAGTAGTAGTTGCGAATGCCTCGTTCGCTGTGCATCCATCTGAAGGTAAGCTCTACCGGCATCTCGTATTCTATCTTATCGGGGTCGCGGTCTGTCATCTGAGCGTAGAATCTCCCACCCTCGTCGAAGTCTATAATACATAGTATGATGGGTGAATCGAGGCTTGGGCCTAGGTTGTCTTTGCTGTAAGTGAACAGCTTGCCTCTTCTATCAGCAAGGCGGATCTCCTCGAACTTGTCCCTGCTCTGGCAATACATGCAAATCCGCTGGGGAGGGAAGTTGATGTTGCCACAGGACAAACACTTGCCGCCGCGGCAGTTGATATTCCACCTGCGGTCCCGCCATGAAATGGTGGCAGCTGATTGATTCTCCCAGAAAGTGTATCCCTGAATGATACCTCGATAGCGGAGGTACTTATCATAACTCATTAAAGGTAGCTTCGAATCCAGATGATATTTTATGCCCCGCCATGCTTTCAATTTCTTTACCCCTTTGGTGATGGTTAGGATGAAAGCATCGGCCCCATCTCCGTAGTTAGCGAGCAGCAACTTGTCCTCAGCTTTTGCCTCCTCCAGAGCACCGACCAGCATCATAAGAGCATAGGCACTGCCAGTATTGCCCACATTGGAGAAAAAGCTCTCTTGAACTTGGGTCTTGTAATCAAAACCGAGATTTCTTGCTAATTGCTGATGTCTTCTGGCGTCGAAAGCGTAGAGGACAGCCTTGGTGAAATCGGCAGGTTTCAGCCCATTTTCACTAATGATAGCTTTGACAGCCTCTGCGGTGTTATCCAGATAGCCATGCTCGACGATAAAGCGGTCTTCCCAAAATCTGACAAAGGTGTCGGTGTCCAATCGCCACAGGTCCATAATATCGTTATAGTGAGTAGTGGCTTCCATCAATGCTTGCGATCAGTTCAGCGCTGCCCAGGAGTATGGCGGCAGACCCGTCTCCGAATGCCTGCTCGTATTCGGTGGAAGGCTGCCCCATGCGGCAATCCGCAGCAACTACCAAGACCTTCTTTGCCGAGCCGGCAGCAATGGCATCCATGGCCGCTCTCATGGCAATGGTAGCAGACCTTAAGGAGTTGGTGAAGTCGGCGGTTCTGATGTTACGCTTGAGGTCGAGCGCTTCTGCAACGATGCCGGCACATTGTTTCTCTTTATAAGGGGTTGTAGTGGAAGCTAGAAATAGAGCGTCGACCTCGTCTCGGTTGAGACCCTGTAGACAATTGTTCCCGGCTTCCACTGCCATGGTGATGGTGTCCTCATCGAAGTTGGCGACCGACCTTTCTCCTCCGACAGGCAGCCCGCCCCACGTCAACCAAGGCATGTCACGACTCAGCCTGTAAATAGGTATATAAGCGCCGTAGGAAACAATCCCTACCATTTGGCTCTCCTTTCACGCAGTCGTGTCTAACTATCTGCCCTTACTGGAAATGGGATAAAGTCGTATACTAAGAGGTAGTCAGGGAAAGAGTTGGTGTTAGATCGAGTTTGATTCCTGGCCCCATAGAGGTCGTTAGTGTGGCAGTTTTTATATATTGACCTTTAGCGCCGCTGGGCTTTGCCTTAACCACAGCTTCGACCAGAGCAGCCAGGTTTTCCAGTAGCTTTTTTTCATCGAAGCTGACCTTGCCTAACGGTGTATGAATAATAGCAGTCTTATCCAGTTTGAATTCTACACGGCCTTTACGAGAGTCAGCGATAACCCGTGGCAGGTCGGCAGCCTGGGAAATAGTCCCCGACTTTGGATTGGGCATGAGCCCCTTCCGTCCCAGGATCTTGCCCAGTTTACCGATCCTGGGCATCATGTCTGGAGTAGCGATTGCTATATCGAATTCCAGCCAGCCCTCTTCTATCTTCTTGATGAGCTCATCGCTGCCAAAAGAGTCAGCTCCAGCATCCTGGGCGATTTTCTGGGCCTCGCCCTGGGCAAAGACCAGAACTCGCACCGGTTTGCCCAAGCCGTTTGGCAATAGAGCCACACCACGAACCTGTTGGTCAGCATGACGTGGGTCAACACCCATACGCAGATGGAGCTCAACCGTCTCATCGAATTTAGCGAAGGATGTTTTCTTAGCCAAGCTAATCGCTTCCTCCGGACTATACGTCTTGGCACTATCTATAAACTTAGTTGCTTCCAGATATTTCTTACCGTGTTTCACCATATTGCTCCTAATTTGTGATCTCGATCCCCATACTACGCGCTGTGCCCTCCACCATACGCTCCGCTCCCTCGAGATCGATGGCATTTAAATCCTTTAGTTTAATCTTGGCGATCTCGCGGATTTTCTCCCGCGGCAGAGTGCCAATTTTGTTTCGATTGGGGTCATTGCTCCCCTTTTCCGCACCCAGCGCTTTCTTCAGCAGATCAGTTGTAGGTGGTGTCTTTGTAACAAAGGTAAAAGAGCGGTCTTCGTAAATAGTGATCTCCACCGGAACTATCGAGCCAGCGTGGGATGCTGTCTGCTCGTTATATTCCTTACAGAAGGCCATGATATTGACGCCATGCTGCCCTAGCGCCGGCCCCACTGGTGGGGCTGGGTTCGCTTTCCCAGCCTCGATCTGAAGTTTGACTACTGCCTTAATCTTTTTTGCCATTTCCTTTAACCTTTTGCCATTGATTTACTGGTTAGAGCCTTTCCACCTGAAGAAAGTCGAGTTCAACTGGAGTCTCGCGGCCAAAGAAAGAAACCAGCACCTTTACTTTGCCCTTTTCCACATTGATGTCATCAACCACCCCTATGAAATCGATGAAGGGCCCATCAACGATACGAATGCTCTGCCCCCTGGCAAAGCCGACCTTGACTCTCGGTATCTCGGCCTCCATCTGCTTGAGAATCGTCTTTACCTCCGGCTCATCCAAGGGAACAGGCTCAACCTTGCCTTTGTCATCCTGGGCGCTTACTATTCCAGTGACCCCTGGGGTATTGCGCACAACATGCCAAGTCTGTTCATCCATAACCATCTCAACCAGTATATAACCAGGGAATATCTTTTTAGCCACAGTACGTCGTTGCCCATCCCTGATCTCAATCTCGTCTTCAGTGGGCACTACTACTTGGAATATCTTATCACCCACATCCATTGACTTTATGCGATGCTCAAGGTTGGTTTTAACTCGGTTCTCATACCCCGAGTAGGTATGGATGACATACCATTTCTTCTCTTTTTGTTCCTTAAGGGTCTTATCCATGATCAATGCTCAGAGGTAAGAACCAATCGAGGCAGAGACTGCTGTCACGATTCCACCGCTTTTAATTGCCTGACTCAATCATCCGCCCATCATCTCAGAAGAATTACATTCATTAACTTGGAAAAACCGAAGTCGATTACGCCGAGAATTATAGCAACCACTACTGTGAAGACAATCACGAGAGTGGTTAAATAGGTGGCTTCCCGCCTTGACGGCCAAACTACCTTTTTCAGTTCGGCGATGATCTCGCCTATGAATTTGAATCTCTGTTTTCCTTGATTCTTTACCGCAGCCTGACCCTTCAATACTTCTCCCTGTTTGTTACTTTGTCTCTTTATGCAAAGTATGAACTCGACAACGGGGACAGTACTTCTTTAGCTCCAACCTCCCCGGGTCGTTCTTCTTGTTCTTGACACTGGTGTAAGTCTGCTCCCTGCACTGAGTGCAGGCAAGATAGATAATGTTTCGAGCTTCAGATTTCTTAGCCATTTTTACTCAAAAACTTTTGTTATCAGGCCTGACCCAACTGTCCTACCACCCTCCCTGATAGCGAATCTAACCCCTTGCTCCAAAGCCATGGGAACAATCAGCTTTACTTTCAGATTGATGTTGTCACCGGGCATCGCCATCTCAACTCCCTGTGGTAGCTCCGCAGTTCCAGTGATGTCCATAGTTCTAATATAGAACTGGGGCCTGTACCCGTTAAAGAACGGTGTGTGGCGGCCACCCTCTTCCTTAGTCAGTACATATACCTGACCCTCGAAAAGAGTGTGAGGCTTTATGGAACCGGGCAGAGCCAGCACCTGTCCTCGTTCTATCTCCTCTCGTTCAATACCCCGCAGCAGACAACCGACAGCGTCCCCGGGTTGCTCCTTCCTCCAGCGTCTTGTGGAACATCTCCACACCAGTGACCACTGTCTTTCTGGTTTCCTTCATCCCTACTATCTCAACCTCTTGCCCAACTTTGATGACGCCTCTCTCTATCCTGCCTGTGGCCACAGTACCTCGTCCTTTGATGGCAAAGACGTCCTCTACGGACATGAGGAATGGCTTATCTGCAGGACGCTTGGGTAGCGGGATGTAGCTGTCCACTGCGTCCATGAGAGTCCAGATAGGGCCACACCACTGGCAGTCTCTCTTGCCGCAGCCGCACTCCAAAGCCTTGAGGGCGCTAACTCGTATAATGGGGGTCTTGTCACCAGGGAAACCGTATTTGGGTAGTAGCTCCTCTCTCAACTCTAGCTCGGTGACCTCCAACAGATCAGGGTCATCCACTGCATCAACCTTGTTCAGGGCGATCAGCACGGAGGGAACTTCTACTTGGCGGGCGAGGAGGAGGTGCTCTCTGTTTGAGGCATGACTCCGTCATCGGCAGCCACTACCAATATGGCTCCGTCCATCTGGGCAGCGCCGGTTATCATGTTCTTGATATAGTCGGCATGGCCAGGACAGTCCACATGGGCGTAGTGGCGCTTTGCCGTCTCGTACTCTATGTGAGCTATAGCGATTGTCATGCCCCTGGCTTTCTCCTCGGGGGCATTGTCAATAGAGTCAAAGGGGCGAAACTGAGCATACCCCGCAGTGGCTAGGATCTTCGTTATTGCCGCCGTCAAGGTTGTCTTGCCGTGGTCTACGTGTCCGATGGTGCCGACGTTGACATGTGGTTTCGTCCTCTGGAAAACTTTCTTTGCCACTTTATCTTCCTCCCGATCCGATTAAAGTTCTTCAGCCCACAACCAGATTTGAACTGGTGACCCCCTTCTTACCAAGAAGGTGCTCTACCGCTGAGCTATGTGGGCGCGCTGCATGGTGGAGGGGGCAGGATTCGAACCTGCGTAGCCATTTCAGGCGACAGATTTACAGTCTGTTGGTATTAGCCTCTCACCCACCCCTCCGGCCTCTGCCCGGAGCCCGAGAGCGGATTCGAACCGCTACCCTACCGATTACAAATCGGTTGCGCTGCCGTTGCGCCACTCGGGCCTTTTCGACCTTTTTCTAAATTGTTATAGCTAACTAAGTACATAAGTATAAAAGTAAAAAGAGTCAAAGTCAAGGTTTTTTGTATCTCCAAACCGTTCCCTGGGGGTGTCCTCAAGGGTGACACCAAGTCGCTTGAGCTTATCGCGAATCTCGTCGGCGCGCCGCCATTCTTTCTTTCTCCGCATCTCGTCTCGTTCTTTGATAGTCGGTGCTATGACCTCGTTAATGTTAACGCTCTCATCGACAACTTGTAAGTAATATAGCGCTCTTGCGCAGAATTGAGTTCAGCCCAGCACTCTAGCAAGCTCCCGCAATGTCTTTTGAGCTTCAACTATATTCATACCTTCATCACGGCCGCGATTAATTTCCCGTGCCAGGTCGAAAAGAGCAGCTACGGCCTGCGGGGCTGTTGAAGTCATCGTCCATAGCCTCGATAAATCTCGACGATAAGGTTGTGGGTCTACTGTATTAGCTGTGGTTTCCTGAACATCAATGTAGGCTGTGTTGCGCAGCCTCTCCAGCCCCTTTTCAGTCGCTGTCCAGGTTCTCATCGGAGTAGGTTATGGGGCTGCGGTAATGAGAGCTGAGCACCCAGAGCCTGATGGCATCAGCACCATATTTCTCTAGAACCTCCCTGATGCCTATCAGCTTCCCCGTAGACTTGCTCATCTTCTCCTCGCCCAATTGCATCAGCCCATTGTGCAGCCAGTAGCGAACAAAAGGTTTGACGCCAGTGAAGGACTCAGACTGGGCGATCTCATTTTCGTGATGTGGGAAGATGAGGTCTTGCCCTCCGCCGTGGATATCCAGAGTCTGCCCCAGGTATTTGAGCGACATGGCAGTGCACTCGATATGCCAGCCTGGCCTACCCTGCCCCCAGGGGCTCTGCCACTGCGGCTCGCCTGGCTTGGCCGCCTTCCACAAGGTGAAATCCAGAGGATGTTCCTTGGCTTGGCCTACTTCAATGCGGGCACCTGCCATCATGCCGTCCAGAGTGCGATGGCTGAGCTTGCCGTAGTCGGGGTCGCTCTTCACCCGAAAATAAACATCGCCTCCCGCCTCATAGGCATGCCCTTTTCGTATCAAACCCTCGATGACCTCAAGCATCTTGGGTATTTCCTCAGTGGCCCGGGGGTAGACATCAGCCCGTTTTATATTAAGGGCATCCATGTCAGCAAAATATTGATCGATGAATTTCTGGGCTAGTTCCCTAGCTGAGATGCCAGACTCGTTGGCACGGGCTATGATTTTATCATCTATGTCGGTGAAGTTCTGCACGTACTTTACTTTGTAGCCACGAAATTCAAGATAACGCCTGATAGTATCGAAGACGATGTAGCTCATGGCATGGCCGAGATGGCTGGGAGCATAAGGGGTGACCCCACAGACATACATCTTGACTGTATCGCTTTGGGGAATGAAATCCTCTTTGCGGCCGGACAGGGTATTATATATCTTCATCAGGCTTTTTCCAGTAAAGCCACAGCATAGGCAGCGATTCCCTCTTCTCTCCCCGTGAAGCCCATGCCTTCGTTAGTGGTGGCTTTTATCCCAACCTGGCTGTCGCTGATAGACAAAGCTCGACTTATGTTCTGCTTCATCTGAGCAATAAAGGGTTGGAGAAAGGGGCGCTCCGCAATTATTGTAGCATCGATGTTGCCTACGCGCCAGCCCTGGGCCCTGAGCAAACCGCCGACGCTGTCAAGTAGAGTGATGCTGGAAATACCTTTATAGGCTGGGTCATTGGGAGGAAAGCGGCTTCCGATATCTCCCAAGGCTGCGGCGCCTAGCAGTGCATCCATTATGGCATGCACGAGGACGTCGGCATCGCTCCAGCCCTCGAGGCCTTTGTCGAAGGGGATTTCCACGCCGCCTAGAATAAGAAGACGGCCCTTAGTTATTTGATGGGCGTCGTAGCCAATACCGACGCGCATAAGGCCTCCGTGGTCGCAGGCTGCCCTGCCCCCTTCTTTTGCAAAAAGACCTCGGCCACCGCTAGGTCCTCAGGTGTGGTCACCTTTATATTATGATAAGACCCCATGTAGACCTCAACCCTGTGACCCAGCTTTTCCACCAGCGCAGCGTCATCGGTGACCTCATCATCAGCCTGCCGATAGGCTTCCGCTACCAAATCATAGCGAAAAACCTGGGGTGTTTGTGCAGCCCACAGGCTTTGGCGGGTCGGTGTCTGCTGGACGAAGCCGCGGCGAGATACAATCTTGATGGTATCTTTAACTGGCACCCCAGCGATAGCAGCACCACTTTCTCGGGCTGTTATCAGCCCTCGTTCGATAAGGTCAGTACTGATACAAGGCCTAGCCCCATCGTGGATCACAACCCATTCGCAATCTATAAGCCGCCGCAGCCCTTCCTTGACCGAATCCTGACGCCTGGGCCCTCCCGGACACACAGCAATCACTTTATGCCAATGGTGGTCCTTTATCAGCCTCCGACCTTGCTCCAGGCTCTTCTTCGCTAGCACAATAACTATCTCATCCACCAAGGAGCAATCGTTGAACACAGTTACCACCTTGGCGAGAATGGGCTCTCCCACTAGGGTAGCAAAGACTTTGTCTATGCCACCCATTCGGCTGCTGGTGCCAGCAGCGACGATTATTACGCCGACCTTACCGCTTACTTCTTTCATCAACAGGCTCTTTGGGTTGAGCGAAAATCATACGACCAGCCGCAGTTTGTAAAACCCTGGTAACAGCGATGCTGAGCTCGGTATTAAGATGGCGACGTCCCCCTTCGACCACCACCATAGTGCCATCGTCAAGGAAACCAATGCCCTGGCCTGGCTCCTTGCCCTCCTGAACGATGCGTATCATTAGTTCCTCTCCGGGCAAGATAACAGGTTTGACAGCATTGGCCAGCTCGTTGACGTTCAGTACCTTTACGCCTTGAAGGGTGGCCACCCGATTTAGGTTGTAGTCATTGCTGACAATAGGGCAGTGGAGTGTTTTGGCCAACCTCACCAACTTGGAATCTACCTCATGAGTATCATCGAAGTCTATATCAGAAATCTGCACCGGGACATCTGTCCCTTTCTGAAGTTGAGTCAGCATCTCTAGGCCCCTCCTGCCCCGATTACGGCGTAGCGCATCAGGGGAATCAGCAATGTGACGAAGTTCATCCAGGACGAAGCGGGGGACGATCAGAGTGCCCTGTATGAAGCCTGTTTGGATAATGTCAGCAATTCGTCCATCTATGATGGCATTGGTGTCCAGTATAATAAGATTATTTCTGGCATCCCTATGCGTAGGCACGCCCGGGCTACCACTAAAAAAGAATCGGAGCACCGCAGGTCCCTGCAGGACCATGATTGGTACGAAGAGAAAGCACAAAAAGACACCGAGAATGAGAGGAGACCATTTGCCCCAAGGGTCCGGGAGCATCGATAAAGGAAGTGTCGCCAAGGCTGTAATAACCAAGGCGAATGCCAGTCCTATACCCCCGGCCACAATGGCCTGCACCGGCAGCATCCTGGGCATTCTTTGGATGCGCCCTCTCAGCCAGCGCCACGGACGTATAGTTAGATAGGGGGCGAGCAAATAGCCGAAGACATATCCACCGATAGAGAGAGCCAATATCCACGCTAACTCATCATTAGGATCTACTGTCCTCCCAGCGATGAATTTGCCTAGCCCCCATCCTCCGACGCCGATGACTATAGCGACAATTGCACGAAAAAGTACTCCCCGCATAAATACCGCTTCCCACCTGTTTTCGGCAGTTAAAAATAATATTTATATAAAACACTGCCTTCTCCGGAGGATAGGTCTCCTAAGAATTATTAATCCAAGAAGATAGTAGCATAACATCTGGGATAATGCAACACTACTGAATTTAAATCACATGCGAGTATCTAGAACAAACGGGGTGGTGAAAAATAGGATTTTTCCATGACAATAAAAAGAATGGGCGAATATGCGAGCGGGGCAGGGTTCGTTCTTTAAAAAATGGAGGCCTCTGTCAGACAGTATGTACTTACCACTTATAATATGGATTTAATTTAGAAATGTTTTAATTTTGTTGCACCAGATGCAGGTTATGTCAACTTCGACGAAGCAGGCTGACCGCTACAACGACGCCAATGGCAAGTGCAACTAGTCCATATACACTGACGAACGCATTAAAAAGACCCTGATCAGACGCCTCGATAAGGCCTCTAACGGCGTAGCTCACAACAACGCTTATCCCGGCGATTATCTGCAGGCCTGGGCCACGTTTTCGGTTCACGGCCAAGCTCACCATTTCCCCCACGGCGTAGCCAATGCCTAAGGCTATAAAAAACAGAAGAAAGCCGCCAAGGGGTATAAAGTTCCAGATAGCGCCTAATACCGCGCCAGTTGCTAAGCCTGCTGCAATCGCCCTTATATAGAAAATAGTGGAGACTTCATAAACAGGCAGCTTTTTCAATGCGGCACATTTCGGGCAGCGCAGTCCCACCGGAGTTTGAATCGCGCATTTGGGGCAGATGGGCTGCTCACATTTACCACACCTGAGGTCAGTCTCGATGTCGGGGTGGCGGGCACACCTCATTCCTGCTTTTCCCCCGGGGCCTCTCCAGAGCTAGTAAGGGCAAAGGTCAACTCGCCTTCAGCAACCGTTCTGTCCTCCACCATCGCTTTAGCAGTGCCCTTGCCTATGGGGCCTCGCATCTTAGTGAGCTTTACCTGCAAGCGCAGGGTGTCCCCGGGAAGCACTGGCTTGCGAAAGCGAAATCCGTCAACTCCGGCGAAGAGGACTATCTTGCCTTTGTTCTCAGCAAGGCTCAATATTGCCACGGCACCGACTTGGGCCAAGGCTTCGATAATAAGCACCCCTGGGAAGATAGGATAGCCCGGGAAGTGTCCCTGGAAGAAGATCTCGCCAGCAGAGATATTTTTGATCCCAACTGCTTCTTCACCTGGCTTTAAATCGATAATCTTATCCACCAGAAGGAAAGGCCAACGGTGTGGAATAATCTGCTGAATCTCTCTGCAACCTAGCATCATGAGCTTCCCCCCCTTCCTTGCTTCGATAGCGAGACAAGTTGCTCCACAGACTCTCGAGGTACGTCTACGCTGCCCATACTTGCGCCGATGCTGTCATCCAAACCGTGGTAGTCGCTGCCCCCGCAGGCTACAAGGTTGTGTTTCTTGGCAAGCCTCTTAAGCTGGTCTATCGTCTTCGAAGCGTAACCATTGTAGTAGATTTCGATGCCTACCATCCCTGCTCTTTTCAGTTCAAGGATAAAAGGCTCAAGGGATTCAATGTCCGCAGGATGGGCGAGGACTGGCAGGCCTCCAGCATTAATTACTAACTTAACTGCTTCAATGGGGAGCAGTTTTTTGCGTTCAACGTACGCAGGGCCATTGCGCCCGATATACTTGGTGAAAGCTTCCTGGAGAGAGGATATATATCCTCTCTCCAACATTGCCTGCGCGATATGAGGTCGCCCCACCGAACCCTCCCCAGCCAACTCCAAGCACCCTTCCCCAATCGATATGGACGCCTATCTCTGCGAGCCTGGCCACCATCTTCTTCCCCCGCTCGTAACGCGAATTACGCAGCTCCTCCAGAGCATGGTTGAATTCTGTATCGCGATAATTTATAAAATAGCCCAGGATATGAACCTCCCCCTTGGGGACATCTGTATTTATCTCTACCCCTGGTATTACCATGAGTTGGGGAAAGCTCTTAGCTACTTCAAGTGCAGGCGATATACCTCCTACCGAATCGTGATCGGTGATAGCGATCACATCGAGTTTAAGCTCTACCGCCTGTC
This sequence comes from uncultured Chloroflexia bacterium, assembly GCA_963827295.1. Taxonomy (GTDB): domain Bacteria; phylum Chloroflexota; class Dehalococcoidia; order SZUA-161; family SZUA-161; genus CAWHAI01. The sequence goes on from CAWHAI010000022.1 coordinate 50,269, forward strand.
GCACTAGCTCCTGCGGGGTTAACTTTCCGTCGGAGGCGGTGGTGTGAAGATGCAGGTCTGCCCTCATCTCTACGTCAGCTCCAGGTCAAGGCGGCATATGCTCAGTGCTCTGCCGCTGTTGTCTTCCGCATCTACCAGTACCGAGTTGAACATCGGATTCCCCTTCCCTACCGACAGGCGATGTGGCATCATGGTGAGAAACCTCTGAATTACCGAATCCGTATCATCACCAATGACCGAGTTTGTAGCTCCCACCATGCCAACATCGCTGACGAAGGCAGTCCCCTTGGGCAAGATCCGTGTATCGATGGTGCCAACATGGGTATGGGTACCGAGCACCGCGCTAACTCGACCATCCAGATACCAACCCAGGGCGACTTTCTCTGCGGTTGCTTCACCATGGAAATCGACCAGGATGACCTGCGGCCTGGGATTGACTTCTTCAAGCAGACAATCCATAGCTCGAAAGGGGCAATCGAAGTGCCCCACAAAGACGCGCCCCATAAGGCTGACTACCATCGCTTTCTCTGTGATCAGATAGCCATGGCCTGGCACGCCCGGCGGCATATTCAGCGGGCGCAGGACACGCGGCTCGTTTTCAATGTATGGAATAATCTCCTTATGGTGCCAGATGTGATTGCCCGAGGTGATGACATCCACACCAGCTTGGAAGAGTTCCTGAGCAGTTTCCGGCGTAAGTCCAATGCCACCGGCGGCATTCTCTCCGTTGGCAACAATTAGGTCAATACCATGCTTTTCGCGCAACTCTGGCAGCAGCACCGATGTCGCTTTTCTTCCAGGTTTGCCTACCACATCGCCGACCATCAATATTCGCAATAGGCCTCCCTTGGCTCTTTATTACTTGGCATAATCCACTGCCCGTGTCTCGCGAATGACAGTGACTTTTATCTGCCCCGGGTACTCCAGGCTTTCCTCTATCCTCTTCACAATGTCCCTGGCTAACTTTGCTGCAGCCAGGTCATCTATCTCCTGAGGTTTGACCAGAATGCGAACCTCACGTCCAGCCTGGATAGCGAACGATTTCTCCACGCCGGGGAAACTCGAAGCCACATTCTCCAATGCCTCGAGTCGTTTCAAGTGTTGTTCCAGAGATTCTCGTCTCGCTCCCGGCCTTGAGCTGGAGATAGCATCAGCAGCAGAGACAATGAACCCGTAGACGCTGGTTGAGTCTGTTTCTCCGTGGTGCTCGCCAATAGCTCGAGACACTTCAGGGGATTTACCCAGCCGCCTCGTTAGGTCAGCGCCGATAGCAGCGTGGGGCCCCTCTACTTCCTGGTCTACCGCCTTACCGATGTCATGCAATAGTCCTGCTGTCTTAGATATGTTGACATTGACCCCCAATTCAGAAGCAATCATCCCTGCCAAATACGATACTTCGATGCTGTGGATTAGCACATTCTGTCCATAGCTGAAGCGATACTTAAGTCTTCCAAGTAGCTTGATCAGTTCGGGATGGAGGCCAACCACCCCTGCTTTATACGCTGCTTGCTCCCCTTCGGTATGGATAATAGCATCCACTTCTTCCCTAGCCTTAGCCACTACCTCCTCAATGCGAGCAGGGTGGATGCGGCCATCGAGAATCAGAGTCTCCAGTGCCAGTCTGGCTATCTCGCGGCGTATTGGGTCGAAGCAGGAGATAGTCACCGCCTCGGGGGTATCATCTACTATCAGGTCCACGCCGGTAGCACTCTCCAGCGCTCTGATATTGCGGCCCTCACGGCCGATGAGGCGTCCCTTCATGTCATCTGAGGGCAAAGGTACTACCGATACCGTGGTTGTGGAGACGACATCGGTAGCACATCTTTGAATAGCAAAGGCAACGACCTCTCGAGCTTTTTGTTCTGACTCCTCTTTTAGCTGAGCCTCTACCTCCCGAATGCGCTTTGCCATATCCTGGCGTGTCTCCGCCTCGACTGCAGCCAATAGATGTTCTTTGGCCTCCGATGTGGACATGCCAGAGATAAGCTCAAGTTGATGTACTTGCTTTTTCTTGAACTCCTCGAGCTGTGACAGGGATTTCTCCATCTCTTTTTCCTTAGCACTAAGGCTACGCTCTCGGCGCTCAATGCCTTCGGTCTTGCGGTCGAGGTTCTCCTCTTTCTGGGCGATACGTCTTTCCTGGCGGTGGAGCTCAGCGCGGCGCCCTCTAGTCTCAGACTCGACCTCCGCCTTTATTTTTATTGCTTCCTCTTTAGCCTCCAGAAGCATCTCTTTCTGTTTAGTAGTAGCATCTTCGAGAACCTTGGCAGCATCTCTTCTGGCGAGGCGAATGCTCCTTGACATTATGATGTTGCGGATGAGGAAACCGATTGCCCCCCCAACAACTAGTGTTACGATAGCTATCACTATTATATACACGACGTTCATTGTTATATTCATTTCTAAAACCCTCTTTCTGTACTACAGGACTGCAGGTCGGGTTGTTGATTACCCTGCTCTTGCCATACCCGCTCAATAGTAAGATTTATTAATCCGTAGGCAAAACCGCGCTGCCTCAGAAAAGCCCCCAAACGTTTACGAAAGCTGGGGTAGTCCAACCCTGCAAGCGAGCTAGCTTTTCTTCTTGCTGCTCGATAGGCGCCAAGCTCATCATCAATCCCTGAAGTGGCCTCGGCGACAGTCTCAGCATCAACTCCCTTTTGCCTTAGCTCAAGGTCAATGAGTCGGCGGCTGCGAGGTTTAAAGTGCTCCCTGTTCTCACGCCAAAATCGAGCAAAGGAGACATCATCCACAAGCCTTTGCTCTCTTAATTTGGCAACCACCTCCTGGATAGTGTCAGTGTCGAAACCGTGACGACGCAGCCGGGCTCTTACCTCCGCCTCACTCCTGGGGCGCGGGCTCAGATACCTTAGCGCGCTATTAAACGAGCGATGAAGCAAGTCTGCTTTCTTAAGCCTCTCGATATCAGAAGGTGATAGCTTCTGCCCTTCTTGGAGGCCGAATTCAGCAGCCACAAGGGAGCCCAGACTGAAGGCGAAACCTCCGTCTAAAAATAGGTTGACCCTTCCCTTCTGCGCCTTCTGAGGCTCGATAGCAGTTACCGTCTTCATCCTAGTCCTCTGAATTCACTCAAACTGTGACAGCATTGGACATCTTATTGAGGGCCAGGCTGAGGTGCTGGGGGCGTTAGTTAGAGCTAGTCTTCAGATGAAGTCTCAGCAATGGGAGAGAAGAATTCTTTTTGTGCGCTAGCAGTTGCCCTGATTTGGCACTCCACTTCTTCGGCAAGGTCTTGGTGTTGCCTAAGATAGTCTTTAGCGCTCTCGCGGCCCTGACCAAGGCGGGTATCACCGAAGGAGAAGAAGGCACCGGCTTTCTTTATTATCCCCATCTCGACGCCCAGGTCGAGGATATCGCCCTGCTTGCTGATGCCTTGGCCGAACATGATGTCGAACTCGGCTGATTTGAAGGGGGGGGCGACTTTGTTCTTGACGACCTTAGCTCTGATTCTGGTGCCTACTATTTTGGTGCCCGATTTAATGTTATCCACTTTCCTGAGATCGATTCTTACAGAGCTGTAGAACTTGAGAGCCCTGCCACCCGGCGTCACCTCCGGATTACCAAAGATAATGCCTACCTTCTCCCTCAACTGGTTAACGAATACCACCGCGGTTCGCGACTTACTAATAGCCGCTGACAATTTACGTAGCGCCTGGGACATTAACCGCGCTTGCAATCCGACATGGGACTCGCCCATCTCACCTTCGATCTCTGCCTTGGGAGCCAGAGCTGCCACACTATCGATGGCCACAATATCTATCGCTCCGCTACGAACCAGAGTCTCGGTGATCTCCAGGGCTTGTTCTCCGGTATCAGGCTGGGAGACAAGCAGGTCATCCAGCTTAACACCGCAAGTGGCGGCGTAAGCAGGGTCAAAGGCATGTTCCACATCTATATAAGCCGCCTTCCCACCAGCTTTCTGTGCCTCAGCCATGATGTGCTGGCACAGGGTAGACTTACCTGCAGCCTCAGGACCGAAAATCTCACTCACTCGCCCTCTAGGGATACCGCCAACACCGAGGGCCAAGTCCAAAGAGAGCGAGCCGGTGGGAATAACCTCAACCGCTACCCTTGCGGATGCCTCCCCCAGCCTCATGATCGAGCCCTTGCCGAATTGCTTCTCGATCTGGCTGATCGCTATATCGAGCGCCTTCTCCTTCTCTGTCGCCAATCTCCTAACTCTCCCTAACTAACCTCCCACAGCCCATTCCTGGGCAACTCATCCTTAGCCAATTTCATAGCATGATAGCATATCAGGGAAATAAATACAAGTGACTTGTTACGAGAATCCTGCGAGAATTATATTCAGTTGTTGCAAATCCCTCCGATTCTGATTATAGTCAACAGATATAGGCCCTAGTTTGATGATTAGACACGCAGTCGCTGACACTAAATTGGGATGGATAGGAATGGTTAGTTCTGAGAAAGGGCTGACTTTTATTACACTTCCTGAAGCGTCTCGCAAAGCAGCACTATCCAAGATCAAAGGATTTATCAGCAATTCAGTAGAGGATGCCTCAGCTTTCGGTGACCTTCCCTCCCGCCTTCAGCATTACTTCGCTGGCAACAAGGTGAACTTTCCTGATAGGCTCGACCTCAGCGGCGCTACTGCCTTTCAGCAAGTTATCTGGAATCTAACTCGCGCTATTCCTTACGGAGAAACGAGGAGCTACGCCTGGGTAGCCAGGCTGGGCGGAAGTCCAAGTGCATCGCGGGCGGTGGGAGGGGCACTGGCTAGAAATCGCTTGCCTATAATAGTGCCCTGCCATAGGGTGGTCGCCAGCGATGGCGGACTCGGGGGATTTAGCGGGGGCAAGGAGTTAAAAAAACAACTTCTTGACCTTGAGGCTCTCGCCTATAAGTGCTGACTTTAAATCTGACCTCTATTCTCCGCTTTAAAGTTCTCCTCCCCGACTATATCAACAAGTTGGTGATGTAGCTCAGGGCAATAACCAGTAGCCAAGTCAGGCATCTCTAGCTTGGTAACCCCTTCGCTGCCTAGAATAGCAAGGGCTACTTTATCTTCACCAGGGAATTGCTTGATTGTGTCAACAATCTTTCTCAGGCGTACGACATCGGCCTCAGCATTTTCAGAAGTGGTGATTCTGATTTGCAGCTTTCGGCGGGTTGGGGCTGCTTGGGGCTGCGCTGGCATATCAGGAGACTCTTCGGCACCGCCTGGCTGATACAAGGATGCGCTCAGGCAAGTCAGTTGTACGCGTTCACCTCTGGCTTTAACTTTTCCCTTGACAATGAGGTTATTCCCCTCCTGCCAGAGGTTCTTGGTTCGTTCATATACCTCGGTCCAGGCCGTGACCTCTATACTGCCACCGAAATCCTCCAGAACAGCGCTGACGAAGGGCCGCTTATCCTTGGTGAACATCTGCCGCACTGAGGTTATCGTCCCTGCTGTAACCACCGTCTGGCCTACCAGTTCCTCGCCAATCTGCCCACAGAAGACATCAACCTTTGCAGCCAACCGTTGCGAGAAGTGGCTAAGCGAATGATCGGAAAGATATACGCCCAGTAGTTCCTTCTCCCAAGCCAGCTTCTCTCTTACAGGGACTTCCACATTTGGCAGCTCAATGCCGGGCAGTGGCACTTCTACATTCTGGCCCCATAGGTCGAACATAGTGGACTGGCCTTTCTCCTTGAGACGTTGCTCAGTTTGAGATAGAGAAAGGATACGGTCAACCCCAGCCAGAAGGGCACCACGGTTTCCCAAAGAGTCCAGCGCCCCGGCCTTAATTATGCTCTCCAGAGCTCGTTTGTTCAGGTTTCTCAGGTCAGCCCGGCGGCTAAAGTCCTCGATTGACTTAAACGGGCCGCCTTGTTCACGGGCAGCTATGATAGGTCTAATCGCTGCAGCACCGACGTTCTTAATCGCCGCCAAGCCGAAGCGAATAGCCGGCGGAGCGCCTTCATCCCGTTCAATAGTGAAGATCTCTCCGCTTCGGCTGACATCCGGTGGCAATACTCTAATGCCCAGGCGCTGGCATTCTGCAATTGCCAACGCCACCTTCTCTGCCTGCCCCATGTTTATGGTGAGGAGTGCGGACATGAACTCCAATGGGTAGCTCGCTTTGAGATAGGCGGTCTGGTAAGCAATCATGGCATAGCTTATACTGTGCGCCTTATTGAAGGCATAGCCAGCAAACGGCTCAATAAGGCTCCAAACCTGTTCCGCCAGTTCCTTGGGGAAACCATTCTTTCTTGCCCCCGCGATGAAGCGTTGCATCTCTTTCTTCATCACCTCAGGGATTTTCTTCCCCATAGCCTTGCGTACGATATCGGCCTCACCCAGGCTGTAGCCTGCAAACGCTTGAACAATAAGCAGCACTTGGTCTTGATATACAATAACACCATAGGTTTCCTGGAGGATTTCTGCGAGGGTAGGATGAGGGAAGCGAATGGGCTCCAGCCCATGTTTTGCTCTGATGAAGGTAGGAATATGCTGCTTCGGTCCTGGGCGATAGAGCGCTATCATGGCAGCAATATCGCCGAAGCAACTGGGCTTGAGTTCTTTTATAAAACGGCGCATGGGCGCACTTTCAAGCTGAAACACCCCGGTGGTCTCGCCTTCTGAAAGGAGACCGAAGGTCTTCTTATCATCAAGCGGAAGACGGTGTAGGTCCAGATCAATGCCTTGGGTTTTAGCTATGTTTTGCTTCGCCTTCTCCAGGATAGTGAGATTCGCCAGCCCCAGGAAGTCCATTTTAAGTAGACCGATCTTGGCGATGTCGTCCATAGCGAACTGGGTCATGTTTATGCTCTGCTCATCGCCCCTGCTGGGACGTTGCAGTGGGACATGGTTGATGAGGGGCTCCCTAGATATGACTACACCAGCGGCGTGGGTGGAAGCATGACGGGCTACCCCCTCCAGTTTCTTTGCAGTATCGATAAGATGTTTGATATGGGCATCGCTATTATAGCTGTTACGTAGGTCGCTAATGGTTTCGAGTGATTCACCTATGGTGACCGCTGGACCGAGAGGTATCTGTCTTGCTACCAGGTCTACGTCTCCATAGGGCATCCCCAAAGCTCGTCCTACATCCCTAATAGCTGCCCGAGCACCCATGGTGCCGAAGGTGATAATCTGGGCTACATGGTCGTGCCCGTATTTTTGAGCTACGTATGAGATAACCTCATCGCGGCGGTTGTCCTGAAAATCGAGGTCAATATCGGGCATCTCCTTGCGCTCTACATTAAGGAAACGCTCGAAAACCAGCCTGTGCGCCAACGGGTCTATATCCGTGATGCCCAGACAGTAGAGGACGATGCTGGCAGCAGCGCTGCCCCGGACGCCGAACAGTATATTCTGTTTGCGGACAAAAGAGATGACATCGTGAATCACCAGGAAATAATTGGCGAATTGGGTCCGCTTTATAACCTCTAGCTCATATTCAAGCCTCTGCAGTACCTGAGGAGGAAACTCAGGGTAACGTACTGTGATCCCCTGATGTGAGAGCTCCGCAAGATATTCATCGGCAGTTTTGCCCCGGGGCAACTCTACTTCGGGGAGATGGAGACGGCCGAATCCCAGGTCAAGGTTGCAAAGCTCAACAACGCGCTCTGTATTGGTCAATGCTTCAGGTTGCTCAGCAAAGAGCTCTTCCATCTCCTTAGGGCTCTTGAGGTAAAAAGAGTCCCCGGACATCTTAGGGCGTTTATCGTTATAAATAGTGTTGTTAGTCTGAATGCAGAGCAGGATGTCATGAGCGTAGGCATCGTCTTTATTTATGTAATGAACATCGTTGGTGGCCACAAGAGGGATATCCAGCTTACGACTTAGATTAACCAATTCTTTGTTTATCTGAGCAAGCTCTGGTACATCGTGCTTCTGTAACTCGAAGTAGAAATCGCCGAAAACCTCCTTGTGCCAACGGGCAGCCTTCTCTGCATCCTCGAGGCGACCTTCCACTATAAGGCGTCCCACTTCTCCATTGGGACAGGCAGAGAGCGCGATCAGCCCTTCGTGGTGTTTAGAGAGCAGCCCTTTGTCCACCCTTGGCTTGTAGTAGAATCCCTCGAGGTGGGCTGTAGTGACGAGTTTGAGCAGATTATGATATCCGACTTTGTTCTTGACCAGAAGGATGAGGTGATAAGAAGTCTTCTCGGCTGCGAGCTTGTTCTCTCTCTCCTTGGGGGCTACATAAACCTCGCAGCCCACGATAGGCTTTATCGCTGCCTCTTTGGCTTCGCGGTAGAATGTGATTACGCCGTAGAGCGCCCCATGATCAGTGATAGCCAGGCTGTGCATGCCCAGCTCTTTAGCTCTAGCAATGAGAGGTTTGATTTGGCACATCCCATCGAGGAGGCTATATTCAGTATGGACATGAAGGTGAGTAAACATGAGCTTGCTGCTATTATAGCATGGGTTTCTTATCCCTGGGAGATAATGTAAGCTGATGCGAAAAGTGTTGAAAAATTCTTCAGAAAAGGAACAACCACCGTGCACATAGAGATACCTATTCGGTGCTAATAAGTAGCATGTGAATTAAGAATAAGACAAATTTCCAGTAAGGGCAGGGTAAGCGAGCCTCTACCTCCAAATAACCTCCAGGATGAAGTTGACATGGTCTCTGGAGATTGTTATTGTAAAGTAGTTACTCGCTCCAAGAATTTTTAGCAATCCTTTCGCCCGTGAAGGGCGTGTGGAGTTTTCCTGCTAGGGGAGACTGCGATGACAGATCAGGATATCTGCTGGATGAGCGCTGTGGACCTGGCCAAGGCGATTAAGAAGAAAAAGCTCTCCCCTGTAGAAGTGGTCAGAGTTGTTCTGGAGCGCATGGAAGATATCAACCCCAAGGTCAATGCCTATGTTACAGTAACTGCAGATTCAGCCCTGGCCGAGGCGAAGAAGGCCGAGAAGGCTCTGATGAAAGAGAACGAGCTAGGGCCTCTTCATGGTGTGCCTTTTTCCGTAAAGGACTTGATTTTCACCGAGGGCGTGCGCACCACCTTTGGCTGCAAGCTGCTGGAGGACTTTGTCCCTGAGGAAGATGCTATCTGTGTTACCCGCTTGAAAAAAGCGGGGGCTATCTTGCTGGGGAAAACCAATACCTCAGAGTTTGGCTTCAAGCCGCTCACCGACAACCTGCTCTTCGGAGCAACTCGCAATCCCTGGAATCTGGACAAAACATCGGGAGGCTCCAGCGGGGGCGCTGCCGCTGCTGTGGCTTCCGGGCTGGGGCCCCTGGCTGTTGGAGCCGATGGCGGGGGCTCAATCCGCATTCCCTCAAGCTGCTGCGGCGTCTTCGGCATCAAGCCTCAACTGGGACGTATACCTCGTTATCCCAGCATCGCCTGGAGGCGAGTTCATAACCCATGAGGGGCCTATCACAAGGACGGTCAGGAGATGCGGCTTTGATGCTCGATGTTATGGCTGGCTTTCATTGGGGTGACGGGTACTCTTTCCCTTCGCCTAATGCCAAATTCACCAAATCGCTTGGAGCCGGAGTTAAAGGGCTCAAGATTGCCTGGAGCCCCGACCTGGGCTATGCCACCGTTGACCCGCAGGTCAAGGAAATCTGCGCACGGGCGGCAAAGGAGTTTTCCAAGCTGGGGGCAAAAGTAGAGGAAGCATACCCTGGCTTCGCTAACCCTGAAATCCACGTTGGGACAATTTTCGGCGCCGATGCCCTGGAAGCACTCTCGGTGCTCGGGCCTATTGACCAGCTTCTTGACAAGCTGAGCCCTCTCTCAGCAGCGATGCTGTTCGTGTCAGGTGGGCTGAAGGCTACTGACTACGCCAGGGTTTTACTCGCCAAGCAAGAGCTCACAATTAAGTTAGGCAAGTTCTTTCAGGCCTATGACTTGCTGCTAACCCCTACCCTCCCCTCACCCCCTCTGCCCGTAGATTTTGAAGACCCGATCGGCTTTCTAAAGTGGGCAAATTTTACCTTCCCTTTCAATTTAACGGGCCAGCCGGCTGCTTCCATACCAGCCGGGTGGGTTGATGGTTTGCCTGTGGGGCTTCAGATTGTGGGCAGGCCCTACGATGAGATAACTGTATTCCGTGCAGCGGCGGCATTTGAAGCAGCACATCCCTGGACGCACAGGAAACCGTCTCTAGGCTAGTTGGTGCTGTAAATCGGCGGAGTACTTTTTTACTATGGTACATTAGGAGTATTGGATGCCTCCAGACCTCTCGTAGACGTTGCTTCTGTCCGTTGTTTTTGATATTATGGGCCTTAAATAAGGCCGCTGATTTGGGTTTGCTTTATCGAGGGGTTCGGGGGTGCAATAGCATCATGGGAGTGGACATAGAGGGGAAGCACAGAGGAAAAACAAGACAACAACTCCTGAAGGAACTGGATGCCCTGCAAGTGCAAGTGGCAGAATTAAAAGAGGCTGTAGTCCGAGAGCAAGTGGGCAGAGGAGGCGCTGAGGCAAGGCGAACGTGTAGCGGCAGCAACCATCGAGGGGATGCCCGATGGTGTTATGCTGGTAGACATGAAGGGCGAGATAATCTACGTAAATAAAGCCTTCGAGAGACTGCTCGGATATAAAGCCAATGACCTTATTGGAAAGTCAGCCCTCAGGCTGCCAACATATAGCAAGTCGAAAGATAAAGCCAAGGCCAGGGAATATCTAACAAGTGTCATTAAGAAAAGCAGCTTTATCCCTATTGATATGAGTGCCGTCACCAAATCAGGTGATGAAATCCCCATCAATTTTACAGCTTCGGTGATAAAAGATGCCAAGGGCAACCCCAAAACCTTAGTTGCTGTCATCAGAGATATCTCGGAACGTAAGCGGGCTGAGGAGGCACTGCGCGATTCCGAAGAATTGTCCCGAGGTATGCTAGAGGCCGCTACCACAGGTATATATATGTTGCGGGATGGACAGTTCCAATATGTCAATCGCCTGTTTGAGAACATATTAGGCTATAAGAGTAAGGAGTTGATAGGTAGATATTCCCTCGATTACGTTCACCCTGATGATAGGCAGACAGTCAGAACAAAAGCAATAGAGGTTCTCAAAGGTCAGAGCAGCTCGCCTTATGAGTTCAGGCTCATCAGAAAGGATGCTCAAAGCATTTGGGTTCTGGACAGAGTCGCTTCCATACAATACAAGGGAAAACGCTCGATTTTGGGAACCCTCATGGATATCACTGAAAGGAAAATAGCTGAGGATGAGGTTGGGATCTATACCAAGCAACTCGAGACGCTGTTTAATATCGGGGCTACGGTGAGCCAAACATTGAATCTTGAAGAGCTTCTGAATAGCGTCCTTGATAAAGCAATAGAAGTAATGGGTATAGAGGCAAGCGGGATATTTTTGTTAGACGAGCCAACTAATAAACTTGCCCTAAGAGCACATCGCGGAATGTCTGCACAACTTGTTAAGGAGATAAAGGAACTAAATGTCAGTGATGGATTCATAGGGCAAGTGGCTAAATCAGGGAAGCCATTGCTAATGGAAGATGTCTCTGCCAATCATAGGCTTTCCCGAAGCAGGGTGAAAGCAGAAAAACTCAAATCCTTCGCTGCCGTTCCGATAATATCCAAGGAGAAGGTCCTGGGGGTGATGGGCGTGGGTAGCCATAATCATCGCGAATTCCCGGATTGGGAAGTGAGGATGCTCGAAAGCATTTCTAATCAAATAGGCATGGCTATTGAGAACGCCCGGCTATATGAGCGTGCCCTGGAGCTTGCTTTTACCGATGGGTTGACTAGCCTCTACAATCGACGATATCTGATGGAACAAATAGAGCGAGAGTTCAGCCGAGCTGAGCGAAACAAAGAACCCCTGTCACTGATAATGGTTGACCTAGACGGGCTTAAGGAAATAAACGATCGCTTTGGCCACAATGAAGGCGATCAATTTCTAAGAGAAGTGGGGAGGATTATCAAAGTCAACACGCGTGCCTCCGACGTTGCGGCCCGGTGGGGAGGGGATGAATTCATGCTTCTCACTCCAGAAACCGATAGTTCGAGATCCGCCAAGATTGCCGAGAGGATCAGAACTCAGGTAGAGCGGTACCGGATGAACGTAAATGGACGAGAAGTGGGAATTACAATAAGCGCTGGTGTGGTATCTTACCCAGCTCATGCTTCAGTGATTTCAGAGCTTATCAAAAATGCAGACGAGGCCATGTACAATGCTAAGAAACGCGGGAAGAACCAATCGTGTATTTTCTCGAACTAGAAAGGTGAGGAGGAAACATGAACATAGAAGAGCTATTGCGCTTGATGGTGCAAAAAGGAGCATCAGACCTACATTTGAGAGTGCCAAGCCCACCGGTGCTTCGTATTGACGGCACCCTGAGACCTCAAGAGGATTTACCAAGTGTCACTCCCCAGTTCATAAAAGAGTCGCTAGAACATATAGCTAACGAGAGGCAACTGGAGAGGTTCTATAACGAGCTGGAACTAGATATGGCGCACGGTATTCCTGGGTTAGCTCGTTTTAGGGTCAATGCCTTTTTTCAAAGAGGAACAATCAGCATCGCCATTCGGCAGATACCGATCAAGGTGCCAACCATTGATGAATTAGGTCTTCCCCAAGTTTGCAAGACCCTAGCCATGAAGCAGAGGGGATTGGTTTTGGTGACTGGTCAAACTGGACAGGGTAAATCTACTACCCTGGCTGCCATGATTAATCACATAAACAAGAATGACAGGCGAAATGTAATCACCATCGAGGACCCAATCGAGTACCTACACCAACATGAAAAGTGTCTCATTGCCCAGAGGGAGTTGGGGGATGACACCAAATCTTTCGCCAACGCCTTAAAACACTCCCTGCGAGAAGACCCTGACGTCATACTCGTAGGGGAGATGAGAGATTTGGAAACAATATCCACAGCAATCACCGCTGCAGAAACAGGCCACTTAGTCATGAGCACAGTGCACACCGCGAACGCTCCCCAGACCATCGACCGCATAATAGACGTATTCCCGCCTCACCAGCAGGAGCAAATCCGATTCCAGCTATCGCTGGTGCTAGAAGGTGTGCTCTCGCAGCTTCTCATACCCAGGGCTAGCGGCAGAGGAAGAATAGCCGCTATAGAGATTATGATAGCCACCGATGCTATACGGAATCTCGTCCGTGAAGGCAAAACAGAGCAAATCCCTAGTTACATGCAGACAGGCAGACAGTTAGAGATGCAGACTATGGACCAAGCCCTGCAGGAGCTCGTCAGAACCGGCATTATCACTTTGGAAGAAGCACTGCTTCGATGCACTAAACCTGAAGAACTTAAACGCATGCGCGTCTAAGTGTACTCGCTAAAGGTGCCCCTGCTAGAAGATGGGAGCCTGTGCTCTTGTCTGACTTCTGGGCTTGGGATTATCCCCGGCCAAGTTGACCGTTTGAGTGCTGGTCATAAATACCATAAATAATTACACTGAGGTAATTCAGCACGAAATAGATTCAGTTCGAGGGCGGTTAGCTCAACGGATATGGCGCTTGCTTCCCATTCAGACGCTCCCCAGCAAGCTACATCTACCGGAAGAAAGACCGACCTTGCCTTTTCGCCGCGCTTGTATTATAGTTTTGACCGAAATAGGGATTCTCATATAAAAGATGCATTCTAGCTGCATGTTAGAGGTCTTTTGCAGATAAAGTTTTCCACGGGTCTCAAATATGGCCTGGCGATGGCCATAATCTTTGGCATAGCACTATTTCTGCGTATTAAATTTCCCTATCATAATGTTTTTACGAATGGCTGGGTCAACTTCCAGGAGACCGATTGCTACTATAACATGCGGCAATTGGAGATTCTGGCTCGTAATTTCCCGCACCGGATGCTCTTCGACCCTTATTACTTATATCCCGGGGAGGAGCAATTGGTTCGCCACCATTTTTCTACCTGTTTCTTGGCTTTTTTGCCTGGGTCTTCGGTGCTGGCTCCCCCACTGAAAAAGTTGTAGAGACGGTAGGTGCCTATTTGCCAGCCATCCTGGGAGCTCTAGTGACCGTGCCGGTGTATTTTATAGGGAGAGAGCTACTAAACAAGAAGGCTGGCCTTCTGGCTGCAGCTCTGATTGCCATTTTACCCGGTCAATTCCTATGGCGCTCCATGCTGGGATTCCCCGATTACCATGTCAGCGAAACCCTGTTCAGTGCCCTAGCTATGATGTTCTTAATAATGGCACTGAAAAGCGCAAAGCAAAAAGAAATCTCTTTCAAGAGCCTACTGAAGAGAGATTGGGGAACATTAAGAAGGCCTCTAATCTATTCCCTGCTGGCTGGGACAACAAGTTCGACCGCTCCGGCAGGAAGAACAACTGGCCGTTCTGGCAGGCGACGTCCTACTAGGCGCTGTGGTCGTATTTCATTGAGGCGTCCGCGAAGAACAAGGATTTCAGTGCGCTCATCGTGAAGTGCTTTGAGATCGACTACGCCGAGACGAAGGACGACGTGGATTTCAAGGCGGGCGAGATGATCTTCCGGTCCAGCTATCCCCACGTTGAAGAAGATCCGATGCGCCCTACTCTCTGGCGCGGCGGCTCTATTAGGTGAGAAAACAAGGGTGGCAGTACCTTCCCGAAGTGATAGTGTCTAATCCCATGCTTTAACCACACTTAAATGCTTTTAAATTGGATCGTGTGACTAAACTTTACATGAGTACAACTGCATGATCGGGTAGTGAGCACTCTTAGAGATAAACACATTCTTGATGAAGATAGATTACCCTAACCATGAAATCTACGGAAATATTGATTGCTTCTCTCGTGCCCCGGTCGATTTTGACATCATTGAAAAAACGTTCCGCGCGAAGCCCGCCCATCCCCACGGCGCGGTGTCCACCCAGCTCCAGCCGTAGAGCGGATCAAGCATCCAGGCGCCCGTGCTGTAGGGCACCCATCCGGCTGACATCGCGGTCGGGACCCAGACGGGGCCGTAGGTGGGCACGACTCGCCAGGTCCCGTAGCGGTCGAGATCGCTCACACCGTACGTCCCGGGAGCGACATACCGGGCGCTCACCGCGTCCAGGAGCGCGTCGGTGCGGGCGTAGTTCCATTTGTCCCAGTCATCGAGCTGTGGCGCCACATACGAGGTGACTTGCGGGTTCGCCGTACCCTCGATAACCACCTCCTCGCTCGGCACGATGGCGACGGCTTGCCCGCTGCCAGGGGTGACGGTGGCCTGGCCGGCTCGGCGGCTGATGAACGAGGTGCGCTCGCCGGTGACGTCCACGCGGTAGTAGCCCGGACGCTCGATAGTGAAGGCCGCGTTCGGCGTGTCCACCTCCACCGTAAGCCCGGGCTCGAGCGCGCGCAGGTCAAAGGAGGCGTGCCCCGCGGTCACCTTGAATTGAAGAAAATCCGGTTCCTGGTTCTCCAGGCCGATCTGGGTGTTCGCCCACCCGCGCACGAAGGCGCGCGCGCCGATCTGAAGTTCCAGATTGCCCGGGGACCCGGTAGAGAGTTCGTCACCCGGGGCGAGAGGGGTATTGACCCGCGCCTGCGCCCAGTCCTGGGCGCCCGGGCGCCAGAACGATACCTGGCCTTCCACCATGCTCAGCCGCGGCGGCGTCCGGCCGATCGCGGCCTGTTGCGGCTCTGGCGCGTCGGCCCCCCGCGCGGTCGCCGGCACGCCCGTCAGCACGGCGAGCGCCAGCATGAACCTGATGATCCTTCTGGCACGCATCCCCGGATCCTCTCTTGCCTGTTAGACCGAGTGCCTTATAGCGGAATGCGGCCCCGGCCGCCCGCCCGGCCCTCCTCGTGACATGCGGGAATCTCTTCGCGGTGATTCTGGGCGACATTCAAGGCGCAATTGCACAGCCGGCATGGATAATGACTCACTGAGCATTCACCAGCAAGTGAAATAATACATGAATGCGCGGGTGCTCCCTCGTTGCCGAGGCCCCGACCCGCGGACCATGCGAACGGTCGGGAGCTTGGTTGTTCCCGACCGTTTCGAGCGCGAAAGAACTCATGCGAGCCAAGACCGGGACCGGGGCGCCCCCAGGACAAGAGTCTTTAGGCAAGGTGTCACAAGCGCCGCCAACCAAAGCCCCCACCCCGCCGCCATCCGTGGCCGCCGATGCCTTTGTGCAGTTCGCCCCATTTCGCCATCTGATCCGGTGTGAGCTTGGATCGGATGGCGAGCTGGGTCTGGAGGCGCTGGTCGAGCATCTTGTCCTGAAGCTGCTTCACTTGGCCCGCCGCCGACTGAATGGCAGCTGGGTCAGAGTTCGGCTGCTGCAGGAGGTTCCGAAGCTCCCTGCGGGCCGCGAAGAGCGTCTGGATGTCCGCTCGTGCCGCATCCCGCCGAGCTTGGAGGATACCCCGGATGTCCGACACCTGCTGATCTGTGAGGCCCAGCCGCTCCTGCATCCGGTGCCAGTAAATCTGCGCCATGGCCGCACGATCCTCGGGGGTGAGGAGGTGCTGCCGTTGGGGGGGTTGCGCGGGTGTGCTCGGCGCTTGCTGGCCCAGAGCTGTTCCGGCGCCGCCTGTCGCCAGCGCGAGGAAAAGCACCCCCGCCATGAACCACCCTTGGCGTCTGGTCAGATGTGTTTGGGTCATGCGTTGCTCCTTTCTTGGTGAATCCCTCGGTTTTCCCCTCCGTACGTAGACGGCACATCGACTTCTGTTGTGTAGTACGCACCTATCCCGCGTTCCGTTTCGCCCGCAGGAGATTTTCCGGCTCTAAGGGAGGCGTCTCGACCCGACCCGGGGGTCGAAAGCAGCGATGGAGAGATGGAGACCCGGACGGGCCGCGTAAAGAGGGGTGTGGTCCCCGAAAACTCGATCCGATCTTCCTGAATGCTTCTGATCATAAAGGATTTGGGGGGAAAGGACGAAGGCGGCTGGTGCCACCACAAGGTGGACTTGCCAGGTGAACTCCGGCTTCCCTCCCTTTCGAGGGTTATGGGGCCGGAGGCGGGGGCGGCGGTGCCGAGGGGTATGGCGGCGGTCCGGGAGGTGCCGGTGAGTAGCCCGGCGGAGGAGGCGGTGGGGGTGGGGGCAGGGCAGGTCGCCGGGTCCCTCGCACCACACCGGGGATCTGGTTGCCCTTCGCGTACATGCACTGCTGGTACGCCATGTCGTACCGGCGCTGCGCATTCCATCCCGGCCGCCTGATCCGCGTTGGCGCCCGCCGCCGCCCCCGTGAGGAGGCCGGTCCCGGCCCCGATCGCCGCCCCCGTGCCCGCATGGCCGGCCAAGGCCCCGAGCCCTGCCCCGAGCCCCGCCCCAATCGCGGTGCCCACCGCCGCGCCGACCGCCGTCTTCTGGGTCGCGGGCGCTCCCGGCGGCCCCACCTGCTGGGCCGCCCACTGGCGGCAGACCGCATCCTCGGCCTGGAATTGCTCAAAGGACTTCCCCGGGGCGGGGAGCACCATCACGCTCGGGCCGGTCGGCAGCGTGGCACAGCCGCCCAGCGCCACCACCGCGCTCCCGAGGAGCAGGACCCATCGTCTCCGCATCGCGCAATCTCCTTTACTATCTCGGCGGGGATGTCGGCGGCACCACCTGCATCCAGCCGTTCGGACACTGTTGGATGTACGGATAGTACCCCTGCGGGTTCTGACAGTAGTACCAGTAGGCCGGCGCCTGGGGGGGTGGGGCTGGCTGCTCATAGACGGGTGGCGGTTGGACGACCACGGGTGGGGCCGGATACGGGTAGTAATAGGGCGGTCCCCACCACGGGCTCGGCCCCCAGTAGCCGGGTCCCACCCAGAGGGGGACGTCGAATCGGAAAAAGACATGCCCGCGCGCTTCGCTGGGGACGGGACTGGCCAGCAGGAGGACCAGGACAACCAGGACGCCACAGCCGATGACTTTCCTCATCTCCGCACCCCGTGAACCTCCTGGACTTGGGCCCCTCGTGACCGGCCTCGGTCCATGGAAAACAAGTGGTTACGCCGCACCACACCTGGCTGAAATCTTGCTCCCCTACGACCCCCATTCGGTATAGACGAGCCCCCTTCCCTTGGCTGCTAGGCCGCTTTCATCACAATATACCGTATAGCAAACCATTTCGTTTCTACAAAAAGAAAAAAACGAACTTGAATACTGACGATACCTTTTGCTTACCAAACATCTACTGACGAAACACGGCGACCCTCTTGATGGGGAACATTCTTGCCAACGCCTGCTTTCTCCTTGTCACAGGCGAACGGGATGATGAGCCGGCGTGGCCGTAGTCAGGCGTGGCGGCATCCTGTCCGGTCCACAGCGCGGGCCAAGGCGGGTTCCGCGCGGAACCCGACTGCGGGTGCGTTGCCTCGGCCCACGAGGCGCCAGAGGGATCGGTCTGTCACGGCCCTCCCCTCCCCTCGCTGTGGGATGGAGGACACCTGGCGGATTAGGAAGCAGCGGGGCTCTCGTGCTTAGAAAGGGGATCGCTTGAAAGCCACACAGACCTGCCGGGATGTGATCCTTGAGTTCCTTGCGGACTACGTGGACGGAACGCTCGATTTGGAGAGCGCGCGAGCGCTGGAGGAACATCTGCGCGCCTGCGGGGCCTGCATGGCCTACCTCGACACCTACCGGAAGGCGTGCGAACTGGTCGGCCGGCACGCTGCAAAGGGGGCCATGCCCGACGAAATGAAGGACATTCTCCGCCGCTTCATGCTGGAGCGGATGACGCGGAAGGCTCCCTGACGTCCCCTCCGCGCCCTGTCCCAAAGCTCCCCGCCCGGTCGGCGCTCATCCACCCTCCTCCTTCCCCCTCCGGGCCATGCGGGGAGGGAACTTGCCATCCTACCCCTGTTCGACTCCCCAGAGCATGATGCGGCGCAACGTGTCTCCCATTATTCCTTTGATGCGCGGCACGAGCGAACTTACCACCCTGCCCGCCAGAGCTCCTGTGCTCGGCGCACCACGTCTCGCGGCGGACACGGTCCCTCTGCCGCCTTGGCGATCCCGTCCACCTGCTCGGGCCGGTTGAGGCCGACGACAAGACTGGCTACAAGCGGTTCCGCCAGGGCAAAGCGGATGGCAAACGCCGTCATGGATTCGCCGACCTCGTTGCGGAAGGCCTCCGCGATCTTGCGTCGCTTGGCAAGAGCAGACGCATATTGCGGGTCGGCAAAGCGGTCGCCTTTCCGCGGCGCGGCACGTTCGTCAGTCAGGATCCCCTCGTACAGCGGACGAATCGCGATGAATCCCATGTTTCGCCGTCCCAGTTCCCCGAAGAGGTCCGCCATCTCCATCTCGGCGAGGTTGTAGTAGGCGATCAGCCCGGCAAACTGGCCCGTCTCGACCGCCGCCTGCGCGCACGCGACGGTGTAGGGGAACGTCCACAGGTAGCCGGCTTTCCCTTCTCCACGCATCTTCTCGAAGGCTGCGACCACATCCTCCAGGATGCGCCCCAGCAGCGGGAGCCGACGCTCGTCGTCGTTGGGGTCGGAACGCCACATCCATTGCAGCACGGCGATGCGCTCCGCGTGGAGTTCGCGCAGCGCCTCCTCGATGCGCAGGCGGAACTTCGCCTCGTCGAACCGGTCGCCATCCTTGAAGTCCGGCACGGGGACCTTGATGACGTGATGGATCTCGGCGCGCTTCGGATGATCCTTCAGGACTCGGCCCATCATCCAGCGCGTGCCGTACTCGTAGCTGGAGTGAAGGAAGTTCACGCCCAGGTCGAGCGCCCTGCGCAGGGCTCGCTCGCCGGCGCTGGACTTCTCGTCGTTGCCCGGCTCCGTCGCTGCCGCCCTCATCGGTCCAAGGCAGATCACCGAGACGTCCAAGTCCGTCCCGCCGAGCCTGCGATACTTCATAGTTGTTCTCCCTGAAAAGCTGAGAGGATAATTGTTGTGCCGACCGCGCCGCGACTCCTGTCGACCCGGCGCGCGACTTCAACACGGCGCTCGGCCCGATCCTCCCGCCTGACCGCTCGCCGGGGGCTCCGGAGTCCGGCTGCGGAGTATCCGGCGGGCCGGATAGCGATGTCAAGCCGAAACGTTTACGGACTCGGAAATGCCTCGCGCGGAACGCGCCTCGCGCGCGGCGAACAGGGGTCAGGCGGCAGTGGATTCCACGTCTGGCGGACGAGAGGCGGCAATCTCATCGGTTAGCAACCCCGTTACGAGGTGGGCATTCTTG
>CAWHAI010000023.1:0-8162 GCA_963827295.1 uncultured Chloroflexia bacterium
CCAGCTTACGTAGCCGATTTATTATCCCCTCATAACCTTCAGTGGTCAGGTTGAGCTGTGTCATCGGGTCTAAATAGTGTGTATCGCAGCCAAGCTGAGTGAATACGATATCCGGCTTAAATCTATCCACAAGCTTGGGGACTATCTGGTCAAACGCCCATAAGTAAACCTCATCATCGGTGTAAGGGGCGAGGGGAATGTTCACCGAATATCCCTTGCCTGCTCCCACCCCTATCTCTGAAGGTTCCCCCGTGCCCGGGAACAGAAGCCTCCCCGTCTCATGCAGGGAGATAGTGAGCACTCGGTCGCTGTCGTAGAATGCACCCTGAACTCCATCAGCGTGATGAGCATCAATATCAATGTAGGCTACTCTAAGCCCCTTTGCCAGCAGATGCTTTATGGCAATGGAAATGTCGTTGAAAATACAGAATCCAGAGGCGTAGCCAGGTGCAGCGTGGTGGCCACCACCGGAGTGGTTAAAGGCGACATCCACCTTTCCCTCGGCCACCAGGTTCGCTGCCTTCAGAGTTGCGCCCACTATCATGACAGAAACCTCGTACATTCCAGGGAAAATGGGATTGTCGCCATAATCACTGAAATTAAACTTGGCAGCATCGCACTGCCTTTCGCCGCGACTGAAGTCCCTCACTGCTTCCACATAATCCCTTGTATGGAAAGTGAGTATCTTAGCTTCATCAGCCCTTTCAGGGACCACCAATTTGGAAGTCGATTTATTAAAGGCACGGTAGGCCTGGAGCAACTCATAGGTATATTGCAGTCGGCTGGGGTTGAATTCCTCATCCTCTTCAATAGTGCGCACCACCAGCCCCTCATCGTATACAAAAGCAGCTTTTCTCATCCCTCGCTCGCTATTCTCTCGAGCTCTCTGCTCATCCTCTGCCAGTGGGTCCCTCTCCAGTAAACACGCTGACAGGCTAGGCATTGCATGTACTGAGTTTGAGTCTGAAAAACATATAGCGGCACCAGACCCTTAACCTCTTCCTTTGCCTTGGTCACCAGTGGCTGATTGCACTCCAGACAAAGTGTGAAGGGCCTGATCTGGCTCGCCAGATTCAAGGTTTTCAAGACCTGCCGAAGCTGCTGCTTAACCTCCTCACTTTCTATCAGAATCACCTTGAGCCGCCCCGTGGCAGCCACACGTCTCTTCAGTATCTGCGTATCCTTGGTAAGCAGCACCCTTCCCTCAGACAAGGCAAGCCGAACCAGCCTGTTATCATCGAGGTCGTTGATGAATACAGTATCGAAGCCTGCGATCCTGAGCCACCTGGCCAGCCTACCTACATTGGAGTCGACGATGAACTTCATGCCAGGATTTTAGCACAAATCCGCAGGCAAAGCAGGGGCGTTCAATGGGACGTCCCCACAGCTAACGGCTGAAAGCCAACCGAATATGGTATAATCGACCCACAAAGGGGGGCCCGTGCCTCGGTTTGAGGTAATTGACCACACGGCCGATGTCGGCATAATCGCCTATGGCAGCGACCTTAAGGAAGCCTTTGCCAACTCAGCCTATGGCATGTTCAGCCTGATAGCCGACCTCGATGGAGTAGGGGAGGAGGTCAGTCGCGAGGTCGATGTCCAGGCCACTGACCAGGAGGCTTTGCTGGTAGACTGGCTCAATGAACTACTGTACCTATTCGATGTCGAACATATCATATTCAAAAGATTTGAGGTTACCAACCTCAGCCAGAACAGGCTCAAGGCAAAGGTTTATGGAGATAAGATAGATACCTCGCGCCACCAACTCAGAACAGCGGTCAAGGCAGCTACCTATCATATGCTTAAAATAGAAAGGAACAAGGGAGTAAAAGTCCAGTTTATCCTGGACATATAGGGGAGGGTGAGATGGCAGGATGGCAGGGAACACTGAACAAAATAGACGATTACCGCTGGGAAATACCCCAGACATATAAAGCAGGGATGAGAGTGCCAGGTCTGGTCTATGCCGATGAGAAGATGCTGCGCCTCATCAAGGAAGACCAATCACTGGAGCAAGTAGCTAATGTTGCCTTCCTACCCGGCATAGTAAGCAAATCAATGGCCATGCCCGACATCCACTGGGGCTATGGCTTTCCCATAGGCGGGGTTGCAGCTACAAGGGTCAGCGACGGTGTGGTCTCGCCAGGCGGCGTGGGCTTCGACATCAACTGCGGTGTGCGCCTCCTGCGAACCAATCTCACAGAGAATGAAGTCAAGCCCAAGATAGAGAAGCTCCTCACAGACCTCTTCCACAACGTACCCTCAGGCTTGGGCTCCGAGGGCAAGATAAGGCTCAAAGGCAAAGAGATTGAAAGGCTCTTGCTCAAGGGCGCTGCCTGGGCAGTAGAAGTGGGATTCGGTGAAACAGAGGACCTGGAGTACACCGAGGAACACGGATATATGCAAGGGGCCGACACCGATAAAGTAAGCGAGAGGGCCAAGACCCGCGGCATGCCGCAGTCGGGGACACTGGGCTCAGGGAACCACTTTCTCGAGGTTCAGGTAGTGGATGAAATCTATAATCCCACCATAGCCCAGGTTTTCGGCATAGCAGATATAGGACAGATACTTCTCTTGGTTCATACCGGCTCCAGGGGATTCGGCTACCAGGTCTGCGATGATTATCTGAAGACAATGGGAACTGCAGCCAGAAACTATGGCATCGAGCTTCCCGACCGCCAGCTTGCCTGCGCGCCGGTGAAATCACCCGAGGGGCAGTCCTATTTGGCAGCAATGTCCTGCGCTGCCAACTACGCCTGGGCTAACCGACAGTGCATCACTCACTGGGCCAGGGAGTCCTTTGGCAAAGTATTCAACAAGAGCCCCAGCGACTTGGGCATGAGGGTGGTTTACGATGTGGCGCACAATATCGCCAAGATAGAGGAGCACCAGGTAGAGGGCAAAAAGCTCACAGTCTGTGTCCATCGCAAAGGCGCCACCAGGGCGTTCCCCGCAGGGCACCCCGATGTGCCCAGGGCGTACCGCAAGGTGGGGCAACCTGTGCTCATCCCCGGTGATATGGGACGCTACTCCTATGTAGCCGTAGGAACCGAGAGGGCCATGCAGGAGACATTCGGCTCCACCTGCCACGGCGCAGGCAGAGTCCAGAGCCGTTCGGCGGCAAAAAGAAGCGCCCGCGGCTCCGATATCCTCGCCGAGCTGGCAGCCAAAGGGATAGCCGTCAAGGTAGCGAACATCTCGGGCCTGGCCGAGGAGGCATCGTCAGCCTATAAGGACGTGACCGAGGTAGTGCATGTAACCGATGCCGCTGGCATCTCGACCAAGGTGGTTAAAGCCAGGCCCATCGGCGTGATCAAAGGCTAATAGCTAGACGTCATAAACCGCACGTTCAGCCAGTACCTAAGTAACTTGACAATTTGGGCCATTCTATCGTAGAATTAGCTTTGGTAGTAGCTTCAATGGCTCGAGTTTACAATGAAAATCAATGTTGCTCAGCAACTGAAAGAGCACGTTGGGTCTGTACGCCATTATGAAATTGACGAGAAGGACGAGGAGGGTTGCCTCGTCAAGGGCAAGGTGCAGTTCCTGCGCACCAATCGCAGCATCCTCGTAAGCGGGACTCTAGATATCAAAGCCAGAGGCGAATGCAGCCGCTGTCTCGAGCAGTTCGAATACCCATTGAAGATAAATATTGAAGAGGAGTACTTCATGACGAGGGACCCGGTCAGCGGGCTACCAATGCCACCACCCAACGAAGGTGGCGTCTTCCTTATCGATGAGAACCACACGTTGGACCTCGGTGAGGCAGTGCGCCAATATAAGATAACAGCCTTACCTATGAAGCTAGTATGCCGTGAGGGCTGCGCTGGCCTGTGTCCTCAGTGTGGCCGCAACCTCAATCATGGAATCTGTGATTGCGCACCTCCTCCCCCCGATCCGCGCTGGGCTCAGCTTCAAGTATTGCTTCCAAGAAACAAGAGACGGGGTAAGAAAGGGGTTAGTTAAACAATGCCACCACTACCGAAAAGAAAATATGCCAAGTCGAGACAAGGAAAGAGGCGCAGCCACCTCGGTGTGCTCGTCCCCTCCCTCGTCCCTTGTTCCCAATGCCATAACCTAAAGCCTGCCCACGAGGTTTGCCACTTTTGCGGAACCTACAACGGAAGAGAAGTAATCAAAGAAAAGAAGCCAAAGAAAAAGGAGTAGCCCCGGGAGGCAACTATGGCCGAGCTTGAGACAAATCCAAAACCAAAGGTTGCGCACGTCTTCCCCGGGCAGGGGTCACAGTCCGTGGGGATGGGTTGCAAGCTTTACCAGAGCTCGCCTAAGGCCCGGGAAATCTTTGAGGAGGCCGATGAAGCCCTGAGGTTCCCCCTATCGAGGCTTTGTTTTGAGGGCCCCGAAGAGGAACTCCGCCAGACCATCAATGCCCAGCCAGCGATAATGACAGTCAGCATTGCTTGTTTAAGAGCCGCGGCAGAGCTTAACAATCAGGTGAAGCCTGCTTTCGTCGCCGGACATAGCCTCGGTGAATACACTGCGCTAGTTGACGCTAATGTACTCAGGTTTATTGATGCGATACGCCTCGTCAGAGAGCGAGGACGCCTGATGCAGCAAGCAGGCGAAATCAAACCTGGAGGCATGGCAGCGGTTATCGGGCTCGATGAAGGAGCCTTAAAAGAGGTATGCCAGGAGACTGGCGCCGAGATAGCCAATTTCAATTGCTCCGGGCAGATTGTCATTAGCGGCACTAAGGAAGCAATAGCCCGCGCCACAGACCTAGCGAAAGCTAGGGGAGCACGCGCAGTGATACTGCTTCAGGTCAGCGGCGCCTTCCATTCAACACTGATGCTGCCCACTATTGAAGGCATGGCCCAGGCCATCTCACAAATCAACTTCAACACCCCAGAAATCCCCATTGTTGTTAATAGCACTGCAAAGCCGGTAACCACCGCTGAGCAAGTGAAAGAGGAATTGCTGCGACAGCTATGCCACTGCGTTCAATGGCAG
This sequence comes from uncultured Chloroflexia bacterium, assembly GCA_963827295.1. GTDB lineage: Bacteria > Chloroflexota > Dehalococcoidia > SZUA-161 > SZUA-161 > CAWHAI01. The sequence continues at coordinate 4,972 of CAWHAI010000023.1, forward strand.
CCCACTGTAGAATATATGGTGCGTGAGGGTGTTTCTACATTCGTCGAGATTGGCCCAGGCCAAGTGCTCTCAGGGCTGATAAAGAGGATCTGCAATAAAGTGCAAGTTCTCAATATGAGCGATCCGGAGTCCATCAAAGCTGTAAACCTCTGAGAACACGCGTCCCTATTTTCCCCGGAAAAGAGTTGTAAATGAGCTTATCTAATAGGGTTGCTATAGTCACTGGTAGCGGCCAGGGTATCGGCAGAGAGATAGCTCTGATGCTGGCAGAGCGCGGTGCCAGCGTGATAGTCAGTGATGTCAACAACGACACAGCAAAAAGTGCGGCAGCCGAAATTGAGGCTAAAAACGGGAAAGGCATCGCCGTCCCGGCCAATGTTACCATTGCCGCAGAAGTAAACAAGCTCGTTGAACAGGCGATATCCTCGTTCGGTCATATCGACATCTTGGTTAACAATGCTGGGATCACCAGGGATGGTCTGCTCATGAGGATGTCCGAGGCTGATTGGGACCTGGTATTAACCGTCAACCTCAAAGGTGCCTTCATCTGCACACAGGCAGTGATAAGACACATGATGAGGCAGCGCTGGGGGCGGATCGTCAATATCGCTAGCGTCGTCGGCGTGATAGGAAATGCGGGGCAAGCTAACTATGCTGCCTCAAAGGCTGGGCTGATAGGGCTTACTAAGACCACCGCCAGGGAGGTTGCCTCTAGAGGTATCACAGTTAATGCCGTTGCACCGGGCTTTATCGATACCGGGATGACCCAAAAACTCAGTGAGAACGTCAAGCAGGAGTTCCTCAAGCAAATCCCAGTGGGATATCTCGGCTTGCCTAAGGATGTAGCCTATGCTGTGGCTTTCCTTGTCTCAGAGGAAGCCCATTACATAACCGGGCAGGTGTTAAATGTGAATGGGGGGTTGGCGATGGTATGAGCGATACTTATCACTCAAAAACGCCGACTGACCCTAATATCACCTGTTATTGCGTTTGACCGTACTTTGTGGTTTCACAAACAATCTTGCCCCAGAGATTCCCTAACCTGTTAGAAGATGGTAAAATAAGCGAAAATGCGCAGAGAAGCGCATGGGAAAGGTTAACAAGAAACTGTCCCAGTTGAGGAATTTATGTCGGGGATGAGGCATAAGGCAAGAATGGTTGCGCTACAAGCATTATATGAAAGCGATTGTGTGAGCCACGACGCAGGAACCTCGCTGAGCAGGTTAGCCGAGAAACACTCATTGCTTGAACCAGCGCTATCCTTCGCCAAAGAACTAGTGAACGGGGTAATGGAGAACAAGGAAAAGATCGATGCCCTGATTCAGGCTAATGCTCCTAGCTGGCCCGTAGAACAGCTATCCGTTATAGATAGAAATATCCTGAGACTTGCAATTTTTGAGATTTCGGTAGACAATAAGGTGCCAATAAGAGCAGCCATCAACGAAGCAGTGGAACTTGCCAAGACCTTCGGCAGCGATAGTTCGCCGAAGTTTATCAACGGAGTGCTTGGAACAATAAGCCAAGCTAAAGCCAACGGCCGGCAGTAAGCGATGTCAGATTACTTATCAGGAAGGAGACAAAAGGATGACAACCGTCTTCGAGAGAGTGAAAAGGATCGTCGTCAATCAACTAGGTGTCGAGGATTCAGAGGTAAAACCTGAGTCCTCCTTCGTCGACGACCTCAATGCTGACTCCCTCGATCTCGTGGAGCTGGTGATGTCATTGGAAGAGGAGTTCAGCAACGAAGGGAACCAGATAGAGATCCCTGATGAGGATGCTGAGAAGATAAAGACCGTGCAAGATGCTGTGGATTACATTAAGGAACATGGAGTAGAAGATAAATAGCGGCAGGATGACATCTTGAGCCGCTTGAAGTAATTAAGTAAGGGGGCTGCGAGAGGGCCACAAGTTCTCGCTTAATGAATCACAACACATCCAGGTTGGCAGTTCGCTAACGCAACGAGGTTCCTGTTAGAAACAATCCCAAGAACCTCGCTTTTCTACCTTCGGCCACATGGCTCCCCACCCGTCCTTCATTTCACCCCACATGAATAAATTTTCTGTCCCCGATAATCACATGTCCAGGGGCACAATAGCTTCGTTGACTTGGTACTGGGGCCATGTTATCCATTTCCAAACAAGAATAGGAAGAACTCGAAGCTAAAGTGAAAACAAAAACAATCTGGTACATAACAACAGGAGCTATTGCCGGCTTAATAGCTGGTTTTCTAGGGATTGGCGGCGGTATTATCATGGTACCCAATGATGGTCGGGCTCCTGAGGCCTCACTCAACACAAAGCGCACGGAACATCGCTGGCTGTGATCATCCCCATCGCTATAGTAGGCATGCTATAGTCTACGCGCTTCGGGGCCATGTCGATTGGGTGCTGAGTGGCAACAATTGGTTCCGGAAGTATAATAGGCGTCATCGTCGGGGCTAAACTCATGATGAAGGTGCCTGCTCACAGACTGCGACAGTTCTTCGGAGTGTATACTATAGCTATCGCTATACTGTTATTGGTGAGGTAGAGCCAACAACACATGGATATAGGAATTGCCATTGCTGTGGGTTTGATTGCCGGACTAATCAGCGGAATGCTCGGTGTCGGCGGCGGGACAATCACAATACCGGCAATGGCCTACTTCTCGTCGGGACCATATTGAACAGCATACAGCTCAAGGAGTCTCGCTCGCTGCCTTGATGCTCACCGCACTGGTCGGTGCATTCATTCATTATAGACAGGGTAATGTGAGTTTGCGCATGGCTCTGTTAATCGCACCCAGTGCAGTCGCCTTTTCATACCTTGGAGCCTGGGCAGCAGGCATAACTAGTGCCGAATGGCTGACCCGCTCGTTTGCTATTTTCTTGCTGATTATCGGATTCTGGCTGTTGTTATCCAAAAGGGGAGGTCAAGGTGTCAGTACTAGCTGAACTTTATCAGAAGATAGCAGCTTGTAGAGATTGCGAAGATCTTGCCAAGGCACGTACCCAGACAGTTCCCGGCAAAGGGCCTGAGAATGCTCAGCTAGTGTTTATCGGGGAAGCCCCGGGCTTCCATGAAGACCAACAAGGACGGCCATTTGTAGGCCAGGCAGGGCAATTCCTAGAGCAACTGCTCAACTCTATAGGCATGAAGCGTAGCGATGTCTACATCTGCAATGTTATAAAGTGCCGACCACCAGGGAACCA
>CAWHAI010000024.1:0-44738 GCA_963827295.1 uncultured Chloroflexia bacterium
GCCCGGGCCCTACGAGTACCAGCACAGCCCCCAGATAGTGGAACAGATCATACGCCCCACCGGCCTGCTCGAGCCACGATCGAGGTCAAGCCCACCAAGGGACAGATGGACGACCTCCTCGAGCAAATAAAGACGCGCATGAGCAGGGGCGAGCGCTGCCTGGTCACCACCCTGACCAAGAGGATGGCCGAGGAGCTGGCCGATTACCTCAGGGAGATGGGGGTCAAGACCCACTACCTGCACTCGGAGATACAGACACTGGAGCGGGTGGAGATCCTGCGCGACCTGCGGCTGGGGGTGTACGACGTGGTGGTGGGCATCAACCTGCTGCGCGAGGGGCTGGACCTGCCTGAGGTGAGCCTGGTGGCGATACTGGACGCCGACAAGGAAGGTTACTTGCGGTCGGAGGGCGCGCTCATCCAGACCATGGGCCGCGCCGCCCGCCATATCGACGGGCATGTCATCATGTACGCCGATACCATAACCGAGTCCATGCGCCGCGCCATAGACGAGACCAAGCGCCGGCGCAAGATCAGACGGCATACAATCAGGAGCACGGCATCACCCCGCAGGGCATCAAGAAGGCCATCAAGGACATCACCGACCAGCTCAAAGCAGTGGCCGAGACCCGAGCACAATACACAGTGGCCACCGGATCCCCAAGGATGAGATAGCACGCCTGATAAAGAACCTGGAGTACCAGATGAAGGCCGCAGCCAAGAATCTGGAGTTCGAGAAGGCAGCGCTCATGAGGGACCAGATTATAGAACTGAGAAAAGAGCTAGTGGGGGAGCCAATTTCGCCGATGCCTAGAAAACGTTAATTCGGGGAAAAAGGGGCAAATAAACCTCGTAAAGGATAGCATCTTGGAAACGGGAGAGACCAAACAGGAACGCCGCGAGAAGAAGCTACAGAAAAAGCGCGAGAAAATACTGCAGCATGGGCACAGCCTGGTCCGCGTCTACAAGGACGCCGTGCTCAAACGAGCTAAACAGGTAGGCAAGAGGAAGCGTTCATAAACCAAAAGGAGGAGCAGTTGAAAAGGACAGGCATTTTCTTCATCTACCTCATTGGCAAGATGCTCAGCGATTATTCCTACAGCACTTTCAGAGGCAATGGATGAAAACCGAGTCAAGAGGGGAAGCAAGATTCTGCTGGTTGGGGGGAGCCTCCGGATTCAGCGTAGGGGTCACCACAACAGTGCTTTAAGAGATAGGCTAGGTACGGCGTTATCATTATTCAACTGCATGTTAAATCCTCTGCAATAACCCACTCAACTTCGTTGTCGTTTTTGACTATAGAAACGATATGATTCCTATAGTTAAATTGCTCGACTATAAATAAACAGCCTCTGTGATTCAGGACTATATGATTCTTATCTGGAATAGAGACTAACCTGCAGGCCTTTAATCCACCGATGCCGACACCCACAGCCTTCAGAGTCGCTTCCTTCGCAGTCCAGTAGCGAAAAAAGGTGCACCAAGACCTGTCTTTGCTTAGCTCCCATTCTACCTCGCTCGCCACAAGGCTGAATATGGATTCTGACCGAGGCTTTATCTCTTCGATATCAATCCCTATCTTCTCCTTACTTACGACCGCTGCAACATATTTCGACTTGTGGGAAAGAGACCAATAATTGCCATCAAAGGGGCACGGGACATCGTCTTCATCTTTCAGTAGCTCTCCCAGCACTACGCCGCTCTTTTCCGCACTCAATCTCAATGCCTCTCTGGAAATTCTGCTCAGCCTAGCCACCTTCTCTTTCCCAGAGAGTTTATGCCCGGCTTCGGCAACTGGCAATACTACAGGGAATAGAGTCATGGCTCTCATCAGACCCTCATCGCCTTATCAATAATATCTTTGTCAAAGTAGTTGATCGACATTCCACAATCGACGATGATGCCCTGGGCATTAATGCCGCTGGAGCGGTCGCTTAAAAGAAAAGCTACTGTATTAGCCACTTCCTTGGTTTCCAGAGCTTTCTTGCGTAGCGTCAATTGCTCGGCAAAAAGATAATAATCCAAGTATCCTGGTATCCCCGCGGATGCCGAGGTTTTCAACAGACTGGCGTTGACCGAGTTGAATCTGACCTGTGAAAACGCACTGAATGATTTAGCCAGGAAGCATATAGGTTGAATCCAGAGCAGCCTTAACCGGTGCCATCCAGCCATACGGTACGGCCGCTATTTTCGTGGATGAGATCGATATAGTCACCACCGATGCCTTTTATCTAGGAGGTCCTTAAATGCGTTGGCAATGCTGATCAATGAGATAACAGGATATATCAACGGATTGCAGGAAGTCCTTCTTCCTAGTCTCGTGAAATGGTTTGAGCCTCTCTTCGTAGTTAGCAAAAGCGATGGAATGAACGATGCCGTGAAGCTTGGGATACTTCCTGGAGATGTCTTCGGCCAGTTTATGATTTCCTTTTCACTTTCGACGTCACATATATATATATCTGCGCCGGGGAAAAGCCTGGAGACGCTTTCCTTTATGTGCCGCGGACTGAACCACATAGACGACCTCTGCCTCTGCCTCGGTAAGAACCTGGCTGACGAAGTAGGCGACGCTTTTCTTGTTGGCTACCCCGAATACGATAAACGTTTTCTCCTGCAATACCTAAGAAGTCCATATCATTTCCTTTACTTTTGAACTTTAGCTCTCTGGTTTAGCTAAGCTGCAAGCGAATTCAACTGTTGCCACAGTGTTACCTGAGACTGACGCTTTGCCCTTGAGAAAAAATGCGTTGCTCACCCTCTCCACCAACTCAGTTTCCATTTCCAGGACGGAACCCGGCTTGACCATTTTCTTGAACTTGGCATTGCTGATTCTGGTCAGCACGGGGATGCTATCGCCAGCGCCTCCGACGATGCTGGAGAGCAGAATGGCCCCTGTTTGAAAAATGGACTCACAAATAAGTACGCCAGGCATGATCGGATTTCCAGGGTAATGTCCTTTGAAAAATGGCTCCTCCGGACTTATCTCCTTTATCGCCCTAATCTTTGTATCTGTCAACTCTATGACCTTGTCGACGAACAAGAACGGTGGACGATGAGGTATCGCCTTTAATATCTGCTCCATTCTATAGACCTCCAGTCACTTCAAGCGTAGCACCATTAACGTATGATGCCTCTCTGGAAGCCAAGAAAAGAACGCAAGCAGCGACCTCCTCAGGCTTCCCGAATCTCCTCACGGGAATCTGGGCTATATAAGAATCGCGTAGCTCCTTAGGCAGGTCCTCGATTAACTCAGTTGCTATAAATCCCGGTGAGACGCAATTGACCGTAATGCCCCGTCGGGCGACTTCCTTGGACAATGATTTGGTCAAAGCAATCAGGCCCGCCTTCGAGGCAGCATAGTTTGCCTGGCCTTCAAATCCATACTTCCCTGAAGGAGAGGTTATATTGATAATCCGTCCATATCTCTTGCGCATCAGGCTCATCACAGCAAATTTGCACATATAAAAGACCCCGCTGAGATTGACCTCCAGCACATCGTGCCACTCCGACTCTTTCATCATGGCCAGTACAGCGTCCTTCCGAATGCCTGCGTTATTTACAAGGACTTCAAAGCCTTCGTATTTCTTGTCTATGTATTCGAAAAAGTTCTCGACCTCTTTGTATTTAGCCACGTCACATTTTTGGACGTCTATATTCTCAGCGTACTGACTGCTCTCTTGCTTAAATTTTAGCGCAGCAGCGTCGTTTGAGGAGTAGGTGACAATAACCCGAGCCCCGGTTTTCAGGAAACTCTCGGCAATGCTCCTGCCTATCCCTCTCGTGCCACCCGTGACGATGACAGTCTGTCCTTTGAAATCATACATCTACGCCTCCCAAAACAAAATCAGGACATTAAGAATTTGTCAACATTGTTCGCGACAATCACTCCGTAGTTAGCTGCGCCCAACCACCCAGACATAATAATCCCCACTGACCCCGTATGGAAAAGGCCGGGTATCTCCTCAGGAAGCCCCATGCTGACCTTCAATCCTTCGAACTTGGTGCCGAAAGAAGCGCCACATTCATGAAGAGTATACCTCTGAAATGTTTTGGGGGTAGCAGCTTCTACCCAATCGATTTTCGCTCGGACTCCAGGAACATATCTTTCTAAAGCATCCAGTGTCGATTCGATTAACTCCTTCTTAGAGGCGCGATATTCTTCCTGGGACAGGACTGCCCAATCTTCGTAGTTTGCATTAGTGGATGACACAATCGAGTACATATCAGAGCCCGGCCGCGTTTCAGGGTAATAGATAGAGAACGTCCTGCTGGTGATATTCCTGCTGCGAAGTTTTACGGAATCGAATTTCTCTGCCACCGAGGTGAAAAGCAAATCACCTATGTAGTCGATTTTTTCACCTTTTTTAATACCTATGTAAACCTGGCAACTACTATTGTTTAGCCGCACCTCTCTTGCTTTTTTAATGAAGCTCTCGGAGAAATGCTCGTCACCGACAAATTTATGCACAGTCGATTTTAAATTACCGTTGGAAACAGCAGCCTTACACTTGATCATCTTGCCATTTGCGACTACTCCTACAACCTTCTTATCCTGGACAACAATTTTTTCCACCAGGCACCTGGTTCGAATATCGACACGATTTCTAATAAGCTCAGCCTGCATCTTCTCAATAAACTTGTCTGTCCCTCCCTGAACAGTATAAACTCCTTTGCTCATGAAATTGGAAAACACAATCCCATAGGTTATGGCTGGGTCATCCAGGGTCGAGCCGTTCGCATAGGCTATTGGTTCCATTAACATGCGGACAACATCATCATGGCCCGGGAAGAACTTTTCGAAGAGCTCTCTGGTGGTCATGGTCTGGTCATCGTAGAAATTCATATCCCTAGCCGTGTTAAAAAAGGCTTCAATATTGTCCCTGAGGCACTCCGAATCGCTCCTGCATGATGCGGGTGAAGTCCTCCCGATCAAAAGTCGTTGTCAAAGAGAACTGAGGGTTGTCAAACCTGATTCCCTTGAGTTGAACAATCATATTAGCAATTTCTGGCGTCCAGTATTTACGGCAAGTCTTAATCATGCCGACAGGAAATCCATGCAAGGAGACATCAAAGATATGCCCCCCTTTCCTCTTGAACCATGCAGCCAATCCACCGAGCTGATGGTGCTGTTCTAGAAGTAAGACAGAATGACCGTTTCTAGCCAGCATATTGGAACAAGTCAGCCCCGCCAATCCACTGCCGATAACTATGACATCGTATTCAGGCTTTATGTCCTTCAACTTATCGTTCACCAGTAACCCCTTCTTTCCTTATCCTTTCTGCAGTATGTGAAGATTTGCCATAGATATACCACTTAGCATTGCTCCAACGATTCCCAAGAATCCCTGGTCCGTGCCACAGATAAACAGGTTCTCCAAATGGGTTCTCCCTGTCTTGATTTTGTTGGGAGTACCATATACTGCACCGTTCAAGTGACCTGTGTATTTATAAATTGTTTTAGGAGTAAATATATCAGAATAAACGATTGAGCCACGAAAATCTGGCACGAGTTTTACTACTTCCATAAGAGTGGCCTCAAGCCAGGCAGCTTTTTGAGCTTTATACTCTTCCTTATCCAGATTGTTCCAGAGATCGAAGTTAGCCATGTTGGTTACTCTGATCATAGCTTCAGACAATGGTCTTTCAAACTGAAAATTGTTGGGGCAACATATAACGCCACTTGAAATATCAACCAATTTGTCCGGTTTTCCATAATTGAATTCGTCAGAGTTATTATAAAACGTGATTGTTGTATTATAACCCATCTCGGCTGGCTCTTTATTCAGAACCATGATAAACTCTATGAATGAAAGTTGCCCCACATCATGCTTGAATCCCAGCAGGGTCATAATCAGATAGAAGCCTCATTGTTTCAACATAACCGGCCGATGATATTACATTATCAGCCTTCAGCACTTCACCGTTATCGAGCAATATTGATTCAACTCTGCCGTTAGCAACTTCAATACTCTTGCACCCCGCATTTCAGCCTCAATTCGCCACCATGCTCCTCATATTGCTTGACTAGTATATTGAGAATATGCCGAACCCCAGCTTGAGGCCTAGCGAAACCCTCGCAGAAAATACTATTGAACATAATAACGAACTGCCCGAATTCCATGTCATTTTCCTGCGCGTTACCGTAGAACATGAGCGGACAAAAGAGCATATCAATAAGGAGCGGATCGGAAATAATCGAGCTCACAACTTCGCGAGCCGAGATCGGTTTCGCCTCCAGAGCCAAGGCATCATATTCAGAGATAGTCTTGAGCAGCTTCTGGAAATTGTCAGCTTGCGCCGGGAAATTCTCGCACACTTCCTGGATAAAAAAGTTTAAGTCGTTATTAAACCTGAGTGTCTTTCCAGGGAATTTGATTACCGACATACGCTGCTGGCAGAGAGCGAAATCTTCAGTTTTTATCTTGAGCTGTCGTAGCAACTTCGGCAGTGGCGTTGATTTAGTCCCCTTTGGGACATAATTGGTCATGGCATGAAGACCAACATCAAATTTATGTCCATCTCGACTATAAAATGAATTCAATCCACCGACACGATGATGTCTTTCCAGGATGCAGACCTTTTTACCGTAGTAGGCCAATCTAATGCCGGCGGCCAGACCCGACATCCCTGCTCCTATAATGAGGACATCGTAACTCATAGCCATGCCCTAAAGATAACTTTCTCCCCTTTCCTCAAGGGGAGAAAGTGCTGTGAGTCTTCGATTCTTTGGTTGAATGAGGCAAAATGATGTATTTAGGTTCGCTGTTACCTATTCGATTAAAACTGTTTCATCAGCGGCTCTAAATAAGCCACAGAGCCATCCAGAGTTGACAACTTCATATAGTCTTCTTCCGGCACCTTGATACCGTAGCGTTTCCGCAACTCCATCATGATGTCCAGGAAATCCATCGAGTCCATTTCAATTTGGTCTCGTATGCGGACATCACCTTTGAGATTACTCAGGTCTTCATCTGGAACAATCTGGTGAATTACCTCTAAAATCATGGCTCGAATATCTTTTGCTTTCATATGTTCCCCTCTAATACAATAGCTGGAATAGCTCCTGAGTATTCATTCTTCATATCTTTTGACAATAAGGGCGGAATTGATGCCCAACATACCGAAGGAGTTATCCAAAATGTAGTTAACTTTGTCGACTTTTCTGGGTTCGTTTATTACAAGGTTCTTAAAAGCGCAGTCAGGGTCTAAGTCATCTACATTGATAGTCTGGTGAACAATATTATCCTCGAATGATGGCAGATTACCCACTAATTCCAAAGCACCAGCAGCACCCATAGTATGACCAATAAAACTTTTAGTGTTGTTTATATATACGTCGGTATCCTCACCAAAGGCTCCTCTGATTGCCTGACATTCAGCCTTATCCCCTTCACGGGTCCCGGTTGCGTGAGTATTAAGAATATCGATATCGTCTGCTGATATGCCTGCTTTTCTAAGAGCAAGCCTCATACATTCAGTTTGTCTCTGCGGGTTTGGGAGAATAAAATCGGATGCATCCGAGTTGATAGCATATCCAACGATCTCGCCGTAAATCCGTGCGCCTCTTTCAAGAGCAGCGCTCAACTTCTCCAGAACACAAATGCAGCCACCTTCAGAGACAACAATACCGTTTCTGTTCTTATCAAAAGGTCGGCATGCCTTCTGAGGGTCTGGATGGCTCGCCAACGCTCCTTCATTTTTAAAAGCAGCGAAAACGCCGAATGTATTAGGTGTCTCTGAAACGCCGCCGGCCAAGGCCAAATCTACTTCACCGAGCAGTAGCATTTGTAAACCTTGTATAATTCCAATACTGCCGGCAGCGCAAGCAGCTCCCAATGTATAGTGTGGACCAGTAATTCCCGTATTCAAGGTGATTTCGCCGGCTGGATTATTGGCAACGGTTCTTGGGTTATGGTGATGGGACCACAAATCTACATTGTAGTCAAATTGCTTGATGTTATAGACCTCATTCTCTGTTTCCACGTTACCATGCTCGGTAACGCCGACATAAATGCCAATTCTCGATTTATCAACAGAGGTGAGAGCCAATTTCGACTCAGCTATTGCTTCATTAGCGCAATAGATCGCAATAGAACCTGCTCGCGTTCCACGACGAACTTCTTTTTTCTTCTGATACTTCAGCGGATCAAAATGGCAAATGCCCGCGATGACCTCACCCATATAGTGGGTCTCGATCTTCCCTACCCCAGATTTACCAGCGAGCAAGTTCTGTCGAAATTCTGTGAGATTGTTCCCGTTTGGTGCAGTCAGACCGATTCCCGTAATGACAATTCGCGTTTCATCGTTCATCTTAGCCGCTATATTATACCCTATATCATCTCCTTGAACTACCACTCCAGGCCCAGCATAATACAGGCTAAGCCACTACCCGCCGCCATCATCACTACTTTATCGCCGGCCTTAACATGGCCCTCCTCAATCCCTATGGCAAACGAAATAGGCAGAGAACATGACCCGATGTTCCCCAGAGTATTCCACTGTGGAAAAGCCTCTTGATTCATCCAGATTCAAGGTACGAAACAACATCTCTTGATGGATAACGCTAACCTGATGGTTGAAAACCTTATCCACTGTCCCATTGTGCCATCCCAGCTCCTTCTGGAAAGCCTTCCATGTCTCAGTCGCCAATCCCAAGCCATTTTTTAAAATTCCTTCAAAGTTAGCATGCATACTAGGGTAACTATCTTCGTCGAAGAAACAAGTGTCATTGTCTACACGACAGAGGTCATTATGTTGCGAAGCAGCTCGTACCACCCCACCTACAAGTTTATGGCCAGATTTCGATAAAGATGAGTGAGTTAATACCGCCGCTACTGCTCCCGAGCCCATAGTAAGAGAAGCAAAACCTTGTTTGAGCTTGGCCCGATTTATGTCTGGATCCTTCAGGAGTGAGTCGATTGTTGCTTCAGCAAGACGTCTACTACTCTCGCTGCCAACTACAATCCCTGCCTTCACTTGACCCAATTCGATCATATTCGCCAGAGTTACCATACCATTGATGAAACCTAAACATGCGTTTGAGATATCAAAAATAACGGCTGTCGGCGGAAGGCCCAAAGAGTCGTGGACTATAAAAGCCGTAGCTGGCTCAAGGAAATCACGACTCACAGAAGTATGAAGAAGACATTCGATCTGCTCTTTATTGATCCCAGACTTAGCGATAGCCTTTTCCGCCGCTTTCGTACTGAACTTACTTGGCGGTGTATCCTCATCCCAGAATCGCCGCTCACGAATGCCAGTCATCATCTCCAGACGCCCATAGTTGCGTTTCACCTTCTCATAGACTGAGGCTAATCTCTCTTCCAAGCTAAGAGAGGTAACAACCGTTTCCGGTAGTTCGTACCCGAATGCCTCTATGCAAACTTTCTTGTATAACATCTCAATCCATCCTAAGAAAAGCTCTCCCACGCAACCAAAAACCGAATCAAAAGCAAAAAGCGCAGAGCTTTCTATTTCCACTACAGCTTACGAGGTGGCTGGCATGCCACGATCTTAGAAGCTGCACTAGCCAATAATTGCATCAATCTCCTGAAGAAGTAGCTTTGCCTTCTTTTATTAGCAATGTCGGGATGCTGAACTTAGTCTTGAGATTTGACCATTTCTCAGCAGACTCTGCAGGTATTAGCCTGTCCGGTATATACTTACCTACTCCGGCAACGACTGTGGAAACCTTTCTCGAACTCGCTACAGTGTCAGGTACATACTCATCTGCTACATTGAGAAGAGAGGCACGCGTCTTCGCAGAAATATGTTTTTCTATCTTGCTCGTAATGGCATCGATGGTCCTGGGTGAAGCTCGTTTATCTAATGCATTTATAAGAAGAAGCAACAGCTTATCAGGTACGTATTTTTCCACTACCTTTGCATCAAACGAAAGTACCTTCTCCGAAATAAATTTAGCTGGCGGTTCAAAGATAGACTTTTTTGCCTTTGAGTGCATTGCTTCGCCTCTCGCGCTACTTCGGCCCATGATTTTATCTATGATGACTCTGTAAGTGTATAACTATTACACCCTCGGAGATATTTGTCAAGAGCGCATAGCTTAACTTCACCTTACTTTTCCTACCATTAACTTTTCCTATCATTAGTTGTCTTGCATTTCAATATAGGGATGAATTGCCTAACCTTTGTTTATGTATCTTTCATGATGAGACTTCACTTGATGCACAAAAGCCTCTATCCTTGTTTTCTCGTTGGTTGGTTTCAATCCCTCATATATCATGGTAATCATGGGTATCTGGTTATGCTCTCTCTGTATCTTCTTGTATATAGCAGTTGCCAAAGTCCCATAGAGACAATTAAGGACAATTAGGTTAGCTATACCACTGCAACCCCTCATCGCATAGTTCTTCGCTTTAGATAAGTTTACGGTGATCACAGGGTCTATGGACTCAGTAGCATAAGGAGCCGCAGTTTCTACCCTCTCCGCCACCCTGGGAACCTTACAATCCTCATAAAGGCCGTCTCCGAGCATCCTCTCAATTCTCCCTTTCCAGCCCATGAACCACAATCTTCTAATATAGTAATAGGAGGCGGCAAGATATTCTCCTCTGGACAAGTGGATGCCAGGATATACCTCATTGAAATACACCAAGTAATCCGTGGTGCTCGGTCCATACCTCACTTCCACCCCCAGTGACTCCAGCACTCTAATTATGTCATTATTCGCCCAAGAGTTCATGCAGCTATAAAACTCGCCGACAATTCCTATAACCGGCCTGCTCTCTTTCTTTACAGGGATTGCATCCATGGCAGCTATCGACTTTTTCAGGGCCTTATCGAAGTCGCCCTTGATAATGCCAGCGGATATGTCCTGTATTGCCTTTTCGTAAACTCTCTCACTTTCGCCCTTATTTATCTCATAGGGACGAATATGAAGTAGCTTCTTTAATAAGACATCCGTAGCCAGCCAGCCTTTCCAGATAGCCTTGGCCCAGTTAATTCCAAACATTCGACTTGCATCATCGTGACGGATAGAGGTAATGGGAGCGATTACAGGCACATGGCTAAAACCCAATCTCTTAAGAACGAGTTTCTGGGATAAGCCGTACTGGCTCATACGGCAGGAGCCATCGAAATTCAGCGTTACAAATGCCGACCTGTCGGGGTCAAAGTCAGCAGACTGCGCCTTCTTGACCAAATCCCCCGTGGTAACCAGATAAGGGTGACATTCCCTGGCAGATGCATATTTTCTACCCAGCTCTTCGGAATGTTCGTCAGGCATCGGTAACACTCTAGCGTCTATGCCTACCGATTGGAAGGCAGCGGCCCAGATATTAGAGTGCCCGGAAGCATTATAAATGTAAAGTGTCCTCTCCAACTCCTCAATTCTCTTCGAAGGCTTGAAGATACTTATAACTCCACGAGAGCCCACCACACTCAAATCTTCGATTGCCTTTTCAGGTTCTCTGACTCTCGGTCTATTAATGTTATCAAGGAAAGCCTCGATCCTGGTTACCATTCCAGCATCACCGCTATGTTCATCCACCTCGAGAGCCAGATACGGATCTTCACCCATTGTATCCTCAAGATACTTAGCAAAAAAGGCATCGGGGCCACAGCCATAATTGGTGACCATTATGGGATTTAGATTTTTACTGGCCTTTGCCATCAGAGCTGACCTCAAAAGATTCTGTTCGTTCTTCCAAACCAAGTTTGAATAGTAAGGAGGTAACTCTACAGTATCCAAAGGCAGCAGGTCATAAGGTATGGCTATTACCCCCAACTTTCGCAACTTTTTAGAGATATTTAGATTCAATCCCGTGTCGTGAATGTTATAAGGTTTGCCTATCACCACTATTGCCTGAGCATCCTCCCTAAGGCTATCCAGTATCTCTCGTCCTCTCCTCAGCCGCATCCTTTCGAACTCTTCCTGTGATTTAAGCGCCATAGTTATAGCTGAGGCGATATCCTTTTCCCCCTTACCAAACCCTTTGCCTATCTCCATCATCTGCGTCTCTAGATTTCTCTTTTCTTTTTCCATAAATAGGGTAGGGCTCACGATTTTGACCCTGTTTTCGAAGGCGGCTTTCAGTATAAATGGGATAGCCTGAATATAGGGGCAGTTGTAGCTTCTGTTTACATCATCCCTATCCTTCTCAAGATCGATTACGCAGGGCAGGAATATGCAGTCGACACTTTTCTCTATTAGATTGACCATATGACCATAAGCAACCTTCACCGGGTAGCAGGTTTCGGCCAATACTTCTTGAAGCCCTCCATGAATGAGTCTACTATTAGTTTTCTCGGAGAGCACCACCCTGAGCTTGAGTTCCCTAAAAAATGTTGCCCAGAGCGGAAATTGCTCAAAGAACATAAGTATACGGGGAATCCCGATCACCGGAGAACCCGTATCAAAATCATTCTCATCGTAATAGCGCATAAACATCTCTTCGCGCTCTTTGAAGAGATCGGTCGGCTCCTTAGCAGCGCTCTCTCCCCGTTGAATGTCGTATCTATCGCAGATACCGCCGTAGAACGATTCCTTTTTAGCACCTATCAATACCCTCTTTACATCGCAGTGATTCGGACAATGTTGACACTCAAAGGTTTTGACTTGATAGGTTCTACTCCGTAGATCAAAGCCTGCGAAATTGCTTTTTTGCTGGTTTCCATTTCCTCTTTCCCGCGCAATCAGGGCAGCGCCTATAGCACCGGTCACATTGTGGTGCTCAGGTATAGTAATTTGTTTGCCCAGAATGTTTTCAAATGCAGCAGCCACGCTCTTATTTGATGCTACGCCACCTTGAAAATATATCCTCTTGCCAATCCTCTTATTCCCTACAACCTTCTCTATGTAATTGTTGGCTACCGAATACGAAAGGCCAGCGACAAGGTCGACCTTGGGCAAGCCTACCTGTTGATGATGTATTAAATCAGACTCCATAAAAACAGTGCAACGTGTGCCCAAATCAGCGGGTTTCTTCGAGTTAAAAGCGAGTCCGCTAAATTCATCAATTCTTATACCCAATCTAGCAGCCTGTTCCTGAAGGAAGGAGCCGGTCCCCGCAGCGCAGACCTTGTTCATCTCAAAATCTACCACTGCCCCGTTCTTTAAGCGGATGAATTTCGAATCCTGGCCCCCGATCTCAAATATGGTATCGACAGTGTGGTCAATTTCTATAGTAGCTCTGGCCTGAGCCGTAATCTCATTGATCACCACATCGGCCCCCACGAAATCGCCCACGAAATAGCGGCCACTGCCGGTGACCCCCACCCCTTGAACCTCCACAAGGTCTTCTATCCCTTCAGCTATATCCTAAAAGGCCTTTCTTGACCGACTCGATCGGCTCGCCCTCGGTCATCAGGTATCTCTTGCGCAGCAGCCTCTTATCCTTATCCAGGATGACTATGTTAGTGCTCGCAGCACCTACGTCGATTCCCAGATATACCTTTTCTTTCTGTCTCTCAGGGCTTTGCATATCATCAGGGCTGGGCTTAAGGCCGTCACCTCCCCAGACCAATCTCTTCAAAAAGCCTTGCTTCGACTCGCTGGCTTCCTTAGCTATGTACTGCCTCAGATCACCTATTGCTTTGCGGAGTTCAAGAGGAGCATCAACGCCCTTTTCCAGCGCCATGATTGCCGAGCCCAGAGCGCCCATGACAAGGAAATGCTCGGGGATAATCAATTCCCCCGGCTGAAGGCCCAGCAGATCCTCAAAGGCTTTGACCACGCCTTTGTTTGCTGCCACACCACCTTGAAATGCTATGGGTTTGTTGAATTTTCTGCCTTTGCCCAGGTTACTGATATAGTTTCTGGCCAGAGCATAGCAGAGCCCGGCCACTATATCCTCTTTGGGGGTGCCCTCCTGCTGCAAATGAACCATATCTGATTTGGCAAAGACGCTGCATCGGCCAGCGACAGTCGCCGGCCTTGTGGATTTCACAGCCAGAGCGCCGAACTCTTTATCGATAGAAATCCCCAGACGATACGCCTGCTGATCAAGGAAGGAGCCTGTACCTGCGGCACATATCTCATTCAGGGCGTGGTCGATAATGACAGGCTTCCCTTTCTTCTCATCGAAATCCAGGAAAATCAGCTTCGAATCCTGTCCCCCGATCTCGATAACTGTCCTGACCTCTGGATGGTAATGAGTAACAGCCCTCGCCTGCGTTATAATCTCGTTTTCTTTATCTACATGCAGGATATCGGCAACCAAGTCGCGCCCGCTTCCGGTAGCCAATACGCCGCTCAGCCAGGGGAAATCCCCGGCAAGCCTGATTGAGGGCATCAAGCAATACCGGGACAGGCTGCCCCTTGGTGCGTTCATATACGCTGGCAAGCAGGCGCACTTCTTCGTCGATTATAGCTATGTTCAGGCTAACCGACCCTACGTCTATCCCCATATAGAGTTTGTACCTCGCTCTGCCAGTTTTGTCCCCTCTAGACTAGCCAGTTGCTAGCTATACTCCCCATTCACCATCGCCTTGAACGTAATCGAAGAAAGCCCTCTTGCTTCGAGGGCCTCGGCAGGTATCGGGGTAAGTTTGCCAATGCTGAGGACACAAATATATATTTTCGCTGTTTTTTCCAGCATCTCACAATTGGTAAAAGCTTCCCGCATGTCCTTTCCCACACAGACTGCGCCGTGATTTGCCAGCAGAACAGCATTCCGCGGCCCCAGAGCGGAGAGCGCGTTCGTTACAAGGTCCTGGCTGCCGGAAAGAGCGTACTCGGCTACCTTTATGCCACCGCCGAGATAAGTGACCTGGTCATCGACAATAGGTGGTATATCCATGCCAGCAACCGCTATGGCGCTGCCGAAAATTGGGTGACAGTGGATAACAGCGTTCACCTTCTTGCGCGCTTTATAGACTCCAATATGCAACATAGTCTCAACAGAAGGGCTAAATTCTCCCTCAATGTGTTTTCCCTCGAAGTCGACGACCACTATATCATCTACGCCTATCGAATCGTAATAGCGGCTAGTGGGAGTAATGAGCATCGATTCCCTCCCTTTGGCTCCTTAACGCGTATGCTCACATTCCCCGCAGTGCCCACCACTAAGCCCTTCTCGGACATCTTCTGGGCAGCCTCGAGCACTATCTTCTTCTCGGCATTCCACATATTCATCCAGTCCCTCTCACAAACCCTCTACCAATTTGGTGGAAGGATGGCTTCGTTTTCTTTCAGTTGGAAACTCTCGGGCCAAATCGCCCAAGCCTCACGGAAAAACAGAACAAACTCCTTAAGCTACCCAAGAAGAAGCTAAACAAGCGCCTCTGTATTAAGACTAAATACGCTTATATTATACCACAGGTTCGCCTTAACATAAATGGCGAACTGGAAGAGGATAATGAGGCCAGAAGCTAAATTCTGTTTTTAAATACGATCAACTTGGCGCTTCGCATCCATTCTCGCAGATGACCTGCTTGTACCAAAGCGCGCTATCTTTGAGAATACGCTGCTGGGTCTCGTAGTTTACCCAGATAAGGCCAAAGCGCTGCGCGTAGCCGAAGCTCCATTCGAAATTGTCCATGAGTGACCACACGAAATAGCCAGCCAACGGCACACCACATTCAATAGCTCGATGGGCAGCCACAAGATGGTCACGTAGATAGCTCATCCGCCTCTCATCTCGCACACGTCCATCACCATCAGGACCGTCGGAATAGCTCGCACCATTTTCAGTGATGTAAATCCTGCCGGGTTGGTACTCAAAATGCAACCGGCTCAGCAAATGGCGAAGACCATCTGGATAAACCATCATACCGATATCAGTGTACTCGTATGCGGGCCATGGTAGAGGAGCATCAAGGGCTCGTTCTCGCTTTCTGGTATGACTTCGCTGCGCAGTATCACAGGGGAGTAATAGTTAATACCCAGGAAATCCGTCCGGACGGCGATGGCTTCCAGATCACCTGGTTCGACAAAGGTCAGGCCCTCCGCTGGCAGATGTCCGGCTTCAATATGCTCAGCCACTATATCGGCGGGATAGTGGCGGCCATAAAGCGGTTCGAGAAACCACCGATTGAAGTAGCCATCGAACTTGCGGAAAACTGGGGTAACGGCAGTATTCGATAGGCCGGGCACCAGTGGGAACAGGACAAGAGTAATGCCCACTTCAGCGCCAGGGCTATTGCGGCGCAGCGCCGGCACCGCCCAGCCATGGGAGAGCAGCAGATGGTGGCTGACTTTAAGCGCCGTGGGGTAGTCTTTCAGGCCCGGCGCGTGCCCGCCCATCTGATGGCCCATAACTGCTGTCGACCAAGGCTCGTTATGGGTAATCCAATGCTTTACACGGTCTCCCAGTTTGTGGCTGACGACATCTGAATACTCAACGAAAGCCTCGGCTGTGGCGCGTTCAGCCCAACCTCCATCATCTTGCAGGCTCTGAGGCAGGTCCCAATGGTATAAAGTTGGGAATGGCTCAATCCCTGCCTCCAACAACCCATCAACAAGACGACTGTAAAAATCTAGCCCAACCTGATTCACTTTTCCGCGCCCATCGGGCAGGATTCGGGGCCATGACACCGAAAAGCGATAGGCCTTCAGACCCAGCTCTTTCATCAGCGCGATATCTTCACGCCAGCGATGGTAATGGTCGCAAGCCACATCGCCAGTGCTGCCATCCAGAATGTTGCCGGGAGTATGGGCAAAGCGGTCCCAGATCGATTCGCCTTTGCCATCTTCGTTCCAAGCACCCTCGATCTGGTACGCAGATGTGGCTGCGCCCCAGATAAAGCCTTCAGGGAAGGTAGACGTCGAGAAAGCATTGAGTCTCCTTATATCTGAAGTGGCAATATAGGAAACAGCCACATAGCTGAGCTCAGTGCTAATGACGATATCTTCTTATTCTTGCTCTTTTCGCTGTTGTATATCTCCTCAGCCTCTTTGGGGGTAGCGTTCTCATGGATGACAGCGCGCAGGGCTTTTATCATAGCCACGGGATGCTCATCCTGCCAGACATTTCTTCCCAGGTTCACCCCTACCGCACCCTTCTGCATGCCATCATAGACGAAATCGAACACCTGGCGCTGAGTGTCTACCTTGGGCCCCCCCGCCATAACCACCGGCACAGGACAGCCACGTGTCACCTTATCAAATCCCTCACACCAGTAAGTCTTAACCACGCGTGCGCCCAATTCAGCAGCAATACGACTAGCCAAAGCAAGATAACGGGCGTCTCGCTTTTCCAGCTCTTTGCCTACCGCAGTGACCGCCATCACAGGGATGCCATATCTCTCGCCATCGTCAACAAGCTTTGCCAGATTTAACAGCGACTCTTTCTCATATTCAGTACCCACAAAGATAGAGATGCCCACCGCTGCCACATTGAGGCGGATAGCCTCCTCCATAGAGGCAGCAATACCCTCGTTGGCCAGGTCCTTGCCCACCATGCTGGCGCCACCGGATACCCTGAGAATCACCGGCTTGGCTTTGTCAGGGTCCACCGATGAGCGCAGGACACCCCTGGTGATAAATACCGCGTCGGCATAGGGAAGAAGAGGCTCAAGCGTTTTACGAGGCTCCTCCAGCTTTCTAGTAGGCCCCTGAAAATATCCATGGTCGACAGGCAAAAACAAACAATGGCCGTCAGATTGGATGAGCTGGGCCATCCGGTTTGCCATTCCCCATTCCATATTAGAAATCCTCCTCATTTCGCATGCTGGTCTTAGTCTATGAATGTAGCTTTGGTTAGTCAAGACGCATCAGGCTAACGGACACTTGCCGAATAACCCCGATAACTTTGCCCTGAACCTCGACATTCTTCGGGCTGGCATAGATGGGTTTCATCTGAGAGTTAGCAGGCTGAAGCCGGATCCGCTCGCGTTCTCTGTACAACTTCTTGAGGGTCGTCTCATTCTGCGACTTCATCCAGGCAGCAACCATTTCGCCGTTATCGGCAGTCGCTGCCTGCTGCATCAGGACGATGTCACCATCGCTGATGAGAGCATCAATCATCGAGTTCCCCTTCACTCTCAGGGCATAGACATCGCTCTTGCCTTTGACAAGCTCGCTGCTGACCTCCACAGTATCCATCGGCTCCATCTCCCAGGTATCGGATGACGGCACAGGTATCGGCTCGCCTGCAGCTATATAACCCAAAATGGGCACACGCACCAGGCGCTTTTGTGACCTATCTAGTAGCTCGATACCCCTCGACACCTCACGGTCTCGGCGTATATAGCCCTCCTTTTCCAGTATCTTCAGATTGTAATCCACCACCGAGGTCGAGCTGATGCTGCACGCCTTGACTATGTCCCTTATGGTCGGAGGATAGTCTTTCTCTTCACGAAAGCGGCGCAGAAAAGTAAGGATTTGCTTCTGTTTTGTGGAGAGTGTCTTCATACCTCACACCTCAGATTTTATTCGAACTCTTGTTCTACTTAGCAAAGCTTACCACGCAGAAATCGCGTTGTCAATGGGATTGGGGAAAAGGAGAAGCTGCTCCGCGGAGCAGCTTCTCCTGATATTGCCGAATCGTTCGGTGACTCTTATAAAATTAACGTTGCTTAGGTAGCAGGGAAAGCAGCGTTGAACTTTTTCATCAGGCGGGACTTGTGACGGGCGGCGTTATTAGGGTGGATGATGCCTTTCTGGGCAGCCTTGTCCAAAGCAACCGATGCTCTCTTGACTGCATCTTTAGCCGGTTCCAGTTCTTTACCTGCGATAATCTGTTCAGCCTTGTCAATGTATGTTTTGACCGAGCTTTTAACAGCCCTATTACGGCCTCGCTGTTCGGCCATGATATGAATCATTTTTTTCGCTGATCTTGTATGTGCCAACTCCTCAACCTCCGAATGCAAATATTACACTATCCTGTGGATTTTGTCTACAGGGTGAAGTATAATCGCATCACTTATTAGCGAAAACGAGGTAAGCATGTCAGTTCTGGAGAGGATGGCAGCAATACTTCCTGATACTGCGGGGGTGAATGAAAAAGGGCATCTCACCCTCGGAGGTTGCGACGTGGTAAAACTCGCCGCTGAGTTCGGCACGCCGCTCTATATCTTCGACGAAGCTACTCTGCGACGAAGCTGCGCCGACTTCCGCAAAGAGTTTGGGCAGCGCTATCCTGATACTATTGTAATCTACGCAGCTAAAGCGTTTATCAACCGACCTCTGGCAAGGATAATCAGTGAGGAGGGTCTGGGTCTAGATGTAGTCTCAGGAGGCGAGCTGAGCATCGCCAAATCGGCCGATTTCCCTATGGACAAGGTCTACTTCCATGGTAACAACAAACTTCGGGAAGAGATAGAGATGGCAATCGACTGGGGCATAGGCCGCATCGTTGTAGACAGTCTCTACGAGCTTTCCCTGATCGATGAGGTCGCCAAGAAGGCCGGGGTTACTCAGTACATCTTGCTCAGGCTAAACCCCGGCATAGACGCCCATACCCATCAGTACATTACAACAGGCATCACAGACAGCAAGTTTGGCCTACCTATAGCTACGGGACAGGCCGAGGAAGCCGTGGTTAAGGCGATGTCTGCATCCAATCTCAGGCTCATCGGATTGCATGTGCACTTGGGGTCACTAATTTTCTCCATCGAGCCTTACCAGAAGGCGATCGAGATCGTATTCCAATTTGCCGCCGAGATGAAGAAAAAACACCGCTTTACCTTCCACGAATTCAGTCCGGGCGGAGGTTTCGCCATCCAATACACACAGGATACCCCCGCTCCGAATGTTGCCCATTATGCTAAGGCTATTACCGACACTATACATTCCAGAAGCAAAGAACTTGGACTGAAGCTACCTCGCCTCATCGTAGAGCCCGGGCGAGCGATTGTAGGCCGCGCTGGCGTGGCTATTTATAGAGCAGGGACAATCAAAGAAATCCCCGGCGTGCGAAAGTATGTCGCCATTGATGGTGGGATGGCAGACAATATCCGCCCGGCCTTATACGGTTCCAGATATGAAGCAATCGTCGCCAACAAAGCCAATAAGAAAGAATTTGAACGGGTGAGCATTGTGGGCAAGTTCTGCGAGTCAGGTGATATACTGGTCAAGGATGAGGATATACCCAAGGTCTTTCCCGGCGACCTTATAGCGATACCGGTATCCGGCGCTTACTGCCTCTCCATGGCCTCCAATTATAATGCCTCGCTGAAGTCAGCCATTGTCCTGGCCAAGGATGGTAGGGCTCGCCTCATTCGTCGCCGCGAGAGCTACGATGACCTGATGCGGTGTGACGTAGGTTAAAAGTACACCAAGAAACGGGAAGGCCGTAGAACATTCGGTTCTACGGCCTTACGCTGTTCCTGCCCACGCAGGAATTCAAAATACAGGGACAGTCCCTTCCTTCACCCGGCTGAAAAAGGGTTGACGCCCATCATCCACCGATACCTCAACCGCCACATCATTGCTAGCCCTCGGCTTTTTCCTGACTTCCGAGAAGTCGGTGGCAATCAAAGTGATCTTCACCATACGGTCTACATTCTGGTCAGCGCCGAAACCGAAGATTATCTGAGCTTCGGGGTCGGCCACCTGTTTGATGACGTTGGCTGCGTCGTTTATCTCAGCTAGAGTGAGGTCGTTGCCAATGATATTAAACAGTATCCTTTTCGCTCCCCCTATAGAGAAATCGAATACGGGATTGACAATTGCAGCCCGGGCAGCATCAACAGCCCTCGTAGACCCACCACCACGCCCAACCGCTATCCAGGCAGGCCCAGCTCCTCTCATGATGGTCTTCACATCACTGAGGTCCAGATTTATGTGCCCTATGGTAGAGATTACCTCATAGACGCCCTGGATGCTCTGACGCAACACCTCATCCACCATCTTGAAAGCAGCTTCAATCGAGATGTTAGCATCGCACATGCTGAGAAGACGGTCATTAGGAATAACAACAATGGTATCTACTTTCTCCCTCAACATTGTGATACCTTCCTCCGCCACTCCTGCCCGCTGCACACCTTCAAAGCTAAATGGCCTGGTGACTATGGCGATAGTGAGAGTGCCGAGCTCCCGAGCAATCTCAGCAACCAGCGGCGCTGCCCCCGTGCCTGTTCCCCCACCCATGCCTGCAGTGATAAATAACATATCGCTACCCTGAAGAGCTTTAGCAATATCATCTCGGCTTTCCTGTGCAGCCATCATGCCCAGCTTATGGTCACCACCCACGCCAAGTCCTCTAGTCAGTTTGTCCCCTATCCGAAGACGCACTGGGGCAAGCGATTTTATCAATGCCTGGGCATCAGTATTCACTGCTATGAAGTCAACCCCCGGGATATTCTGTACGATCATGTTATTGACAGCGTTAGACCCGCCGCCACCTAAACCGATAACTTTGATCTGGGTCAGGCTTTCAATGCCAGTTTCAATCGCCTTTAATCCCTTCTCTATAGCGTCTCCGATACCCATAGTAACCCCCTGTCTAAAATTGCTAAATTCGCTCTCCAACCCTCATCTTCGCGCTACGACTTCGCGGATTGGCCTGTAATTCGGTTGGCGAGGGTCTAACAGCTTTCTTGGTTACTATCCTCAGTTTGGGTGTATGCCCGCAAGTACATACTGGCGTTGATGGAGGACAAAGGCATCCTTGAGACTCGCGGCGGAGAAACCCCTTAACCAGTCGATCCTCTAAAGAATGAAAGCTGATGACTACGATTCTTCCACCGCTTCCAAGCAGATCGAGCGCCTGCCCCAGCGCAACTTCAAGGCTCTCCAGCTCTTGATTCACTGCGATACGCAAAGCCTGAAAGGTTTTCGTTGCCGGATGAATTCTGCCTCGCAACCCGCCGACAGCGTCCTCCACCACGCGAGCGAGTTCTGTGGTGGTCCTCAGAGGACGTCTCTCCACGATACACCGTGCTATCTGCCGAGCCCGCCACTCCTCACCATACTTTTCCAAAATCGAGGCGAGTTCGCGCTCAGGATATGTATTGACAATATCCGCTGCCGAGAGGGATTGTCGAGGGCTGAACCTCATATCAAGAGGTGAATCTTGTTGAAAGCTGAAACCCCTGCCCGGCGTCTCGAGTTGAAGCGAGGACATGCCAAGATCGAAGAGGATGCCGTTCACAGGGCGAAAGCCCTGCCTGTTGCAGATGCTCTCCAGATACCTAAAGTTCTCATTGACCAAGATTACATCTTTGCCGTAGGACTTAAGCCTTTCTTTAACTACCCTGATCGCCTCGGGGTCAGCATCTATGCCCAGTAGTTGTCCCCCGGGAGCGCTCTCCTCTAGAATCGCTGCTGCATGCCCACCGCCGTTGATAGTGCAGTCAATATATCTTCCACCGCGCTGAATCTGGAGCGCGCTGATACTCTCTTCGAGCAGAACAGGTTCATGGCTTGGTGAAGTAGTCATGATTAACGTCGTCATAATTACATCTGCACTGCTTCAGCGATCTCAGCAGCATGCTCAGACATAAACTTCTTCTCCAAAGCCCAGAGCTCCTTAGCCCAGAGCTGAAGATGGCTATAGGCCCCGACTATGACTACCCCATCCTCAATCTCAGCATATTGACGCAGGGTCTGTGGCAAAACTACCCTCCCCTGGCGGTCAAGCTCAACGTCGAAAGACCCTGAGAAAGTAAACCGTGAGAGCCTGCGCGGGTTGAGTTGGGTCAAAGGCAAAGCAACAAGCTTTCCCGCCACCTTCTCCCACTCCGCCACAGGGTAAGCGATAAGGCATTTATCGAACCCGCGGGAAAGCACCAGGCCACCCCGAAACGTCTCGCGAAACTTGACGGGGATAGCTACCCTCCCTTTATGGTCGAGCTTTAGCTCATATTCACCGAGTAACATCCACTTTAACCCACTTTCAACCACTTTGCACCACTTTTAGCATATCTTTATTACCTTGTCAATAGGTTTCTGTGAGCTTTTCTCAAGAGAAATCACAAATAAATTGGACTCCTAGCCGATTGAGCCTCCTCTTCAATATGTGTTATAATTTTATGTTGTTTGGCCATGGGTAAGAGATGGGCGGGGGTCATCAGGTTCATAGGAATTGGGTGGTATATCGCCGCTTGTATACTCCTGGGTGCGTTGGGAGGACGCTGGATAGGGCAAAAACTGGATGGTCACAGCAGCGAGGTCATATTCACCATCCTTGGGTTAATCCTTGGGGCTAATAGTGGCCGTTTTCGGAGTCTACCGAATGTTCAAGGCAATAGAGGGTAACAATCAAGACAAAGGCAGAGGAAATCAGATAGTGCCTAAATTATCATTAAAGAGCAAGCTGGCGATTGCGGCTATTGCTTTCATCGCCATAGTATTAATCGGGGCAATCTTCTTCCCAGTAGCAAAACCGGAAGCACACCTCGCCCCTAACTACGATTCGCCCTTCGCCAAATTAGGCCCCATCTACGTCACCAACACCTTAATCACTGCATGGATCGGCATTGTATTGCTGATAATCTTCTTCTTCTTTGCCACACGTAAAATGAAGCTTGTGCCAAAGGGTTTACAGAATATTGCGGAGTGGATAATCGAAACAATGCTCAACTTCGCTGAGGGAGTAGCAGGTAAAGAGAATGCCCGCAGATTCTTCCCCGTAGTAGCCACCATCTTTCTGTTCGTACTCATGAATGCATGGCTCGGGCTTGTGCCTATATTCGGTGTTATAGGCAGAGGAAGCGTCCCGACCACAGTCTCCGACAATCTTCTTCATACCCTTGTTCCTTCATTATTCCCAAATTATCAAGGCTTCGAAGTAACCGTGCCTCTGTTGCGGCCTGCTAATACAGATATCAACGTGCCACTTATGCTAGCTTTAGTATCATTCGTGTGCGTAGAATATTGGGGCATTACCTCACTTGGGCTTCGCATCTATTTCAGCAAGTTTTTCAGATTTGGGGAAGTATTCGCAGGTCTGGGACAGCTTATAAGAGGCAAAATCAAATCCGCTATAGGCATAATCCTTTTCGGCGCTATCGACGTCGTCGTGGGCTTCCTTGAACTGCTCAGTGAGTTTGTACGAATCCTTAGCTTTACCTTCCGTCTTTTTGGCAATATGACTGCCGGCGAGATATTGTTGGTTGTAATAGCGTCCATCATACCATGGGGGCTTGCCTCTATCTTCTATGGACTGGAGACATTCCTGGGTGTCATACAAGCGCTTATCTTTGGTGTATTGACCTTGGTCTTCGCGACCATGGCAATCACTCAACATCGTGGTGAAAAGGAACATGAATAAGAAGCCTTAAAAATCGTAAGGGAGGTATTAAATATGGACCAAGAAGCCGCGAAAATGTTAGGCGCAGGACTGGCGATGGGATTCGGCGCCCTAGGTCCAGGGATAGGAATTGGTATTCTGGGTGCCGGCGCTATGCAGGCTTTGGGACGCAATCCTGAGGCAAGAGGCGTTATCCTGACCAACATGATGATTGCCATTGCCTTTGCAGAGGCAGTTGCTATTTATGCTCTAGTCATAGCTATCATACTTGCTATGCTATAAGTCATTGCACCCCAAGAAATGCTATAAGCTGAAAGATGGCTGTATCTGTTGGTTGGAAGGATCTTAATAAGATACCCGTTTCCTAAGAATACAAAGGGAGTTACACAATGAGGTACCGTGTCGGCCTTGCCGTTACGCTTATCGTGCTGTCGCTACTGCTGAGCAGTTGCAGTGCCACGGAGAACCTGGGGATAAACTGGCATGGCCTGTTAAGTCAGCTGGTAAGCTTCGTTCTGTTGCTTACTCTTCTCATCCTTGTAGCCTATAAGCCGATAACCAAGATGCTTGATGAGCGCTCAAAGAAAATCAAGGAGAGCATGGACCAGGCTGAGTTCATCAAGCAGCAAGTAGCGAAAACTGAGCAAATGGTGCAAGAGCAACTAGCACAAGCACGCAAGGACGGACAAGACGTGGTAGCCCAGGCAGCACAGATCGGAGAAAGGCTCAGAGAGGAAGCGCGTCAGCAAGCAAGGCAGGATGCCGAAGCCATCGTCGCCAGGGCACGAACTGAAATCCAAGCGGAGAGAGAAGAGTCTATCGCTAAACTGCGCAAAGAATTCGTCGAGGTAGCAATTTTGGCTGCCGAGAAGGTAATCAATAGGGCCCTGGATAAGGAGACACACCGAGAAACTTATCGAAGAGACTTTGGAGGAAAGCACCAACCTGAAAAAGGAGAGTTACTAGTGGCTAGATTCGCTTCTGCCAAGCGACACGCGCAAGCAGTATTTCAGCTCGCTCTGAAGAACAACGAGGTGGAGAAGTGGCGAGCCGAACTGATAACTATCGCCACAGCATTGAGCGACCCTCAGCTTCAGGTGATTTTAGAAAACCCCAAGGTCCACATCAGCGACAAGGAGCAACTCATAAATAGATGCTTGCCAGGGCTTAGCCAGCTTGCCCTGAACTTCGCCTACCTTCTGGTAACCAAACAAAGGCTAGGTATATTAACTCAGATTGTAGCTGAATACGAACGCATGGCAGATGCCCATCGAGGGCTTGGAACACGCCAAAGTAACAACTGCCATACCTATAGATGAGAGCGAACAGAAAATGCTTGAAGAGCGCATGGCAGCGATGACAGGGAAACAAATAGTGCTCACCATCGAGGTCGACCCAGCCATCGTTGGCGGCTTTGTCGCCCGAATTGGAGATAGACTCATAGACGGCAGCACTAAAGCAAAGCTCGAGGCTCTCAAAAAGAAATTAGTCACGCAAGCGTAGCGACTACGCTAATAAAATCCAACAAGGTACGAGTAATAATGGCAAAGGAAGAGCTCGTTAAAACAATGGAAAAGGAGTAGGTCAGATGGCTCGAGCTCAAGATATCGCTTCAGTTATTAGACAGCAGATCGAACAATTCGGGACTACAGTTACTGCAGTTAACGTAGGCACTGTGGTCGAGGTCGGCGACGGTGTCGCCCGGATCCACGGGCTAGCCGGAGTCAAATATAACGAGTTGGTGGAGTTCCCCAACGGGATAATTGGGCTGGCGCTGAACCTCGAGGAGGACAGCGTTGGCGCCATCATCCTTGGGGAAGCTTCCCGGATTAAAGAGGGAGACGAGGTAAAGAGCACAGGTCGAATCGTAGAGGTGCCAGTGGGAGAAGGGCTTATAGGGCGAGTGGTGAACCCCCTGGGACAACCCATTGACGGCAAGGGACCCATTAGTTATAAAAAGACCCTCCCCGTGGAACGCGTAGCCCCCAATGTGGTCACACGCACCTCAGTTAATAGCCCAGTGCAAACCGGCATCAAGGCAATTGACAGCATAATCCCTATAGGTAGAGGCCAGAGAGAGCTCATCATCGGCGACCGCTCAACAGGGAAAACAGCCATCGCCATAGATACCATTATCAACCAAAAAGGCGGCAACCTTATCTGCATATATGTAGCTATCGGCCAGAAATCCTCAAAAGTAGCACAGACAGTAGCAATCTTAGAGAACCACGGGGCCATGGAGCACACCATAGTGGTTTCGGCCAACGCCTCCGACCCCGCAGCAATGCAGTACCTGGCTCCATACGCTGGCTGCGCCATGGGAGAGTATTTCATGGAGCAAGGCCGCGATGCTCTGATTATCTATGACGACCTTTCCAAGCACGCCTGGGCCTACAGGCAGATTTCACTGCTCCTGCGGCGTCCCGCAGGACGAGAAGCATACCCAGGAGACGTCTTCTACCTCCACTCACGCCTGCTGGAAAGAGCAGCCAAATACGATAAAGAGCATGGAGGCGGCTCGCTCACCGCCCTACCCCTGATAGAGACCCAGGCTGCTGATATATCTGCCTACATCCCGACCAACGTCATCTCCATTACCGATGGCCAGATATACCTGGAGACCGACCTGTTCAATGCAGGAATACGGCCAGCTATGAATGTCGGGCTCTCAGTGTCACGAGTAGGAGGTTCTGCTCAGACCAAAGCTATGAAGAAGGTGTCAGGACGGCTGCGCATAGACCTCGCACAGTACCAGGAGATGGCCACCTTCGCACAGTTCGGCACCGCCGATCTCGACAAGACTACCAGAGCACAACTCGACCGTGGCCAAAGGATCACTGAGGTACTGAAGCAATCCCAATATGTGCCCATGCCCTTGGAGAAGCAGGTGATGATACTCTACGCAGTAACCAATGGCCACCTCGATGACATCCCAGTGAACAAAATCAGCGCAGTGGAAGATGCCTTCCACCGCTTCATGGAGACCACTAATCCCGACATCGGTAAGGCTATTGCCTCCGAGAAAGACCTAAGCGCCAAAAGCGAAGAAGCCCTGAAGAAAGCTATTACGGAGTTTAAGAAGACCGTATCCTATTAACTGAGATGGTTATTGAAAAATGATCCCTATTCGAGTCATTCGCCGCCGTATTCGCTCTATCAAGAACACGGCCAAGATCACTAAGGCCATGGAGATGATCGCCGCCTCCAAGATGAGGCAGGCACAGTTACGTGTGCTGGCAGCACGCCCCTATGCAGAGAAGATGCGCGACGTCATGGCTGACCTTGCTGCCCAACCCCAAGCAGAGGAGGAAACCCATCCCCTGCTTCAGCATAGGGAGGTAAAACACATCGCGGTGATCCACATCACTGCGGATCGGGGCCTCTGCGGAGGACTCAATGCCAACATGAATCGGAGGGCAGCTAGCTTTATCCTGGAGCAGAGGGTACCGGTTAACCTTATCACCGTGGGCCGTAAAGGCAGAGACTTTATGTCAAGATATGGTCGGGAGATAAGGGCAGAATTCACTCAGCTCGGCGACAAGCCATCCTTGATTGATACCACACCCATCTCACGCGTGGTTATTGATGACTATACCAACAAACGTATCGACCAGGTTTATCTGGCTTACACTCAATTCATAACCACCGTTACCCAGCGACCAGTGCTTCAGAAACTTCTGCCTATTGAGCCAGCTAAATTAGAGCGCGCAGAGAACATAGAGTATATCTATGAGCCCTCAGCATATATGGTTCTGCGAGAACTTCTACCGCGCTATGTAGAGATGCAGGTTTACCATGCTATATTGGAGTCCATAGCCAGCGAACAATCCGCGAGGATGGTCGCCATGCGCAATGCCACCGACAATGCTGATGAGATGATCGAGAACCTTACCCTAATCTATAACAAGGCACGACAAGAGCTAATCACCAAGGAACTTCTCGATATCGCAGGTGGCATAGCAACACTGACATAAGAAGATAACCAGGAGAACATTATGGCAAAAGGTAGAGTAGCCCAGGTAATCGGAACCGTAGTTGATATAGAATTCCCACCAGACCAGCTCCCAGCGCTCAACAATGCTATCGAAATCCCTCAAAATGGCAGCAAGTTGGTTCTTGAGGTACAACACCATATCGGGAACAACTGGGCACGCTGCCTTGCCCTCTCGCCCACCGACGGGCTTGAGCGCGGCGCTGAGGCTATAGATACCGGCGCTCCGATCGCGGTGCCTGTAGGACGGCAGACGCTGGGGCGCTTGTTCAACATACTGGGAGAGCCCCTTGATAACCTGGGTGCAGTGAACACTAAAGAACACTGGCCAATCCACCGCCCGCCTCCTCCATTTACCGAGCAAGAGACTAAGATCGAGATACTGGAGACCGGCATCAAGGTGATGGATCTCATCACTCCTTTTACCAAAGGAGGCAAGATCGGTGCCTATGGTGGCGCTGGTGTGGGCAAAACAGTCATCATCCAGGAGCTTATACGCAACATCGCCACCGAGCACGGAGGCTTCTCAGTTTTCGCTGGCATCGGGGAAAGGTCAAGGGAAGGCAATGACCTTTGGAACGAGATGAAGGCCTCAGGAGTTATCGACAAGACAGTAATGGTCTTCGGCCAGATGAACGAGCCTCCAGGCGTGCGGCTGCGCATCGGGCTTACCGGACTGACTATGGCTGAGTATTTCCGAGATGTCGAGGGGCAGGACGTCCTCCTCTTCATCGACAATATCTATCGCTATATCCTGGCTGGCATGGAAGTCTCGGCGCTCCTGGGCAGGATGCCCTCGGCGGTGGGCTACCAGCCTACGCTGGGCACAGAGATGGGCGAGCTGGAGGAAAGGATTACCTCAACCAAGAAAGGCTCCATAACATCGTTCCAGGCAATCTACGTGCCCGCTGACGACTATACCGACCCAGGAATCGTTACTACCTTTGGACACCTCGATGCTGTTGTCGCCCTGGAGCGTTCCATCGCCGCGCAAGGGTTATATCCTGCCGTAGACCCACTGGCATCCACTTCGCGTATCCTAGACCCGCACATTGTCGGCGTGGAGCACTACGAGGTAGCACGCGCAATACAGCGGGTGCTGCAACGCTATAAAGACCTGCAGGATATCATCGCTATTCTGGGCATCGAGGAGCTCAGCGACGAGGATAAGCTAACCGTGGCCCGTGCCCGCAAGATACAGCGCTTTCTCTCCCAACCCATGTTCGTGGCGGAGACCTTCACCGGCACTCCGGGCAAATATGTTTCCATAAAAGAAACAGTGCGCGGTTTCAAGGAGATACTGGAGGGCAAGCACGATGCCCTGCCTGAGCAGGCATTCCTCATGGTAGGCACCATAGACGAAGCAGTGGCACAGGCCAAAAAACTATAAAAGGCCAGGTAAATGCCAAAGATAAGGTTTGAAATTGTAACTGCAGAGCGAGTGGTTTACTCCGAGGATGTTGACGTGGTGGTAGCGCCAGGCATCCAGGGACAACTCGCCATCTTACCACATCATGCTCCACTTATGACCATGCTTCAGCCCGGTGAACTGATGGCGAGAAAAGGCACTGAGGAGCAGTCAATGTTTGTCAGCGGCGGCTTCCTGGAGGTACGCGGAGATAAGGTGGTAGTCCTCGCAGATGCCGCTGAACGAGCCGACGAGATCGACATTGCACGCGCTGAAGCAGCCAAGCGCCGCGCTGAAGAGAGGATCGCCCAATATCCTGCCCATATGGACCATGTCCGTGCTGAAGCAGCATTACTCCGTTCACTGAAGCGGCTCAAGGTGGCGGAAAAGGGCAGGAAAAAGAGGCCTCAACCATAGCTAGGCTATTATATCCCTAACACCTCGTAAGCAGGGGGCATCCTCTATCGGGTTCCCTATTCCGAGAAGTGACAAAATCAATGCCCTCCGCCCTCAAAAGACCCAGCGCACGCAGATACATAGGCAAACGCGACACGACTGCTTCTGAAATCTGCTTCTGCACCAGCCTTCCCCTCATACAAGCAATGGCTGTTTACTTGACCCCGAAATTGATGGCAATTGTCCCAAAGTTGAGGCTTTTGTGGCTCACCCGGCGGAACCCCACATCCTCCATTATTCTCTGTATCTCAGTTCTACGTAAAAAACAATTGACCGAGTTTGGTAGATACCGATAAGCCTTGTCATCACCGCCTAACCAGCGCCCCAAGATGGGCACTATCCCAAAGAGATAAAACCGGTAGAAAGCCCCTACAATGCTAGGGGCAGGTTTTGCTAACTCCAGGCAGACAACTCTACCTCCAGGTTTAACCACCCTTCGCTGCTCAGCTAGGAAAAGACCAATGTTAGCCACGTTGCGCAAAGCGAATCCGTTCAGAGCACACTCGAAACTGTTATCGCCGAATGGCAAGGCCAGAGCATCACCTACAATGAAATCTATTCTACCCTCCAACTTCCTCCCTTTCGCCTTCACCTTGCCTCGACTGATCATCTCGGGACACAAATCCAGACCCACCACTGAATCAGTATATCTGGCAAGCTCCAAGCCTATATCTCCAGTGCCAGTGGCTACATCAAGCACTCTACCCCGACCCGGACAGGCCAGCTTCACTGCAACCCGCCGCCAGCGAGCATCCTGCCCCCAGCTCATCAAACAATTTACGCGGTCGTAGCCATGAGCGATGCCGGCAAACATCTCGCTGATCGCTCTCTCTTTGAATTTGCTGTCCTCCCTATCCATTTATTGCCTTAACCAGAATCATTCCCAAACTCGGTCTCTCTCGGTTTCACCCCACATTTCTCAGCGGTGATAATAGACTCAATCTGAGAGATAGCCATCTCAACACCGTCTTTATGATTGACCACCACATAATCAAACATAGGAAGGCTTTCCATCTCCTTTTCAGCAGCCTGCATCCTTAACTCCAGGTCTATGCTGGATTCGGTCTTGCGCTGTTTGAGTCGCTCCTTTAATTCGCTCATCGATGGCGGCGCCAGAAATATGAATACAGCCTGAGGGACGATTTTCTTTATGCTAGCTGCCCCTTGAACATCCACCTTGACCATCACATCCTGTCTACCAGCCAGGGCCTGTTGAACCTCTCGTTTGGGCACCCCGTAGAGATTGCCGTATACATTAGCCCATTCCAGAAGCTCATTCTTTTCAATCATCCTCTCAAACTCGGCTTTGGAGACAAAGTGATAGTCAAACCCTTCCCTTTCCCTTTGGCGTTTTGGCCGCGTGGTCGCTGTAACTGCGTAGTGCAAGGGGTACCCCTTTTGCTTCATTCTCTCCAGCACTGCGTCCTTGCCTACGCCAGAGGGACCAGAAAGGACGATAAGCAAAGACTTCAAAGCTGAGCCTGTCACCTTGGTCTCTACCTCCACTTCACTCTGCTTTAACTTCAGCGCCCCGGCTTGCTGTCAGCCTGTTGGCGATAGTCTCCGGGTTAAGAGCAGCAAGTACAATATGGCAGCTATCCATAACTATGACAGCCTTAGTCTTTCTGCCGCTTGTCAAATCTATCAAGAGACCCTTGCTTCTAGCTCCTTGTATTAGGCGCTTGGTTGGTGCCGAGCCTGGAGAAACGATAGCCAAAGCTTTATTTATGGCCAGGATATTACCGAACCCTACATGCACTAGTTCAGTGCTCATCGATCTCTCCTCACCCCCGAATTTGCACTATCCAATACTCAGGCGCTTTAAGTCCTGCCAAAATTTGGGATATGATATATTCACCACCTCAGCATTGTCAATCCCTGTTTCACCTTCAGCAACAAGCGCAGCCACCCCGAGCATCATCGCCAGACGATGGTCTCCATGGCTATTACAGGCAGCGCCGCGCAGCTTTTTCACCCCCCGAATGACCATGCCATCAGGAAGCTCATCTACATCGGCTCCCAGCTTCGACAGCTCTTTCACAGTGGCACTTATCCTATCCGTCTCCTTAACCCTGAGTTCCTGAGCATCCCTTATCACAGTCTCCCCTCGAGCCACAGAGGCAGCCACAGCAATCAACGGTATCTCATCTATAACCCGAGGGATGAGCTCTCCACCAATTTCTATTCCAGCCAAATGGCTTGACTGCACCTTCATCTCTGCGACAGGCTCGCCGCTCACCACACGCTCGTTCTCCAACCTCAACTTGGCACCCATCGAATTCAGAACATCCAGTATACCGCTCCTGGTGGGATTAACGCCTACATTGCGCAAACGAATAACTGCCTTGGGATGTATAGCGCCTGCCACCAGCCAAAATGCAGCCGAGCTTATGTCGCCTGGCACCAGCGACATCAATAGCCTTCAACCGACTGGGCGAGATAGTGATTGTATCCCCCGCTATTTTTATTTCAGCACCCATCGCTTTGAGCATTCTTTCGGTATGGTCGCGAGAGGGCATCTGCTCCTTGATGACAGTATCTCCCTGAGCGAAGAGCGCAGCTAGCAGTAGTGCCGATTTAAGTTGGGCGCTGGCGACAGGAAGTGTATAGCGTATCCCATGGAGCTGTCCTCCTTTGATCACCAGCGGAGCTCGAGAATCGCTGTGTCTTCCCCAAATCTGAGCCCCCATTAGCCTCAAGGGGTGGATGACACGATCCATAGGGCGGGAGCGCAACGATTCGTCTCCGTTGATAATGGAGAAAAATGGTTGAGAGGCAAGCAGGCCCGCGAGAAGGCGCATAGTAGTAGCGCTGTTTTCAGCAGAAAGCACGTCCTCAGCCTCACTCAAACCCTTCTCCCCCACCCCCTTGATGTTTAGACCACCACTTTTAATAGACTCGATTTCTACGCCCAAAGCCCGCATACACGCTACGGTGGCAAGACAATCAGCAGACCTAATGAAATTGCTGACCAAGGCATTGCCCTGCGCTATTCCGTTAAGAATAACAGCACGGTGAGAGATAGACTTGTCGCCCGGAGGTCTGACCTCTCCATCCAGGGCACGGGGGGCTTTCACTACCTGCTTCATGGCTTTCTCCCTCGCAGCCACTTCTCCCTCGCCTCACGCGCTTGAGCAAGCATCTTCTCCAACTCTTCGCTGTCCTCGGCCACCAAGTGGCGATACCCTCTAAGCACCTCAATATAGCGGTCTAGCCAGGAGACAATCTTCTCCTGGTTAGTAAAGCAGATATCGCGGTTCATCTCCGGGCCCCCTGAAGCAAGGCGAGAGAAGTCCCGATAGCCTCCAGCCGCAAGCTTGGCCATCTCAGGCCAGACCCGACTTTTTGTGGTAGTAGTAACGAAGGCAGCCGAGAGGAGCATGGGGAGATGGCTCACCCCAGCTACCAAATTATCATGCGCCTCAGCCTCGATGAAAAAAGGCCTTGCCCCCACCGACTTCACCAGTCTCTCCATTGCCCTCACAGCCTTCCCAGTTGCACTGGCGGTCGGCGTAAGGCAGTAGACACAGCCCTTAAAGAGGTCGGCACTAGCTTCAGCGAGCCCCGAGGTCTCCTTACCTGCCATGGGATGTCCTCCGATAAAGCTCACACTAGGCGGCAAGTATTCCCCGGCCCATTCCATAACCTTAGCTTTGGTGCTGCCGGTATCGGTGACCACGCACCCAGGAGATAAATGTTCAGATATAGATGCTAGTATCTCCTTAGTCTTCATCACAGGGGTAGCGATGATAACCAGGTCCACATCAGTAACAGCAGATACCAAGTCGCTTGCCGCCCGGTCTATAGCACCGCATTCCTTAGCCCTGACGACCGACTCTGAAGTCCTACTAAACCCCACGATCTCCGCTCCCTTGCCCTTCCTTGCTTTCTCCAAGGCCAAGGCCAGGGAGCCCCCGATCAAGCCTAGCCCTATAATCGCAATTCTCCGCACGAAACACCTCAAGACATCAAAGTGGCTCGCCTACAAAGAGACGAGCGAACAGGTCTACAGCGCGTAGCAAGAAATCCCACAAGAATCCTACAAAGTAACCCAAAAAAATGAGCAGAAGCAAGAGTAGCGGGCCATATCGCTCCGTCCTCGCTAAAGCCTCAGCCTGGCGACTAGGTAAGATACCAACAGCGATATTGAACCCATCCAAAGGAGCGATAGGTATAAGATTAAACACCGCCAGAATAAGATTGAATAGGATAACATAGCCCACTATATCGGCTGCAACCCAGCTCGGATCCCAATTAAGAAATGGCTCATACTGCCACGGAGAATGCCATGCCAAAGCCCCTGTCCTTATAATCACCCCCAAAACCGCAGCCAGGGCAAGATTGGACAGAGGACCAGCTAGAGCTGATACAGCCATACCCCTTCTGGGCGCCATACGAAAGTAGTTGGGATTGATAGGGACGGGCTTGCCCCAACCGAAGCCAACCAGGAACAGCATCAATGTGCCCAGAGGGTCGAGATGCCTTATCGGGTTTAAAGAAAGCCTGCCCATCCTCTTTCCTGTAGGGTCCCCGAGCCGGTTTGCCATGAGTGCATGGCTGAATTCATGAACGGTTATCGCAATCAGCAGAGAGAAAGCAACTACAGCTATCAGTAAGAAAAATGCCGCTGGGTCATGGATGAGCAGACTTAAATTCCAGAGTAGCATCGCCCTTCCTTTATATTGGAGGTATTATAGCATAGTTTCTCTTGCTTCAAAATCGCTTCATGCCATCTACTGCTGGATGTTTAAGCATACCACTCAACCACTAAAGTACTCCAATCAGTGAGACTTACGTTTGTTAGTAGACTATCCATAAATACTCCCTCGCGACAAACTTGACAAATGAAGCTAATTATGCTATAAGTGGTTTACGGAGCCAAAGTGGTGCTACCGAATCCAACTTCGGGAGGTGACTATGAGGCTTCACGTATGGTACGGAGTATGGCAGGTGGAGTCCTGAGGCCCTGCTTGTGGCAGGGCGGGCGGACCTCGAGTTCAGCTCGAGGAAAAGGGGTGCAGAGGCCAGTTTCTTAACGAGGGCCTCGTTCAGTGGTGAACACTGAAAAAGAGTTGGGCTCGAGAGAAAATCAAACTGAATAGCATTCCGGAGTGGAGGGCGCTGCAAAAGTGCCCTCCACATTTATTTGCAGAACACTTCTAACTTCTACGAAGCTTGCCTTCTACCGATTTGACCTTGCTTTCCATCGTTGCTTCTTTATCTCTTCTATCATCTATGGTTACGGTTGTCAGAACCCTGCGCACATCCTTATCAAAACCCCTCTCGTGCATCTTACGCACTACGCTCAGCACTTTATCCAGCTCGCCTTCGAGCACAGTGCCCATCGGGGTCAGCTTGTACCTCACTGCTTTCTGAGCCTGCAGAACCTTGAGAGCACGGGCCACATACCTGCTGATAGAAGTGGTCTTGGTTCCTAGAGGAACAATACTTACCTGAACGAGCGCCATCTGCATCACCTCCCAACCTGATCCTCTATGAATAGCGGTGGTGGGACTGTACCACGAATTCTGCGGTAAACCGTTATTGCTTTACCTCTCCTTGACCAGGAGTTACTTTCGCCACCTCTCAGCAGCCTGGTTCCCCGTAGATGGCCGCAGCAGCTCTGCCTCTTCCGTATCTTGGTGAAATTGTTGCGAAAAGCCAGGTATAACTTCCTACGGAGAGGCATTGGTGCCGACATATTGGTAAAGAAAGCCTTCATGCTTGGCATCTCTTTTCACCTCCTCCCTATTTGTTTGGCAAGGATAAAGCATAGTCTCTGCGATGTCAATAATTGACGCAAGGCACACCCTTTGTTACACTGTTCCCCGACAAGGCAGGACCTGAACTAGTGGAACAGCACATACTTGATTTCATTCGCCATATTTACCAGATATTAGGCTGGCCTGGCGTGGTGCTCATGATGGCGATTGAGAGCGCCTGCATCCCCCTGCCCAGCGAAATCATCATGCCCCTTGCCGGTTGGATGCTGATTGCAGACAAAGGGTTAGGGCCTGAATATCTCGTCCTGGCCGGATTCTGCGGTGCTGTGGGAAACGTCATCGGCTCTTTGGTTGCCTACGAGGTCGGGGCCTGGGGTGGCCGACCATTTCTTTACCGCTGGGGGAAATACATCCTCATCACACACCACGATATTGAGCGTGCTGATCGCTGGTTCGACAAATACGGTGACCGAATAACCTTCTTGTCAAGGCTACTCCCAGTGGTGCGCACATTTATCAGCCTCCCGGCAGGGATAGCCAGGATGAAGCTATGGAAATTCGTGCTCTACTGCTTCCTCGGCGCCTTCCCCTGGTCTATCGGTCTAGCCTACGGTGGCTATGTTCTGGGACAAAACTGGGAGAAAATCCGCGAGGCAATCCGGCCCTTCGACATCCCCATCGTGGCTATATTCTTAGTCCTGGTGGCCTTCTTTGTCTGGCGACGACTCAGGGCACTCCGCTCCACCCCTAAAGCCTGAAGATGACATACCTCAATAGGCAAGTAGATGCAGCGTAGATTGAAATGAACACAAAAAGCAAGGGCGTTCATTTGAACGCCCCTGCTAATTAGCATCTCTTTTTGGGGCCTAGCCTTTGAGTAGCTCTTTGACCTTGTTCGTAAACGGGGGCAGAATCTTCTTGAAGTCCCCCACAACACCGTAGCGGGCTACCTTAAAAATGTTGGCCTCGCCATCCTTGTTTATGGCCACAATATTCTTCGCCCCCGAGCAACCCGACAGGTGCTGGCTGGCACCTGATACAGCTACGGCAATATAGAGGTTGGGGGAAACAATCTTCCCTGTGAGCCCTATTTGCAGAGTAGCCGGCACCCATCCGTTGTCGCAGGGTGGCCGTGTTGCTCCCACGGCTGCACCCAGGAGATTTGCCAGCTCACGAAGTGGTGCGAAGTTATCAGGACCACCCATACCCCTGCCTCCGCAGACGATAACACTCGCATCCTCGAGCTTCACGCCCTCCACCTTCTCCTTCACCCTCTCCAAGAACTTCACCCTCATTTTCGAGGCATCCAGCTTAGCATCAAAATGAACTATCTCCCCTTTTCGGGAATCGTTGCGCGGCAGAGGCTCCATAGATTTCGGCCTGACGGTCGCCATCTGCGGCCGGTACTTCTCACAGACTACCTCGGCCAAGGCGTTCCCCCCATATACCGGCTTCGTCTGCACCATCAGCTTGGTCTGAGGGTCAATCTTCAGGTCGAGACAGTCCAGTGTGGCCCCTGTGCCCAACCTGAATGCCAGCCTCGGCGCCAGGTCACGTCCCATAGCAGTCTGCCCCATGAGCAAAATATTGGGCTTCGCCTCATGGCAAAGCTTTTCCATCGCCCCCACATAAGCATCTGTGGTGTAGTCCTTGAGCAACGGGCTCTCTACAACATAAACCTTATCCGCACCAAATGCGATCGCATCCTTAGCGGCATCACCTACCTTGTCCGCAAGCAGCACTGCCGATAACGGCTCACCAAGGCTGTCAGCGAGCCTTCTCCCAACTCCAAGAAGTTCGTAAGTTATCGCCACTGGAGCGCACTCTACGCACTCACCGACTATCATCACGCCTTTATTATCAGACATCCGATTTACCTCCTTATCATCGTGAGGAACTATCTTAGTATTAGATTAATTTGACTTCCCTTAGCTTGAGAGCTAGTTTGATAGCCGTATCCTCTTCATTCTCACCAGCTATAACCTCGCACTTTGACTCCCTGACCGGGATGAACAGCTTCAACATATTGGTGTGTCGTCCGGCAGCGCCAATCTTTGAGGTATCAGCATCGATTTCTTTAGGATTCCACACTGGGACCTTCTTCTTGGCAGCAGCCATAATCCCTTTCAGAGGGGCATATCTGGGCTGACCAAGTTCATTGCTTACCGTGATCAACGCAGGCATGGAAACCTCTACTACTTCATAGCCATCGGGGAATGCCCGCTCCACCCTAGCCTTACCATCCTGAACCTCGATCTTCTTAGCCAATGTTACGCTGGGCAACCCGAGGAGCTCTGCAATACCGGAGCCGACCTGCCCCATATCGAAGTCACCGGCTTGCCTGCCGCAGAAGATGAAGTCGAATTGTCCTATTTTCTTTATGGCAAGAGCAAGGACATAGGCTGTAGAGTAACTATCTGAATCTTCAAATGCAGGGTCATTGAGCAAAATTGCTTCATCTGCTCCCATAGCCAAACTGTGCTTCAATATCTTCTCTGCAGATGGGGCACCCAAGCTGATTACAGTTACCTTACCCCCTTTGGCATCCTTTATGCGAAGAGCTGCTTCAACAGCCTGCTCACAGAAAGGATTCACTACCGGGGGTTTGTCTTTGGCGGGGATTGCTCGCTTTGCTACAGGGTCGATAGCGAAAGCCGAAGCGGGGGTTTCAGGGTCAGGAATTTCCTTAACACAGACAATCGAATGCACCGCTTTCCCTCCTTTTAAGCATGAAAATGGCTTTAGCTCCAGAAACTAGAGTAAAGCCTTTTTAAACACCATCTAACAAGATAACATAAGTGGCAATCGAGTGTCAAGCAAAGCTACTAACGACACCGCTCAACTGGCAACTCCTCCCAATCACTTACAAATACAAGGACATCATTGGCACAGCACTATCTATGTGGTAAGATAAGACGAAAATGAACTGGCTTGATGCACCTATCATCATATTCCTAGGCATCACTGCATTCATCGGTTCCAGGATGGGGCTGACGAAGACCTTTCTACCATTGGCAGTGGTTGTCCTGGCAATCTTTCTGGCAGGTCATTTCTATCTCTCCGCCTCAAATTATGCAGGCTCCTGGATGAGCAGCCAGAGTCAGTCCCAAATAGTGGCCTTCATCCTTATTTTCGTCCTGGTTATAGTAGCAGCTATGGTCCTCTTCTTGCTAGGACGCAAACTGTCCAACCTATTGGCCAAAAGCAAAGCGGAGTTGTCAGGCACTGTTATCCCAATCGCAGGGATTGTAGCAGGTATCACATTAGCAGGATTCTTCTATGAGCCTGTGGCAAAATGGCTGTCCCACTGGCTCACAAGCCGGAGCCAGGCTGCGGTAGCCGCCTTTGCCATCATCTTCATCCTGGCTACAGCAGTGACAACCAAAGCGCTGCTTTCGCTAGCTGCACTGCTCGATAAGCGTCCCTACAAGTCAGTTACGGACAAAATCAACGGCCTGGGTGGGACAATCCTGGGCCTGGCGATCGGCGGGTTGATCTCCGGTGCCCTTCTCACTATAATTGCCAAATCGTACTACACAAGCGTGGAAGCGACGATGAAAGGCTCTGGCCTTGCCTCATTTCTTCTCAATAACTTCCCCTTCGTGCTCCGCATTCTCCCCAAAGAGTTCGATGTCGTGCGGCATCTTTTCAGTTGAGGGATTACAAACTACAGGTGGCCTGACTTGAATAACACCTTCGATGTGTTAAAATGAGTCCAAAGGTTCGATTTGGTATAGGGGCAAGGATGAACTGGCTCGATATAGTTATCACCATTTTCCTGGCGGTCACTACGGTGAGTGGCTTGATCAATGGACTGATCAGAAGCGTCATCCCCCTGTTAGGAATCATACTGGGCGTTGTCCTTGCAGGACGCTTCTATGGCTCAATGGGTAATTGGTTATCCCATTGGATCAAAAACCCCGACCACGCTGAAATAGCTGCCTTTATTATCATATTAATCCTTGTCATACTGGTAGCGCTGATACTAGCCTCCGCATCGAGCAAACTCCTCAGTTCATTGCATCTAGGCTGGATTGATAGGCTTGGAGGAGCGGCTGTGGGTTTCATCATCGGCGGGTTTACCTGCGGCGCCTTTCTCACCCTAGTCGCCAAATACAACGTCTCGGATATAAAGACGACAATTCAAGCGTCCAGCGTTGCTTTTTTTCCCCTAGACCGCTTTCCCTTGGTAGCCCCCTTCCTTCCCAAAGAGTTCGATATCGTGCGCAGCCTATTCGGCTGAGGCAATTGGTGAACGAAGCAATATTTAACTTCCGACAATTTTCGGTACTCTGCTTTGTTTCGAGCTGAGAACTGAGTAAAAACTATGAAAGCACAGTATTTACACGTTTGGCAGATGACACCCGACCAAGCCAAGGGCATACAACGAGAACTAGCAAGAAAGGTCTCCAAAGTAAACGAGGTCAGTGATGTCCGTCTGGTAGCCGGTGTCGATATTTCCGCACCAGATGCGACGGGATTGGCCAGAGCGGCAGTTGTCGTCCTCAGCTATCCAGAGCTCACGCTTGTGGAGAGAAGGGTGATATACAAAAAGGTCACCTTCCCCTATGTGCCAGGGCTGCTATCTTTTAGAGAATCCCCTCTGATACTGGCCGCCTGCGAAGAACTGGAAGCCACGCCAGACCTGATTCTAGTGGACGGCCAGGGGCTCGCTCATCCCAGAAGGCTGGGACTGGCCTCCCATCTGGGTATCCTCTGGGACAAACCTACGATAGGTTGCGCTAAATCAAGGCTCTGCGGCGAGCACAAGATGGTGCCTCCTAAGCCAGGTTCTTACACCGATTTAGTTGATAATGGTGAAGTAATAGGAGCAGCGCTCCGCACTAAGCTAGGTGCAGCCCCGCTATATATATCAATAGGGCACAAAGTAGATTTGGAAGCTGCCATCACCTGGGTGCTTCGCTGCTGCCGCAATCAGCGTCTGCCTGAGCCAACAAGGCTGGCCCATCTAGCTGCCAGCG
This sequence comes from uncultured Chloroflexia bacterium, assembly GCA_963827295.1. Classification (GTDB taxonomy): domain Bacteria; phylum Chloroflexota; class Dehalococcoidia; order SZUA-161; family SZUA-161; genus CAWHAI01. Next base: position 40,655 of record CAWHAI010000024.1, read on the forward strand.
GCCAGCTTGAAGTTTCAAGACCCGTGGAATCCAAAGCACAAATGAGGCTCATGATATAGAACCCAACCAGTAGATTAAAAAGAGGTAAAATGGAAGAACTAAAGCTAAAACTAGAAGACCTCAAGGCCCATATCTCCAACACACTGGTGCATCTTTGACATAGCCAGCAAAGAAAAACAAATAGCCCAGCTTGAACAGAAGACGGCCAGCGCCGATTTCTGGCAGGACCAAAGAAAGGCCCAGGAAACGATGCGCCTGATGTCACAGCTTAAAGAGGCGGTGGCTACCTGGCGCAATCTAGAAAAGAAGGTCGCAGACCTCGCTGCCCTCGTTGATATATCCGTTGCCGAAAAAGACCGCTCTCTGGAAGAAGAGATTCCCCTCGAAATAGAACGCATCGAACATCGCCTCGAAGAGCTCGAATTCGAGCTTCAGCTAGGAGGGGAGTACGACCGCAGAGGAGCTATGCTGGCAATACATGCCGGTGCCGGCGGCACGGAATCTCAGGACTGGGCTCAGATGTTGCTCAGGATGTATCTGAGATGGGCGAGAACGACGAGGTTATGAGGCTGATGTTATCGAGACGTCGCCAGGAGAAGAGGCAGGTGTAAAAAGCGTTCTCATAGAAGTTAAGGGGGATTACGCCTATGGATACCTTAGGGGAGAACGTGGGGTACACCGATTGGTTCGGATCTCGCCTTTCGACGCCTCACACAGCCGCCATACCTCCTTCGCCCTGGTAGAGGTTATGCCAGTGGTGGAGAGCAGCGTGGACATAAATATAAGCTCTGACGACATCAAGGTAGATGTCTTCCGCTCCAGCGGCCCGGGTGGTCAACACATGCAGAAAACCAGCAGCGCTGTCCGCATTACACACTTACCCACCGGACTGGTAGTCACCTGCCAAAACGAGCGCTCACAGCTTCGTAACAAAGAGACAGCCATGCGAGTGCTTCGCTCACGGCTCCTCGAACTGGAGTTAGAGAAAAAAACTGAGGAGCAGATAAAACTAAAAGGAGAACATATCACCGCAGAATGGGGCAACCAGATACGAAGCTATGTGCTCCATCCCTATAAAATGGTAAAAGACCACCGCACTGGCTATGAAACCAGCAACCCCACCGCTGTGCTCGATGGCGATCTCGATGAACTGCTCAAAGCTTATCTCAGATCTACAATGGAAAGTTGATGAAAAGGTTTGCTCTTATACTTCTGGTCTCTTTTGTTATCCTTGCTGCTGCCCCCATCCCTGTACAGGCTCAGGATGAGATATCAGCATCCTACGACACCACTGCGGAATTCCCCACCGGATTCACCTTCAACATAAGCGCTGAAAGCGTCGATAACATCACCCAGGTCATCCTCGACTACAAGATAAATATGATAACTAATGTTACAGTGGTAACAGAGGTCGAACCAGAGTTCAAAGCTGCACCAGTGGTAAAGACAAACTGGGAATGGGACACACAACAGGAAAGCCTGCCTCCGGGAGCTGAGATTCAATATAGCTGGAAAATAGAAGACGCTGCGGGCCACGAGTTCGAAACACCATGGACAACCGTCAAATTCGACGATGACCGCTATCGCTGGAAGAGCCTGAGTGAAGGCAACATATCACTATTTTGGTATAAGGGTGACCAGTCCTTTGCCCAAGACTTATTGGCTACCGCTAACGAAGCACTGAATATGCTGTCTAGGGACACCGGAGCATCTCTTGAGCAAGCTGTGGAGATATATATTTACGCCAGCTCAGAGGATTTACGTAGTGCCTTGATAAATGCTCAAGAATGGACTGGCGGAGTATCTTTCAGCGAATTCGGGATTCTGGCTATCGGAATAGCTCCAGATAACCTAGCATGGGGAGAGACTGCTATGGCACACGAATTAGCACATCTGGTGACTTATCAGATGACATTCAATCCCTATAGCGATATACCGACCTGGCTAAACGAAGGGCTATCGATGTACGCAGAAGGGCCCTTGGATCTCACTTTTGAATCTTTGCTAGATAAAGCAATATCCGAAGACGCTCTCATTTCAGTGCAAACCATATCGAGCAACTTCCCTGCCAACGCAGTTGAGGCAGAGCTATCCTATGCTGAGAGCTACAGCCTGGTCCAATTTCTCATCCAACACTATGGCCACGAGAAAATGCTGAGTTTGTTGAGAGTTTTCAAACAGGGCTCGACATACGATAATGCTCTGGAAGAGGTTTACGGCTTTGATACCGCAGGACTTGACAATCTGTGGCGACAAAGCTTAGGCTTGGGGCCACGGCAAGCAACCCCTACACCACAGCCCACTACCTCAATCGGCTTTTTCGGTTGCCATGAGGCTCAAGCCAAAACTGCACATGGTAGTACCGCAGGACTTGGAGCACTGGGCATATTTTTGCTGCCAGCGGTCGGAGAGGTTATTCGACTTAGAGCACGGCGACGCAGAAAATGAAAGAAAAACTACAACTACCGCTGCTTCTGATTGTTCTCATCGCAATTGCGCTTTCCCTGCCTTGCAGCGGATGCGCATTACAGCAAAATACTCTCACCCTCTTTGGCAGCAGCCCGTCAACCCTCGACCCCGCCATAGCACAGGATGTTGAGTCTCTGGAATACATCGTCGAAATCTTCAGCGGGCTGGTTTGCTTCGGCCCCGATCTCAAACTTATACCTGATATCGCCGAAAGATGGGACAAGACCAGTGACGGCACAGTCTATACATTTCATCTGCGACACGGGGTAATGTTCCATAGTAGTAGAGAAGTCACCGCCAACGACTTCAAATACTCCCTGGAACGAGCCTGCGACCCCACAACAGGTTCACAGACCGCCGAGACTTATCTCGGCGACATAGTGGGAGTAAAAGAGAAACTCCAGGGCAAGGCAAACGAAATCAGCGGAGTCAGGGTAATAGATGACTATACCCTGCAAATCACCATCGATGCCCCCAAAGCATATTTCCTGTCCAAACTCGCCTACCCTACAGCTTTCGTCGTCGATAAAGCCAATGTGGAATTGGGCGCGGACTGGTGGAGAAAACCAAACGGCGCAGGGCCATTCAAGCTCAAAAAATGGGACAAGGATAATATCATCCTGGAGAGAAATGAGATCTACTACCTGGAACCAGCTAAGGTGAGCCAAGTTGTCTTCCGCCTCCAGGGAGTGCCCATGACGATGTACGAGGAGAATCACAGGGTGACAACGTACATTGGCAAAGCAACATAACTGGAGAAAAAGATGCCTTCGGCAATTCACTGAGGTTTTCACTCGTATACTATTTTTACTGAGATATTTGGTCACGCGGAGTCTAAACTTTTAGATTATCATCCAATATATACTTCGATGTGTACGTTACTGAAATAATGAGACAAACAAATAGGATGTTTGAGGTAGTACAGCTGTCAACAGCTCTCAAGTTGAGCATTACTGGCAGCGTAAACGATCGTATTCCAGTCGTGTGTGGTAGTATACTACAGCTTTGGTTTGTTTTTCAAGCAATGAATAGCCTGAAGTTCACAATTATTATTATATGCTTCCGAAAGCATAATTTATTAAAGTAAAATGATCTGAACACACATTATCAAAAACCTTCATATCATAGTTCTCATCAAAACATGAAGATACATAGAAAAAGAAAAATTTTCAATAGTTTAAGAATGTCAGAAGTTTAAAAATATAAAAACAGAAAAAGTCACAAAATATAACATGATCTATGCAAACAAATTTACGCGAAAAATCAACATATTCTTCATTTTAATCGATTTTTTTACTTAATCCCATAAAATCGATTAAAGCGGCTATAATCGATTGTCTCGATTTTTATTAGTCAGCTAAAATCGATTTTTTAAGTAATAATTGATTTTCACCAGTATTTCATTGTTTTTTTCTCGCTTAAAATCCACAAAAATTGATTCGTTTCTCGAATCGATTATAATCATTGAGATTTCGATTCGTTTAAAATAAACTCCTACTACTAATAATATATTAGAATCAATTTTGCTTTCGAATTCATTATAGCGAACTGAGTTTCATGCAGGTTAACATAGCTAAATTGAAAACCCAATTAGGAATTATTCAATTTTTTCAAT
>CAWHAI010000025.1:0-18023 GCA_963827295.1 uncultured Chloroflexia bacterium
GGCACCTCATAGGGAGGTGGATATAGGAGGTAGAGAGGTAGCGCAAAATACGTAGCCTGTGCTAAAATTAAAGACAGAGTAGCTAACAGGGGCAGCCCTTGGGTATTAGTCGTCATTGTGCTATAATTGTAGCTGATAGCTAATAGCCAAGGGGCTGCCCCTGTAGCTTTGTCGCACGCGATACCAGCGCAATATCAGGTACATACATGGCGGAAAAAGACCAGAGAATGCCTCAGCAAACCCCCAATTCCCATATCCCTGAGAAGAATGACAGTAAAGGCGTTTGGTTTGTTGCCGAGCACAAAGACGGAGAAAATAGAAAAAACCGCCTTCGTGCTTGCTGGAGAGGCCAAGACCATCGCCACCAAGCTTGATGAAGAGACCGCAGCGATACTCATAGGGCACCAGGTTCAGGGCCTGGCAGCAGAGTTTGCCCCCTACGGAGTGGACAAAGCGTTTATTATAGAAGATAAGCGCCTGGAAAAATATACTGGCGATGCCTACGTCGATGCGCTGGCGCAAGTGGTCAGTTTGAATAAGCCATCAATTATCATATTTGCCACAACCCCTATGGGAAACGACTTAGCCCCCAGGCTTGCTGCCAGGCTTAAAGTTGGTTTACTATCTCGATATACTGAAATCGAAGTAGACAAAGATAAGAAACTGACAGCGCGAAGACCTATACACGGTGGAAAAGCCCAGGCAGCAGTGGCTCTTCTCAGAAAACCGTTAGTAGCAACTGTAGACCCTCAATTGCTTACCCTGCAGAAGTCCAGGGAAATAAAGAACCCCCAAGTCATCGAATGCAAGGTAAACCTGGATTCAAAGAATAATAAAACAAGGCTGATTGACTATCTAAAAGCAGATCCATGTGCGGTATGTGTAAGCGAGGCTGAGATTGTCATAGGGGTAGGTAAAGGGCTGGCCTGCGCCGATAATCTCAAGGCGGTTGAAGAGTTGGCCCGGATTCTAGGCGCCTCTATTGGCGGAAGCAGACGCGCCACCGATGAGCACTGGGTAGTTGATGAGAGGCGAATCGGGTTAACAGGGAAAACCATAGCTCCTAGACTTTACCTAATATGCGGCATATCAGGAGCCTTCCACCACACCCTCAGCATAAAAGGATCACAATTAATGGTTGCAATCAATACTGATCGGAATGCCCCTATAGCCAAGATGGCCGACCTCGTGATAGTAGGAGACATGCACCAAATAATACCGGAACTGGCCAAGCAGTTAAATGAAGCACTGAAGCCGACCACCTGAACTTATCCTAACGGCATCGCAGTCGTCTCAGTAAGATAATGAATATGATAGTTTGCGTCAAACAAGTCCCCGACCCGATTGTCGTTAAATTTAATATAGAAACCGGTAAACTCGACAACATTCATTATCTAATGGATCCCGTTGATGAGGTAGCCGTCAGTGAAGCTATCAGAATCAGGGAGAGAGACGGCGGCCAAGTTACCGCAATCACCCTTGGCCCACCCAGAGCAGAAGAGGTCCTAAGAAATGCCTTGAAAATGGGGGCTGATGAAGCAATTCACCTGTGTGATGAAGCCTTTGAAAACTTAGATTCGTATTCTACGTCCGTCATCATAGCCAAGCTAATCTCTAAACTCCCGTATGACATCATCTTGTGCGGCAGGGAATCTATGGATGAAGGTAATGGTTTTATAGGAGCAGCTATAGCGGAATGGCTAAACCTGCCGCTGGTTACAGCCGTTACCAGGCTCGATGTTTTCTCAGATACCAAGATTGCCAGAGTACATAGACGACTTAAGGGAGGTGACAGAGAGATTTTAGAGACCGCCTTACCCGCAGTCTTCACCGTCGAGAGCATGCTCCGTAAACCTGTATATCCCCCACTTAGAATTATCCTGGCTGGCATTAAAAAGCATATTACAAATATGAATGCCAAATCGCTGGGTATTGACATGAGAAGCATTGAGCCAGCTATGGTTGTGGTGGGCGTATCCCAACCAAAACCCAGATTGAAGAAAACCGCCACCATCGACAGCAAGCTATCCGCCCACGAAAGAATGAAGCTCCTCATGTCAGGAGGCATGCAGCAGAAAGGCTCGAAAACTATCGAAAAACCTCCACAGGCAGCAGCGGCTGAAATCATACAATTCCTCATAGCCAACGGAATAATCTCCAAGTAGATATCTCTATACGTTATATGCTCCGCTGGAACCGAATCTACTCACCAACCTCCGACAATTCCCATGGTTCCCAGGCTAGTGCTGTAGCTACTACAATGATGCCGATGGCAGAAGTTCATAGTACCCAAATGAAGTACAGGAGAAAATGAGACATATCTCGACTTATTTGCCTTTCAGCTAACATAAATGTCTATAAATGTCTCTGGATAGACTTGCGAATAAGGTCAATCTGGGTTATCTTAAAGGTTGTTAGCACTCTCTTGAAGAGAGTGCTAATTAAAGTTTGGAGATAAAAGTAACTTCAGAAAGGGAGGTTGGAGATGGCAATGAATCTGAAACCTTTGGCAGACCGTGTTGTTGTAAAGCCGCTGGTGAAGGAAGAGGTAACTAAAGGAGGCCTCGTTATTCCTGATACTGCCAAAGAGAAGCCACAAGAAGGTGAAATTGTGGCGGTCGGCCCAGGAAAGCTAGGTGATGATGGGAAGCGGATTGAGCTGGAAGTAAAAAAAGGCGATAGGGTAATCTACGCCAAGTACGCAGGCACCGAGTGGAAACACGATAACGAGGAATATCTGATCCTGCGCGAAAGCGACATTCTGGCTAAGCTTAGCAAGTAGGAGATAATTAGGCCTAAAACGAAAGAGGAGGATGATATAAATGGCCAAACAACTAGCGTATGATGAGGAAGCAAGACGTGCGTTGAAGAAAGGAATCGACGCCCTTGCTCAAGCAGTCAAGATAACCCTCGGCCCCAAAGGACGAAATGTGGTGCTCGACAAGAAATGGGGCCCGCCGAGCGTGTGCAGTGACGGAGTGACCATTGCTAAGGAAATCGAATTAAAAGACCCCTTCGAGAACATGGGCGCGCAGTTGATAAAGGAGGCAGCCACCAAGACAAACGATATCGCAGGAGATGGCACCACTACCGCTGTAGTACTGGCTCAGGCTATGGTGCATGAGGGAATGAAGAACGTAACCGCAGGGGCCAACCCCATGGCCCTTAAGAAGGGTATCGAGAAGGCCGTAGAGGCTATAGTGGCAGAACTCAAGAAGATATCAACTCCCATAAAGGGAAAGGAACAGATTGCCCAGGTAGCTGGCCTCTCCGCACATGAAAACGAGATTGGCGCTCTAATTGCCGATGTCATGGAGAAGGTAGGCAAAGATGGTGTCATAACCGTAGAGGAATCCAAAGGGATAAAGTTTGAGACAGAGTTTGTAGAGGGTATGCAGTTCGACCGCGGCTTTATCAGCCCTTATTTCATTACCAACGCCGAGCGCATGGAATCTGTCCTGGAGGACGCCTATATATTGATCACCGACAAAAAAATCTCTGCTATCTCCGACATATTACCCCTCCTAGAGAAACTACTCCAGGTCTCTAAAAACCTTGTAGTCATTGCAGAGGATGTCGATGGTGAAGCACTGGCCACATTGGTAGTCAATAAATTGCGTGGTACCTTGAACTGCCTCGCAGTTAAAGCCCCGGGCTTTGGCGACCGACGCAAGGCCATGCTCGAAGACATCGCCATCCTCACTGGCGGCCAGGTGATCAGCGAGGAAGTGGGCAGAAAGCTCGATGCAGCCACTGTCGCTGACCTGGGTAGAGCACGCAAGGTAGTATCTAATAAGGATGATACCACCATTGTCGAGGGCAAGGGCTCAGACGAAGATATCAAGGGGCGAATTAAGCAGATTAAAGCCCAGATCGATGAGACCACCTCCGACTTCGACCGTGAGAAACTCCAGGAGAGATTAGCTCGTCTAGCAGGAGGAGTAGCGGTAATCAAGGTCGGCGCTGCTACGGAGGTTGAACTCAAGGAAAAGAAAAACCGCGTGGAGGACGCCCTTTCCGCCACTCGCGCCGCTGTGGAAGAAGGGATAGTCCCTGGTGGCGGAGTTGCTCTGTTAAACGCCTTGCCTGCTCTTGACAAGGTTAAGGTGGAAGGGGATGAAGCAACCGGCGTTGCCATAGTGAGACGAGCCCTTGAGGAGCCAATGCGCCAGATAGCCATAAACGCTGGCAAGGAAGGGTCTGTGGCGATAGACTTCGTGAAGAAGTCCAAGAAAGGCATCGGCTACGATGCCGAGAAGGATGAATATGGTAATATGGTAGAGCGAGGAATCATCGACCCGGCTAAAGTGACTCGCGCAGGTCTGCAGAATGCTGCTAGCATCGCTGCGATGGTCTTGACCACCGAAGCCCTCGTTACCGACATCCCTGAGAAGGAGAAAATGCCTCCGATGCCGCCGGGAGGCGGGATGGAAGGGATGTACTAAACAGTCAAGGCATATAGACCGCTAATATAACTTAGGAGGAGCTGCGGCGGTGCCGCAGCTCCTCTTATCTCTCTCTAGAAGCGGAAGGAGTCGGAGCTAAAACCTAAGCAGCCTCTCCAACCGCCCCTTGTTGCGGACAGGACCGACCAGAGCGAGATTAAGCTTGCCGGTGAGAAACAATTCACACGCCACACGCTGCATATCTATAGCAGTAATAGCATCTACTATCGATACCACCTCATCCACACTGAGAATGCGCCCCGTGAGCAACTCCTGTCCACCCATCCAGCCAGCTACGCTGCGTGTATCCTCCATGCGCAGCATGATACGTCCCTTCCCCATCTCCTTAGCCTTGACTACCTCAGCCTCAGGAATCGGGGCATCTCTCAGCCGGATAAGCTCCTGCAGAATAGCCTCTATGGTCAACTCTATCTTCTTCGGATCAACACCAGCATATACAGCCAGTGAGCCCGAATCACGGAAATAGCTAACATGGCTATGGATATCATAAGCAAGCCCTTTTCGCTCGCGGATCTCCAAGAAAAGGCGGCTGCTCATCCCCTCGCCCAAGACCACGTTCAACAGATCGAGAATAAAACGGTCGGGATGCAAATTAGATAGGCCGCGAACTGCCAGGCAGAAGTGGGCCTGTTCTGTCTTTCTTGGCTCAACCTTAAGACGGTGATCATCCTGACTGTCTTCAGCAGGGAACCAAGCTCCAGCTACACCACCAGGCCAGTCTCCAAAGACTTTGCTAACGGAATCGACTACCTCTTCATGGCCGATGTCACCTGCGACGCTGATTACGGAATTATTTGGAAGGTAAAAACGAGACATATGGCCAAGAATCATTTGGCGATTGATGGCACCAACCGTGTCTTTGTCCCCGGCAACATCACGTCCCAAAGCCTGATTGGGCCACACCACCTCATCTATCAGAGTATCTACACGGCTCTGGGGAGAATCCATGCTCATATTCAGCTCTTCGATAATGACCCTGCGCTCGTTTTCCATTTCCACAGGATCGAATTTAGAGTGGCGAAGCATATCGACCAGCAAGTCCAAGGCCACAAGGTAATGAGGACGAGCCACTTTTACCCAGTAAACTGTGAGCTCCTTATCTGTTCCCCCGTTAAGGATACCGCCAACGCCATCTATAGTCTCTGAAATCTCCTTAGCAGTAGGCCTTCGCTCCGTTCCCTTAAAGCAGAGATGCTCTACAAAATGGGATAATCCAGCCTCCTGGGGCCGTTCATACCTCGACCCGACACCGATGAATATGCTGATACATACTGAGCGAGTGTGAGGCATCGAGCTGGTAACTATCCGCAACCCATTATCAAGAACAATCTTTTGATACACAGATATCCTACATCCTCTTAATAGTAAAAGGGGCTTCCGCCCCATGACAACATTCTAAAGTACCCCTAAATTGCTGTCAAACAACGCCCACCTTGCCACAAGAAAGACTTTTAGGCAATAGAGCGCTTAACGCTCTAAAGAGGTGCTGAAACCCTTGCCCTCGACCGAACGGCTTGTCGTAGCGAATTATCCTTAAGAGCCCTCAAGATAGAGTCAGCATGCCAATCAAATGAGAAATCGGGGGACTGGAGCAAAGCTTCATGTATGTTATTTGTTTGAACGATATCTAATATGTGCTCAATTTGCCAATCGCTCAGCTTTTCATAGGTCTTCCGAGCCCAGTAGCCTATCTGCAGCTCCCTAGAAAGCCTTTTTCTCCAGCCCTTCTCATAACTACTCAATCTCTTTGCCGAAGGATCATCAGCACCCAGCGCATCATTTATAACCTCAGCGGCTATATCAGCGCACAGCAGCCCATAGTATATTCCTCCACCTGTAGTGGGTTTTACCTGCCCTGCAGCATCACCCACTACCACCACCCTCTCTCCATAAGTTCTGGGCAGCGTTGTCATAGGGACCCCGCCATAGTTGATCCTGTCCCCTGGTGAAGTTATCTTACCCTGAGCAAAAAGCTTAGAAAGGAGGTTCTTCAAATACGAACCTGGACGTACGTCTGGAGAGAAGTCCCGCTAAAGCCTTGCCAGGCAAGGTAGGAACAAGCCAGGCAAAGAACCCTGGCGCTATCTCCTGCCCGAAATAGACCTCCACCTCATCTAACCTCTCTATTTCCACCTCAGCCTGAGCCCCCAGAACAAAGTCGGAGATTTTACCTAAACCCAATTTTTGTGGCAACGAGGCCCCAAAGCCACTGCTGATAATTGCTACCCTGCCCTCAAAACTGCCAGCCCTTCCCCTGGACTCAACCCTTGCTCTAACACAATTACCTGCCTGAGTGATATCCTCCACCTTAGCTGACAAATGGTAGTCCACTCCTTTCTCCTGCGCCTTCCTTACCAGGGCACAGTCGAAAGCGGCTCTATCCACCACATAGGCCTGAACCGTTTCCTTACATAATCTGAGATATCTACCCGAAGGAGCGAAGAATTTGGCAGAGCTGGCTTGGCCTACAATAGCATCACCTGCAACAGGGAATCGATCGAAGCATTCTTTCCCTATTATACCAGTGCAACAAACTGCGTCGCCCACCCTGGGCCGCCGCTCGAAAACGACTACCTTGTATCCAAACTTAGCAAGCCTGTAGGCAAGAAAACTACCTACGGGACCAGCTCCCACCACTATAGCATCGTACAACTTGTCACCACACAGACATAGTAAGCAAGTTCGACAAAGGCTTTGTTAATGCTAGCACTAAAGGGATTCCAATTCAAGGAGAGTGCACAGTCACAAGCTTGCCTTTCTCATTGGAGCTAGTTATACTGAACTCTAGTTATTTAGAGGAGTAAACCTATGCCCTCTTACGCCTTTTTCAAAAAGAAGTTCGTCCCCACATCTGAAGCTAAAGTGGGGGTCTTGACCCACGCTTTACATTACGGAACAGCCTGCTTCGAGGGAATTCGAGGAAATTGGAACAGTGATGAGAAGCAGCTATATATCTTTCGCTGCCCCGAGCACTATAAGAGGCTGCAGGATAGTTGCAAATTGCTTAAAATCAACCTCCCCTACTCGGTAGATGACCTCTGCCAACTTTCAGTTGAGCTTGTTAAGAAGTCCGGATTCAAAGAAGACGTGTATATACGACCGCTTGCTTACAAGAGTTCCGAAGCTCTGGGAGTCAGGTTGCATGGACTCGAAGATGACCTTATGATACTGGTCACGACTTTCGGCCCCTATTTGGATTCAACTAATGGCATTAAGTGCTGTGTCTCCTCTTGGATAAGGCCTGACGATGATATGATTCCAGCGCGGGGTAAAATCACTGGTATTTATGTCAACAATGCATTTGCTAAAACCGAAGCTATAGAGAATGGCTTCCAAGAGGCCATCATGCTTACCTCGGACGGCTATGTGTCCGAAGGCAGCGGTGAGAATATATTTTTAGTTATAGACGGAAAGCTGGTGACCCCCACCACCTACGATAGAATCCTCATCGGGTATAACCAGAGACACTATGATCAAACTGGCTAAGAACGAACTCGGTATCGAAACTATAGAGCGTCATGTCGACCGTAGCGAGCTTTATTTAGCTGAGGAGTGTTTCCTCACAGGCACCGCCGCTCACATAACTCCTGTGGTTGAGATCGACCACCGCAAAGTGGGAGATGGGAAGATAGGGAAGCTAACCAATAAACTGCAAAGGCTCTATTTCGATGTGGAGTCCGGCCGGAACAAGAAATATCTCCACTGGTGCACCCCTGTATACACCAAACAGGCCAAGGGCAGGAAAACCAGAGCGGAGACTAGATAGACTTGCCTGTAGTATTCGTTTTTGGTCAGGGCTTCCTTCACACTGCCAAACACCTACCTCAGGATTTTGGGGATGGAATCGCATAGTTCATCTTACCCTGAACTCTCCCTCGTAGTGCCCACCTATAACGAGAGGGAGAATATCACCCCCCTCGTAGAGAGAATTCACAAATCGCTATCCGATTATAACTACGAACTCATCGTAGTCGACGACAACAGCCCAGATGGCACCTCCGAGCTAGCGAGAAGCCTCGCCTCAAAATATCCAGTCAAGGTGATTGTGCGCACAAACGAGCGCGGTTTGGCCTCGGCAGTGGTTGCTGGATTCAACCAGGCAAGGGGAGAGATTCTGGGAGTGATCGATGCTGACCTGCAGCACCCGCCTGAGTTCATACCAGCCCTGATAAAGGCAGTGAGAGATGGAGCAGATGTAGCGATCGCCAGCCGCTACATCAAAGGCGGGGGCATCGAGGGCTGGACTCTTAAGAGAGAACTTATCTCCAAAGGAGCGAAGATACCAGCCAATATACTCCTTTCTTCAGCCAGAAAAATCAAAGACCCCCTCTCAGGGTTCTTCCTGTTCAAAAAGCGGGTCATAGATGGCGCTGTACTTAGCCCCACCGGCTATAAAATCCTTCTCGAGGTGCTGGTCAGGGGGAAAACAAATCGTGTGGTAGAAGTCCCCTACACCTTCAAGGAGAGGGAGAGAGGTAAAAGCAATCTAACGGCTAAGGAACAAATAAACTACCTGAACCACCTTTCCCGCCTGGCGTGGTATGACGGTGGGATAAAGCGATTCCTAAAGTTCTGCGTGGTGGGGGCGAGCGGCGCCGTGGTTAATCTAGGGTTTCTGGCGCTCTTTGTGGAGGTCGCTGGTTTAAACAAGATCGTAGCTCAAGTACCGAGTTATGAGATATCCATACTGACTAATTTCGTGTTTAACGAATTCTGGACATTCAGCGACCGCCGAACCCCAGGCCTAAAGTCTTTCCTAATACGCGCTCTCAAGTTCAACCTGGTCAGTCTGATTGGCTGGGGCATCAATCTAGCCGTGTACACTCTCGCTTTGAAGGTCGCAGGGATCAATTACATTGTTTCCCAAGTAATCGCGATAGCCGCCGCTATGTTATGGAACTTCTTCTCTAATGTGAAATGGACATGGACCACGAAATTCAGGGAGAGCCGGTAGCAAAATGGCTTTAGATTACTTTTTGCTGGTGTGCATAGGATCCATAGGTGTATATCAAATAGTGGCAGTACATGCCAAGCTCGATGGGCTGTGCTTTATCAAACAGCCGATCCTGCAATATATATTAGGTGCAGTAATAATCATCGGGGCCTTCGCATGGTTTTTCATCAGCAAAGAACGTAATGTACAGCACACTGTAGAGGGCTCTCAGCAACTAGGGCTATTCCTAGGCTCAATAGTCGCAGGGTATGCAATTACTGCCATCCTGGCATCCATAATCCAGGCTAAGGTCAGCTCTAGGGGGAGCACCCCCATAGAGGGTAAACAACAGGATATGGGGATAGAGACGCTGAAAACCAAGACGCTCTTAGGCGGGATCGCTAGCAGCCTGAAAAAAGAAGGAAAGGGTAAAAGCTAATGCCGCCGCTTGCAGGATGGACGCTGTGGATAACCGGTTTCGTCGGTCAAGCGCATGCGCTTGACCATGTGATGAGCCTGCTGGTCAGCGACTTCTTCATTCCAGTGGTCATATGCCTCATCATGCTCGGCCTATGGCTAGGGCACCCCGACCGTTTCAAACGAGAGCGTCTCCAGAGAACTGTCATGAACGCAGCTGTAGCTATCGGGATATCCACGTTATTTGTGAAATTAATAAATAACCTTTACGATCCCTGGCCACGTCCATTCTGGGTAGATGACCCTGTTATCCGGGAGAGCGCAAGACGTGCCGCTCTAACCATTTTCTATTTGTCACACGACCCTACCTTCCCCTCCAATGCAACCACAGTATCATTCGCCGCCGCCACCGGAGTCTGGCTGGGCAACCGAAAAGCAGGTATTGTGCTCTATGTACTAGCCACCCTGTGGGCCTTCGCACGGTTCTATGCGGGGATACACTTCTTCGTCGACATCCTCGCTGGGGTTGCCCTCGGCGTGCTCACAGCCCTTTTTATCAGCAAAATCTTCATGCCAAGAGTAGAGCCCTTCCCTACATGGGCTCTGAAGCTATGGAGGTTTTTATACATTGCTTGAGCTTGCAGCAGTCTGAAGCTCTCAGCCGAGAAGTAATTTGGAGAAGACTAAGGTAAATTAAAAGTCTCTACGCCTTGGCCTTTCCTTGCTTAGGGGCAGCGGCCAGTTCCTGATACTTCCTCTGGCAGCTAGCCTGCTTAAGGTGGAGCCCACAGACAGTACATTGCCCTGAGCGGCAGTTAGGTGTTTCCTCACCAAGCCTAGCACGCTCAAATTCCCTCTTGAAAAAACCAGGAGCGACTCCTGTATCTAAATGAGACCAGGGTAACAGCTCATCCAGAGAACGCTCTCTGCAAGCGTAAGATAATGGATCGAGCCCACATTCATTAAAAGCTTGCTGCCATTTCTCATAGCTATAATGCTCGCTCCAAGCATCGAATTTACACCCCAGTTGCCAAGCGCAGTGGATTACTCTAGCCAAACGCCGGTCACCGCGCGACAGCACTCCTTCGAGCAAGCTCACTTGAGGGTCCTGCCACGATAGATGGGCACCAATCTTTTTCAGCCCTGATTTGAGTATCCGCTGCCTTACGGCTAAATCCTCGCCAGATGCCTGAGCTACCCACTGAAACGATGTATGAGGCTTAGGCACAAAAGTAGAGGCATTTACCCTGATATTGATACCACCATTACCTATATTCCTTATCTTGTGCACCAGGTCAACGATGCCCACGATATCGTCAGAAGTCTCAGTGGGCAGCCCGATCATAAAATAAAGCTTGATGTTCCTCCAACCCTGCTCCCAGGCAGTCACTATTGTTCGCAGGATATCCTCCTCGCAAAGACCCTTGTTAATCACGCAGCGCAGGCGCTCCGTGCCTGCTTCGGGCGCGAAGGTGAGACCACTCTTCTTTCTGTCCTGAAACGAATGGGCCAGCGCCACCGAAAAGGTATCAAGACGCAAGCTGGGCAACGAAACAGTGAGGTTACCCTCCTTATACTTACGCAAAAGCGTACCGACCAAATTCTCGATACCCGGGTAGTCACTGGTGCTCAAGGAGAGTAATGAAATCTCGTCATAGCCACACTTCCTGACCAATTCATCGACCACCTTAACCACTTCCTCATGAGTGCGTTCCCTCACCGGTCGGTATATTATCCCCGCCTGACAGAAGCGGCAGCCCTGGGAACAGCCACGCTGAATCTCGACTGCCCCCCGGTCATGGATCACCTGCAGATATGGCACGACAGGACGAGTAAGAGCTGGAGGCAGCTTGTTTACAATCCGCCGCTCGATGGCGTGTCTGGCATCAGCGACCGTAGGCGTTACCGAAGCCACGGTGCCATCAGGGTTATAGTCAACCTTATAAAAGCTGGGAACATAGATGCCTGGGATGCGGGCCGCTTGCCGAAGTAAATTCTGCTTACTCCCCCTGCCCTCCTTCTTCCACCCCCGAAACACGTTCAGAAGCTCTAGAACGACATCCTCGCCCTCACCGATGACAAACAGATCAATAAATTCTGCCATCGGCTCAGGATTAAGAGCACAGCTACCGCCAGCAATCACCAGAGGCAACGAGTCACCTCTCTCCGAAGCCAAAACAGGTATCCCCGCCAGGTCAAGTATATTTAGCACGTTGGTATAGGTTAACTCATAGCCCAGAGAGAAACCCAAAATATCGAAATCTCTGACTATCCGCTTTGATTCCAAACTGAAAAGAGGGAGGCCCTCGCAACGCATCTCAGCCTCCATATCAACCCAAGGAGCAAAGACGCGCTCGGCGAGCACATCAGGCTGCTGGTTCAGCAGGTCGTAGATGATGAGCAGTCCCAGATTGGACATGCCTACCTCATAGAGGTCTGGGTAGCTGAGGGCGATCTTTATCTCAGCCGACTCCCAATCCTTTGCCACACTGTTCCATTCCCCACCGGTATAGCGGGCGGGCTTTGTTACTCTGCAGAGGATAGTATCAAGATTTGCCATCGCGAACCCCAATCTCAATAGGAAACATTATAGCTTCGCACGATTCCCAAAGCAAACTGAGTGCAAAGAGTCTTGACTTGTTCCTCCCTAAGCTTTACGCTAGACCCTTGATGGACTCACAAGAACTGAATACCCCCCCCAAGCAAGATAAAGATGTGACTGTCTCAGACAAAGAACAGGACGCCGAACCAGAAGCAGGGGTAAAGACCAAAAACCAGCTCAAGTACATACTGCTGCTGGTTGCTGCGGTACTCGTAGTAGTACTAGTGACCGTTTTGGTCAAGAAACCTACAAACTTCAAAGAATATATTCAGAGCTCAGGCTATGCTGGTGTGTTGCTCATGGCCCTCATCGGCAGCGCATCCCCGGTCTGGCCCCTGCCAGGCTCCTGGGCTGCTTTTATTGCTGCTGGGCTGGGGTTGAATCCATTACTGCTGGGACTGTTGGCAGGATTTGGTGAAGGTTTAGGGGAGCTTTCAGGATATACGGCCGGCTATGGCGGGCAGATAGCACTCCAGAGATTCAAGAGATACAAACAAATAGAGAACTGGATGAAAAAGTATGGTGGCCCCACTATATTCGTCGTCTCGGCGATACCTAACTTTTTCATAAAGGCGGCTACCATCGCTGCAGGTGGCCTTCGCTACCCTATCTGGAAGTTCTTCATCTTCTGCTGGTCGGGCAAGACCGTTAAGTCCCTAGCCTTCGCTTTTGCCGGCTACGGGCTTTTCGACGGAATTAAGCATCTCATCGAGCGAATCTTCTAGCTCCGTATCAAGGCCTAGACGAAGGGATACAGGATTACCACCTAAGAGGATATACTCAGCATTTCCAATAAAATAACCTCCATGACTCAACTAGCCCTAGTGGCTATAGCTGGCATCTTTTGCTGGTCGGTGAAATAGGAATAGCGAATGTGATGCTGGTTACAGTGAGAGAGAGGACGCGTGAGATCGGCGTGATGAAGGCCGTGGGTGCAAAGAACCGCCACGTGCTAATAACGTTCCTGTTCGAATCATGCGTCATCGGCCTACTCGGGGGTATTTTAGGTATGGGTGTTGCCGCTGCAGCCGCCTTCACGGCAGTGCCCATCCTATTCGACGTTCCTGGATCTCTCCCCTTAGAATGGACTGGGATTGCCATAGGCATCTTGTCTGGCTATAAGCCTGTTGTCCGTCCTCTATCCCGCTTACGCGCCTCCAAGATGGACCCCGTAGAGGCACTCGAGAAGCGAGTAGGCACAGTCCTCTTGCTCCTAGATACATACCTTAATCAAACTAATTCGTTGTAAAATTGCATCTGTTGTCAGAGTGTCTTACAATTTGTATTGAAGATCTTGAGAATCTGAACAAACGCAATGTCTTCATTCAAAATCGTCTCCGATTTCGGACTCACCGGCGACCAGCCCCAGGCGGCGGTAAAGCTCGTCGAGGGGCTTAAGCAGGGCTATAACAAGCAGACCCTCCTGGGCGTGACCGGCAGCGGCAAGACCTTCACTATGGCTAATGTCATCGAGCGCGTTCAGCGCCCTACCCTAGTCATCGCTCACAACAAGACCCTCGCTGCCCAGCTCTGCTCCGAGTTCAGAGACTTCTTCCCCGAAAACTCCGTGGAGTACTTCGTTAGCTATTACGACTACTACCAGCCCGAAGCCTACATTCCACGCACCGATACCTACATCGAGAAAGAGACCGATATAAACGAGGAGATAGACAAGCTGCGCCACGCCGCCACCCGTGCCCTCTTCGTGCGCCGCGATGTCATCATCGTAGCCTCGGTCTCCTGCATCTACGGCTTAGGGGAGCCCAGCGAGTACTACAGCTTCGTTGTCAGCCTCAAAAAGGGCGAGAAACGGAGCCGGGACCGCCTAGTCCGCCAGTTAGTGGATATGCAATACCAGCGCAACGACATAGATTTCACCAGAGGCCGCTTCCGCATCCGGGGCGATACCCTTGAGATACAACCAGCCTACGAGGACATAGCAGTGCGCATCCAGTTCTGGGGCGATGAGATAGAGCGCATCTTGGAGATAGACCCGCTCACCGGAGAACTTCTCGCCGACAGGGAGCAGCTAGACATATATCCCGCCAAGCACTTCGTCACTTCGTACGATAAACTGATGGCTGCCATCGTCGATATTCAGGCAGAGCTTGAGGAACGATTGACTGAACTCAATAGCCATGGCAAGCTGCTCGAAGCTCAGAGGCTGGAGGCGCGCACGAACTACGACATCGAGATGCTCCGCGAGACGGGTTATTGCTCAGGGGTCGAGAACTACTCGCGTCACCTCGCCCGCCGCCCGGCAGGAAGCCCACCCTGGACGCTCCTAGACTACTTCCCCCGGGATTTCTTACTATTTATCGACGAATCGCACATGAGCCTGCCTCAGGTCAGGGGCATGTATCACGGAGATATCTCCCGTAAGCAGACACTGGTGGATTACGGCTTCCGCCTACCATCGGCGCTGGACAACCGCCCGCTGAACTTCGACGAATTCGAGGGACGCATAAATCAGGTAATATATGTCTCGGCTACGCCGGGGCCTTATGAATACCAGCACAGCGCTCAAGTGGCAGAACAGGTGATACGCCCTACAGGGCTTCTGGATCCCACCATCGAGGTCAAGCCTACCAAGGGGCAGGTTGACGACCTCCTCGACCAGATTAAGACCCGTACAGGGCGCGGGGAGCGTTGCTTGGTTACCACCCTGACCAAGAGGATGGCTGAGCAACTCGCCGACTACCTCATTGAGATGGGAATTAAGACACACTATCTGCACTCGGAGATCGAAACTTTGGAGCGGGTGGAAATTCTTCGCGACCTCAGGCTCGGCGTCTACGATGTTGTGGTGGGTATCAACCTGCTGCGAGAGGGGTTAGACCTGCCCGAGGTGAGCCTGGTCGCTATACTCGATGCCGACAAGGAAGGATACCTGAGGTCGGAGGGGGCGCTCATACAGACCATGGGACGTGCCGCCCGCCATATAGATGGGCATGTTATTATGTATGCCAATATCATGACCGACTCCATGCGCCGCGCCATAGATGAGACCAATCGACGCCGCAAGATTCAGACGTCCCACAACCAAGAGCATGGCATAACCCCGCAAGGCATTAAAAAAGCGATCAAGGGTATCACCGATCAGCTCAGGGCCGTGGCGGAGACTCGCGCCACGTACACTGTGGCAACTGGCATACCTAAGGATGAGATAGCACGCCTGATAAAGAATCTAGAGTCCCAGATGAAGGCCGCAGCCAAAAACCTAGAGTTTGAGAGGGCAGCGCTCATCAGAGACCAGATTATAGAGCTAAGAAAAGAGCTGGTGGGAGAACCGATATCTAAAGGACGATAACTTGGAAACAGAGGACAAATAAACAAAGAAAGAGGAAGATGAGACAAGACAGGAGCTCCGAGAGAGGAAACAGCAAAAGAGGCGCGATAAGATACTTCAGCACGGACGCAGCCTTGTCCGCGTCTATAAGGACGCCATACTAAAACGGGCAAAGCAGGTACGCAAGGAAGATAAGCCAAAGGGTAGTTAGTTGAAGAAAACAGGGATATTCTTCCTCTACCTTATCGGTGAGAGGCTCAGCGATTTCCCCGAGGAGTCAAAGGCATCTTAAACAAGCCAAATATAAGTTTCTACGAAGCCTTCTATGAAATCACTCCAACCTCTTTAGAGCTGCTATTGAAGGTGCACTCGCGAAAGATGATAGAGGATGTCAAACGCACCCCTTATTACGAGACAGCCCTGTATTCGACAGGGGGCACAGTTCAGGCAGCAGAGCGAATCTGGCGAGGGGAGATTGATAACGCCTTCGTCTTCACCGGCACAGGCGACCACCACGCCGGCAAAGACTACTTCGGCGGAGGCTGTCACTTCAACGGAGCCGCTCTCGCCATAGCAAACCTGAGGCAAAAGTTCGAAGCAAGGAGGTTCGCCATACTGGACACCGACTCCCATCATGGTGACGGCACCAGGGACATCTTTCAGGACGATGATGACATCCTCCATATCTGCCTATGCAGCCAGAACCTGGATAACGGCACCAAGGTGGATGTAGCGATCCCATACCATATCTCAGACGAGGAATACCTCAAAAAATTGGAGGCTGAGTTCATACCACGAGTCGCCAAATTTAAGCCAGAGCTCATCTTCTGGGAATTCGGCTACGACGCCACTAGAGGCGACTACGGCAGCAAAGGGCTCTCCCCTAACTGTCACTCAAAGATAGCCAGAATCGTAGCTCAGGCAGCCGACAAGGTCTGCCAAGGAAAAGCGATAGCCATACTCTGTGGAGGCAGCAGGCGTGATATAGCCCGCTATTGCATCCCCAGGATAATAAACTGCCTGGCTGAATAGCTCCATCCCTTACCACTTTTAGTCCCCTTTGGGGGCACAATAACCTAAATTGAGAGGTTCTGTTAACTAAAGTACCGTTCCTGCGAGCCCTGTCCAGGAAAGAGATAAGTAATCTTAGGCTGCAGCTTAGTATCTGCTACAACCCTGTTAGATTCCACGTTTCTTAACAGCAACTGAAATCCTCCACAATAATCCATTCTATTCCGTTATTATCTTCAAGCACCGAAATGATATGATTATTGTAATTCAATTGCGCTACCTGAAAATAGCGATTTTTATATTTTAAAATAATGTGTCGCTCATCGGGAACCCGGCTTACCTCACAAGCTCTTAATCCACAAATGCCAATGCCAACGGCTTTTAAAACCGCTTCCTTAGCAGTCCAGTACCTAAAAAACATATACCAAGACCTGTCTTCGCTTAAATCCCATTCTTCATCGCTCGCTACCAGATCGAAGATAGACTCGGCCCGAGGTTTGATTTCCTCAATATCGATACCGATCTCTGTCTTGCTAACGACCGCTGCCACATACTGAGGTTTATGTGAGATCGACCAATAGTTACCGTCAAACGGGCGCGGAATATCATCTTCATCTTTCAATAGTTCTCTGAGAATCACCCCGCTCTTTTTCGCACTTAATCTCAATGCCTCTCTGGAAATTCTGCTCAGTCTAGCCACTTTCTCTTTCCCAGAGAGTTTATACCCGGCTTCGGCGACTGGCAATATTACAGGGAATAGAGTCATTGCTATCATCAAACCCTCATTGCCTTATCAATAATATTTTTATCGAAGTAGTTGATCGACATTCCACAATCCACCACAATGCCCTGGGCATTAATGCCGCTGGAGCGGTCGCTCAAAAGAAAAACTACCGTATTAGCCACTTCTTTGGTTTCCAGGGCTTTCTTGCGCAGCGTCAATTGCTCGGCAAAGAGATAATAATCCAGGTATCCAGGTATCCCTGCGGATGCCGAGGTTTTCAACAAACTGGCGTTGACCGAGTTGAATCTGACCTGAGAAAATGAGCTAAAAGATTTAGCCAAGAAGCATATAGTTGAATCCAGAGCAGCCTTTACGGGTGCCATCCAACCATAGGGTTCCGCCGCCATCCTCGTAGTTGAAATCGATATGGTAACCACAGATGCCTTCTTATCTAAGAGGTCTTTGAATGCATTTACAATACTTATTAATGAATAACAGGATATATCAACAGACTGCAAGAAGTCCTTCTTCTTCGTCTCTAGTAGGACCAGAATTTAACCGAAGAAGATGATACATAACAC
>CAWHAI010000026.1:0-25336 GCA_963827295.1 uncultured Chloroflexia bacterium
GCCTCTTCTACTATTTTGCCCTTTATCAAGAATCATCGACAGCACAACCGACTCCAGCGCCCCGGTTCGGTAGCGCAGCAGGCTATCTAGCTCGATTAGAAGCTGGAGGCTGACCGCTGCCGGCACGTCCTCTGCATCCTCAGCCCTGTTGCCATCCCCATCGAGGTCTGCAAGCAGTAGGATGGCCTGCTTCAAGCGAGGTGGCAGATTGCCGGTTATATCGTATATCTCCACAAGCTTGCCTAGCTGCTCTTTGCTTACAGTGGCAGCGGCTCGGGATAGCCATTGGGCAAGCACAGATATAGTCAGCAGGTCCACCCGTCCCTCGCCATTGGTTTCTCCGGTGGCAGGGCTAGCCTTTTCGGTGAGGCCCAAAAAAGATTTAAGAGAAGGCCGGATATCTTCGGCAATCCCGCTACCTGGACCAGGCTCTGCAAACCCCTTATCGGCTCCGCCAGCTATCTTGGAGGCAACACCAGCATCACTTTCCGGGTGAGGAGCTGCTGCTGCTGGCGTCCCGCTTTCCCAAGGAGGAACACTCTGCTGACTGGAGTGCCCATTGCCGCCGGTAGCCAGTTGCTCCTTGATGTCCAGCAGGACTGCCCTGATCTGGTTCTTGAGTACCTTTAATTCCTCTTCCAGATTCTTAATTCTCTGTTCTTCCATGCTGCTACCCCTGTTCTTTATGCCATTGAGGTCGCTGACGGGGCGGAGTCGCCGCCACCGTGTCAGCGACCTCTTCTATCTTCGCCCACTCTTCGTTTAGTGAAGGTCCATCACCGAGTGGATCCTGCCAGGCAGGGTCCGATTCAGGATCAGAGACGCACCTGATACAGGCTTGACCTCGATAGTGAATGCGTCGTAAATTCCGGGCTAGTGGTAAGAAGCCCACCATATGCGACAGTTGCCAAGTTCACAGTTACCACAGCCTGCTCATCCTCCTCAAGGAGGGTATCACCATTGTCCTTGCCTATGAATTGGATAGTCCATGGCAGGTCGGAAACATGTTGTAGACGGTCAGTGTAGCTAATTATGGTAACATGGGTGTTGTTGCCCACAGGGTCGTTCGGTGACAGGTCAATGGCCTGTCCCTTCATCGCGTTGGTCAGCGTGAAGGACCCCGTAATCACAGTCAAGTTACCAGTCCCGCCGGTGTCGTTGCCATAGGCAAACATGCTCCCTTTGATTTCCATGGTCGCCCGGGCCTCTGTTAGCCCTGCATATACCGCTTCCTGGCCCTTCTGGGACGAGAATATGCCTGCCGATAACACGGTGTAGGCAAACACTGAGGCCACAACCACGAAGGCAATCAGGATGATCGCCGTCTCCAGGCCAGTGATGCCTCTCTCATCCCGGCGCAGGGTCTTGTGCAATCCTTTAAGCATCTCGCTACCTCCTTTTAGTTTCGTGTCTATTTCTGTAATCCCCACCTGATTCTGATAGCATGAGCGTTAATGCAGAATCATGTAGTCGGCCAGGGCCGCAGGTGTCGATCTCTGGATAACGAGCACGCTGCCAATAGGCGTTTTGATATCTATATTGATGGTTGTATACGGTCCTATAGTCTCGCCAGTCCCTGTCATGTCTATCGTCATCTCAAAGGTCTCGCCGGGGTCCAGCATTTGGTCATTATCCCCCTTGCCCAGTTGTGTAGCATTCCAGTATATGTCGTCCGTGCGTATGCTACTGCTGGAATAGGAGACAACGACGACGTTGGTGCTGTTGGCTGCCGCTCTGCCGCTATTGTTACCTGGCGCAGTCAGGTCGATCGACTCACCATTCAGGGCATTGCCCAGGCAGATCACCAGAGATTGAACAGCGGTGCTGTTACACTGGGCTATCACATCGCCTTTCATCAGCAGGGTGGACCTGGCATGCTGCAGCCCGGTATAGACTGCCTCCTGACCCTTTTGAGACGAGAATATGCCTGCCGACAACACGGTGTAGGCAAATACAGAGGCCACAACCACGAAGGCAATCAAAATGATCGCCGTCTCCAGGCCGGTGATGCCTTTCTCGTCTCTGTGCATTGTCTTTACGAGTTTTTTCAACATCCTTTTTTTCCTCCTTACTAAGTTTGACGCCACTATCTTTTAAGGCCTGCGCGTGGCACTGCAGGCAATCTGAAGACCCCGAGTTAGGCTTTGTTCATACCTATCACCTCACTCTGGCCTTGGCCCTTTGTATTTGTGTTATATAAGAAGCCCAAAACGTCTTGTTGCCGATATCTCCAGTCGCCGCGGCCTCCAACCTTGTAGGCCCTGAGCTTGCCGCTACGACTCCATCGTCTCACCGAGATAACATGCACCCTGAGAAATTCAGCAACCTCATCACATGTCATTATTGCTTCGTTATCTGGCTTACTTTTGATTGCTATAGCTGTTTTACTCACTGTATTGCCCTCTCCGTATCAACCCTGGCTTCCGCAATAAAAAAGTGCTCTCTGCAATCTTATGAAGCCATTTTGATACTCTATTGTTCCTTCGCCATACTTCCAAGAATTATTCCAATTATTGATTACATTACAGAGAACTATGAGATACATCTTGATAATAATCGTAACTATTAAATACGATATGCACAATCACTCCTCAGTACTGAAAACAATTGGTAAATAGTGATACCTTTGATATAGTACTGACTTACTGGTTCAACCACTGAAAACGCTTAGCGATGCCTATTACTTATGTATATATTAGGGCCTATTCCAGCTTCAAAAATGCCCTGAAAATCAATAGGTTGGGAGTATTACTTTCGTCAGGTGTCAGCGGTTGGTATCTGCTAGGGATTGCCAGTCTCCTTATCCTTCATTGAAGAGGGAGACATCACTTGTGGTTGCTCTTGGGAGGTATGGGAGGGTTGACCGGGAAGATGCCCAAAAAGCTCAGGTGCGACCCCCATGGGATTCGAACCCAGCTCTTCCGCACAAAAGGCGGAGTGGATAATTCAACCACCCATCTCAGAAATCGCTCGAAATTGAAGGGGGGCAGGGCAGCTTTGCTGCCCTGCCCCCCTTCTCTCCTATTTCTGAGCCGGCACTCAATTAATTGAGAAAAGGAGTCGGAGAATCAAGGATATGTCAGAATGCCCTATTTCTTCTAATCCTTATCAGCACAGGAGATATCCTGGATGCAGTCTGCCGGGTAGAAGTTATTCTCGTCTTTGTCATGATTGGGATACCATACCTGAGCAAAGAAGGGGTTTCGCCTTGCCTCCTCGTCGTAGTTCCAGGGAGGAGGCACACAATCAGGACACCAGTGCCCCGCCTTAAGGATGGTATATGGTTTCCCTGCAAATACGTGCCCCCGAGCGCATTTCCATTGGAGAGCATTATACATGTCGCCATTCCATCTCTTTGAGAGGCACTCGCCACCCCTGAATTTTGCTGCGCCTTGCAGGTCCTTGAGAGCAAGCTTGTCTTTAGACTCATCATACCCGTGGTCGAGTCTGTGCCATGCGGGTTCAGGGTCCATCCGGGGCATATTTATACCCCAACCAGGAATAGATTCATAGGTCTCGTAGTTCTTAAAGAAGGCCGTGATCCGCATATCACATCTATTTTTGTACCAGTAGGCTGTTCCGTTCCTGTGATTCTCAGCCATGTTTCTCAAGATTTCGTACGTGGATTGCTCCATCTGTTTCTGAAGCTCAGGGTTTTTTCTGCATTCAGCGGCCATCTGCTGCATCTCCGGCGGCATAGTCCTGGCTAAATCTTCCCAGTAGACATCGAGTGAGTCTCTCCAGTAGTGCAGATAATCATTGAGGAGATGGCTATCCTCGTAGTATTGCATGTGAAAGTTTCTCAGAGCGAACCATTTTCGCTCTGCACAGGATTCAATCCCGGATAGCCCGTTGACTTGAAAGCTCTTGTTCATAAGGTCATAACAAACGCACCTCATTTTGGGGCCGCCGCCCATGTTGTATGCCCTTCGCCAGAAATCGGAATCATCGGGAATATCCAGGCAACGAATAAGGCCGTATCCGGCATCACGGCTGGTAATGTTCTCCATGAAAGAATCAATGGGCTGATGGAACATGATAGGGTCCATCAAACTACTGAATTCCTCGTAGTCATAGGCATAATATAGGTCATGCGCAGGGATGCCCAGTGCTTGATCTTGGAATCCAGAACAGCCCTTTCGCCTGCAATCTTGGTTACGGCATAAAAATCGAAAATGGAAGGTTTGAGAGGGTCTCCCACTCTTCCCCAGTGGATACTCTGCAGGCGGTCGCCGGTCTCTGCTACGGTCCCAGTATAGACCAACCTGATATGCTCGGCACCGTTAGGTTGTGCCTCAATTGCTTTAACAATGTTTCTTATACCCTCGGTGTTGCATGCTTTAGCCGATTCAGGATAGTAATCGGCCTGAGGTGAAATAAAAGCCATGGCATCGAGCACCCAGTCAACTCCTCTGATCGCTTCCTCTACGTCTGCATAGTTTGCTGCGTCTCCCCATACTATCTTGAATCCGCCGCGTTCTGTGACCCCCTTCCCGGGATGGGTGCAATCCCGACTTCCTCCTCATACTTTCGGAAAAGATTTTTGTTCTTCTCAGAAGGGCGCAGCAAAAGCACTATGTCGTACTTTTTTCTCTTTCGCCATAGCTCTTTGAAGGCTTCGTGCCCCATGGTACCCGAAGCTCCGAATAAAGAGACCCTTTCTTTTTTCATAGCTCACCCCGTTTTCAGCATTCCCTGAGTCCTAAAGAAAGCTGTACTACCATAATAACTAGCCATGGATTAAAAAGTCAAAAATCCAATGGGGAAAAGGTTAGGAAGTCATCACGTTTTGATGACCTCGTGTGGGCCGGGTCATCCAATCAGCTGATGCTATCTCGGCATAAGCACGTGCATGTAGTTTGACAAAGACAAATCAGGGAATTAATATGCCCGTGAATCGGTCGTGATAAAGGTATCGATTAGGCATCGGTCTAGCGGCTGGCTTTAAGCCTGTAGCAAGTTTATAGTTAAATTATGGACATTAAAAAGGAGGACACATGTCTGAAGGACATAAAAAAGAAGAGAAGGGGGAGGAGAAGAGGCGGGAGAAGGATGAGAAACAAGACGAGAAAAAGAAAGGCTGGGACGAGAAGTGGCGGCGAGACCGGGTCAACGCAGTAGGATGGGCGGCCATTCTTGTCTGGGCGAGCACTGGTCATAGTGGGGGAAACTACAACTTTTAAAGACCATTTCAGTTGGTGGGAAGGCTGGGCCGTTTTCTTCACCGGAGCCGGTGCTATTCTGTTGCTGACG
The DNA here is from genome assembly GCA_963827295.1 of uncultured Chloroflexia bacterium. Lineage (GTDB taxonomy): Bacteria > Chloroflexota > Dehalococcoidia > SZUA-161 > SZUA-161 > CAWHAI01. The sequence goes on from CAWHAI010000026.1 coordinate 5,254, forward strand.
GCGTTCTATCGTCTGCTTGTGCCAGAGCATCGGCGTGCAGTGGCAGGAAACGTGATTCTCGGCCTGGTCTTTCTAGGCATAGGCTTGGGAGAGCTTATAAGTTGGAACTATATCTGGGTAATAGTGCTGGTAGTCATCGCAATCGTTATACTGCTTCGTGCGTTCGGCCCTGGGCGTAAATCTTAAAGCCTGCCGAGGTTGAATGTCATAAGCTCGCCCCAGGCATAATCAAGGGGGGTCCACCAGCGGTCACGGCCGATGCAGCGGAAATGCGGAGGCCGGACTGCAAGTATCATGTCACCGATCTTGTAGCGAGCCAGGACCGGTGTGGAGACTATGAGACTGCCCAGCTCGCCGGACTTCATCTCGTGCAGTAGCTTGATGCCACGTCGGGTCTGCACCTCGAAGAAGAACTGGTCATAATTGGGCACCCAGGCCCTTCGGTTGTCTCTCTGCTGCCCGAACATTCCCTCAGTGGCACCGTAGATCTCACGAATATCCACTGATCCATAGAGGGCCCGCAGTGCCGGCTCCTCTCGGGTATTTATACCAGGCACGCTACCTAAAGTCATGACACGTACCCGCCATATGTTCTTGGGATAGACACGATGAGCGCGGCGGAGATAGCGCCCAAACAGGATAGCTGTGGGCGAAACCCCGCCTACCATGGTGACGTTTTCGTCTTTGCATTTCTGATACGCCAGCTCGAAGCGGGCTTCCCAGGTACGGATGGACTTGCTGCCACCAAGAGCGTCGATTTCCTCTTGCGTGGGAACTGAACGGATAGGGGTAAACGTTGATACATGTTTCAGGTAGATGCCTGAGCTATAACCATACTCTAATTCCTGCTCCCCCAATCGCAATGTTCCAACCACCGAGGGGAAGTTCAGGTTCAAATTGGCGCCCTCCAGCACCTCATAACATCTGTTGCTGACGACATAATTGAGCATGGCTCGCCCGGCGCTGACCCTCATCTGCAGGTCGGTAGGAGTCATGGGTATGAACTTGGACTCGTCTCCAGTGGTGCCCCGAGTGATAGCCCAGCCAATCGGTTCTTCACTGAGCAGTAATCCTGTCTCTCCTGCCATCACGCGCTGAATGAGGGGTTTGCAGTCTTCATAGGTAATTACTGGGAAGGCACGGCGGTAGTCGTCGATGCTTCCTATGTTAGCCGCCTCATGCTTCTTTCCATAGTCGGTCTTGGCATAGCCTTCCAGGAGAGTATTCAGCACCTTGCTTTGTGCCTCTGCGGGAGCTTCAACTGCAGCATACCAGGGCTGCAATAACGATTTGAGCAGGGCCAGGGCTTCCTCATGGTGGTTTTCAGTCATTGGTTTGGCCTTCATTCACTTTTCAACCCCCTCTATCTCCCCCAGTCTTGGGGGAGAAGAAAAAACTGGGGGACACCCCCAAACCCCCTGCAAAGGGGCTCTGCCCCTCTGCACTCTCTGCTGTTAAACGACCTCTATTATATCAGTTGGAGGAGGCAGTCGTTACTGGGCGCCCAAAGGCTAATAGTTCTAAGCAATCGATTGTAAGGCAGCAACAAGACTGTATCCGAGCAGAATGCGATTACAAGTGATAGCTTGTAACACACTGCAAAATTCAGCGATTGGCCGACCGGGCATATAGCTGAGGACAGCATGAAGCACTACAGGGGGGTGATGGGCAAGGCTGATAGGCGCAAAAACGTAAACATCACAGAAGGTCCATCTTGCCCAATATCACCTTAACGTGAGCAAAGATAGGTCAGTAAAGGCTGTCCGGCTGATGGTATTTTAGTAGGTGGTTACTATAAGTCTCTGAAGCAGTTTTTCCCCCTCCCCCTCCTCGTCTGGGGTCAGACCAGTGGGGGCTGAGACACTTTTTACCATAGGAAGTCCTCTAATCAATCCTAGAAGCGGTATTGGTGTTCTGACAAGGATCTTGATTGCGACACCTTTGTCCACAGATCCCGTAACGTTCAAAACTTCAATTTCGCGGGATTGTTTCAAATGCTTATGGAACAAAACCAGTGTGTCTAGGTGCATTGGAGGTACGAGTTCCAATTCTGCAACGCCGTCGAAGTGCTTGGGCGGTTGTTCCTCTTCATGAACTATTACCACCACTTCTTCTTCATTAGCTTCGGTGTGTTGGGCATTCAGCACATCTTCGGATGAGACAATTTTGCTTGATTGCTCTACAGCCGTTCCTCTCACCCCTTCAATGACCTGTCGCCATGTTCGCCAAGCTTCTGGCATGATCCTTTTTGTCTCAGACTCAGCCTTTCTCTTGGCCTCCTGCATGATCTGACTAGCTTTCTTGTGCGCTTCTTCTATGATTACCGAGGCTTCTGATTTAGCCGCATTACTCGCATCCTCAATAGCTTGTTTTACCTTCTGTTCGGCTTCAGCAATGATCTTACTGGCCTCAATCTCCGCTTGAACCTTTATCTCTCCAGTAATAGATTTTGCCGCTTGCCGACCTTCTTCAAGGACGGTGTTTGAATCGACCTGAGCCTTCCTCTTAGCTTCCTCTATGATCTGACTAGCCTTGCTTCGAGCTTTGGCTATAATCCTGCTTGCATTGTCCTCACTTCTACGCTCAGCCTCACCTATAATCCAAGTAGCTTGTTGCTCAGCTTCAGCTACAATTTCGGTCAGGACCCAACTAGCGCTGTCCTCACCCTTTTGCCCGGCCTGCTCCACTATCTGCCTTCCCATCTCCTCGGCATTGGCAAGCATCTTTGACTCGGTGTTCCTAGCCTCTTCTATGATCAGATTAGCTTTTTGTTCGGCTTCAGCCTTGGCCTGTGCTGTAACCCTGCTTGCGTCATCCTCACCATTTTGCTTGGCTTCCTCTATTAGCTGGCGTGCTATCTCTTCAGCGTCGGCAAGTATCTTTGATTCAATGTTCCTAGCCTCTTGTATGATTCGGCTGGTTTTTTTGTTTGCTTCTAGGATGATTACCCCTGCTTCTGATTTAGCTGTATTGTTTGCATCCCCAATGACTTGCTTCGACTTGTGTTTGGCTTCAGCAATGATTGCATTGGCCTCAATCTCTGCTTTAGTCTTCATCTCCTCGGCAATATGTTGTGCTGCTTTCCGACCCTTCTCCATAATGGTGTTTGAATAAACTTCGGCCTCTTTTTTAGCCTGCTCTAAGATCTGGTTAGCTTCTTCCTGCGCCTTAGCGGTTATTTTTTCAGCTTGCAGCAAAGCGTTTCCCCTGGCTTCTTCTATGATCCTATTGCGCTCAGCTTCCATAGTCTGTGCCGCTATTTCTTGTGCTCTTCTTTTGGCTTGCACTTCCGCTTGGGCGATAATTCCTTCTGCCCGTTTATAGATTTCCAACCAAGACGCCTCATTAAAGCTAGGGCGAGGATCTAGATTTTGTGATCCGTCTGTACCGACCATTTCTTAGCCTTCCTTGCAAGTCTGAATTAGCAGTCACAAATGAGAGCTGTCAACGACGAACTTTATTTTTCCTTATGCAGGAGAAATTTTATTGGTTAACCATCTGGTGCGCAAAGAGAGGGACTGCTGCTTGCGTAGCAGCATCCACGCCTTCTCAATAGGTCTGCTCTTAACAGGAGCAGAGCAAAACGCCACCAATTAGAGAGGGAAAGTCTTAGCAGGCAGATTATAAACTATCTAAACTATCTGTCAATACCTAAATCCTGCCTTCTCTTAACTTATCCCACCATCTGTTGGATGATGTCAAGAGAGCCTGAAGCACCACAGGGCGGTGGTGGGGTATCTTTGAAGTGTTGATGGCAGCATGTATTTAGCTTGCAAGACTGTAACCGTGGACAAGCTTGGTTCAGGCAATAGAATAGGTTGTGGGAGCGTACGTTTAAGCTGCTTCGACTGCTTCTACCTTAAGCCCACAATTGTTTATTAACAGTTTCCCGTCCATGAACAGAGCAGCTACGCGACTCCCTATAACGTGAAGGTCTGTAAGAGGATTGCCATCAACTATCGCCAGGTCAGCTATTTTACCCGTTTCGATAGACCCGAATTCCTTTTCCAATCCCATTGAGTAAGCGCTGTTTATTGTAGCGATCCTGGCAGCCTCAGCACCGTTAAACCGCTTGCCACCAGCTTCCCTATTCAGGTCAAAATTAAAGAGGTTCAATTCGAGGTCTATCGTGGCTGGGGTACAGACCAGGATTCCTCCGTCATTTGAAAGTGTCATTCGCGCGTCTTGTTCAAAAAGCAGTCTAAAATTGTCGACACCGTAGGAGATATTAGGCGCATAGTACCGGAGTAACCTGGTTAGATTGACAATACCCAGCACTTTGAATTTACCGCTTGACAGCTTCCTGTATGACCTTATTACACTATTTCTCAATTCAGGTATATAGTACTCATCCGCCAGATTCGTGAATGTGTAGGTTTTATCTCTATACTCAGTTAACTGATTCATTTCAGCATGGTTATACCACGGGTCACCTGCGATTTTCCATGCGAGTGCGTATCCCACGGACATAGTAGGCTCAATAAGACACCCTGCAGCTTTAAAAGCATCTACATCTTCTTTGGCAAGATGCGAATCTATGGCCACGTGCGCGAGTGACGAAACCCCAGCTTTTATTCCTCGTCGAAAGGACTCTACAGATACATGATGCATCATAGACTTCACACCCCGGCGCCGTGCCTGGTCTGCCAAGGCGTGGAGTTGATTGATTGTCATTATCGTCAAATTTGGTTTGAAGTTGGTCAGACTCTCACGCTGTTCGCCGATTTTGATGACTTCCGCCCCTCTCTCGTCTATAGCTCTATCTACCGCATCCCTCACCTGTTGCTCAGTCGCATTTATGGGGAATTCCACAACACCAGCCTCATGTCTTTCATGGTCAAGTTTAGATACACCTATAGTAGAACCCAGAAGTCGCATCACTAATCCATACTTCTCCGCCAGATATGAATTTGGCGGGCCAACAAGGACAGACTGTAGAAAACGCGGGACCGGGTATTTCGCCTGAAGAAATCATCTCTCTTAAAGCCCAACTGGAGCGCAAATCCTCGCTGAATGCATCTCTGATATTTGTGATACCGTGAGCAAGGCATTCAGCCATGGTTTTAGCTTTTTGAACTTCACTGAATTTCTTAGAAAGCCTGATATCCCGAAGACTGGGAAACAATGTCGTCATCATCACGTTAATATGACAGTGAGTGTTGAAAAGACCTGGCAGGACGGTTTTACCCTTCAGGTCTATTGTGAAATCTGGCTTCATATCTTTAGGTTCACCTGGCAGGCCTGGCATAGATTTAATCCTTCCCCCCTCAATAATGAGGCTCACTTCTGGGCTGAAGTAGGTTCCCTTGATGACATCAAGAAACCGGCCATTCTTCAGCTCCACTCTGGCGCCTTTCGCAGGCAGGTGTTCTTTAACAAAGTTGGTCTTGGAATAGTCACTCATGTTAGCCTCCTCGCACATTCGCAGGCCATTTTTAGCATCTTAAGCTAATTGCGACATTCTACTGCGAAATCTAGGGCATGGCAAGAAGCCCTGTAGTCAAAATCGGAGAGGGTTGGTGGCTTGGGGCATGGACTTCTTGTGGGTTAAGAGCAGCATGAAGCACCACAGGGTGGTGGTATAACTATTTCTTAGAAGATGAGATCTGTCGTGCCTTTTTCTTTCGCTCAGAGCTCAATGAATATGACAGGCGTCCAGATACTTCCAACGCTGGGAATAAGTTCATCAACGAAGGCCCTTCAAATGCCCACCGTCCGTAGCATTTTGGTGGTTCATAATTTTTACGTGATGGGTCAAGTGTGACGTCTTCGACTATGACCGCTTCCTCTGTGCCAAGTTGTGCCTTTACGATCCCATCAGAATCGACTATTGCCGATAGGCCAGGAAAGCTCGATTTCTGTTTCCCACCTATGGCCCACGGCAACGGCAACGGGCTTTGCCAAGCGCCGCATTTGTTGACCATGACCACTGGAACACCAACTAGACGGGCATAGCGACGCGGCAGTTCTTTTAGTTGATTGTTATAGTACTCGGTTTGTTTCCGACCAAAAGGGAAGCGTTGCATCGGTGTCGGGGCCGAATGGGGCATGAGAATCATATCCACTGATTGCTTTTGCATCATCTGCGGGATGTACGAAAGTTGATTCTCGTAGCAGATGCCTACTCCTACTTTGCCAAGTTCTGTCTCAATCGAATGCGGTCCGATGTCTCCCTTGAAAAAGTACGCCTCGAGGGCAGCTGGAGTTTGTTTCCGCACCCGACCAGCTTCGTTTCCATCAGGGCTTGTTAAGACAAATGTATTGAAGAAGTCTTCACCCTCAGCTTCAAGGAAACTAGTTCCTAACCAGACGCCTAGCCTCTTGGAATTTTCTCGGAGCCACTTGACAGTCAGACCTTCTTTCGGCTCCCCATTGTCCCATATGGCCTTGCTGAATATATACCCCGTAGGCATGAACTCGGGAAGCAGTATAAGCTTCGCTCCCTTTTGCGCTGCATGGTTGACCAAGGGTGTAGCGTGTTCGAGGTTGGCCCCAATAGGACCGTTGTTCGACTCCATCTGTACCGCTGCCATGCGAATAATTCTAGCTTTGTTGCTTATCATCTTTTTACCCCCATTATTCACTCTATTTAGGAGAGATTCAGCTTCTTGCGATATTCTACTGCGAAATGTATAATGGCGCAAGAAATGTACTAATCTAACCACTGCAAAGACTAGCATGAATAAGGAGGTGAAGGATGCCAAAGGCAAAAGTCAGCGGAATCAATATCAATTACAGAGTTCAAGGGGAGGGAGAACCTTTGGTTCTCATAATGGGATACTCTGGTGACCAAACTGCTTGGATGTTTCAAACACGTGCATTCAAGAAGTACTACCGTGTCATTACATTCGATAATAGAGGTGTTGGAAAGAGTGATAAACCAGACGGCGCATACTCAACGAAGATGATGGCAGATGACACAGTGGGTTTGATGAACCATCTGGGCATCAAGAAAGCTCATGTGTTGGGTGTATCTATGGGAGGCATGACCGCTCAAGCGGTGGCTATAAACTACCCAGAGAGAATAAACAAACTGGTATTAGGATGCACTTATGCCGGGAGGGATGAGTCAAGCGGTTTTGCTCCAGAATTGCTAAAAGCATTGAGATTTGGTGAGGATTATACTGACGATGATGCTAGAAGCATGCCTATTCTAAGATAACAGATACGCTATATGGTGTAGCTTTCAACAGGCCACTATTTAGAATTATCTTCATCCCTCTAGGGAAGATTCAGGCTAGATTGAATGGAAAAACAGGTTTGCTTGGGCAACTGGAAGCTGTAGGAGGTCACAATACTTTAGACAGTTTACCTACAATTAAAGCCCGTACATTGGTGATAGTTGGGACCAAAGACAGAGCCATCAAACCCAGTTCTTCTGAAGTGATAGCAAAGCTGATACCGAATGCTAAGCTAGTCCAGATAGATGGTGGCTCTCACATGTTCAACATGGAGATGAGCGGTAGATTTAACAAAGCAGTCCTGGATTTTTTGAGGGGTGGTTGAATATAATCCAGCTACAACTGCGAACCTTGTAGATACTGCTTACGCAATGCCTATTTGATGGAGCTTCCATATTCTGAACTGTAAAAACATCTTTGAAGACAGCTTGAAGCACTACAGGGTACGGGTGGGGTAGTTATTGGAACTCGGGTGGTGAATCACTAATACGATGGCACTAGCTTATGAATCGAGGCTGGGTTCATTCGTTGATTTTACAGGGGCTGGAGCTTATTTTCTGATTCTCCTTGAGAGTAGCGGTTACAAGTTTCAACCCGCTCTTTGATCTCGGAGAGAGGCCAAATCCTACAGAGAAACCTCCGAGAAGACCTGTCGCTGTTGCAAACTGAAGTAGACTGATATCAACCCAACCCACCAAGTATTCGCTGGAGTAACTATCCCAACCTATGTAACCATGAGGTAAGTAGTTCATGCCCAAGAAGAACCTAAACTCGCCGCTACTGTCCCGCTCGCAAACCAGGCAAGCCCCAAGACGCCACCGAGTCCTACCAGCCAGAGGCGTCTCTCCTGAGAGACAGATAAGCTGTGGCCTATCAGTAAACCTCCTGAGGCTGCTGAAACGGTAATCAGGACGCCAATAAAAGGAGCTATGTCCCAATACCACCTATGGTTATCCACAAAATAGAAGGAATTCAAAAGAAGAACGCTGACCAAACCTAAAAAAAACCCTAGTATCAACAACTTTTGATTCTTTGCGCCTGTTGCATAAAATTTCGTAGTCATTTTCAAGACTCGTTACCTCCTAACTTACACGTCTACAGAAATATTCTATTTGGAATGTCTATATGAATTCTATAGACGATTTGGGTGAATGTGGTTGAACTTAAGTACCATGGTTATATAAATACTGTAATACAAAAGCAACGGGAGGCAAAGATTGAGGATGTCGAGAGGGAAAGCAAGGGATTGAAGTAAGGAAGCTAAATCAAGATATTTACAGCAAGTCAACTAAGGGAAAAGCACACCGTGAAGCATTACTGGGAGCTGTCGGGGTAGCCGGACGACGATATTTATTTGGCTATTCTGCTAGTGGCTTTTTGAAATGCTTCCAATCCATTGCACCTTGCCTTTTGGCGTATCGCAGGCAATGACAAGGTTGCTTGGTGCTTCTGAAAGTGGGTCAAACCTTGTGCCGTCAGCTTTGGTGAAATCCTGAAGTTTCAGATGCAAGGTTTCGCCAGCATGAATAGCTGCGATTTCGTACCGGAAGGCATTATTCAGTTCCAGTTGAGCATTCATCCAGTCAAATGTGTCATTATTGGTGACTATGAGCTCAAGTTCGGTATTCGTGATAGCAGGGCTTATTTCAGCAGTCTCTGGGGCACGCGTACACAGACCAGAGCCTACTAGTATCCCTGCTGTGATTGCCACCAGTAGTAGCGAGATCCCTAGCTCTTTGAGAAACCTGCGAATTTTCATTGTAGACGGTTCAATGACATTCTACCGTGACAACTGTTTTGCCGCAAGACGCCTCAGGAGAAAGCGACTAATATTATGAGAGCAATGACTCCAAAGACATCGGTTCTTGTATGGATTGATAACCCGCTCATTGAATACAATACAGATAGCATCTTTGGCATTCGCACTGACTTTGCGGGATTGGAGCAAGTTAGAAAGACTATTTGTACCGACATGAAAATGAAACTGGGACTCTGCGGATGAGGCCTGGAAGATGGGAGTCACTGGAGATGATGCAGCGTATACTATCTTACTATGAGGTTTAGCAGTCCGTTGACTTAGTCTTGAATGGACTCATCGAATCGCTTCCCCCGATGATGCTCAACAGGAGACTTCTTTCTCGATTCCCCTTCCCCGGCGATGCTGAGCAGAAGTCTTTGTGACGGCTATTAACTCGAGCCATTCCGACCACATGTCCGCAACCTGGGTGTCCATATCTTGAGCAATATCAGAAAAGGAAACGATTCCAACAAGCTCCCCCTCGTCAGTGATAGGCACTCGCTTGATTCTTTTTGCGGCCATCACCTTAGCTAGGTGGATAAGCAGCACATCGGGTCGTGCTGTCACAACTGGGCTGCTCATGTGGTTTAGAATATTGCATTCTTCGATGTTATGTTGCCCCACAGCACAAGACATCAGGTCTCGGTCGGTGACTATTCCCTTTATTTTGCTTTCCTCCATCACCACAAGGCACCCAACGTCCTCTTGAAGCATCAGTTTGGCAGCAACAGCTACAGACATCTGAGGATTTGCCGTCACAACATCCTTCGCCATGATGTCTTGCACTTTCTTCATATTATCTACCTCTGATAGCTATGGATTATATTCGCACTAGAATAGCCTAATAGAAGATTAGCCCTATTGCATCTCGCTGGCAATAGATATCTCAGGGGATACAGATGAGAAAATAGTACCGTAATTGGCTAGGAAGCTGGTGTGTTGGGGTTGGAATGTCAGAAGAGGTGAGTCTGCTCAAGGTACAAGAGGTTCAGCGTTCTTGGTTGTGAGAGCCAGGGCAAACCGTGTTCCTACAATGAAGGATTGGCAAGTAGCCTCGTGATTAGCTTTTGCAGGCACATTTTTATCTCGTCCCTACAATGGGCGTATGCCGCGTCTCCTTCGCCAAAGGGGTCAGCGATATCGCCAACTTCCCCTACAAACTCTCGCAATGTATATACAGCTTTGCCGTCAGCCTCTGGAAGTTGGTATACTCTACTCTTCTGTTCTTGGCTCATAGTGAGCACTAAATCTGCTTCTTCCAGGAGTTCCCCATGCCTTTTCAGGTCTTTAGAGCGGAAATTCTCAACGTGAATCCCTTCTTCCTTCAACAACCATTTCACATCCCATGTAATGGCACTATCATCCCGAGCGCGAGGCGCTATACCCGCAGATTTAACTTCGATCTCCCTTGCTTTCCCTTCGAAATCAGCCAGCATCTTTTTGAGCATGGCCTCAGCCATAGGGCTACGGCAGGTATTGGCATCACAAATAAATAGGATGGATCTATAAGGTACATTTTCCTTGCGCGGATAAAAGTTGGGTTGAAGATTATCTGGAAGCATTTAAGATATTCTACTGCGGTATGTAATCAGACGCAAGAACACTGCCGCAAACCAAATATAAGGTGCTGGAAGGTTTGAAGCACTGCGGGCGTTGTTGGGGTGATATTTGACTGTAAATGCTGTATTTTATAGCGACTCCTCAATTGTCTGATTCGACCGTGTTGATTCCATTCGCTGAGATTTGAAGACCCCTCTTACGACAACAGCCTTATAGTGGCGATGACCCCGGGCATCGTCAGTTGGACTCTCTGTCCTTCAACCTGCAACGGTTCGATGTCACGTTCTCTTGCGTCACAGCGGAAGGCTGCTTTCAGGGGGCGGTCGTTGATGGTGAGAACAACAGAAGTACCGAACGATGTGGGAGTGCAGAGGCGAACTATGAGCCCTTTGCCACGAGAAGCAGGTTTCACCGCGGTGACGAAGACTTCTGGCTGGTCGACTGTGACAATGGATGAGGCAAGTTCGCGCAGTTTGGCGCGGCCAGTTGTGTCCCAAGGATTGTCGAAAACGTTGCGGGCAATGAGTGGAATTTTATTATCACGCCAGTTACCGGCTTCGGTAAACAAGAGGGCGTAGTCAAAGGTGTAGGTAGACTCCTCGTGGCCAACCGCTGGCAATCCCAGGAGGGGGAAAAGGCCGAATGCCCGCTCGCAGGTGGCATTGCGCAGTGCCACTAACTCCAAGCCTCCATCGGGCCGACACGATACAGCACCTGGCATAGCCAGAAAAAGTGCAATGCCCCTATCGTTAGCATCATCCTGAAGATGCATGAAGTGTTGCAAGGACCAGAACGTCGGGTCATATATTCTCTGGAGCGGCCGGACTACGACGCCACCAAGTGCGTCCATGACGAGCTGGCTGGGAGACAAGCCGGTTGCGAACCGCAAAGTCACAGTGCGGCGTTCAGCGGCTCGACCCTCTACACGGAAGCGAATTAAAGGCGAGTCGTTCTGGAACCACAACAGGCGGCGTATTGTCTCGCCATCTAGCTCGCCATCGCAGGAAACCTCCAGGCATCCCTCTCGCTCGTGGACCTCAAGCCGGGTAGAGCGATCGGATGATCTACGAAGCTCTTTGAATGTCCCGCCAAAGAACTCGTATCCCATTCTCCATAAGCCACCCGAGTCTAGGTAGCTGACAAGGTCATTGGATACCGACAGCAGAGGCCTTTGCGTAACCGGGTGCCAGGCACGGAGAATCGCACCACCTTTATTCTCTGCAAGTTCGATAACATAGTGTGGCGTGCTTACTTCGACCACCCCTCCATGACGCCGCAATTCTGGCAGCCTCGCTGGTGTAGCTGCGGGACGCTGATATTTTGCTGGCGGGCTTTCCGGTATCAAACCCTTGATGGTTGAATTGGCCTCTACAAGCGCTTTTTCGAGCCATGGTTGCTGTTCGCTACGCACGACCCGGTCGGGTGCTGTGCCGGTAATGTAATCATGGTGGTTGGATACAACTGCATACCACCAATCTTTTTCGAGAACCTTGCCTATGTCCTGCCCGGCGCCTTTGTTCTCTGGCAGAAGGGCGAGTTGCTCAGCGAGCAATAAGGTATCAACGAGGTCATGACATTTCTTCTTGAGCGTGGGACGGGAGGTATAGAAGCCTGTCCAGTAGGGGTTAGGATCAATCTCGACGACAGGGAGCACGTCACGGTGGCAGTTGATTAAAGTAAGGTAATCATCAAGCCCTGCATTGACGGCCCAGATGCCAGTCTTAGGGTAATGGACGCGGTTATAGCGGTCTAATAGAGGCCAGGAGATCGGGAAGGGGGCCGACGAAATCGCCGCCGATTGGGCAGAAGACATAGGGCGTTCGGGAATATGGGGCCAGTTGGGCCGTGAACCGCTCGATCTTGTGTGATACGTTACAATCGGAACGGTCGGAAATTGCGCTGGGGATAACATATACGCGCGTGATTCCCCGGTGAGCAAGAAGGTCACCTTGTCCATAGGTGAATGCGTTCCAATGGCACAAGACCTCGGCACCATCAGGGCCACGCCAGATGAAATCGAAGCTGCGTTTTTCTTTCATCAATATTGCTGCGCTGGACTGCGGCAAAGGGAACCTTGTACAGAGCAGCTCGTGGTAGGAGCTAGGAGATAACATCCCGTCAATGCGTGTGACGGCTGCCATGCTGAAGCCTGCCGCTTTGAGAAGTGACGGCAGGGCTGGCGAATGGCCGAAGCTATCAGGAAAGTAGGCCAACAATGGCTCTTGTGTCATGCCATTTGAACGGAGCCACTCCTGCCCGATTAGCAGGTCTCGCAAGATCGCCTCAGCATCAGGTAGCAGCGTATCGGCGGTAGTCACGCCGCTGCTGGTGAGACGGAGTCGACCTTCGTTGACCAGCTTGCGTACGGTATCTTGTTTTTCTGGCCGCCGCTCCCAATACATGCGAAGAAAGAAGACACATTCAATCGAGTATACCCGGCGTGGCTCTTTAATCAACTCGCTGAGGGCATCATCGAGGTTATGACATACCATTCGCTGGAAGTACTCCTCTGACGTAAGCATCCAGCTTGGGTCCCAGTGGCTGGATTCAGAAAATACAATAACTCGCTTCGCATCGTGAGGAATACCAAGGCGTCCGCGTATGGAGTTCTCAAGATCCTGCGCAGAATCTTGAAGGACTTTATTTTGCACCATGTCTACTATTAGCAGAACCTCATGTATGAAAAGGGTAATAACTCAATTGGCCTCAATTATACTTGATGAATGGGGTACTCCACAAGGACTTGATTTCGCAGACTCGTCATTCCGTGAAATGAACTAACGAGGCTGATTGACAGTCAGATTGGCTCATGCTACCCTCTAGATAATCCGGGAAAAGGAGCGAGATGACAGCGCAATATGGATATGCCGGAAAAATCCTGAGGGTGGACTTATCCTCAGGCGAAATAACACACATGCGAACAATGGAATACACCGACAGGTTTCTAGGCGGAAGGGGCATCGCCGCCAAAATCTACTGGGATGAGGTTTCACCGCAGACAGGCGCCCTGGATCCTGAAAGCCGGCTAATGTTCATGACCGGGCCGCTCGCAGGGTTTCCTGGGTTGTCGGGCTCCAGGTGGACAGTTTGCGGAAAATCACCGGTCACCAACCCGGAGCAATTCTGCACCTGCAATCTTGGGGGAAGCTGGGGCGCCCAACTCAAGCTTGCCGGATATGACGGGATCGTGGTCCAGGGCAGATCGGACAAACCGGTCTATCTCTTCGTACAGAATGACACTACTGAGCTGAGGGATGCCTCGGCCCTCTGGGGCAGGGGGATCTTCGAGGTGCGCGACACTCTAAAGGGGGAACTTGGAAGTTCGGTGAGGGTTGTGGCTTGTGGCCCCGCCGGTGAGAATGGGGTGCTCTTTGCCAGTCTTCTGGCTGATGAGGACGCCAGTGGTTCAGGGGGCTTCGGAGCTGTCATGGGCTCCAAGAGTTTGAAGGCCATCGTGGTCAGAGGCGGCAACAAGCCAACTGCGGCCAATCCGGAGGGCCTTCGACAGCTCACGGATATCATTCGCGAGTATACCAGCGGCGGGCCGCTACCACTCACAATGATTCTCAGGGGACTTCCACCCGGCCCGAACATGAAGAAACAGGTCTGCTATGGCTGCAGGGGCAACGGTTGCTGGCGAGAAACCTACAAAGCATCGGATGGCACCAAAGGTAAATTCATGTGCGGCTCTTCGATGTTCTATCAGGGGCTGGCCCACAAATACTACGGAGAGCCTAATGAGGTGCCGTTCCTTGCCACCAAGCTCTGCGATGACTACGGACTGGATGCTTTCGGTATTGCGACATCGATTACCTGGCTCCGGAGATGCCGGAGAGCGGGCATTTTGACAGATGAAGGTACAGGCATTCCTATATCTGAAAAGGGGAGTCTTGAGTTTATTCAAACCCTAGTGAAGAAGATATCACTGAGGGAGGGCTTTGGAGACATCCTTGCCCTGGGAATAGCCCGCGCTGCCAACGTAGTGGGCGGGGGAGCAAAGGAGCTGATTGATGGAATGATTACTGAACACACCATCAAAGCTGAAGAGCCCCCAGGCGGAGATCCCAGGCTCTTCTCACCAATAGCGTTTTTCCATGCTATGGAACCGAGAGTGGCTAGATACCAGTATGCGGAGACAATCAAGCCTCTAAGCGGATGGCTGGCCTGGGTCCACAAGGATGAAGGGGCGTATGTTACGAGCGACGTATGGCGCGCCGTAGCCAGAGAGTTCCTTGGGGGCGAGATCGCAGCTGATTTCTCCACCTATGACGGAAAAGCCCTGGCTGCCAAGATGGTCCAGGATCGCGAGTCTGCAATCGCAAGCCTGATTCTCTGCATATACGTCTGGCCGATAATGACGGTCAAGAACTCGGCTAACCATGTGGGCGACCCGGCACTTGAAAGCAAGCTCCTATCAGCAGTAACCGGAAAACAGGTGGACGAGGAGGGGCTCCGCAGGATTGGAGAGGTAATTTTCAATCTGGAGAGAGCCATACGGGTCAGGGAAGGTCACAGGGGAAGGGAGAGCGATGTGCTTCCGGAGCCTTACTTCAATACTCCCCTGGAAACAAACGTCCACGATCCTGAATGCCTGGTGCCGGGAAAGAACGGGGAGGTAATTTCACGGAAAGGTGAGGTTGTTGACAGGAACGAATTCGAGCGGATGAAGGACAGATACTATCAGCTAAGAGGGTGGGACGCTGCCACCGGCCTGCAGACGAGGAAGAAGCTCGAGGAGCTGGGGCTCAACGAGGTGGCAGAGGACCTAGATCAACGGAAACTCATCGCTGTCCCCTGAGATGCAGGTCTGTGCTCATTAGCTCCAGCGAGGCCGGCAGATAATCGTATAAGTTCGCATTAAGTTGCGGATAATCACGGGAAGATGAAAAGGAGCGAGATGGCAGTGCAATATGGATATGCCGGAAAGATCCTGAAGGTTGATCTAAGCTCGGGGAGCACGACTGATCTGCCCACGGCAGACTACGCCGACAGGTTTCTGGGCGGCAGGGGCATTGCTGCCAAGATCTACTGGGATGAGGTATCACCGCAGACAGGCGCCCTGGATCCTGAGAACCGGCTCCTGTTCATGACCGGGCCGCTTGCAGGCTTCTCCGGGATCGCTGGTTCCAGGTGGACCGTTTGCGGAAAATCACCGGCGACCAACCCCGAGCACTTCTCCTACACCAATATGGGCGGCAGCTGGGGGGCCCAACTGAAATTCGCAGGCTATGACGGCATTGTGATTAAGGGGGAATCTGACAGGCCAATCTATCTGTCCATCCAGGATGGTGTCGCCGAGATCAGAGATGCGTCCACCCTCTGGCGCCAGAGCACAGTTCAGGCGCGAGAGACGCTGAAAACAGAGCTCGGAAGCTCCACAAGGGTGGTAGCCTGCGGACCTGCAGGTGAAAATATGGTAACCTTTGCCGGCCTTATTGCTGATAACGATGCCAGCGGTTCCAATGGCTTTGGGGCGGTTATGGGTGCCAAGAAGCTGAAGGCCATTGCTGTGAGGGGTTCAAAGAAAGCGACTGCAGCCAACCCGGAGAAACTTGAGGAACTGAGGAGATATGTCCGTGAACTGAAGACCGGCTTCTCAACGCTGCACGACGAAAGGCCGACGACAGATACTGAGATGAAGCTGGACCCATGCTATGGCTGCATCGGTGGAAGCGGCTGCATCAGGGCCACCCGGGCCACAGAAGATGGAACGCGGCACAAGTTCTTCTGCGGCTCTGCGGTCTATTATCACGAGTGGGCGGTGAGACACTACGGCGAAGTGAACGAGGTCCCATTCTTGGCGACAGTCCTCTGCGATAGCTATGGCCTTGATGTGTACCCGGTTCACACTATGATTGCGTGGCTGTCCAGGTGCTATAAAGCCGGTATCCTGGATGACGAGAGTATCGGGATACCTATATCCAAGCTGGGGAGCCTCGAATTCATAGAGATATTGCTAAGGAAGATCACATTCAGAGAGGGTTTCGGCGAAATCCTTGCACAGGGCCTCGTCAAGGCGGCGGATTCTGTGGGAAAGGGATCACAGGAACTAATCACTGACTACGTTTCAAAAGCAGGGCGGATTTCGGCATACTGTCCGAGAATGTACATCGTATCAGGTTTGCTGTACGCTATGGAACCGACGCTGCCTATGCACCAGCTTCATGAGGTGGGCATTGCTCTGTTCGATTGGCTGAACTGGGCTAACAAGGTTGAGGGCTCCTACCTCTCCAGCGAGGCCTTCCGCAAAATCGCCAGGAGGTTCTGGGGGGGCGAGCTTGCCGCGGATTTCTCTACCTATGACGGCAAAGCCCTGGCCACAACAAAGATCCAAGACCGAGCCTATGCGAAAGAGAGTTTGATTCTTTGCGATGTACTGTGGCCGATTACACAGGTCAGACATTCGGAGGATCACGTTGGAGACCCCGGTGTTGAAAGCAAGCTTCTTTCCGCGGTTACCGGAAGAGAGGTAGACGAGCAGGGTCTTTACCGGATCGGTGAACGGGTTTTCAATCTGCAGAGGGCCATACTGGTCAGGGAAGGTCATCGAGGAAGGGAAGATGACGTGCTCCCCGAGCCTTTCTACACAAAACCGCTCAAGTTCGGCACCCTGAACCCCGAATGCCTGGCACCGGGGAAGGATGGTGAGGTAATCTCACGAAAGGGAGCGGTAGTCGAGCGGGAGAGATTCGAAGGGATGAAGGACGAGTATTATCCTCTTAGGGGATGGGATGTCGTCACCGGACTGCAAACGAGGACAAAGCTCGAGGAACTGGGGCTCGCCGAAGTGGCAGATGACCTAGAGAAACGGAAACTCCTGGCTGTCTCCTGATCGGAGGTTTAAATCCTCCCTCTCCGATTCTCTATTTCCTGATCACGATCCCGAGGACAGCATGGCTGGTGGAGATCATCGAGGAGATCAGAATATCGAGGTATAAGACGGTTGAGTTTCGCTTTCGGGAGCTGCCACCGGGAAGCTAAGCAACAAAATACAGTGCTTTAAAAAGTGCGTTTAGTCGGTTACTCTTTCGCCCTGACATAGCTGAGGTCCGCTAGTGATTTTGTGCGGGCCCTTTTCTATTTGAAGCTGAACAGCTATTGTAAGCATAATTTGAAAAGGGAACCTTTCTTTGAAGATTCAACCGCTCCGAAAGCACTTGATTTTGAATCAGCACTGCTCGAAAAGGGAACCCATTTACTCTAAATTGAAAAGAGGTTAAACTTTGTACAAATATAAATATGAAAAACTTGAGAAAATATGGAAACAAGCCTTTCAATGTAGCTGTCATTCACGGTGGGCCGGGCGCACCCGGAGAAATGGCACCAGTTGCTCGAGAACTTTCCTCCGTTATGGGTGTTTTAGAGCCACTTCAAACAGCGACAACACTTCAAGGGCAAGTCCAAGAGCTGAAGTCCGTTCTGGAAAAGAACGGGGACCTTCCTTTTACATTGATTGGTTTCTCGTGGGGTGCAATGCTCAGTTTCATTTTTACCGCCCACTATCCTTCATTCTTAAGAAAACTCATACTCATTGGTAGTGGGCCCTACGAAGAAAAATACGCCGCAGATATCATGAAAACCCGGTTAAGTCGGCTTAGTAAAGAAGAAAGAGAGGAAGCCATTTCCCTAATGGCAAACTTGAACGACCCCGCCACCGAAGGCAAAAACACGCTCATGGCCCGACTTGGCAAGTTGATATCTAAGGCTGATTCATATAATCCCTTGCCCTATGACAGCGAGATACTGGAATGCCAGTACGATATCTATCAAAGTGTATGGGAACAAGCCAGGGCGCTAAGAAGCAGTGGGAAGCTTTTAGAGCTCGGGAAGAGAATCCGATGTCCTGTAGTCGCGATCCATGGCGACTACGATCCCCATCCTTCCGAAGGGATTAAAGACCCTCTTTCTCGCATTCTGAAAGACTTTCGATTCATCCTTTTAGAGAAGTGCGGTCATTGCCCTTGGATCGAACGGAGCGCGAGAGATAGATTCTACGATATCCTTAGGAAGGAAGTTACCTTCAAACCATAAAAAGTTCTGAAACGACTTCGGGGGCGGGGACATGAGTTAAAGGGTGGCGGGTGAAGTCCGCCTAGTCGGACGAAACCCGCCAAACTAGAAAAGTTGAAAACAGAAGAGGTGAGGCAGATTCTGCCCCACCTCTTTCAAATTTGTCTCTTTAGTTCTTTACTACGAAACCAGCCCTATCTTGTTAGCCACAATCTCTCTCTGGAAATCAGTGCCGCCGTAACGGATGTCGGCTGACTTAGCCCTTCTGAAGTAGAGCGGTATATCGTGCTCCCTGCTGGTGCCGATGGCGCCATGTAGCAATACGCCTCTTTCAGTGACCCACTTGTACTTCTCGTTGATATATGCTTTGGCCATAGCAACTTCCTTGGTGCAGGGCATGCCTTCCGACTCCATCCAGGCTGCCTGGTAGAGGATATAGCGACTGGTCTGCATGGCTGTCCACATATCAGCCAGGATATGCTGCAGCGCCTGGAAGGCGCCGATCGGTCTGTCGTACTGAACCCTTTCCTTGGAATAGGCTACTGTCATATCCACTGCTGCCTGCATGCCACCGACGGACTCGGCGCACTTGGCGATAGCGCCTCTCCGCATCACGTTCTCAACGATGTGCCAGCCCTTGTCCGGTTTTCCAAGGACGTGCTTTTGGGGAACAGTGACGTTCTTAAACTGTACCTCGCAGAGCTTATCCATGCCGATGGTGGGCATGACCTCGATGTGTATCCCAGGGCTCTTAGCATCCACTATGAAAACAGTGATGCCATCCTCGGCTGATGGCCCTTTGCCTGTCCTGGCTGCGCAGAGTATGTAGTTGGCGACATTCGCCATCTCCACGAAGACCTTTGTGCCCTCGAGCACGTAGTGGTCGCCCTTATGTGTTGCCTTGAGGTAATTCCGGAGGCATCGAACAGCCCATTGGGCTCGAGGTGAGCCATGGTGAAGATCAGCTCCCCATGGCTATCTTGGGCAGGAACTCTTTCTTCTGCTCCTCGGTTCCGGCATCCATGATGGGGTAAGCACCTTCAATCACAGTGCAGATAAAGGGGCCGGCAGGATATTTCTCCCCATCTCCTCCAGAAGAACAGTGAAGTCCTGGAAGGTCATTCCCTGCCCGCCGTATTTCTCGGGGATAACCATCCCCTGCCATCCTAAATCGGCCATCTTCTTCCAAATCTCGGCGGAGTGACCTTTTGCGTCCTCCTCAAGCTCTTTTACTTTCTTCTTGGCACACTCTGCAGTCAGGAAATCCCTCGCTGCCTTTCGCAACATTTCCTGTTCTTCGGTGAAGGCTATGTTCATGGTATTCTCCTTTTCCCTCGAAGTCTGTCTATTTGATCCTGGGCAGGTTCAGGCCGGTCCAGGCAATAATGTTTCTTTGTATCTCGAGCTTGGGTCCCCATTGGCGACGTTCAGTCTGAAGTGGTGCTGATACCAGGTCTCGAAGAAGCCATTGAGCTTAGCCCATCTAGAAATCGCAACCTGGCCGTAGGGCCCGGAACGATTTCGGTCACCATAT
>CAWHAI010000027.1:0-18880 GCA_963827295.1 uncultured Chloroflexia bacterium
TCAATTTCTAAACAGTTCTTCTATGGAGACCCAGGCGCCAAGCTCACCAGCCGTAGCTCAGCCGGGCGGAGAGCCTGTGAGGCAGCCCACGCTCCTTCATCCTCTGCTGGGTAAGAGCTATGTCGTAGGGCACGCGATAATGCCAGATTACATTCTGGTCGCTATCGTAGATGGCGTAGCTGGCCCTGGGGTCGCCATCACGAGGCTGGCCTAATCCTCCGGGATTTATAATAAGCCGGTTCACACCGAGATTAATAGTAGCGTCAGGCGTAAGATTGTGCAGCAGACATTCTCCCCCATTAGCAAGATTCTCAAAGAAGATAGGCACGTGACTGTGTCCCACCAAGCAGAACCTGGTCTTAAAGTAATCGAAACTGACCTTGGCGCTGTACGTGGAAACCAAGTACTCCCATATCGGCTCACGCGGGCTGCCGTGCACCAAGGTGAAATCGCCCTCACTAACCATGAGCGGCAGATGGGCAAGGTAATCAACCTCCTGCGGACCTAGCTGCTGCCCTGTCCAGCGGCAGGCGGCAGCAGCCTCGGGATTGAAATCATCTATATCTATCTTGGCTATAGCACCCCAGTCGTGGTTGCCAGCTACACAGAGGTGGTCGTATTGGCGAAGCAGCTCGATGCACTCCTTGGGGTCTGGGCCGTAGCCCACGATGTCTCCCAGGCACCAGATACGCTGCACTCCACCTCTAGCCTCTATATCCTGTAGCACTGCCTGGAAGGCAGTCAGGTTGCCGTGGATATCAGAGAGAACTGCGTAGCGCATGTTACAAGCTACTATATCAGGTTTAGCTCCGTTTGACCATTGGTTGTGGACTCGCCCTAAAGCAGCTATAATCACTAGCCATGAAGGTCTGGGAATTAGGGGAATTCGGCCTGATAGAGCTTATCGCCAAGACTGTGGGCAAATGTTCGAGAAGTGACCTTGTCCTGGGCATCGGCGATGACACTGCCGCTTGGCGCACTGAGAAATCCGTCCAGCTCGCCACCACCGACATCCTGATACAGGATGTGCATTTCACCCTGAACGTCGCCACCTGGAGAGAACTGGGCTGGAAGGCGCTTGCGGTAAACATCAGCGACATTGCCGCCATGGGCGGGACTCCTAGCTTCGCCTTGGTCTCGCTGGGCTTGCCGCCGGAG
Source organism: uncultured Chloroflexia bacterium (assembly GCA_963827295.1). GTDB lineage: Bacteria > Chloroflexota > Dehalococcoidia > SZUA-161 > SZUA-161 > CAWHAI01. Next base: position 1,159 of record CAWHAI010000027.1, read on the forward strand.
ACCGAGGTGAACAATATTATAGAGCTTTATCGTGGCATGAAAGAGTTAGCAAAGAAGTTCGATGTGGATATCGTCGGCGGCAATATCAGCAGAGCCCCGGTGGTCATCCTGGACGTCAGTTTGATAGGAAAGGCATCAGGTGACCTGCTCATGCGCTCAGCAGCAGCGCCCGGAGACCAAATCGCAGTGACTGGTTACCTTGGGCAGTCGGCGGCTGGGCTCAGGATGCTGAAATCAGGTCTCAAGTTCGACAAAAAAACGACCGCTTTCCTCAGAGAATCCCATCTGCGGCCTCAGCCCAGGGTCGCCGAGGGGCAAATACTGGTACAGCATGGCGTGAGAGCAGCCATAGACCTCAGCGATGGGCTGATAAGCGACCTGACCCATATCTGTAAAGCAAGCCGTGTCGGAGCCAAGGTATGGATAGATAAACTGCCCATCCATGAAATATTGAAAGCCTCTTTCAAGAAGGACGCGCGGGGACTGGCGCTTTCAGGTGGTGAAGATTACGAACTCCTTTTCACCGCCAAGGGCAAGGTTATTACCGAACTCACAAATATTATGTCCACTCCGATAACAGTCATCGGCGAAATATTGAGCGATGCTTCGGGTCAGATTACCCTTTCGGATGAGCAAGGTAAGGTTGTGAAATGGACTGAGCATGGATGGGACCACTTTAAGTCGCCAAGGCAAGGGAAACCGTGAAATATCAGGAGATACTCAGCAGCAGTACGGAGCAAACCCGCAGGGTGGGAATTAGGTTGGGCAAGCTGGCAGCAGCGGACGATGTTATCCTGCTGGTAGGGGCGCTGGGGGCAGGAAAAACCTGCCTCACCCAGGGCATCGCCCTAGGGCTGGGTATACACGAATACACTGCAAGCCCCTCCTTTGTGCTAATCAGAGAGTACCAGGGAAAACTGCCTCTGTACCATATAGACCTCTACCGCCTTGATAGGATTGAAGAGGTAGCACAATTGGGGCTGGATGACTATCTCTACGGTAAAGGGGTATGTGTGGTAGAATGGGCGGACAAGGGATTGAGCGTATTACCAGAGGAGCATCTGCTCATCGAGATGCAAATTGTCTCCTCAACAAAACGAAAGCTCAGCTTTGTTCCTCTCGGCAAAAGATATGTGCAGATGCTCTCTAAATTAAAGAACGCCCCGGGGGCTACAGGAAGTAACTGATGGAGCTGGCTATCGATACCTCAACCGAGACCGCCAGCATCGCATTATCGTCTCAGGGCGAGGTAATTGCAGAGCTGACCTGGCATGCCGGACAGAACCACACCGCTGAAGTCATACCTAACATCGTCTGCCTTCTGGACCAGGGCAAACTGAACATCAACGATATAAACAGCGTTATCGTGGCCAAAGGCCCCGGCAGCTTCAACGGGCTAAGGGTAGGGATGAGCCTGGCCAAAGGCCTTGCTCTGGCTCTGAATATACCACTGGTAGGTATAAGCACACTTGAAGTAGAGGCTTACCCATACGCTTTCACCTTGTTGCCAATATGCCCTATCCAGAATGCCGGCCGCGGCGAGATTGCCACCGCCCTTTTCCGAATTAAGAAAGGAAAGTGGTGCCGCCTAGTTGAGGAACACATCGACAACTGTAGACAGCCTGCTTCCTGAGATGAAAGGCCAAACCATTTTCTGCGGAAAAATCCCTCAGGAAGTAAAGTTGCAACTCGGGAGAAAGCTGGGACGCAGAGCTTTAATTATCGAGGGCGCAGCGGGGTTTCGGCGAGCCGGTTACCTCGCCGAACTGGGCTGGAGGAGGCTTCAAGGTTGGCGATTTCGACCACTCCCCTACCCTAGAGCCTCTTTACCTTAGAAGGCCTTCGATTACCATCAGCCGTAAGTTGCAAAATTTAGGGAAATGAGATGTAAGGGCGTTCAATAGAACGCTCTGCTAATGGATTGATTAACATTAACCGAATGAACCATAGCGTTATGTAAAGTCGATGAGTATGAAAAAAGCCTATCTCCTCAGCGGCGAGCCCGGCTGCGGCAAGACAACTATTATTAAGGAAGTGCTGAGTCAAAGTGAATAAAAGCTCCGGCGGCTTTTACACCGAGGAGATACGCGTCCAGGGTGCACGGCAGGGATTCAAGATTATCACCCTTGACGGCAAGACCGCTGTGCTTGCCCATACCAGCGTACGCAGCCCACACCGCGTGAGTAAGTATGGGGTTGATATAGATAACATGGACAAAACAGCAATCCCTGCTCTCAAAGAAGCAATAAAAAGCAAGGATATTGTAGTGATCGACGAGATCGGGAAGATGGAGCTATTTTCACCTTCCTTCAAGGATGCCGTGATAGAGGCGCTGCAAAGCAAAAAGAAGGTGCTGGGCACAATCATGCTTGCCTCCCATCCCTGGGCTGATAAAATAAAGGAACGTCCTGAGGTAGAGGTAATAAAGGTAACCAGATTCAATCGCAGTGAAGTAATCAAACAGATACTGAACTGGCTGAGAGACCTGAAAGAACCACCAAATTATAAAGGATGGGAGAATGGAGAAATGGAAAGAACTCTCGTTTTGGTCAAGCCTGATGGGGTACAGCGGGGGCTGTTGGGAGAGATAATCTCCCGTTTCGAGCGGACGGGGCTCAAACTCATGGCTTTGAAGATGCTCCAGATGGACAGGGAGATGGCAGGAAAACACTATGATATCCACCGGGGCAAGCCATTCTTCGAGGGGCTAGTGAGCTTCATTACCTCAAGCCCCCTTGTCGCAGCCGTTTTTGAAGGGAAGAATGCAGTTGAGGTCGTGCGCAAGACGATGGGAGCAACCGACCCGGTCAAGGCAACTCCGGGCACAATCAGAGGTGATCTAGCCCTAGATATTGGTCGCAATGTGGTGCATGGGTCGGACTCGATAGAGAATGCACAAAAAGAGATAGAACTATTCTTTTCCCCTGAAGAGATAATCAGCTATGAGCGCCAGGTCGAGCCATGGATCAGAGAATCCTGATTACAGGGGTAGCCTTGCTCCACAACTGTTCTAGGTCGTAGTACTCTCGTTGGGATGGAGCGAAGACATGCACTATGACCTGTCCAAAATCGAAGAGCACCCAGCCAGAATCTTCAGTGCCTTCGCGGCGATAGAGGCTGACACCGGCCTTACCCAGAACCTCATCTATCTCATCGCAGATAGCACTGATCTGGCGGTCGCTTCCGGCGCTGCAGATAACGAAGTAGTCAGCAAAGGAAGTCAACTGTCTGATATCCAGCATCAGGATATCAGTGGCCTGTTTATCGAGGGCAGCCTCCATAGCCTTCTTAGCTATCTCCCCAGATTCCAGAATTGACCTCCCTGCTCTTACGCTGGCTCTATTATAGCACGCCTGTCACCATGTTCAACAAAATTTCTTCACAGCGTAATACTGTACTTAATGCCTCGGAGACTTGACTAATTAACCCAGTTCGTTAATATATAGCCATCTTCTAAGAAAGCGCTTCACCGAATTGAAAAGTTCCCAAATGGCAATCCTTATGACTCTTATAATCATTTTGTACTCTATGACGAGTATCCTTCACGCTCAAGAAATGGGTAATCTGTTGCAGAACCCCGGGTTCGAAGAAGGCACTTCCAGTTGGCAAGCTTACGAAGGTGACTTCTCCTCTGTTGTTTCACCTACTCATAATGGGGACCACGCTGCCTCAATAGCAGCAAGTTCCGGAAAAGGAGGATGGGTATATCAAATAACCACTGTATCCCCGGGCTCAGCCTATACCTTGAGTGGCTGGGCACTTAAAAACCCTGATGATACTTATGCCTTGGTTTGCCTAGGGGTTTCTTGGTATGAGACTGAAGACGGTTTCGGAATAGAAATCAGTCACAATGTCTCACCTTATCTGGGAAATGAACCTGGATACTGTTTTCTAACTACCAGCGAAATCACTGCACCATTAAACGCCCACTCAGTGAGAATCAAAGCTATCCTGGATCCATTCTCTCAAAACACTGTCACAGCCTACTTTGACGACCTTACCTTTGTTGGCCCAACTCCTATAAATTCACCTACCCCCACCCCTACGCCTGAACCTACACCCACGCCAACTTCAACACCTACGCCTACTCCAGCACCTACCCTGACATCTACTCCGACATTCACGCCTACAACAGCTCCCACACCCATGCCGACTTCCACCCCCCACCTTATGACAGCAAACGAAGGCGACATAGTGATAAATGAGATTCAATACAACCCTCCACAAATCGGCGTAGACCATGCCTTCGAGTGGATAGAGCTTCTGAACCGCACAAATCAGACAGTTGACTTGACTGCATGGAAAATAGGCGACAACCGTGAGAGCGATCCCATCCCACCTCTAATTCTACCATCTGGAGGATTTGCTATAGTCGCCGCCAGCACCGACTTTTACGCCAACTTCCCTAGCTTCAACGGCAATATAGTTTTTATAGCCGATGGCAGCATAGGCAACGGGTTAAGCAACACCGGCGACCGTCTCACGCTTGTTGACCCCGCCGGGAAGATTATTGATGCGCTCTCCTATGGCGATGATTCCACAATAATGTCACCGCCCTGCCATAATGTGGCGAAGGCTATTCTTTGGAACGCAAACCTGCAGGATTTGATACAAATCAAGCCAGCGACTTTGTGGACAACGCTACTCCTTCCCCCGGCTATGGTCTGGCATCTCCTACCCCTACCCCAACAATTACCCCTACCCCAACGATCACATCTACTCCACTACCTAACCCAACACCTACTCTTCCTCGCGAGCTTAATCATAGCCCCATAGCAACAGACACATCGACACCCACTGTTACTGTCAACCCCACTCCCACTTCCACACCCACGCTCATGCCTATGCCATCGCACACACCACCCCCATCTGTCAGCCAAACTAGCCCTTGGTCACATATAGGGACACCCCTTTTTCTCTTTATAGCGGCATTAACTCTCTTGACTGCTGTTTTATGGCTAAAAAAGCGGGATTAAAGTTTGCGCTCATACCCACGATGGGATATAATTGAGAATCTGAACTGAACTTCACAAGATGTTGATGCTAAGAGCATCAACACTAATGGCCTAAACGTGCAACAGGTGCTGGCCCAGATAGTCGGCATTATCGAAGACAATTAGTCTAATGATATTGTTTTATTATGTTGCTACTACTGCGATGAAAGCCCTACTCACCGCCCTGACTAGATGGCAGGTAGAAGGTAAGGAAAATGTTCCAAGAAAGGCCCCTTGATAGTAGTGGCTAATCATATAAATCTACGTAGACCCGCCACTACTTAGCGCCAGCGTACCCCGAAGGATAACCTTTATGGCAAAACAGGAACTTTTTCGACCATCGCTATGGGGCATATTTTGTCCGCGCCTACGGAGCCTTTCCCGTAAGACGAGAGAGAGCTGGACAAAGAGGCACTGCGTCAGGCGTTGGAGGTACTCAAGCAAAGGGCAATGTAGTTGGCATGTTTCCTGAAGGGAAGAGGAGCTTTTCTCATAAGCTGCAGGAAATTCAACCTGGCACTGCGTTTATCGCCGCACGCTCTGGGGCTCCCATCGTCCCTGTAGGCATTAGCGGTAGCGAACAGGTAAAGGAATCCGCTTCATTGTACGTCGACCAAGTATCATTGTGAGAATAGGTCGCCCTTTAACCTTCCCTCAAGTGAGGACATAGACCGAATCGCTCTCAAATTAGCTCAATACGCCAACTTGATTACGGAGCGCATCGCTGAACTTCTGCCTCCAAATTATCGAGGCAACCACAATTCTCAAAACAGCCTGGGAGCAGCAATGGAAATTGAAAAGGCTGCTGAGATGGGATTCTGTTTTGGGGTTAGGCGAGCTATCAAGATCATGGAGAAAGCATCGAGGGAACGAGGGCCGCTTCAAACCCTCGGTGCCCTTGTCCATAACCAGCAGGTGGTTGACAGGCTTGCTGAGGGCGGGGTTACCATCGCAAAGAGTCTAGAGGATGTAAAAGGCGGCATTGTTGCCATCCCCTCACATGGTGTAGGCCCAGAAATTATTAAACAAATAAAGTCTCGAGGATTCGAGATCATCGACGCCACATGTCCCTTTGTGCGCAAAGCGCAGATCATCGCCCAGAAGCTGGGCAAGGAGGGGTTCTGGGTACTGGTTTTCGGCGATGCTTCACACCCTGAGGTTCAAGCTGTGCTTGGCTGGGCCGGGAAGAAGACAAGTGCTTCTCTGGAGATTCCTCAGTTCGATACCCAGCCTAAACGCCTTGGGATTCTCTGCCAGACCACCCAGAACCAGGAGCGCTTTGCTAACTTCGTGGCCAAGATTATTACTTCTGAGCCTATTAGGTTCTCTGAGCTTCGTATATTTAATACTATATGCGATGCCACACGCAAACATCAGGCAGCAGCTTTCGAATTAGCAAAAAAGGTTAACCTAATGATAGTGGTCGGAGGACGAGATAGTGCCAACACCAAACGGCTTGCCGAAATCTGCTCCGATACCGGTGTCGCCACCTATCATATTGAGACTGCCGCGGAGTTAGAACTCTCTTGGATCCGAGGAAAGCAGCACATTGGGATCACCGCAGGGGCCTCTACCCCTGATGAGGTAATCGACAAGGTAGTGCTCAAACTCAAGGAAGCAGCAAAAAGAGATTAACAAGGAGGGTTATGATGCAGCACGAGAAATTCGGGATATACCTCGACACAAAGAAATGCCAGGTGATGCGCATAAACTCCCCCTACTGGATCCCCAAGGGAGCTGGGTGGGTGTTCCTCACCCCTGAGGTCAACACCACCTTACTTAAGATCAGGGAACTCGCCAAAGAAAAGGGTCTGGTCAAAGATCCCGAGAAGATTACCTGGGGTGACTGGAGCCAGGTATCTAAGAAAAAATAGGCTGTCTCAAAGCTTTCTTGACTATTAGTTCAACTAGCGTGGTATAATAGCAACGCTTTCGAGGTATCGGGCCGGGCTTCCAATTTAGAAAAACAATCGGAGCAGGCTAATTATGAGAAAAAAACGCCAGGACATAGTTTGGTTTATAGAGGTTGATAAAGAAGACCTACCCCTCGTAGGAGGAAAAGGAGCAAACCTGGGAGAGCTCACCAAATTGGAGATCCCGGTGCCTCCAGGATTCATAGTCACCACCCAGAGCTATTTCCACTTTCTAGACGAATCGAGGCTCCACACAAAGATAAGAGATATTTTGAAAGAAATTGAACGCGGATGACAGTAAGCAACTCATCAAGGCTGCGACAAAAATTAAAGATTTGATAACCAATGCCGAGATGCCCCAACAGATTGCAGATGAAATAAGAGACGCTTACAGTAGTCTGGAGGGATTAGTCGCAGTACGTTCCTCAGCTACTGCTGAAGACCTTCCCGAAGCCTCCTTTGCTGGTCAGCAACGCACTTTTCTCAATATTAAAGGCGAAGAGGAAGTCATAGACGCCGTGCAGGGATGCTGGGCTTCACTGTTTGAGCCCAGAGCCATCTTCTATAGAGAACAGCTCGAGCTTGATCATCTCAAAGTAGGAATCGCGGTCGTAGTGCAGCGAATGGTGCAATCAGAAGAATCAGGCGTCATGTTCACTAGAGAGCCAGTATCTAATGAGGAGAAGATCACTATCGAAGCCGTTTACGGCCTGGGCGAGGCTGTTGTTTCCGGTGGAGTAACCCCTGATCTCTATCTTGTTGATAAAAAAGACCTTTCTATAATACATAAGATGATAGCAAGGCAAGAATGGCAACTGGTAAAGAACCCAAACAGAACCGCCGACATCGAAGAGACCAATTTCAAGCTCCCCGTTCCGGAGGCCCTTCAGGGTAAACAGAAACTGAGTGATAGAGAGATCCTTACTTTGGCTAAGCTTGGCGCAAAGATAGAAAAGCTATATAAATTCCCTCAGGATATCGAGTGGGCCAAAGGAGATGGGAAGCTATATATTGTCCAGACCCGTCCCATTACCACTCTAAAAACACTCGAAGCAGGACAAGGAAGCGAGTTGCTAGAAGCACCGATTTTCCTCAGCGGCTCTCCAGCAGGCCCTGGCATTGGCTATGGCCCAGTGAAGATCGTCTTGGATGCCTGCAAAATAGATAACGTGAAAAAAGGAGACATACTGGTGGCTGAGATGACCACTCCGGATTTTGTGCCAGCGATGAAACGAGCAGCAGGCATTGTAACAGACCGTGGCGGCAGAACCTGCCATGCTGCGATTGTGAGCAGAGAACTCGGTATACCTTGCGTAGTGGGGACCGGTAATGCCACCCAGATGCTGAAACCGGATCAGGTGGTGACTGTGGATGGTTCCAAGGGTAACATATATATGGGTAAAATCGCAGCCAAAGCAACACAAGCTGCTGCAAAAGCCTCTGCGGTAAAAATCCAGACTCATACAAAGGTCTATGTTAATCTAGCTCAACCAGAGTTAGCACAGTCTGTGGCCGGACGTGACGTCGATGGGGTAGGGCTTCTCAGAGCCGAGTTCATGATTGCCGAGATCGGTGAGCATCCCAGACACATGATTGAAGAAGGAAGAGGCCAAGAGTTCGCAGCCAAGCTCGCCCAAGGCTTGACCACATTTGCTAAAGCATTCAACCCCAGGCCTGTAGTCTATCGCACAACAGATTTTAAGACCAACGAATACCGAAATCTTAAAGGAGGACAAAAATACGAGGAGCCCGAAGAAAACCCTATGCTAGGCTATAGGGGATGCTCACGATATATCAGAGAACGCGATATCTTCAAACTAGAGATAGAGGCAATCAAGAAAGTAAGGGAAAAGTATAATAATCTGTGGGTGATGATTCCTTTCGTGCGCACTGCAGCCGAAATGGCTAGAGTCAAGGATTTATTAGCTGCTGAGGGGTTGCGCCAGTCCCGAGATTTCAAGCTCTGGATGATGGTCGAGGTACCATCAAATGTCTTTCTCATTGATAAGTTCCTTGATGTAGGAATCGATGGTATCTCAATCGGTTCTAATGACTTAACACAGCTCATCCTGGGAATCGATCGAGATAGCCAGAAGTTGGCCGAGCAATTTGACGAACGAGACCAAGCAGTGCTCATAGCCCTTGAGAAAGTCATTAAAGCCACAGCTAAAAGAGGGGTCACCAGTTCTATCTGCGGACAAGCACCTTCGGTTTACCCCGAGCTCACTGAAAGGCTTGTTGAATGGGGGATCACCTCAGTTTCAGTGAACCCCGATGTACTAGAAAAAACCCGGGGGATCATCGCTGCTGCGGAGCAGAGATTAGCCAAAACGATATAGCGAACGAAGGCTTTTATGATACACGGGGAGATCCGCCAGCGACTGGAGGAGCGGGAGGAAAGCTTATCGCCCTATGCGGCGAAAAGCAGGTCGAGTCGGGGCAGAGCAAAGGGCGAGCCACCTTCGCCGATGCGCACTGAGTTCCAGCGAGACCGTGACCGCATCATCCACTCCAAAGCTTTCCGACGGCTGAAACACAAGACTCAGGTGTTCATTGCCCCCCTAGGCGACCATTATGTTACAAGGCTTACCCATACATTGGAAGTATCTCAGATAGCGCGCTCTATTACTAGAGCTCTGAATCTAAATGAGGACCTGGCAGAGGCTATTTCACTGGGCCATGACCTAGGCCATACTCCCTTCGGACATGTTGGTGAGGAGGTACTCAACGAGCTCTACCCACATGGATTCAGACACAACGAGCAAAGCCTGAGGGTTGTCGACTGCCTGGAGAATGACGGAAAGGGTTTAAACTTGACTTGGGAGGTAAGAGAAGGTATCCTGAAACACTCGAAGAGCAACAAACAAAATATATTCGGAGATATTGGAGACCCTCCGAGCACCTTAGAGGCTCAAATATGCAGGATTGCGGACTCGGTAGCTTATATCAACCACGACATTGGTGATGCGATAAGGGCAGGACTCGTCACTGAGAATGACCTGCCCCCGCAAGCGATAGCTGTTCTAGGGAAGTCGCACTCAAAAAGGATCGACACCATGGTCTGTGATATCATCGACCAGTCGTGGGCTGCTACAGGTCTTGATGGCAGAGGAAAGCCTCCAGTAATCACAATGAGCCCTAGGGTTCTGGAGTCAGCAAACAAGCTGCGCCTGTTCCTATTTCAGAGAGTATATGAAGTTCAGATAGCTAGGAAGGAAACGGAAAGAGCCAAACAAGTAGTACGTTTTCTATATAATTATTTTGTAGATAATCCTGAAAAATTACCCAGAGAATTCACAGGTAATGATGATCCGGAACGTGGCGTTGTTGACTATATTGCGGGCATGACTGATAACTACGCTTTGAGACTGGCCGGAGAGTTAGGTGTTTTAACCTCTAACTAATAAGGTTTTCAGTATGAGCACCATCGATGATATAAAGCAAAGGTTAGACATAGTAGACGTCATTAGTAGTTACCTCAAGCTGGAGAAAGCGGGGCGTAACTTTAAGGCGCTTTGTCCGTTTCACCAAGAAAAGACTCCTTCATTTTTTATTTTCCCTGAACGTCAGTCCTGGAGATGCTTCGGCTGTGGCGCTGGTGGCGATCTATTCTCCTTCGTGATGAAAAAGGAGGGGACTGACTTCGGCGAGACGTTGAAGATGCTCGCCGATAAAGCAGGAGTCTCTCTGGAGAGAAAGAAAGAGACCATTGAGAGCAAGCTCACCGACAGGCTCTATCAAATAAATGAGGCAGCGGCGCAATATTATCACAATTTGCTGCTTCAAGCTCCAGCGGCCGAACACGCTCGAGAATATGTGATCAATAAACGAGGCCTTACCAGTAAGACTATAGATGACTTCCAGTTGGGATTCAGCCCAGGGGAAGGCCTCAAAAAACATCTCTTAGAGCTCGGCTATAGTGAGAAGGAACTACTGACAGCAAGATTATTAGGGGAAAAAGAGGGCAGAATATACGACCTCTTCCGCCACAGACTGATGTTCCCTATCCGAGACATCAAGGGAAGAGTCGTAGGCTTTGGTGCTCGTGCTTTAGATGATTCCATGCCTAAATATTTGAACTCACCGCAAACAGCGATTTTCGATAAGAGTAGCATCCTCTACAGTATCGACCGTGCCAAAGGGGCGATCAGAGAGAAGCAACTGGCAGTTATCGTAGAGGGCTATATGGATGTTGTCACCGCTCACCAGCACGGCTTTACCAATGTAGTAGCATCTATGGGCACTGCACTTACCGATAAGCAGATAAAAGTCCTAAAGGGACTAACAAAAAGTCTGGCTTTCGCCCTTGACCCTGATGTTGCCGGCGATGCCGCTACTCTACGCGCCATTGAGGTCGCTCTGAGTTCACTGGATCGAGAGAGCCTTGAAATGCCAACCTGGCTGGGAACCACTCCAAGCTCAGAGCAGAGATGAAAATAATTCCTCTTCCCCGGGGCAAGGACCCAGATGATGTGATCAGACAAGACCCCCAATCGTGGCAACAATTGGTTGAGCATGCCTTGCCTCTAATGGATCACCTTCTAGTAATTACAGCATCAAGGTTAGACCTCACCAAGCCAGAAGGAAGGGCACTGGCAACTGAACAACTCCTGCCCATCATTGCTGAATTAGAGGATCGCAAGGAGGAGGAACTTTACCTGAGGAAGTTGGCCAGTTTACTGGGAGTCCGTGAGAGGACACTTGAAGGTATGGCAGCCAGATTGCATAGCACTCGAAGAGAGAAGCCCTACAGAGTAGAAATCAAAACCAGCGTACGTGTTAACACTGGAAATCCGGCAGAGGAGCAATGTCTTTCCTTATTGCTGCAGTATCCTGAGCTCAGAGATAAGGCTGAAAAGCTTTTGCCCGAACATTTTGAATTAAGTGAAAACAGGGAGATCTTCATCGCATGGCGTGATGCTTCTAATCCCGAAGAGTTACTTGATGTGATAGATGTTGACCTACAGCAGCATTTAAAATCGCTGTTCAGGAAAGTATCTCCGCCCGCCGATGAAAGAAAGCGGGAAAGGGCGTTAGACGACTGCGTTCACCGTTTGGAGGAGCAGAGATTGAGAGACCTGAAGGTTCAAGAAGAGTACCTTCTCTCCGATGCAGAATCTGAGGGGAGAAATGAAGATATAGATGTCCTGCAGCAAAGAGGTGTTGAGATCAACTTGAAGTTAAAAGAGACCTTTGAAAACGCAATGCAAATAACATCTTCCTATAAAGAGGACCAATGAAAAAAGACCAATCTAAAGAACTTGAAGAATTTCTTTACGAAAAAGGAGACCTTCTCCCGGAAGATATCCTCGCCTCCGGCTCTAAAAAAGACGATATCTTCGCCTCTGTATCTAACTTAAAGGAGCGGATAGAGCCCCAAGACGATATCTTCGCATCTGTATCCAAGCTCGAGGGAGCGGTAGAACACGGGGAGGACCTCTTTATACCTACAGTAGGGAGAAAGGCAGAAATATCAGATGAGCTAGGAGTTTTACCTGAGGAGCCTACCGAAGCTGAAATCTGGGAAGAGGAACCCGAACTTGAAGAACTGGAAGAGGCTGGGTTGGAACTGGAGGAAATGATAGATGACCCAGTGAGGATGTACCTACGTGAGATGGGCCGCGTTTCCTTGCTCAGCGCTCGAGAAGAGAAGCTTCTAGCAAGAAGGATGGAAGAAGGCAAATACATCAAGAGAATTGAAGAGGAATGGTTAAACAAACACGGGCAATTTCCTTCTATCACTGACACTGGAATCGCTCTACTAACTAGACTGGGGCAAGCTTCTCACTTTACTACCGCCTTAGCAGAGGAACTCGACCTGCCCAAGTCAGCTAGTGTGACTCAGCTAATTTCCAACTCAAAACTACGGGCGGCTATAGATAATGAGATTCAACAGCAATTAATAAAAAATGTGTCAGAGAAGACTGGCACCGATCCAAATGAGATAGAACAGACATTAAAAGACTTCTCACTACTTATAGGCATTACACCACCAGAATTACTGCGACCTATCGGTGAAAAATGCTCATTTACTGAGCTGACCAACTTGCTCTCAAAACCTGAGTTTCGTAAGACAATTGAGTCCCTCGAGCCCAAACTAGAAGAACATTGGGAGCATGTAAGGGAGGAGGGAGCCAAAGCACAGCGGCACCTGATTGAAGCTAATCTGCGCCTTGTGGTCAGCATAGCTAAAAAATATATTGGCCGAGGTATGTCTCTCCTTGACCTAATTCAAGAGGGCAATATAGGACTAATTCGAGCAGTAGAGAAATTCGACTACCGCAAGGGGTATAAATTCAGCACCTATGCCACTTGGTGGATACGCCAAGCTATCACGCGGGACATAGCTGACAAAGCCCGCACTATTCGCATACCTGTTCATATGGTAGAGACCATAAACAAACTCATACGAACAAGCAGACGTTTATCACAGGAATATGGACGCGAGCCAACCTCGGAGGAAATAGCTAGAGGAATGGGTATCTTCCCAGAAAAAGTAAGGGAGATTATTAAAATATCTCAGGAACCGGTGTCATTGGAAATGCCCATCGGGGAAGAGGAAGATAGCCACCTCGGTGACTTTATCGAGGACCGCTCCACTATGCCCCCTGTCGAAGCCGCTTCTCTCAACTTGCTCAAGGATCAGGTCGAGGAAGTACTATCCACCCTCACCCCCCGAGAGCGTCGTGTGCTACAACTTAGGTTCGGCCTTGAAGATGGGAGAAGTCGCACCCTCGAAGAGGTGGGGAAGGAATTCGGCGTCACCAGAGAGCGCATACGCCAGATCGAAGCTAAGGCACTTCGTAAGCTACGCCATCCCAGCAGATCGAAGAAGCTTAAAGACTACCTAGAGTAGAGTAAATTCTCTCCTTTTGGGCACCAGCAGCAAGCACTAGAACAAAAACTGCACTTGCCTACCGATAGCGGGAGCTATGCACTGCTCCGCTCAGTATTGGCTCGTTCACATAAATGTCACCGTTGCGAATCTTTATGTTAAAGCCACATTCGGGATTGGTACAAACCCACACCTTGTAGTGGATGGGTGCCCCTTGGCTTCCGAAATCAGATAGGGGCACCAGATCGCCAGTGTTACATTTCTGGCATTTGGGAAAAACGATGTTCTCCACAGAGCCACCTCCCGCCATGGAATAGCATTAACAGTATATACCAAGCGAGGGTTTTTGACAAGCTTACCTAATCTCATTTTAACCCTTGCATGCAGAATGGAAAAGTTATTTCCTGCGCGATACTTGATTGGACACAAGAAAAATAGGCCGAGACTAGCTAGTCTCGGCCTATTTCTCTTTATACTAGATTGAAATGACTTTCTATTTCTCCTCTACCCCAAACCCACTCTCGCCGCCTTCCTCATCTGCAAAAGGCGCTCTCTCCCCAAGCGGCGAAGCCTCCTCACGCAGGGGTTCTTCCCCATCCCACTCACCAGAGTAATCATCTTCCAACGCCTCTTCATCATCTTCTAGTTCATATCTAAGCATGGTGTTCTTTACATAGGGCCTGAAGTCATCGGTAGCTCGCGCCGGGAAAGAGGGGCGCCCTGCTTGGCTAGGATGCTGGTAAACCTCTTTAATCATCACCTTGCCTTTGTCCTCAGAGATGCGAGTAATAACTGCCGAATACTTGTTGCCACCATGCATTAGCTTAATAAGACGCAGCCCAAGCTTGGGATCAACCTCGCCAAGATAGTCACCATCCAAGCTTTCCACCATTAATCTTTGTCCCTTTGCCTTAAGGTTAACAGGGTCACCAGCAACCATTTTGGCCAGCACTTGGCGAGGGGCGAGTTGATAGAGATTAGTTACCTCTGTCTTACCTGTTTCTTCAATGAAAAGGTGAGAGCTAACCTGCTTACCTCCCTTTTGTCCAGCTTTAGCTTCGCCGAGATGTGACAATCGTCCAAGATTTTTCCTGGCAATAGTGTTGGTGGGCTCGACTTCAAGGGCATGACCATAGGCCTCCTTGGCTTCAGCATATCTTCCCAGCTGAGTTAGTGCTTTGCCCAAGCGATTATAAGCATCAGCATCATCGGGGAACATCGCAATTATACTCTTGTTGACAGAAACAGCCTCCTCCCATCGGCTTTGCATCGCCAGAGCAATAGCTTCATTTGTACGATGTCGTCTCAGTTTAGCCTTTTCACTTAGCTGATAATAGACCATCACTACCTCAACAAGATTGGCAACTTATTTTAACCTGGGGGATTTTAACCTCTTTGCAAAACATTTTCAAGACCCAAAAGTTCTATTTTTTGAGCAATTTTCTCACTTATCTTAACCTTACCCCCCACGTTTGACAAATCGGGACATTATGTTATCATAGCCAAACAAAGGGGCATCTCAGGTCCATCGAGATGAAACATCGTTTTTGGATAGTAACAATACTATTTTTACTTATACTGCTTATCCTGGTAACAGCTACCATCGCACTCGCACAAGGTGAACCATCGGTTACCACCAATGCTGCTACCAATGTCACCACTGACTCAGCTACCCTAAACGGCAACCTGGATAGCCTGGGCACTGCACCATGGGTCCTGGTATCCTTCGAGTGGGGGCTTACTACAAGCTACGGCAGCGAAACTACCCCGGGAAATTTCACAGCCACCGGCCCCTTTACCGATAACCTCAGCGGGCTCTCACCTGGTACCACATACCACTTCAGAGCCAAGGCTGTGGGAGATGGCACAACCTACGGTCAGGATGGGAACTTCACCACCAGCACCACACCCCCATCGGTTACCACCAACGCCGCCACCAATGTGACCACTGACTCAGCTACCCTGAACGGCAACCTGGATAGCCTGGGCACTGCACCATGGGTCCTGGTATCCTTCGAGTGGGGGCTAACTACAAGCTACGGCAGATGAGACTACCCCGGGAAATTTCACCGCCACCGGCCCCTTTACCGATAACCTCAGCGGGCTCTCGCCTGGTACCACATACCACTTCAGAGCCAAGGCTGTGGGAGATGGCACAACCTACGGTCAGGATGGGAACTTCACCACCAGCACCACCCCCCATCGGTTACCACCAACGCCGCCACCAATGTGACCACTGACTCAGCTACCCTGAACGGCAACCTGGATAGCCTGGGCACTGCACCATGGGTCCTGGTATCCTTCGAGTGGGGGCTTACTACAAGCTACGGCAGCGAGACTACCCCGGGAAATTTCACCGCCACCGGCCCCTTTACCGATAACCTCAGCGGGCTCTCGCCTGGTACCACATACCACTTCAGAGCCAAGGCTGTGGGAGATGGCACAACCTACGGTCAGGATGGGAACTTCACCACCAGCACCACGCCCCCATCGGTTACCACCAACGCTGCTACCAATGTGACCATTGACTCAGCTACCCTGAACGGCAACCTGGATAGCCTGGGCACTGCACCATGGGTCCTGGTATCCTTCGAGTGGGGGCTTACTACAAGCTACGGCAGCGAAACTACCCCGGGAAATTTCACAGCCACCGGCCCCTTTACCGATAACCTCAGCGGGCTCTCGCCTGGTACCACATACCACTTCAGAGCCAAGGCTGTGGGAGATGGCACAACCTACGGCCAGGATGGCAACTTCACCACCAGCACCACGCCCCCATCGGTTACCACCAACGCTGCTACCAATGTGACCACTGACTCAGCTACCCTGAACGGTTACCTTAGCGACATGGGTTCACTGCAACCGATGGTTGCTTGCAGTCCTTCGAGTGGGGGCAAACCACAAGCTATGGGAACGAAATTACCTCAGCGAAATTTGAGCATCGTCCCCAGGGCCCTTTAGCGCAACCTCAGCGGGTCTCTCACCTGGTACCACATATCATTCAGGGCCAAGGCTGTCTGGGAGATGGCACAACCTACGGCCAGGATGGGAACTTCACCACCAGCACCACACCCCCATCGGTTACCACCAACGCTGCTACCAATGTGACCACTGACTCAGCTACCCTGAACGGCAACCTGGATAGCCTGGGCACTGCACCATGGGTCCTGGTATCCTTCGAGTGGGGGCTTACTACAAGCTACGGCAGCGAGACTACCCCGGGAAATTTCACAGCCACCGGCCCCTTTACCGACAACCTCAGCGGCCTCTCGCATGGTACCACATACCACTTCAGAGCCAAGGCTGTGGGAGATGGCACAACCTACGGTCAGGATGGGAACCTTCACCACCTCAGCCACACCCCCATCGGTTACCACTAACGCCGCTACCAATGTGACCACTGACTCAGCTACCCTGAACGGCAACCTGGATAGCCTGGGCACTGCACCATGGGTCCTGGTATCCTTCGAGTGGGGGCTTACTACAAGCTACGGCAGCGAAACTACCCCGGGAAATTTGACCGCCACCGGCCCCTTTACCGATAACCTCAGCGGGCTCTCGCATGGTACTACATACCACTTCAGAGCCAAGGCTGTGGGAGATGGCACAACCTACGGTCAGGATGGGAACTTCACCACCTCGGCCACACCCCCATCGGTTACCACCAACGCTGCTACCAATGTGACCACTGACTCAGCTACCCTGAACGGCAACCTGGATAGCCTGGGCACTGCACCATGGGTCCTGGTATCCTTCGAGTGGGGGCTTACTGCAAGCTACGGCAGCGAAACTACCCCGGGAAATTTCACAGCCACTGGCCCCTTTACCGACAACCTCAGCGGGCTCTCGCCTGGTACCACATACCACTTCAGAGCCAAGGCTGTGGGAGATGGTACAACCTACGGCAGGACGCCAACTTCACTACCAGCACCACGCCCCCATCGGTTACCACCAACGCCGCTACCAATGTGACCGCTGAC
>CAWHAI010000028.1:0-10918 GCA_963827295.1 uncultured Chloroflexia bacterium
CAGTACCTCTTTATTACCAGTCAACACCCCGGGGAAGTTCATCAGCTCGCCCAGCCCCATGACATTCTTCCACCTCAAGGCAATCTTAAGCTCTTTCGCACCAAGCTCGGCACCAGAAGTCTCCAGATGGGTGGCAGGTACGCAGGACGGAGCCATGAAATAGCAGTCCACTGGCAGCGTCTGGGCGCAATCCATCATGTACCTGATACCTTTCAGTCCAGCAACATTGGCTATCTCATGGAGGTCGGTCACTATGGCGGTAGTCCCTCTGGGCACTACTGCCTTGGCATACTCCGCGATATGAAGCATCGAGCTCTCTATGTGAATATGCCCGTTGATCAGCCCTGGGGCAAGATATTTACCCTTGAGGTCTATCTTTTGCTTGGCCCGACTGTAGTCGCTGATGCCGGCAATGCGTCCCTGTGAGATAGCGATATTGCCTTTCTCGATCTCAGCAGTGAAAGTGTTTACAATCCTGGCGTTAGTGAGCAAAAGGTCGGCTGGTGCCTCTCCTCTAGCTACTGCTATCAGTTTCTCCAGCCTCACTTCTGTTCCTCCAGCACGCAGAGGTCGGGCAGGTAGCGGAACTTCTCGTCGAAATCGAGGCCGTAGCCGACAACGAAGGCATCGGGGATTGTGAATCCTACATAGTCAATAGGGACTTCCACTTTTCGCCTTGAGTGGTTTGTCGAATAAAGCGCAGAGCTTAAGCGAGGCAGGCTTGCGGAAGCTGAGATAATCCAGGAGAAACCGCACAGTGAGGCCCCTATCTACGATATCTTCGACGACCAGTACATGCCTGTCCTTTATCGGTGTCTCAACATCCTTTATCAGCTTGATTTTGCCCGAGCTCTCCTTACCCGCGCCGTAGCTTGATAATCTGACGAAGTCGATCTCCACGGGTATATTCATGGCACGTATCAGGTCTGACATGAAGACGAAGCTGCCCTTGAGGATGCCGATGAGGAGTGGGTTTTTCCCCCGGTAGTCTTTTCTCAACTGGGTTGCGAGTTCAGCCACCTTATTGGCGATCTCTTCTTGTGTGATAATAACTCTGGGCTTGTTCATAAGCATCACCTCATCGAATTTTGCCCACTGCTATGAGGTAGAGCACGCTTTCGTTCTTGCCATCGAGCCCCAGCAAGCGGTTGAATTCATCATCGTAAAAAGCGCCGATGGCACAGGCTCCCAGTCCTAATGAGGTGGCTACCAGGTAGGTGTTCTGCGCGATGTGCCCTGCCTCGAAGAAGATGTAGCGTTGGGCACGCTCCCTGTATCGCTGCTGGGTTCGCTGGAAGACGGCGGAGAGCGCCACTATCACATTAGCTTGTTTGAACATTCTCTCCTCTAGGGCTGCCCGCGACATCTCATTGCGGAAATCGCCCTCGCGCAGCAGTTCCAGTTCGTGGGATTCTATTAGGTAATGATAGATGCCTTTGGCGAGCCCTTCGACATTGTTCACTATTGCGTAGACCTCGATGGGGTAGGTGGCGCCTGCTGAGGGGGCAGCTCTCAATCCCTGGCGCTTGTCGGTGACGCCGCTTGAGTAGTAGAGAAGATGGGAGAGTTCTGCCAAAGACATTGTCTCGTCTGTGAAGTCTCGCTGCGACCTCCGATTTGCGATGGCTTTCTCCACAGTGAGCCCATTATAAGCTAGCTCCTGGGTGAGATGGATTCTCTTCACGATTGAATTCTCGATTTGGCTCAATGGTAAGATTCAAAATCTTGCTGAATGATTATAAACTCGGTGGCATCGCCTGGCAAGTAAGTCTGCTTAAGGCTACTGCAGTAGCGTGTGAGAAGTGGGTTTGACAATCTGCCTTTGGGGTGTCCTTCAACAGAAGCCGCAGATTGAGGGACAGGCATACACTGTACGCTCCCCTGAGCTTCAGTTGGAGGTTTCAATTCTGGGAAGTCTCTCTGGGCAGGACGACTATATGTGGTGTAAAGGTCACGGGGTGTTGGCTGACTTTCACCGAAGCAGAGAAGACATCCCGTATGCTGCTTTCGGTCAGCACTTCTCGCGGCGAGCCATCCGCGACGATGATTCCCTCTTTAAGCAAGACCAGGCGGTCGAAGAACAGCGACGCCAGGTTCAGGTCATGCATGGCGGCGATAATGGTGACCCCTTGTTCCCGGTTAAGTCTCTTGACCAGTTCCAGCATCTCGACCTGGTGGCTTATATCGAGATGGGTCGTGGGCTCATCGAGAAGCAGGAGTTTGGGCTCCTGAGCCAGGGCCATAGCCAGTATTACCTTCTGTCGTTCGCCGCCGCTGAGATCGTTGAAGTAGCGATGTTCTCAAGTGATCGATTCCGGCTAGTTCCAATGCCATGGCGCTCATCTCATGGTCTCGCCTGGTCTCACCTGAGATAGCGCTGACGAATGGAGTACGGCCCAGCAGTACTACCTCGTCTACAGTAAAGGCGAACGGGATATTGAAATACTGTGGCACTACTGCCACATGCTGCGCCACTTTCTTTCGAGATAGCTTCTTAAGGCTTACCCCGCCCAGTGAGACTTCTCCCCTAACCGGAGATAATACCCCGCTGGCCAGCTTCAGCAGAGTGGTCTTGCCGCAGCCGTTGGGCCCTATCAGCCCTACCATCTCCCCATCTGTTATATTCAGTTCTATGTCTCTGCAGGACAAGCCCGTTGAAATAGGAGAAGGATACGTTTCGCATAAACAGGCTGTTTGAATTAGAAAGCATATTCCCTCCTTGTGCGTCTGAGCAGGTAGATAAAAACGGTGCGCCGATGAGAGCGGTGATAATGCCCACAGGTAACTCTGTGGGTGCAAGCACCGTTCTGGCCAGGGTATCGGTGACCATCAGGAAAGTAGCCCCGGCCAGCGCTGATGCCGGGATGAGCAGGCGATGGTCCGGGCCCAGGACTAACCTTACTGCATGGGGCATCACCAGGCCCACAAAGCCGATAAGTCCGCTCAGGGAGACGGCGCAGGCGGTTAGAAGCGAGCCTAAAGCCAGTATGAGTATCTTCTCTCGCTCCACGTTGATTCCCAGATAAGCGGCCTGTTCTTCTCCCAGGGAGAAGGCATTGAGGTGGAAGGCAAAAAATCGCGCTGCGATGATTCCTCCTATGATCAGAGGGGCGATGACTGCTATCTGGCTCCAGTACTGCACTGAGATGCTGCCCATGAGGAAAGAGAAGACGGAGTGGAGCTTGAGTTGCAGCTTACTGTTGGTCATGATAAGCAGGCTCATTATTGCTGTGAGCATGGAGCTTACCACGAAGCCAGCGAGCAACATGCTGACGATAGGCGTCTTGCTTCCCACCCTGGCCAGGTTGTACACCAGTAAAATTGTGGCAAGTGCCCCGCAGAAGGCTGCAATGGGTATTAGGCCGAGGCCCGAGAAGGCAAGCCCGAGGGGCAACATCATAGCTATGGTGGCTCCGAGTGCGGCCCCGCCTGATGTTCCTGTGATATAGGGGTCAGCCATAGGGTTGCGCAGCAGCCCCTGGAACAGGACACCCGCGGTGGCCAGAGCTGCTCCCACCAGGGCTGCGGCTATCACCCGAATCAATCTGATTTGGAAGATGATGGTCTCATCGCCGGCTGCCAGGTAGCCTGGAAATTGGAGAAGTGGATTTTGTTCAGGGTCATCTTGATAATGTCCAGCGGCGGTATGGATACTGCCCCCAAAGCGCAGGCGAGTAACACTGCCGCTATCAGGGCCAGTGCTAACGAGACCAGGACTACGGCAGCTCGGTTACGTTTCCTCATTCAAGCAGCCTTCCGGGTTAATTTCGCTTTGACGATGTCCTGAAACCAGTAACCTTCACTTAGCACCTTATCGCCCGGGGTTATCGAGATACGCTTCTGAAAACAGGGGCCATCCACTACAAAGGTATGGTATTCTCCATTCTCGCCGCAGATGTCGAAATTGTGGTTCCGGCCGTAATCTTGCATCTCAGCCATAAACCCCCGGTCTATCTTGCGACCCAGCCATCTGGCGTCAGCGGCATCTGCCTTGAGACATACTACAATTGATTCAAAGCCATCATCTATGAACCCCTTGAGTATCTCTTCGCGGTCGAGCTTCCACAGGGGCAACAGGGCTTTGATGCCAAACTCGCCGCAGATATTTTCTGTCCACGTCCGATGTTCAATCATGTCTATGTCTCCGGTTACCAGGCCTTCGATTCCCCTCTCACGAAGCTTGCCCAAAACTTCTCTAAATGTCTGTTCGTAGCCTTCCCAGGTGGTCTCACGCTGAATCATCGGTATTCCCGTTGCCTCCGATTGCATAGTATATTAGCTCGCCCTTTACCCCGTGAAATGCGTTCTTGCCGAATCCGGCTGTCGATACGAAACTGACCAGGTAGCGAACATCAAATCCCTCGGATATAGCCTTCCAGCAGGCATAACAGCTATCCTTCCCCCTGCTCCAGCAACAGGCTACTTTCACTTTGAATGTGCTCCTTTCAGCGGAATCGGGATGCCGGCGACCATGAAATAGACCTCATCGGCATTCCTGGCCAGCATTTGATTAGCCATGCCCAGGGCATCACGGTAGACCCGGCCCGCAGGATATGCCGGCACCACCCCCAGCCCTACTTCGTTGGAGACGATGATGAAATGAGCCTCTTGGTTCTCATGAAGGCGACGAGTTCCTTCAGTTCGGCGGTTACCTTCTTCTCCAATGTCTCCGCATCTATGTCCTCTGTGCCCATGAGATTGGATACCAGAAGTGTCATGCAGTCTACGATGACGACCTCGGCATCGCCGCTCTTGTTCCTCAAGGCCTTGGCGACATCGGTCGGGGCCTCCAGGGTTTTCCAGGTGGGAGACCGTGATCTCTTGTGCGTCTCGATGCGGGCGTGCATCTCCTCGTCGAGCGCCTCACCCGTGGCCACGAAAAGCACTCTCTTCCCCAGCTTGGCGGCGAGTTCCTGCGCGAAGCGGCTTTTGCCGCTTCGCGCTCCCCCCAGGATAAAGGTCATACTCATACGCCATAGCTCCAGGTTATCAGCGGTATTAGAATCAGCACTGAAACCTCGGCTAATTCATTGATGGCGCCGTAGGTGTCGCCGGTAAGACCGCCCAGCTTTCCGCTGAGCCAGTTCGCTATCAATAAAGCAATAAGCATTGCCGCGGCCATCACAGCCAGGCCGTTTAGCCACATCAAGCCCAAGCATGAAGCCAGTGTTATCGCGGTTGCTATAGCCAGCCAGGGCCAATTCGTGCCTTCGTGGAATATCTTCCCCATCCCTTGTTCTCTGGCGTAGGGGTAGGCGAAAATTGCGCAAACCATCGTCCATCGCGCTATCGTTGGCATCAGAAGAAGCGCTGCCATCCTGTGCTCGGTCGGCACAACAGTCAGCGCAACGTATTGGAGCAGAATCAGCAAACAGCCTCCGACCACCCCGAATCCCCCCACCCTGCTGTCACGCATGATAGCCAATCTCTTTTCAGGCGAGTGTCCGCCCGCCAGCCCGTCGCAGGTATCAATGAAACCGTCCAGATGCAGCGCTCTGGTCATTATGGCTAGAGCGATTATCAGCAAAATATTTACCAGACTTATGGGGAACGCCAGCGTGAAAAGCCTGTCTAGGCCATAGAGAATTCCGCCTATGAGCATTCCCACTAACGGGAAATAGGCTACAGAACGGCGTAGAGCATTGGCGCTGACATTCAGCCGAACGGGAATATAGTCAAGAACTGTATCGCCGCTACTAAGCCCAATTCCTTCCTCTCATTAGTATCCTCAGTCCTCATTCACAGGGGGCTTAGCCCCTTCTCCATGCGTTCTGATACACCCGCCTCGGCAAAGGTAGCCATCTCGGCCAGTATCTTAGCTGCGGCCTCAACCAGGAATATGCCCAGCGCCGCCCCCGTGCCTTCGCCCAGTCTTAGCTCGAGGTCCAGTATCGGCTTTAATCCCAGATATTTCAGTATAGCTTTGTGCCCGATCTCCACAGAGCAATGCGAGGCAATCAGGTAATCCTTCACTCCTGGGGGAAAGCCCCACAGCGATGAGAGCCGCTGCCCCGGAGATGAACCCGTCTATGACAACAGGGATGCGATGTGCCGTTGCTCCCAGGATGACCCCGCTTATCCCCCCTATCTCAAAGCCGCCCACTTTGGCCAGCACATCCATGGCATCATCAGGATTCGGTTTGTTAACCTCCAAGGCTCTCTCGATGATCTCTACTTTATGAGCTAGTTGTTTGTCATCAAGGCCGGTGCCTCTACCTGTTACCTTAACGATCTTCTCTCCTGTTATAGCGGCGGTTATGGCGCTGCTCGGCGTTGTATTGCCGATGCCCATGTCGCCTGTGCCCACGATATCTAGCCCTTTCTTGAATTCCTTCTCTATAATCTCCAGCCCTACCTCGATAGACTTCATTGCCTGCTCTCGGCTCATAGCAGGCCCGCGGGCCATGTTTTGTGTCCCATGGGCTATTTTCCTGACGAGGAGAGCTGGATGAGACTCTATGTCGGATGCTACGCCCATGTCTACAACAATGACCTTGGCTCCCACGTGCCTCGCTAGTACGTTGATGCCCGCGCCCCCGTGCAGGAAGTTCAGCACCATCTGAGGCGTCACCGCTTGAGGATAAGCGCTTACGCTCTCTGCTACAACCCCGTGGTCGGCTGCAATGGTCACAATCGCTTTGTGGTGTATCTTCGGTATCGGCTCGCCCCGGATGCCAGCCAGCTTAATAGACAGCTCCTCCAGCCGTCCCAGGCTCCCCAGTGGTTTGGTCAGGGTGTCCTGCCGGGCTCGGGCGGCAGCCATGGCCTTCTCGTCCAGGGGCTTGATCTCTCGTAGGGCTTGCTCTAGTGCTCTCACCTTCATGCTCCTCTATTTCTCGTGCCTAGTCCTTGAACAAGTCTGGATGAAGAATCTTTGCGATATCCTCCAGCCCATCTACGATGCGCGGGCCGGAGCGGTTTACCAGGTCGCCATCAATGATATAAATCGGTTCTCTTTACTGCCTTCAAATCCCTCCATCCTGGCAGTTCTTTTAGTTGTTCCGGCGATATCGTTGCAGTGCCGTGGCTGGAGTCAACCAGGATGATATCGGGGTTGGAGTTGACCAACTCTTCCATATTGAACTCTATCCACGGGCCTGAAGCATTGCCAGCCACGTTCTCTCCACCTGCCAGGTTAATCAGGGCATCGACAAAGGAGCCTGGCCCTGCTGTCCAGGGTTTGGTGGTATCTGTGGCATCGAACACATAGAACACCTTGGGGCGTGGTGCGCTGCCCACCGCATCGACAACAGCGTCGATGCGTTTTTTCATATCGCTGGTGATTTCCTTAGCCTTTTCTCGCTCCCGGTGATATTACCCAATAGCTCGATGTCTTTTAGGATGCCATTGATATCTTTGGGGTCTATGACGATGAATGGAATATTTAGGCTTTCGAGTTGGCCGATAAGGTCGGTGGCATAGCCATCGGTCAGGACGAGGTCGGGCTGCATGCGCCACAATTGTCTCGATGCTGGGGGTAAAATACCCGCCGACCTTGGGTTTGGCCTTGGCTGCCTCTGGATAATCGCAATAATCGCTGACCCCCACGATTTTTTCATCCAAACCGAGGGCGAAAAGCGTCTCCGTGATGCTGGGGACATGGGAGACGATTCTGGTGGGTGCGCTATTGAGGTGTACTGCTCTTCCCGAATCATCTGTTATCGTGCCTGGAGCGGATGTGGCATTTTTGCAGGCGATTGCTGCAGCGATTACCATCACCGAGAGCAGCATCAGAGCAGATTTTTCTTCAAAATTACTCTCCTTTCCTGAGAGGGAAACAAAAATCCCCTCGCTCTGCAGAACGAGGGGACGTTCCCAAATTAAGTGGCCACAAAAAAGAGCAACCCCTCTCCGCGGAGGCATCGTAGCTCAACTAGAGGCTGGCGTTCTGACTTCTCGCCTTCAGCGAGTCACAGTAGCGGGACTGCGTCGGATTCTCACCGACTTGCTCTCCATTTAGCCCGGGCTCACGCCCAGGCACCTCTACTTTCGCTATTAAATTTTCTGGTTGTATTTATAACATATCGGGGCACAAAAAGCAAATATTTTATCCGCCAACTTTCAGCTATCATTAGGGGCGAGTTGCCCTCCCCCGAAAACGACAAAACAGCGACTGCGAAAAAATAAAATATCCGCAGCGCGCAAATGTAATTTTCAATTACCAAAAAAGGATTGCTGACCGCAGAAAACTGAAAGCTGGTAGCTGAAGGCTAACCCAAAACTTGCTTAAACTGTCTTTCTGAGCTATCCTAAATGCACAGCGATGAATAAGGCGAAGCAGCTCTATGAGCTTCAAGAGGTAGACCTCGAAATACAGCATAAGGCCGAGGTTTTGACACAGGTAAAGAGCCAATTGGGTAGGGATGATGACCTGGTGGCGGCGCGCTCTGCCCTCGACACAGCAAAAAAGCAACTTGCTGATTTGGAGCACCAGCAGAAAACTGAGGATTGGGAGCTCGATGACCTGGGGTCAAAAATCGCTGCTGTGGAGAAAAAGCTCTACGGCGGCTCGATGAAGAACCCTCGTGAACTCACTGGTTTTCAGCAGGATTTGGAGATGCTCAAGGCGCAGCGTGGCGAAAGGGAGGATAAGCTCCTAGCTATAATGATGGATGTGGAGACTGCTCAGCAGGATGTCAGTCGGAAGAGCAGTGAGTTTGCAGCAGTAGAGAAAGATTGGAACGAGAACCAGCAGAAGCTTTCGAATCAGCAAACAGAGCTGGAGGCTGAGTTAGCTAAGCTGGAGCAGAAGAGGGAGCTTATTGTAGGCCAGACGGACTCGGCTAGCCTGAGGCTCTATGAGGAGATGCGCCGGGCTAGGCAGGGTCAGGCAGTGTCTAAGGTAATGCAGGGGAGATGCCAGGGATGCCGCATCAGTCTCCCCATGTCTGACCAGCAGAGGGCCAGAATGGGGCACGAGTTGGTGCAATGTAGCAACTGTGGCCGTATCTTGTACCTGAGCTAGCGGCTCGGGTTTTGATTTGTCCCGCATTTATATTTGTAGTAAACTTGTACTGGCCAAGTAAACCGGGTGACTGCCCCTTCCCGCGTCAAGCTGGAAAGGGAGGAAAGTCCGGGCTCCACCGGGCAGGGTGCTGGGTAACGCCCAGGAGGGGTGACCCTACGGAAAGTGCCACAGAAACATACCGGCCCGCCCAGGCGGACTAAGGGTGAAATGGTGAGGTAAGAGCTCACCAGCGGCCGGGTGACCGGTCGGCTGGGTAAACCCCATCCGGAGCAAGACCGAATAGGAGGACGTGAGGGACGCCCGGCCTGTCCTCGGGTTGGTCGCTTGACCCTTCCGGCAACGGAAGGGCTAGATAGATGGTCACCGCTTGCGCAGGAAACAGGATGAAGGCTTCGGCTGTAAACTGCTTTCTAGCAGGTACAGGACCCGGCTTACAGGTTTACTTGGTCAGGTGTATCGTGAAGCGGACAGTTTCTAAAGTAAACTGGCCGCTTCGCCAAATTTGGCACGAATAAAGGATGAGAGATTGAAAGCAGGGAGTGATATCTCCCCCGAGGCAGTCCAGCAGAGACTAACTACCGAGTTTGTCGGTCGGCATTTCCTCTATTATCCCACAGTCACCTCGACTATGGATGTGGCTAGGAAAGCGGCAAAAGAGGGGGCAAGCGAGGGGACTGTAGTTGTAGCTGAGGAGCAGACCGTGGGTAGGGCCCGTCTGGGGCGCGCCTGGATTAACCCACCGGGCGTGATGGCTGTATCCATTATCATTCGACCTGAGATGAGCCAGCTTGTCCGTCTTACTATGGTGGCTGCTCTGGCTACAAGCCGGTGCATCGAAAAGGCCACCCGAC
Organism: uncultured Chloroflexia bacterium; assembly: GCA_963827295.1. Lineage (GTDB taxonomy): Bacteria > Chloroflexota > Dehalococcoidia > SZUA-161 > SZUA-161 > CAWHAI01. The sequence continues at coordinate 9,820 of CAWHAI010000028.1, forward strand.
TTAAAACGACCATCAAGTGGCCTAACGATGTGCTGGATAGAGGCAAGAAGATAAGCGGCATCCTAATTGAGAGCGCTCTTCGAGGGCAATCTGTTGATTGGGCCGTCATTGGTATCGGGATAAACATCAATTTCGACCCCAAGGCTTATCCTGAGATCGCTGATATCGCCACCAGCCTTTCCGTAGAGCTGGGCAAAGAGGTCTCCCAGTTGAATGTCCTGGTACACCTGCTTCGTGAGATAGAGTCTTTTACTTGGCACTGCGCAGGGGCGAGCCGATTTACCAGGACTGGCGAAGCAAACTGGAGACACTGGGCAAGGTGGTTCAGGTGAAGACAGGTACTGAGGTGGAAAAGGGCTACGCCGAGTCAGTGGACGAGGACGGCGCTTTGCTGCTGAGGCGCCCTGATGGCACACTTGTACGCATTGTTGCAGGCGAGGTCACACTGCGTCCTTAGAAAAGGCATTTCGGCATAGTGCCTTGAAAGAAAGTAGGGGCGTTCAATTGAACGCCCCTAGCCATAATTCAGAAGACGTGATAGCCTAAGTTTATTTTGGCTTTATCAGTGAGGCAATCATGTCTACCGGCAGAGGGAACACTATCGTATTCGTTTTTTCAGTAGCTATTACTGTCAGGGTCTGCAGGTAGCGCAGTTGTAGTGCTATGGGCTGCGTAGCCATAACTTTAGCAGCCTCGGCCAGTTTCTCCGCTGCCTGACGCTCACCTTCTGCATGGACGATTTTGGCTCTTCTCTCTCGCTCTGCCTCTGCTTGGGCCGAAATCGCCCGCTGCATTGCTTGAGGAAGTTCGACCTCTTTTATCTCCACTATGCTGACTTTCACTCCCCAGGGGTCGGTTTGCTCGTCGATTATCCTTTGTAGCGTCTGGTTAATTTTCTCCCGGTGGGCGAGCACCTCGTCGAGTTCAGATTGGCCGAGAACGCTGCGCAGGGTGGTCTGCGATATCTGCGAGGTAGCAAAACGATGGTCGAACACCTTGATCACAGAGTCCTCTGGCTTGATCACCCTAAAGTAGACCACTGCATTGACCTTAACTGTCACGTTATCCTTTGTAATCGCCTCCTGCGATGGGACATCCA
>CAWHAI010000029.1:0-28290 GCA_963827295.1 uncultured Chloroflexia bacterium
GTCAATAATTAATTGACTGTTTCTAGTGCAGGCTTTTGGTCGCTTTGACCGCGTTGCACAAAGCCTTACGGGTTGATTAGTGGCTAGTTTACCACTTTTCAACCAATGTTTCCTGCCCCTTACTCGGTAATCTGAACCGCACTTCCAGAGTTGTACTCGTCAACCAGTTCGATAAGCTGTGCCTTCGTTGGAGGAGCAGGTGTGGTATCTACAGGTCATTGAACCATGAAATGCCCCCAAAATTGGTGTAGACGAAATATCAGACTTGTGTAGAGTATAACAAAGTCTCATCAAGCTGTTCGAAGGCAGGTGTTTTGAGAGCCCTTTGTACACAAACTTGCTGCTAACATTTTTGCCAATGAACTTTTCCTCACCATAATAAACAAGGTGGTACTTATGTAGTACCACCTGAAGCTAATTCTGGTAAGGCCTTATTGACTCATTGTTGATAACCCAAAGATTCAGGTAGATCTCACCATACAGAGTTCGACTCTCGAGACATTAAATGGGCATTCTATGGGATTCGCCGATAACGTCTGACCGCCAAGGGTAAAAACACTAGCAACAGTCCGCCAATCCATGCCAGCGATTTCCACAGCGGGTCAATGATGCCACCTCCTAAAGCCAATGCCCTAACCGTATCGGTGGTCACAGTCACCGGATTGATCTTGGCAAAAGCCTGCAACCAGCCGGGCATTGTTGCTATAGGGACAAACATTGAACTGGCGAACACAATGGGAAATATCCAGACAAACCCTGCAACCTGGGCTGTCTCCACATCTTTGACAGACATGCCGATAAATGCCGAGAGCCACGTAAAGGCGAAGCCAAACAAAACGGCCAATGCCGCAGCAGCTATTGCCGGCGCTACGCCATTATGGAACCTGAAACCGATGGCATACCCTACACCTATCATGAGCAGCACGAGGAATGTATAACGTAAGGTGTCAGCAAGAGTGCGTCCAGCCAGCACCGCGGCGCGCGCCATAGGGAGAGAACGAAAGCGGTCTATCATGCCGCGGGAAAGGTCCTCAGCCAGGCCGACACTGGTCTGCGAAGAGCCGAACACGACTATTTGAACCAGGAATCCGGGCAGCAGGTACTGGATGTACTTCAGCCCCCCTGTACTTATAGCGCCTCCAAAAACATAATTGAATAGAAGCAGTAACATTACTGGCTGGATGGTGGAAAAGACAAGCAATTGGGGAAGCCGGATGAACCGAAGCACATTGCGCCACGCTATTACTATTGTATCTGAAAAGTTCCAGACAAACCTGTACGCCGGTAGACTCGCCTTGGCGTCCATCATAGTCCCCTCCTTGGTTTGCGCTCGTTAACGCTCTTCGTCTCCCGCTTTTGCAGAACTCTGTGCCGATGACTCCACTGTATGCCCGGTTAACGAGAGAAAGACATCATCAAGGGTGGGCTGCCGCAGAGCGATATCGGCCAGTACAACACCGCTGGCGTCCAACCGGCGTACTACCTCCGCCAGAATCGATGTCCCTCCGACGACAGGTAGGCTAATCTCGCCAGTTTCGGGGGTCGTGCGAATCTTGCCGTCCCCCAGAGTCCCCAGAATCTGAGATACAAGCTCTGTCTGAGAGCGGTCAGCCAGGCGCACCTGTATCAATACATCGCCGCCACAACATTTCTTGAGGTATTCGGCTGTTCCCTGTTCTATAATACTTCCGTTATCAAGTACTGCGATATGGCCGGCGAGGCGGTCTGCCTCCTCCAGGTACTGGGTGGTCAAGAGCACTGTGGTGCCCTCTTTTACCAGCTTCTCTATGATTTCCCAAAGTCCGAGTCTGCTGCGAGGATCCAGACCAGCAGTTGGCTCATCTAAGAACAGAACAGGAGGTTTAGCGACAAGGCTCGCAGCCAAGTCCAGGCGTCGGCGCATCCCTCCTGAGTAGACCTTTGCCCTCCTGTTGGCAGCACCGGCCAGATCGAACCCCTCCAGCAGCTCATTAGCTCGACGTCGTGCCTCTTGACCAGGCAGATGATACAATCGCCCGACCATCTCAAGGTTCTCACGTCCCGTGAGGTTCTCATCAACGGCCGGGTATTGACCAGCAAGTCCGATAAGCGTGCGCACTTTTGCGGCGTCCCTTACTACGTTATACCCCAGAACCCAAGCCTGCCCTGCATCCGGTGACAGAAGTGTGGTGAGGATACGCACAAAGGTGGTCTTACCTGCCCCATTAGGACCGAGCAGGGCCATGATTGTGCCCGGGGATACAGCCAAATCCAGACTATTGAGCGCTGTGACCTTGCCGAATTTCTTGCTCAGCCCCTGAGCACTGATTGCAGCATCTGAGACTTTGTTTAGTGGCGCCGTAGCGGGACTATCTTCGGCCATAGATCTACACTCCTTCGCAGTATTACCAATTTGTGATGCTCCAAGACACGCCTATTCTACAGTTAAACCAAAGAAAATAAAGATATTGCAGGGCGTTACTACTCCCATTAAACCACGCACTAAATCAAGAAGTCATAAAATGAGAAACAAAAATGTAAAGAAATCATCACATTTTGGGGAAACAGCTAAGCAACAATGTGGAACTTAGAATACCGGCGTTGCCTTGCGCAATTCCTGTAAGACCAAATTGGGGTCGCTTAACCCATGAAATACGTCGCAAAGCAGCGCAATATTGGTGTGTCGATGGTACACGCCTTTCATGTTTCTGGCAGCAAAGGCTAGAGTGCACAAGCCCCGCCTTGCCGTAACATCAACCTATGTACACACCGGTTTATACAGCACTGTATACAGTGCTGTATAAATACGTTCATTTCGAGGTTATCAAAAGGGAAAATCAGCCGCAGAGAAGTTGCAAGCCTCTAAGTTTCTATTACAGTATGTCTTTAATGTGTCCCATTTTCCCTGACGCTAAACTTTTTGCCCTTGCTGAATCCGACCTAAGACAAGGAGCATCTATTCTGCGGAGCGAAACAGGACGATCTCGTGAAGTGCCGTCCCTGTTTCCCTGTCGGTTCTTCCCTGGCGGGTCACACTTATCTCGAAATCTGAAGCGAGCCTGAAATAGCCTGGCCTCAATCGCAATAAATACTTTGCGGCGAGCCTGAGAGGCAAACTGAAGTTCTCGAGCATATCCTGGCTCTCCAAGACATTTCTAACACTGAGGTTTACCACAAGTTCATTGGGAACACTGATGACAAGCTTCTTAGGATAGCTATGTTTAGCTTTCGGGTTGTATTCAAAATTCTCTTTGAGAAAGTCGAACTCTCCCGTGCTGAGTATTACTTCTTTTCCAGCCGCCAACATCAGGACCTTGACCGCGTGGTTTTTCATCTTAGTATTGCACTGAATAAAAGCGTAGGATACGGTATAATGTGGTGAATAGATTCGTCCCCACATCCAGTAGTCGATTATTCTCGGGAACTGAAAATCCAGCCAGTTGTGATCATGATAGCCAACGCCCTTGACCTGTATCGCATGACTCCCGTCTGTCACCGTTCCTTCTACGGAAGCCCTGGCAAAGGGAACTACCCATGCAAAGTAACCCATATCTCCAAAGTGAGAAACGCCTGTTCCCGGTTTCCAACCATTCACCTCGGCTCTATATGTGAGATGGCAACTGAGGTCTTTTTCCTTCACGTAGACCTCGTAGACAGGTAGCTCTCCGGGCGATTGTTTGACTCTCAGATAGTTCTCGCCAATCTTGACGTCAGCCATGTCACGGGAAGCGGCGAAGGCTGATTTGCTGTAAGGCACGAATTTCTGGGTCTTGCTGCCATCCGGTCTGAGCACGACGATTTCCACACCTGTTTTGCCTGCCGCCCCGGGGTTGGGGTTTGCTGCGTAGAAAAAAACAACGATCGTGTGACCGGATTCCATATGTGCGTCGAAGTACCACCACTCGTACATGCCTTTTTTGCGCATGTCGATATGAAGGCCGTCCTCCTCAGGTTTAAGCGGTGTTATTGTAGCATCACGTCTGCCAGGACCTGTCCATCCTTCTGTAACTAGAGGCCTTCCCTTGTCAACCATGGCTTTTCTCTCCTTTTAATCGGATGCCACGAAATCTATCATGACTTTTGACCGTCCTCGGGCTCAGCGTAGAAGAAGGGATCTGAGGCGGTATTGGGGTCTAATGCCTTCTTTATCTTGCTCATATATTTTGGATAGTTTCGGCATGCCGGGCCGAAACGCTTATTCATCCCACAACCGAACGCAGCAATGGGGATTCCCATGGCCTGTTCGATCGCAGCATTGCAGCCGTCTTCTATTATTTCTGCAGAAGCTTTTACCGCTTGGGGATCTCCTGAGGCGTACAGGTAGATACCTTCCAGATAACCGAGATGAGCATTTTCAAATGTGCCACCACAGCCCAAATCGCCGCCGTCGTCGAGAAAGATGCCCTTCTCTATGTACTTCTGTTTCGCTTGAGCAATCCATTCTGCTTGAGCGACTCCCATATCCCAGGTATCAAACGAACCTAACATTGTGGACATCCCTTGAGAGGGGCGGAAAGTTGCCTGTGTGTTGACGGCATTCCGCACCAGCAGCCAGAATAACCTAGAGTCCTGCACCAGCTTCTGCTGTTTTCCCATGGGGATACTGTGGATGATATCCTGTAAGAAAGGGAAACGGCGCATAATTGCGAGCGGGTCTTTCACATGTTTCAGTAGAGGGCCCGCAATGCGTAACACTCCCGGGGTTATTTTTAAGTACATAGGTATCTTTACGCCGCCTGTTTCCTTCATTATCTGTTTCATCGCTGCCATTTTCCACTTGAATTCGCCTTTCGAGTAACCGATCACCGCGTTGACCAGCACATGATGCATTGCTTTATGAAAGACACCGCTTTCCAACGCAACCTTGAGCTGTTCATTATTCTCAGTCATGCCCAGAGCTGTGAAGAACATGGGGGTGCGGAAACAGGCGAATTCAATCTCAGCCTCACCGAGTTTGTAGCCAGCGTCCCTCATAGCTTTGCCTGATGGGAACGCGTGTACATTCATTGCCATTCTTTCCGGCAGTTTATCGAGAACGTAGACCGGTGATTTTCCATGCACTTCCCATTGTGCAGGTCCATTCCACTTATACAGCTTCACGGCACATTTCGTGAAAACTCCAAGTCCTCCGAATGTCCCTTGAAAACCACGCATGATGCCTCGCAGCGAAGGCCCGGGGCCATCAGCCGTAAACCAGCCTGCGCCAACACCACCGCTGCCCAGGGTCAGCACTTCGCCTGTGGGCAATACCCATTCTACGCCCAGCAGATTACGACCGCTGTAGCTCGTCGATGGTCCGCTTTCTCCGTAGCCCCATGCGGCTGTGGTTGACGCCAGAACAGAATGATTGGAGCCTGAGGAGATGATGTGAACAGTTAGTCCTTGCTTAAAAATCTCTGTCTGCAGATCAATGGCGCGTACATAGGGCTCGATGATAGCGATCTGGTTCTTGGTATCAATATCGATGATTTTATTCATACGCTTGAGGTCAAGAATTATCACGCGATCCCTTGAGGCAGCGCATACAGCGTGAAATCCAGTCGACAGCGGCTTAACCATTAGGTGAGCCGTGTTGCAGAAGCGCATGATCTCCTGGACCTGTTGCGTAGTCTCGGGTAGCACAACGGCGACAGGACGGGGAAGCCATGTCGAGCCATCCGTCACCACAGTCTCCGGATTCATGTACAGGGAATAGGTATCCATCATGCAGGGAGCGGTGGATACCCACTCCCGGCCGACTATATCCTGAAGTGCTTTAGTCTCATTTTCGGTGATCACACCTGCACCTTCTCTGTCACTCCCGTCTCCGTGAGTAAATCATATTAAAGCCCCCATTTGCCATTGTTCAATACCCTGTTGGGATCAAATATCCCCTTCACTTTTTTCAACACCTCGTAGCTAAGGGGGTTTTGCTTGAATACTACATCGCCGGCTGATCCATATGGCCTGCTGAAGAAGGCTCCAGCCACCGCCAATCTCATAACTGATTCCTTTTCAAGCCTGCGCATAAGCTCGACGTCGCTCGGCACTCCCGGCTCGAATGGGCACATGAGCTCCACATGGCAGGCGTGGTTTTGAACGACAGGCTGGATATACAATCCGATAGACTCTTTCTCTATGCCGTGATTGCCAGCCAGATCCATGAATGTATCGACAAGCCCAGGCGCCCTGTCAAGGGTCGTCAGGAAGAACAGGGAAAGGCAGTGTCCCCTCAAGCGATGGCGCCAGTCAATTTCGCCACATGGACGTGTTGCTATATCTAGCAGGGCCTTCGCTGCAATTTTGCCCTGAGACGTGGTCATGCTCAGCTTGTTCCTGCTGGCGATAGATTCGATGTCCTTGCGCTGATATTCGAGCCTTTTCTTGGGCATTCTTTCAAATCCCGCTATGTTTTGCAGACAGATATATCGAGGCAGCGAGCTGCGTATAGCTTCGAAGTCACCACCGCCCTGCGCACTCATAAGCATAGCCGCCGCAGTGCGATTGAGAACAAAGGAATGCTCCCCCAACCATTGCCGTTGAACCTCGTAGATAAATGGAATCAATTCCAAAAGTGAATCGGCACCGAGAAGGAAGGGTTGTTCGATGGTCGGACTCAGCTCTGCGCGCATTGTAATCCATGTAACAACGCCCATGGTGCCCTGAGAACCCTGGATGATGCGGTGAAAATCCGTCTGAGATGGCCCCAAAGGTGATTTCTGCGCGCCGCCCACCGCACGCTGCTGCTCAAGCGTTCCGGGACCACCTGCAGCGCCGGTGCGGAATAGATCTCCGTTTCCGAAAATGAACTCTGTGCTTGCTACCGGGTCACTTATGTCCCACTGTCTATTAGGCCATGAAGTCGGTTCCCGATCCATTACCGATGCAATGACGCTCTTGCCGCTGCGGGGTGACAATGGCATAGGGACGGTCATTCCATGTGGCTGAAGAGCCTGCAGTAGCTCTCCGTAAGTAACGCCGGGCTCGATCAGGCAGACCCTGTTGCGCCTGTCGATCCAGGGGATCCGCTTCCATGAAGACAGGTCTATCAGGATATTTTCCTTCGTTGCTGCAAACCCGCCCTTGCTATGATTGCCTGTAGAGGATCCCACCGTCAAATTCAGACCTGATTTATTAGCGAGCCGTAACAATTCTTCTAGCTCGTCCACTTTTGAAGGGCGCACTATATGCGAGGGCTTTATGGCGGAGTCTACAATAGGATTGGATAGTTGAAAAGCAGCGATATCCTTGGGATCGCTACTGAGGGTACCCTCTCGTAGAACAGAGTGCAGGCGTTCACCAAGTTCAGAGCCAGGGATCAATCTTCAATTCACCTCAATTGATATCCGCAGCCTCGTATACCAGGTCAATGATATCGATAACCGGAAGCGGCGGTTTTTCCAGAGACTGCTGGGGTTTAGACAGATTCGCTCTGCAGTGATGGCATGCGGTAACAAGACATTCAGCCCCTACGTCTATCGCTTCTCCCAGCCGATCGAGGGCTGCTGAGCGCGCTAAGTCCGGATATGCCAGGGGGACTCCGCCACCTCCACCGCAGCAATACGAGTATTCACGAATCCGATACATCTCGACAAAATCGAGCCCTTTTATAGCACGGAGTATCTGCCGCGGCGGGTCGTATACTCCATTCACGCCTCGGTTGATCTCCTTGGGTGGCTCGGTGTAAGTCATGCACCCGTGGGTTACCTTGTACTCTCCTTCCCATGTGAGAGGTGGTTCACTCTGACGGCCAAGGTAGCAAGGATCGTGGTATGTCACCTTACGCCTGACCGGCCTGGGCAGGCGCAAACGGCCGTCTTTTATCAATTGCGCCAGGAACTCAGTTGCGTGCAGCACCTGGGCCTTAGGCGCCCTGGCATACTCAGGATACTTTGAACGCAGAGCTCCCAAGCATGAACCGGACACGGTAACTACTGTCTGGATTTTCATATCGTCAAGCAGATTTACCAGACGGTTTGCTGTTTTTGTGAAAGTATCTCTGTGTCCTGTCCAGTATGCTGGCAGCCCGCAGCTCGTTTCATTATCTCGCATAATACCGAAATCCACACCTGCGTGCGTCAGAAGGCGTGCAAACTTTCGGGCGACATCAGCGGCTCCTGGATCGCTGCACTGCAGACAGCCTGTAAACAAAAGGACCGGAGCCGTTTCGTCTGGCAGTATCTTCAGTCCCAGGTTTTTGGCCCAACTTGAAGCTGGATTCTCTATCTTCCCTTCCGGATGTCCGTACTCCTCCAGATTCTTGATCATCGACTTATAGGCAGGCAGGGCAAATCCTTCTTCCACAATATGCTCTCTAAGCGCCATGTTCACAGAGTGGCGCTCCGCCTCCATAATGAATTTGCAGGAAACGTCGCAGAGCCCACATGCGGTGCAGGCGAACGTGATATCTGCCAGTGTTTGATCGACTTTGATGCGACCATTAACTAAGGAAAGAGCCATAATGTTCTTACCAGATCCAGAGTATCCGTGGAAATGGAATTGGCGGCTGGATGGACAGCCATCTGAGTACTTAGGATTCAGCACCGTTGGTAGCGGCACCATTTTGCATAAAGAGCATCTGAAGCACTTCTGCATCTCTGCTTCGAGCTCTTTTAGACGAGATAAAGCCATCTCACCACTCTCTATTTTGCATATCTTGAGAACAGATCGGCGGTCGACTTCTCCGGGGAATTAACCCTGTAATGCAGATTGTATCTGGGAGTTACGTTTACTCCTCTCAATTCCGAGGTTATCATGTGATTTGCGCAATGTCAAATACCGATTGGAGAGCAGTGTTTCATTTTAGCCTTGCTTCAGGATAGCCACAAATCTAGTGGCCAAAATGAGACTTTGCCCAAGATCGTCGCATTCTATCTTATATATGGAGCAAGACAACGGAACCTTCTACGATCAACCGGCTATTGAGGTTCAAGGTCGCAGTTTCCCTCTGCATTGGAAATATTCTCCTTGCTTTAAGCGACCCATCACAATAAAATATCTCTAGGAACAGGCTGAACAGGCAATTCTATCTATTTGAAAGAATGAAGGAGGTATGTATAGACAGACAGAATAAGATATTGCATTTCGATACTAAAGATTGATTAACCTAGAAAGTTGGAGGGTAGAACGTGGGAGATTTAAAACTAGCTAATCCGGCAGCGCTGGGGCTAGGCGGCTTTGCGCTCACGACGTTTATACTCAACGTTGTCAATTCAGGGCTGATTTCAGCGGATAATTTAGGTATGGTTCTCCCCATCGGTATCTTCTATGGAGGTTTAGCTCAGTTTTGTGCTGGCATGTGGGAGTTCAAGCGTGGGGATACTTTTGGTGCTACTTGCTTTTCGTCATTTGGTGCCTTCTGGATTGGTATAGCCACGATGGTGATTCTCGAAAGAACAGGGGCTATTTCTCCTGTGCCCCGTGAGGGCATGGCAGTACTATTCATCGCCTGGGGCATATTCACCGCATACGCCACAATAGCGTCTTTGAGAGTAAATAGGGCTGTAACATCCATTTTTGTTACGCTTGTAATACTTTTCTTCATGCTTGCAGCGGGCGAATGGAACGTCACAGTACACAAGATAGCAGGCTATGAAGGTATCCTTTGCGCCTTAATAGCTTGGTACACTTCGGCAGCGGTACTCATCAATACACTTTTTGGTAGAGAAATAGTGCCATTAGGTGTAGCAAAATAACTTAATGCAATGGCACCGTAGAGATAACCCGGCAGTCAACTGCATTCAATTTATCAGGGCAGATATTGTAAGAGCCTGGGGCAGAATTAGTAATCTGTTATCCATGCGGCCGATCGAGTATTCGGTATATCTGAGGATCACATCGCAACTCCGTAATTCGCCTGGTCGGAGATTGTGTGCATACCTAGTGCTGCATAACCGGCCGATATGTGTTTGACAACTCCGGCATGAGCTCGCTTGAGACAGGCAATCAGCGAAAAGGATGAACTCAATGTTCCCGCATCCGAATCGCTTTTATGGGCAGAGTCTGAACAACGCACGAGGACAGACGAGAATCACACAAAATTGAAAGCCCTCGATATCGATTTGCATCTCTGCTAAAGGTATAATCCTGTTAAAATCTCAGCCGCTTTTTAGCCGCCTTCAGAAGGTCCTCTCTGAACTTGGGATGCGCGACCTCGATAAGAGCCAAAGCCCGCTCTCTTTCATTTAGTGGTGCAAGATTGGCAATACCCCATTCGGTTACTACATACCCCGCGTAATGCCTCGGCACAGTCACCCTGGCTCCCTCCTTCAGGTAGGGCACGATGCGAGATATCGTCCCATTGTGTGCAGTGCTGGGCATTATGTTGATCGCCCTGCCTCCTTCGGACCAGTATGCGCCGATCATAAAGTCAAGCTGTCCGCCCGTGCCGGAGCGCATCGAATCGCCGAAAGACTCCGAGGCAATTGTCCCCACAAGGTCGACCTCCACAGAGCCGTTGATAGCCACCACGTTCTTCTCTTGGCTCAGCAAGGGGATGGAGTTGGAATATGAAGCACAATAGAACTCGACCATAGGATTGTTGCCCAGGTAGTCGTACAGCTCCTGGTCTCCGATGGTGAAAGCCGTGATTATCTTGTTGGGGTGGGTCTTTTTATATTTGCAGTTGACGACGCCCTTCTGCACAAGCAGGTGGGTGCCCTGAGGAGCCATCTCTGTGTGAATTCCCAGGTCTTTAAGCCCACTATCGGCAAGAAGCTTAGATATCTGTCCGGGGACTGCGCCTATTCCTACCTGGATGCAATCCCTGTCCCTAAGCAGGCTCACCACGTTCGCGGCGATCTTCTTATGGACCTCCGACGGCTCGGGCAGTGGAGGCGAAAACATGGGCTCGTCTACCTCGACTAATCTCTCGAACCGGCTGACGTGGTAGTGCGAATTGCCGTAGGTATGCGGCATCTTTGGGTTAACCTCGGCGATAATCACAGCGCCCTGGTCAATGATGTCCGGTGTGAAGAATAGATCAAGGCCAAGCGATAGGTAACCGTGGTCGTCCGGGGGACTTACCTGACAGAGGACGACCATCCTCCGTGGGTCAATCTCTTGTCGCCTTTTCGACCAAACACCTACTGTAGAGCTCTGTATCGGAACGAAAGTCGAAATGCCTTCTTCGTGCTGCCACATGGTGAGCTGGTTATAGAAGCCGCACATCATATCGAAGGTCTTTTTGTACTCAGGTGCAAAAATCTTATATGGATGAAATACAAGTGCTGATATATACTGAACGTTCTCCAGTTCGTCTTTGCGGTCCGCGACTGCGTCCATCATTGCTGTCGTGGGCTCACCCAGGCCAAGAGGATTTGCCATCCGGTCCCCCGATTTCACAACCTTCGCCGCCTCTTTATGACTGCATAGCTTCGATCTGTATACATCTCTCCAAGTCATTTTGAAACTCCTTTATTGCAGAATAGAATTTCCGGGACTCCGGGATTATATCCGCTCAGCCACACGATCTCATAGTCGCCTCCTTTTTGGGGCTATCCAACAATGATCAACTTTTCCATTCCCGATGAAGAGGGAGCAATCTAAAATTCAACTTATCACCTCTGCATCGCGCAGAGCCTTTATCCGTGCTCGATCGTATCCAAGGTCTTTCAATATCTCCTCAGTATGCTGCCCGAATTTCGTGCTCCAGTTCCTCGCTTGGAACGGTGAATCCGATAGCTTTACCATCGACCCCACCTGCCTGACCCTACCTAGAACAGGGTGGGGCATATCTCTAATCATACCACGAGCAATCAATTGTGGATCCGAAACCAGTTCCTCTATAGAATAAACGGGGGCGACACAGGTGTCCTTCTGGCTCAGTATTGACATCCACTCGTCTCTGGTTTTGGTCAAGAAGATCTCCGTGAAATGTCGGATGAATTTCATCTCGCTTCTCACCTTCTGTAAATTGGTGCTCAGCGAAATCATCGCGACCTAAAAGCTGGCAAAGGTTGGCATAAAACCAAGGCTCAAAAGCACCAACGCTTATGTACTTCCATCTTTCGTCTCATAAACGTTATACCAAGGATAGTGGCCAGTGAACATTGTATCGCCCCTTTGATACTCTGCTCCGTAGACCAGATACGGATTTATCCACATTGACATCAGTTCCACCACCCCATCGGTCAGAGATACATCGACAAACTGCCCCTTGCCGGTTTTCTCTCGTGCCATCAACGCTGACAGAATCCCGATCGCTGCAGCCATGCCACCAGCTGCGAAGTCGGCAATCAGTGTTCCTGGAATTATAGGAGAACCACCCGATGCCCCCGTAAGCCCCAGCAGGCCACCGAACGATATGTAGTTAATGTCATGTCCGGCTCTGTCACGATATGGCCCATCTTGCCCAAAGCCAGTGAGTGAAGCATAGACAATCTTGGGATTGAGCTTCTTGATAGTTTTGTAGTCAACACCCAGCCGTTTCATCACACCAGGGCGAAAGCTTTCCATAATTACGTCTGAGCGTCTTGCTAGCTCGGAGAAAATAACGCGCCCTTCCTTAGCCTTCAGGTCTAAGCCCATGGTTCTACAGTTTCGCATCCCGGGGAAGGAAGGTGAATCTTGCAGAGCGTACTTAATAAGGCTGCCACGCTTCTCAGGGTCTGGTTCGTGTATCTTGATAATGTCAGCGCCAAGGTCACCCAGGATGGTGGAACAGAAGGGGCCAGGGCCCGACCCATGCCATATCCAATATTATTAATCCCTCTAAGGCTGATCTCTTCATTGCCTTTGTTTCATCATTCTTCTACATTGTTTATCACCAGATGGTAGACTGCCCTAGACTATAGCCCTCAGACTCAATATGTCCCTACCCACAATCAGTTTCTGCATCTGCGTGGTGCCATCCGGTATAGTCATAGTTCTGGCATCCCTGAAATATCGCTCCACTGGATATTCATCGGATAATCCCATAGCGCCATGAATCTGGATAGCCTTCGAGGTCGTTCTCACTGCTGCCTCAGTGGCGTATGCCTTCGCTAGAGATGATTGCCAGCGGGATTTCTGACCCTTATCAATAAGATCCAAAGCACGAAAAGAAAGTAGACGCCCAGCTTCGGTTTCAGTTAACATTTCCACAAGCATTTCTTGTATCATCTGAAAACTACCGATGGGCTGCCCAAACTGTGTCCTTTCTCGTGCATATTTGATCGAAGCGTCTATCGAGGCCTGAGCAATGCCTGTGCACATTGCTCCTACCATTGCACGCGACACATCGAAGAATGCCATAGTACGTTTGTAGCCAGCTCCAGGATCCAAAAGGTTTGCTTTAGGGACTTTGCAATCCTCGAACGAAAGCTCCGATGTAGGGAAACAACGCATCCCCAGCTTGTGCAGCTCCCTAGCTGAGAAAGGTGAGACATCCTTCTCCACTAGGAAAAAGGACATTCCGAGAGGCCCCAGCGACTTATCAGTCGTAACGAGGACAAAAGCTGCGTCCGCTATGCTCCCATTGGAAATCCATGTCTTTGTCCCATTGATTGAATAGTAGTCACCTTCTAATACCGCGGTGGTAGACAAGCTGGACACATCAGACCCCGCGTTGGGCTCAGTTATTGCCAGGCAACCCATGTATTCACCGGTGGCACCCAAAGGTAACAATCTCTCTTTATGCTCAGGGCCACCGGCCTCGTTCAGAATCCAAAGAAATCCTGCTGCAATGAATATCGTCCCGGCAAGGCTACCCCAGACCCGAGCCAATTCCTCAACGAGAATCCCATTGGTCTTGGCTTCTAACTGAGAGCCACCATAATTCTCAGGGAGGAACCCCGTTAAATAGCCAAAGGGGAGCAACTGCCGAATAAAGCCAACTGTCTCTTTCTTCGTCAGCGGACCCTTTTTCTCATGTGCGTCAACTACAGGTGCAATCTCTTTCTCCAGAAAGTTGCGGACACTAGTTTTAAGCATTCCTTGCTCTTCAGAGAAAGAAAAATCCATATCCCTACGCTTCCATGGCTTCAGAGAAAAGAGCAAACCTGTCGGTTTAGCCTACGTGCGCAGAGACTAAAGCCCAACTATGCAGAGACTGACCACATTCATGGGCGGTATGCCTCCCATGTTATGGGTCAGACCGTACTTGGGATTCTTTATCTGCCTGGGTCCAGCCTTACCCTGAAGCTGTTTGTACATCTCGTACATCATGCGCAGCCCCGAAGCGCCTATAGGATGCCCAAAACATTTCAAGCCGCCATCCGGTTGACAGGGAATAGTTCCACTCAAGTCATAAAACCCTGCCTCTATATCCTCCTTAGCGCGCCCTCGGGGCGAGATGCCCAGGTCTTCATATATTGTTAGCTCGGTGATGGAGAAGCAATCATGAACTTCCATCATGCTTATCTCTTTACGGGGGTTCTTTACGCCTGCCTCTTTGTAAGCCCGCTGGGCAGCCTTAACAGTCGACTCCACATGAGCATAGTCCCATTCACAGCACATCATCTCTTCTCCGGAACTCGCAGCTATCTGAAGCGCCTTAACATACACAGGGTCGGGCCTGAATTTTTTGGCGATGTCTGCCCGGCAGACGATAGCTGCCGCCGCACCGTCGCTTACTCCGCAGCAATCAAACAGCCCCAATGGCCAGGCAACAATCGGCGCATTCACTACATCATCGATAGTAACCTCTCGGCGAAGGTGCGCCTTGGGGTTCATCGCACCGTTGTGATGGCTCTTAACTGTAATATGTGCTAGGACGCGTTTGCCCTCCTCCGGACTGAGGCCATACTGCGCGAAATACCTGGTGCCCATCATAGCGAACATCCCGGGAGGAGTATAGTTGGGGAAGATGAATCTGTAGGATGTGCCTACCTGTGAGTCAGTTTGAGGAAGACCGCCGTAACCTGTGTCCTTAAGCTTCTCCACACCAAGTGCCAAAGCGATGTCAAAGGCACCGGAGGCAACGCCATAACAGGCACCTCTCAAGGCCTCCGAACCAGTAGCACAGAAATTCTCAACCCTGGTTGCAGGAATGAAAGGCAGCTTAAGCGTAATGGACAGAGGAATTGCCGATTTCCCGACAGAGACCTCCTCATAGCAGGTGCCAGACCAGGCAGCATTGATATCTTTCTTCTCAATGCCAGCATCTGCGAGGGCCTCGAGGAAGGCCTCAACCATCAATCCATTGGCGCTCTTATCCCATCGTTCGCCAAACTTGGTGCATCCCATTCCAATAATAGCAACTTTGTCCTTTATACCTTCTGCCATGATACCTCCGTCTCGAATGAACTTATTTCCCCCAAGTCTCTAAGCACGAATCGGCGTAGCTTTCCAGAAGTAGACATGAAGATGGCGTGACACATCGTGGTATTTCCTGCGGAAGCTCATCTCCACAGGCATGCCTACTTTGAGTGAGTCTAGTTCGCAGTCATTCAGGTCAAACATCCATCTGCCGCCACCCTCGAAGTCAACCATGCCGTAGATAGCCGGCGGGCTCGGACTGAAGGCCAAAATGTCTCCGGTATAGGTAAACAGGTGCCCTTTCTTGTCCAGGAACGAATAATCATCCATCTCGTTAACAGCCCCGCATTTGGGGTTAGCACATATCTCCTGAGGAGGATATTGTGGAGTACCGCAGCGCCTGCACTTCGAACCACGCAGGCCTGCGAGCCACCTGCGTTCCCGCCACAGGACTGTCATCTGAGTGGGAGCAACTTCCTCCCCACGTCCACCAGTATCTATGGTAAGCACCTCGCGGAAGGTAACATATTTCTCATAAAGGCCAAGGTCCTTCTTGGCAGCCAGGTGCTTCTTTATACCCCTGCGCTCCTTCAATTTCTTTATGTGGTCGGTAACCTGAAGCAATATGGCATCGCTGCCATTACCATAGCTGGCGACAATAATCTTGTCTCCCGGCTTGGCGTCCTCTAGGGCCGCCACCAGTATCATGAGAGGGTAAGCAGTGCCCGTATTGCCAATAGAGGTAAACAGGTGGTCTTGTATCTGACTACGCTCAAACCCTAGACTCTTACCCATACTCGCATGTGCTCCGATATAGAGGCAAGGATAAACGACTTTGGCGATGTCTTTAGCCTTAAGGTCATACTTCTTCATCAAGCCGGAGATAGCTTCAGCGATGAACTTGCCATAACCCTCGTCTCTGATCCATCTGTCCTCCCAGGTACGATTGAATCTATCCTCCTCAGCCCTCCAGTTGTCCGAGAAATCATAGGAGAGAGAATAAGTGCCCTCAACGCTGGCTATCACGTCTCTATCGCCCAAGAGCAGAGCCGCAGCGCCATCACCATATATCTCCTCCTGGTAGCCGCCCGGTTTACCCAGCCGGCAGTCGGCAGCACATACCAGGACATTCTTCGCCGAACCAGATTTCACAGCATCGTAGGCGGAGATCAGAGCTCCGGTTCCCGACTTAAGAGAAGTGGTGAAATCAGAGGTCCGAGCATCGGCGCGCAGGTCCAGCGCCGTAGCGATTATTCCTGCGTTCTGCCTCTCTTTATAAGGGGCGGTGGTAGTGGCGAAGAACAGCCCGTCGACCTGCCCCCGGGATTTAGCATTGAGACAGTCCATGGCAGCAGCTACCGCCATGGTAAGGCTATCCTCATCATAATTTGCCACCGCCTTCTCACCAGGCAGCAGGGAGGCTGGATTCAACCACCCCAGCGCTTGATAGATGGTCATACGTTGAATACGATACAAAGGTATATAAGCACCATAATGAGTGATTCCTACCATGGTATTCCATCCCCTTTATTTATATTTAAGCACCTGCGCAATCTATTATGACTACGCAAGAGCTCCAAAACCAATAGGATGTGTATCAAAATACTTACGCTTGCGCCGTCTTCAGCCTCCTTTCCACTTAATATTTAACAGACTTGCCGTATTGCTCCCTCAATACCCTCTTCAATACCTTGCCTACTGCGCTACGTGGGAGGGACTCAACAAAATCGACCGACCTGGGTTTTTTGTAACTGGCCAAGATGATTTTGCAGTACTCTATCACCTCCTGTTCTGTAAGTTGCTCTCCGGGCTTGCATACCACAACTGCTTTAACGGATTCACCCCATTTCTCGTCAATAACACCTATAACAGCGCACTCCATTATCTTCGGGATGTCTATAGAGAACTTCCTCGATTTCAGCAGGGTAGATATTCTCCCCGCCACTAATGATCATGTCCTTTTTCCGGTCAACAACGTAGATGTATCCCTCTGCATCACTTTTGACCAAATCACCGCTGTGGAACCAGCCGCCTCTCATTGCTTCCGCTGTGGCTTTAGGATCCTTGTAGTACTCCTTCATCAACAGTGGGCCCTCGATATACTGCTTCACCAACCTCCCCCATAGGGACGTCATTGCCGTCACCGTCTACTACACTTATCTCGATGAAGGGAAGAGCCCTTCCCACAGACGCTTCACGGCCCTTTGATTCGCTTGGCAGCAGCCCTGTAACAAGTGGACTCATCTCGGTCTGACCGAAAAGATCGAGGATGCGCACATTAGGAAATTGTCTCTGTATCAGCCTGCGCGTCTCCGTAGGCAAAATCGCCCCACCAGAAAGCCATACTTGGAGAGAGCTTGTGTCATACTTATCCAGGTCGGGCAACAGAAAAAGGAAGTTCGCCATAGCAGGAATCATTAAAATTGCGTTGACTTTTTCCTCTTGGATGGTGCGCATTATGTTAGCTGGATCAAAGACTTCCTCCGGCAGAATAAGTGTGGTGCCACCAAAGAAACTGAATTGGCAGAAACCAAAGGCTGCCAGATGGAATATCGGGGGAGCAGCAAGAATTCTGAAGTCTCGGAGACTGTACTTATTGAAGAGGTTTGGTTCAGTAAATGCATACCAGCCACCCAACATCCACATCACCACTTCATTCTTGTGAGTAATTACGGCTCCTTTGGGTCTGCCCGTGGTCCCAGCAGTATACATGATAAATACTGGGTCTTCTTCATCTACAAGAACGAGTGGTTCATCATCGGGATACTTTGCAATCCAAGTTTCGTAATGGCGCATACCCCTCATCGGCTTCTCAGTTATAGAAATATAGTGCTTCACCTGAGGGAGATCCTTTTTCATGCCCTTCACAGTTTCTATGAAAGCCTCTCCTGCTATCAAGGCCTCTGCATCCGAGTGATTGATCATGTAGACGAGCTCTTCGGAGTGGAGGCGGAAGTTTAGAGGAACAGCTACGCCACCGATCTTCCCTAAAGCGTAATAGGCTTCTAGAAATTGATTGCAGTTGAAAGAGAGAATTGCAGCTTTTGTTCCTTTCTTGATGCCAATATCTAGTAGAGCGTGAGCTAGACGGTTAATACGACTATTGAATTGTTTATACGTGAGGCGAGTCTTCCCATATACAAGAGCTTCCTTATCCGGGAATTTACGCACGTTACGAACTATCGTTTCCCCCAAAAGGAGCCGCCTGCCCAACTCTCCTTCTATTGTCGCTCGTTTATCCTTTGCAAGCACTGCGCTTTTCATGCTCTACCCCGGCGCCTCAATAGCTATAATCACCTGCACCCACCAGTTAGTGAGTTTCCTAACAGCTCGATATCTTCTATTTAGTACCTAAATGCCAAAGCCATAACCGCTCTTGCATGCCCTAGCCTGTGATCTATAACCCTGAAAACATTAATCCTATGATCACTTAACCAGAAGTCTCCTTCTTACTTCCGCCGTCAGCAGATAATTAAACAATCGTTTCAGATGGTGATCGGATATATCAATACCTACTGACCATACCTGAGGTAAGTTTTAAACCACTTGTTGTCTACTGAAAATCAACAGGTGTATTTCTCGGCTTCTATAATCCTGTCTCCAATTGCTCGTCTCAACTGAACGCCGTCAACAGGAGTGAATTCAAGGGCATTATTTAGTACACTAATTTGTTTATCAAGCGTATCACCAGTCTCCATTGCTGCAAGTAGTTGTCTGGCATAACCTGCAATCCTAACCATTGCATCATTTACGTACAATTGCACCATCTCTATCTTGGTTTTAGACTGTTTTTCACCCGCAGATTTTATAGACTTAAGAGCTCGCAGCAAGCCACTATCCATAGCGTAAATCTCTTGTGCCATATCAGCCAATAAGCCCAGCACTTCTTGTTGCTCTTCAATAGCCATCCCATACTTCTGAGCTGCATCTCCGCATAACCACAGAAATACCTGCTTTGCCCTACCTATGAGTTTGTGCTGGAATTCCAAAGCACCATCCTTTGAATGAGTTTTGATGGGTTTTTCGCCCTGTAGTTTCTCCTTTGCTTCCTGCAGCCGCAGTGAATATGGGAAGTCT
Source organism: uncultured Chloroflexia bacterium (assembly GCA_963827295.1). Taxonomy (GTDB): domain Bacteria; phylum Chloroflexota; class Dehalococcoidia; order SZUA-161; family SZUA-161; genus CAWHAI01. The sequence goes on from CAWHAI010000029.1 coordinate 19,213, forward strand.
CATTCTTCAGCCCTTGCCTCATCAGCCATCCCGCTATGATAAGCCTATTTATCTCGTTTGTTCCCTCAAATATCCGGAAAACTCGGTTATCACGATGTATTCTTTCCACGGGATACTCCTCAATAAAACCGTATCCTCCGTATATTTGAACAGCCTCATCCGCAACATAGCTGAGCATTTCAGAGGCATACACTTTGTTGATGGAGCACTCTACTGCGTACTCGGATATGCTTTTGGCTGCGCGCCTGCTAGCATCCTCAGCGTTTCGATCGACTGTTCCAAGAATCGCTTCTACAAGTCCTCCGGCTCTATATATCATGCTTTCTGCTACATAAATTCTGGTGGCCATCTCAGCTATCTTCTGTTTGATTAGACCGAATTGACATATAGGTTTATTGAACTGTACCCTTTCCTTAGAGTATTTAACAGCCGACTCCAGTGCCAGTTTAGCTACACCTACGGATCCGGCACCGAGTTTGAATCGACCAATATCCAGAACGTTGAACATCACTACATGGCCTCTGCCAACTTCAAAAAGAACGTTCTCCACCGGCACCTTTACGCCGTCGAAGAATATGGAGCACGTCGAGGAGCCGCGAAGCCCCATTTTATGTTCCTCTGCCCCTGTGGATACTCCCTCGTAGCCTCTCTCTAAAATGAACGCAGTCATTTTTTCGCCATCAACCTTGGCATAGGTGAAGATGATATCAGCAAATCCTGCGTTGGTAATGAACTGCTTGGTGCCATCGAGTTTGTAGTATTTTCCATCAGGTGTCAGCTTTGCCGTAGTTTTTATCGACATGGCGTCTGAGCCCGCACCGGGCTCCGTGAGAGCGTAGGCACCGATCTTTTCTCCGCGTGCCATCGCGGGCAGGTACTTCTCCTTTTGGGCCTTATTGCCGAAATAGATCAGGGGTTCTGAACCTATCCCGGTATGGCAATTTAGAGTTAAGCCAAACGAACCTGCCGCCGAACAGTGCTCAACAATCAGCAAAGCGAGTTATCATGTCCATTTGCGAGCCGCCGTATTTTTCCTCTATTTCAGCGCCCAACAGACCCAATTCTCCTGCCTGGAGCATGAGTTTGCGGCTCAGATCCCAATCCTTATGCTCCAGCTTTTCTATGTTAGGTGTCACTTCGTTTTTAATGAATTTTTCAGTGGTGCGATAATCATCTGGTGCTCTTCGCTGAAATCTTCCGGCGTAAATACTTCCTCGGCAGGCACATCCTCCAGAAAAAATGAGCCGCCCTTTCTAATCACTATCTCTTTCATGACATCCTCCTTATTTTTTAAAGTGTTATTATGGTCTTTCAAATATCCCTGCTGCGCCCATGCCGCCCCCAATGCACATGGTGACTATGCCGAATCTGGCTTCCCTTCGCGCCATCTCATAAAGCAGCTTGGTTGTGAGATAAACGCCGGTACAGCCCAGAGGATGGCCCAGGGCGATGGAGCCACCATTAACGTTCAGCCTGTTCATATCTATCCCCAGAGTTTTAACGACATATATCGACTGGCTGGCAAATGCCTCATTTAGCTCTATGAGGTCAACTTGGTCGAGCGGAGATTCCGGCGCATTTCAGCGCTTTGGGTATGGCAAAAACTGGCCCAATGCCCATAATCTCGGGGTCAACCCCAGCCACGCCGATTGACCTGAATACGCCCATGGGCTTCAGCCCCAGTTGCTTTGCCTTATCCCGGGACATGACCACAACTGCGGATGCCGCATCGTTCATGGGGCAGGAATTCCCCGCGGTCACTGTGCCGCCAGCGCGAAAGAGCGGCCTCAAAGTGGCAAGCTTCTCCAGAGAGGTATCGGCCCTTACGCATTCATCTGTGTCGAAGATTTTCTCCCTTCTCACCGCCTTCCCATTTTCGAAGTTCCTGTCTATCACCTTTATGGGCAGGATTTGTTCCTTAAACCTTCCCTCTTTCAAAGCCTTGACCGCTTTTTGATGGCTTTCAAAGGCGAACGCATCTTGTTCTTGTCTGCTTATATTGAACCGCCCAGCGACATTCTCCGCTGTAAGCCCCATGGTTATATATGCCGCCGGTAATGTTTTCACGAAATCAGGGTCTGGGCTCGGCTTGTTCCCTCCCATAGGAACCAGCGTCATATGCTCTGCACCCACCGCTACAATTACGTCGGCGAAACCGCACATAATCCTCTCACAGGCTAGGGCAATGGACTCGAGTCCCGAAGCACAGAACCTGTTTACCGTCCTTCCCGGCACAGTGTTGGGTAGTCCGGCCTTCAAGGCAATGATTCTGCCCAGGTTCATGCCCGCCTCTGCCTCAGGGAAGGAGCAGCCCATGACCAGGTCGTCTATATCTTCGGGGTTTAATCCCTTTGCCCTTTTCACTGCTTCCTTGACCACTTCGGTAGCTGTGTGCTCAACCCTTGTATTTCTGAAGCTGCCATCGATTGCCCTCGCTATTGCTGTTCTGACTGCTGATACTATTACTGCTTCCCTCATCGTCATATCTCCTCAGTATTAAGACTAATTCCTCAGGGGTCTTCCTGTCTCGAGCATGTGCCTAATCCTGGCTTGGGTCTTCTCCTCCCCACACAGTGACATGAAGGCTTCTCTTTCCAAGTCCAGAATGTACTGTTCTGTTACCAGTGTATTCTGGTCAACATCTCCACCGGTGAGCACATACGCCAGCTTTTTGGCAATTGACGTCATCGTAGTCGGATATGTATAGTCCATCCCTTAGAAGGTACACAAGGAATTCAATAAGCGCCATGCCAGACCTGCCTGTCACCCTGATCTGGTTTCGGGGTCTTGGCGGGCGATAGCCAGTTTTCTCCAGAGCAATGACCAGTTGCTTGGCGTCATGTAGCAGATGGTCGTAGCTCATGGTAATTCCATCATGTGGACGCAGGTAACCCAACACCTTAGCATCTTGTGCAGATGTGGAGACCTTGGCCATTGCGATGGTTTGGAAAGCATTTGCTACGTAGGGAATAAGGTCAGGCCTGCCACCACCGGGAACGGCGCTGGGGACGCTTGCGGGAATGCAGTCAATTGCCCTCAGCAGCATCTCTTTGGTGCCACCTGCAGCCGGAATGACGCCCACACCAACCTCCACCAGCCCCATATAGCACTCAGCATGCGCCCTGACCATGCTGGAGGCCAAGCATATCTCACAACCCCCACCCAGAGTCATGCGGAACGGTGCTGCCACGACGGGCTTCTCAGAATATTTGATCCTCATACACGCTTGCTGGAGACTCTTCAATGCTAGCTCTAGATTGCCCCACTCCTTTTTCTGCGCTGCCTGGTAAATCTGCCTTAAGTCTGCGCCAACGCAGAAATTGGCTCCCTGGTTACCGATAACCAGACCCTTGAAGTTAGCTTCCACCTCAGCGACACTATCCAGTATCATCTGGATGACATCAGGGTCAATAGCATTGTTCAGAGAATGAAACTCAAGGCAGGCAACCTCATCGCCCATATCAACAAGGCTTGCCCCCGCGTTAGACTTGATCACCTTCTTCCTCTCCTTCAGCGAGGGTAGAATGATGATCTCCGGCTTATCCTCCATCTTCTCATAGTCTGCCTTGACCAAGTCATAATAATAGCTTCTGCCGCGCCGTTTCTGATAGAAACGCTCTCTGCCTGATTTGATCATTCTCTCTATCTTATCTGGTATTTCATCTCCGTCTCCTGTCATTTTCTCCACAGATTTCCTGAAGCCTATGGCATCCCAAGTTTCGAATGGCCCTAGATCCCAATTGAATCCCCACCTCATAGCGCGGTCAACACTCACTATATCGTCAGCTATCTCTGGTATTCTTGAGGCAGAGTAGAGCAGCATCTTTTTCAGCACCTTCCAAGCGAAACGTCCTGCCCTGTCATCGGAATATGCCAAATCCTTCAACCTAGACGCTGGGTCAAATACCCATTTCAGTTCATCCAGCTTGGGCAAGGCGACTTTTTTCTGCGGGGCATAGTCCATGGTCTTGTAATCTAGAGTGTAAATCTTTGATCCCCCGGCCTCGACCACCTTCTTGTAGAAGCCTGCTTGTGTCTTATCGCCCAGAAGTCCAGCCTCTACCATCTTCTTAACAAAGCCAGGGATAGCGAAATTTTCCTTCTCGACCGCATCCTTCACGTTGTCGGCCGTATTCTGCGCCACCTTGACAAACGTATCCAACCCTACCATATCCGATGTTCTGAATGAGGCGCTCTTCGGCCTGCCCATCGGGGGGCCTGTAATAGCATCCACTTCATCGATAGTGTAGTCATCTGAAATCATCGTCCTCATTACGAGTAACATAGAATAGACACCTATTCTATTAGCGATGAAGTTAGGTGTGTCTTTACCAACGACAATGCTTTTCCCCAGTCGCCTCTCACAGAAATCTGCCAGTAAAGAGACTATTTCTTTGTCAGTATTTTTACCTGGAATGATTTCAAGCAGCTTCATGTGCCTTGGCGGATTGAAGAAATGGGTCCCCAGGAAGCGTGCTCTCGTCTGTTTAGATAACCCCTCGGATATTTTCTCTATAGAAAGCCCTGAAGTATTCGTAGTAAGGATGGCATTAGGCTTTAAGTATGGTTCTACTTTTTTCAGCAGCTCTTGCTTTATTTTCAGGTTCTCCACAACGCCCTCAATGATCCAATCAGCATCTGCCAGCCACGGTATATTGTCCTCGAAGTTGCCTGGCGTGATAAGCTTTGCATCATCAGGAGTGTACATCGCAGGAGGACTTGCGCTTACGGTGCCCTGGATGCCAGAAATCGCAAGCTTATTCCTGAAACCAGGAGAATCCTTGGTCAGCTTTTTCTTTAAGTCCTGCTCATCGAGTTCTTTAGGCACAATGTCCAGCAGATAGGTAGGTACGTCCACGCCTGCCAGGAGAGCTGCTATTTTACTCCCCATCACTCCAGCGCCTAGAACTGCGGCTTTCTTAATTCTCGGTAGATTCATGTTATATCCTGCCCCCTTCTCAAATGGATTAAGTATTGATTCTATTTCTCGAGTGCGGTGACAACTTTCCGTTTTTTAAAGCTAGCTTCCTCTCTTCTTGGGCGTATTCTTGTATTTTCTTACACGCCATTTCAGAGTTGCTATTTTGTACATAGTGCAAGGTTTGCTCAAGAAGAGCGACACTTCTCTGCAAATCCTCTGCATGGTGCCGTATTGAATCAAACTGCACTCTGCGCGTAAGCGGTTCTAGGTCTGCGAGCATTTGCTCCAGCAAACGGTTCCTTGCTGCCCTCTCACCTATTAAAGCGAAATGAAATAGCGCTTCATAGTAATCAGAGAGATTGCCTTTTGTCGCGGCTCCTTTAATCCTAGTCAGGGCTCGCCGCATCTCCACAAGATCCCGTTCCGTCCTATGTTCAGCCGCCCTCTTTGCCACCAGCCCATAAAGTTCTACAATAATATCATAAAGCCAATCTACATAAGAAGATGACATCCTAACAACTCTAGTGCCACGCCTTGGTTTCCTTTCGACCAATCGCTTTCTCTCGAGGATCTGCAGAGCTTCGCGAATCGGCCCCCTACTTACGCCCAATTCTTTGGCCAACTCGGCTTCCCTGATCCTCTCGTCTGCTTTCAACTCACCCTTGATTATTTGGTCGCTTAGAAAATCGGCTATCTCGTAACATAAATTACTGGGAGGCTTGAAATTATTACGCATTTGTACACCTGTAGGCATTGGGGTTAAACAATTGTAACCTCGTAAATTCAAGTATATATATAGATAGTCAAAAGTCAACTGTTAACAATTTTTGGTAGTGTATCAGTTTGAAATGAAATTAAAAATATGACGAAGGCGGGTTAAGTGAGAGGAGGCATTGCAGTGGTGCTGTTAATATTGTTACTTCTTGTTTGCCTTACTGGATTAGCTGGGATTGTCATTTTAATGAAATTTCACGAAAGTAATCCAATATTAGGCAATATTGGTCTAAGGATTTTTCTTAGCATGTTTGTAATAGCTGTAATCTTATGGTTTGTTTCAAGATTATTAACAAGGGGATGAAGATTTCGTTCTTAAAGTTGAAAATCTTACGAATATTTACCAGTGTTTTATTTGCCAGACAGAACCAATAGCCGTTGCGATTAATGCCAAAAATGCCACGATAGTAGCAGAAATAGTTATCCATGCTTGGTTACGTTCCCACCGACTTGTAATGTGGAATTGTGTTAATTTGTAGTCCTGGTGAATGTTCTGTTCACTACCATAGGTAAAAGTAAATGTAATGTCGTAATCTCCAGAGAGAGCATTTCTTGCTGTATTTAAGCTCAGTAATAAGGGTGGATTCTTGTCCCATTGGTTTTCACTTACCACAGGACAAAAACCGGATTTGTCTACTTCAGCCACGGTCGGATTATATGAACAAAGAAACCTTGATTTAAGATAGCATCGATACCGACCGATTCCAAGTTAAGTGACTCTAAGAACTGGTTCCCCGTTACAGGTTGAGATTTGCCCGTTGTTTTATCTGTGGCTAATTTTATGCAATATGTAACAGTACCGAGGGTTTTTATCATGTACTACATAAGGTGATGACCATTTTATATCTAGCTTGTTCTTCTCAGGAATACCGTATGGCCTGGATGAAATATACCTCTATGTTGACTGTTTCCCCTGGATTTACGATTGGAGTTCTATTGCGAAGGATAAGATGAATACACACATTGTAAACTTACTGGGGTTCATAAACGCTGAACTATATAGCATGGCATGTTATCAGTGTCAACTACAATACACGTCAAACTTCGACCAATGTTTGCTGTATTTTGCCACTAATCAGCTAATTTTACGATTTCACTCAATAGTCCAAATGTGATCAGCTATCCCTGCTCACATCGCTGGAGTTCTAGGATAAGGCGCTTATTTCAAGGGGTATGCCATATAGATAGATAAAGAGAAGGGGATATCCCCTTCTCTTTATCTGCGGGAACCGGACCAGCAATTATGAGTTGGGTTCACTTTCCATTCCGCCGTGAAAACCGTGACACCCGAAGCCCGGCCCACGGGGACCGATTAGTGGCACATCAGGCTTCGCCTGCCACCACTGCAGGTACTGGTCAGCTTGATCTTGAGTTATCGTGCCCTTGCTGACCAAGTTCTGAAGCCAGCTTTTTAGAGCGTCGTTCCGCATCTCAGTTTGTGCTTGTGCAAAGGCATCTTTCAGTTGCTGGACGTCTATAGTAACGCCGGTTTTCTCCTTATAGATTTGACTGACTCTATTCAGCAACGCCTCATATTTGGTCTGAGTCTCGTTTCCGTTTCCCGTCTGGTTTCCAGTCCCCGACTGTGCAAAGGCTACCCCTGTTGCTATGGCCCCGATGAGCACGGCAACGGCCAAAGCTACTAAGAGAGCAGCCTTCTTGTTCTTCCACACCGTATTCTCACCTCCCTTCTAAAGAATCCTGAACGACCTGGCTTTATTCCTAATAATACCACTGAATTGTGGAGAAATTATATAGAAACCTACCATTTGTACAGAAGCCTATGACTGAGTCTATGGCAGGAAGGGCTTAGGACATATCCAGCTCTGCAATCAAGGTCAATGCAAAAATCTCCATTGTTTTAGGTTTTGTGTTTTTTATCTCAGGTGTGGCTTGGTGTATTATGACATGGGATTCGATAATAGAAAAGCCGTTATCCAACACTCCTTCTCCGATATTCCTTACGATTTTAGGTTTGGAAGTTGTCTACTTCTCATACACAAGGTGGCGCCCCCCCTATTAAATACATCGCCCAAGATTTCGACATAGAATAACTGAATACTCTTGAAGAAATCTGCGATTAGAATTGATTGTGGAGGGTGTCTGTAATTATCTAGATGGGAAAGGGGAGGTTCACCAATAGCTTGGTGCAGTCTAAATAAGAACTTCAGTCGACACATTAGTCTACTTCCCGACCTTCTCTTGCTTGGGTATTCTATGCTGGACTCCAGAATATCTCCAGTCACATTTGGCGTTTGTGCAAGAGGATGATTTTCCATCTCTGTGCAATGGAGATCCACACTTTGGGCACTTCATTTTCTATTTCCAACCCATCGTCTATCCCCTCTCTTTGCCTTAAAACTGCCACTTGGCGGCAATAGGCTCTTTCTCTGTAGGATGTGAACCTTGCTCTGTCTCAGCACTCCTGGGAACGAACTCACCCCGTATTGTGAAAGCTCCAGTTGTGTAGGCGGGTTTATGGGACTCCACTATATGCTTCTCCCAACACTCGGAGTGGGTCATTGCCCCACAAGAGCAACTGAAGACTATCCTGCTTGTGCCAAGCGGATTACCACAGACTCTACAATTCACGGCAGATCACCTTCTTCCTTTCTATAACTATGCTCTCCAGCAGATACGCTGATTATTTACGAAAGTTTCCTAGAGCGGAGCAAGATCCAATGGGTGATGTCCTAAAGTGGGGCAAAATCCAAGGGGAAATGTCCTGCAGCGGGGCATATTCCTACAGGAAATTCTATGATGTGACTGTACCACGCATATTAATCAAAGTCAATAGAACCCTAGCATGCTTACCTTCGAGGACAGCATGAAGCACTACAGGGCGGTGGTGGGTAGGCTCTAGTCGAATACTCTGAATAGGCTAAGTAAATCTATCTAATAGACTCGCTGGCCTTGTTGGTTATTCAATCGTGGTTGATTGCTTCTCTAGACGCATCTTGAGAAACTTCATCAGGTCTTCTACTCGCTCTTTATTGATACGTTCTTTCATGACGTCATCCCGAACCCGATATTCTTGAGGAAACCCATTCCATTTGACCAGGCAAGGAGTATACTAAGCTGCCATTCGTACGGGTTTCCCTTGCCAACTCGCTCAGTCCGTGTTATCAGGTGAATGTGTAAGTGCCACCTTGTTGGGGGGTCGTCAAAAACAGATTCAAAAAAATACACAATATATACTCTCTCAATGGGGTCACCTGGGAAATGCAGTTCCCAGTAGTCTCGGAGTGCCTTGTCAATACGTTTTATATTTCCTCCAAGGGCATTAGCTTCCTCCGTGGTTAGTTCGTGCAACTCAATTCTGTGTTCTCTAGGCTGTAGCGCCAACCAACCGAGATACCCTTCTTGGCCACCATAATGATTGA
>CAWHAI010000030.1:0-22580 GCA_963827295.1 uncultured Chloroflexia bacterium
CAAGGAAAAGATAGAGGGAATTTACGGGCCTCTTTTATCAAAGACATAATGCCTGCCGGAGCGGAGGTTAGTAAAGACCTCCTGAACCCTCGTTTCAATACCTCTCGTCTTATGGCAGAGTGTGATATAATATTCATACTTCCCCAAAAGGTTTCTAAAACTAGAGAAGAAAAGAATGCGCATCGCTATCGGCTCCGACCATGCCGGGTTTGCCATGAAGCAGATGATAGTCGGTTTGCTCTCTGAGTTGGGGCATAGCTACCAGGACTTCGGCTGCTTCAATAGCAACTCTGTGGATTATCCCGACATCGCGCGGCCCGTAGCTGAGGCGGTATCTAAGAAGAGCTTTGATCAGGGCATTTTAGTTTGCAGCACCGGCATTGGCATGTCGATTGTCGCTAACAAAGTGCCCGGAATCAGGGCTGCTGTATGTCATGACACATTCAGCGCTCGACGTGCCCGGGAGCACAACGATGCCAATGTGCTGTGCCTCGGCGAATGGGTCATAGGCCAGGGGCTGATGCGCGAGGTTGTCACCACATATCTGAGCACAGAGTTTGCAGGCGGCAGACATGCCCGCAGGGTGGAGAAGATACGTGCTATCGAGAGCTGACGCACCATCGTCTCTCCAATACCTACAGTGAGGAGCAAACAGCGTGGCGGATCTATTAAATAGAATAAATGGCCCTGCTGACCTAAAAGGGCTGACACAGGCCGAGCTAAGCCAGCTCGCTGAGGAAATTCGGCGTGAACTGGTGAATACCGTGACTAGGACCGGAGGGCATCTCGCTTCCAGCCTGGGAGCAGTGGAGCTCTCTATTGCCCTGCATCGAGTATTCGACAGTCCCAAGGACAAGATTATCTGGGATGTAGGGCACCAGAGTTACGCCCACAAGCTGCTGACCGGACGAAGGATAAGGTTCGATACACTCCGACAACACCAGGGAATATCGGGGTTCCCCGATCGTGCCGAGAGCCCGCACGATGCCTTCAGCACAGGGCATGCCTCGACTTCGGTCTCCGCAGCGCTGGGCATGGCCGTAGCTCGGGACTTAGTCGGTGATGATTTCCATGTGATCGCCGTCATCGGCGATGGCTCTCTAACAGGTGGTATGGCCTTCGAGGGGCTGAACCATAGCGGGCATCTTGGCGCCAGAATCATCGTCATCCTTAACGATAACGCTATGGCGATCTCACCTAGCGTAGGCGCATTATCCCAGTCGCTAAATAAAATCACTCTCGACCCCCGCTATTATCAAGCTAAGGAAGAAGCAAGGCGAGTAATTCCGAGGCTGCCTGGAGGTAAAACGGTTTGGTCATGGATGAAACGGCTCAAGACAGGCGTTAAGAGTGTGGTCCTGCCAACCACGCTCTGGGATTCCCTGGGATTCAAATATATTGGCCCTATCGATGGACATAATATAGACGAGCTTGAGGAAGCCCTGATCAAGGCACGTGATTATTCCCCAGGCCCTGTTTTCGTTCATGTCACCACCACAAAAGGAAAGGGCTACGAACCTGCTGAGGAAGATAGCATCAGGTTCCACGGGGTATCAGGCAAGAACAATGTGAGCAATACTATCCCTTCATATAGCGAGGTCTTCGGCAAGACCTTACTGCGCCTATTCCAGGAAAATGAGAGGCTGGTAGCAATTAGCGCAGCCATGACTGAAGGGACAGGTTTGAATATTGTCGCACAAAAGTACCCTAAGCGCGTCTTTGATGTCGGCATCTGCGAGCAGCATGCAGTAACCTTCGCCGCGGGGCTCGCCACCCGAGGCTTTATACCTATTGTCGCTATATACTCTACCTTCCTGCAACGCGCATTCGACCAAATTATCCACGATGTCTGCATCCAAAACCTGCCGGTCGTCTTCGCGCTTGATAGGGCTGGCATCGTCGGCGAGGACGGCAAGACCCACCAGGGCACCCTCGACCTTTCTTACCTGAGTTGTATCCCCAACTTGGTGGTAGCCGCACCTCGTGATGAAAACGAACTCGGGCATTTGCTCTATACAGCAACAAGGGCCGACTGCCCCATGGCCATCCGTTACCCCAGAGGCAGCGGGCTGGGTGTAGCTGTAGATGAGAAGTTCAAGGAGTTACCTATAGGCAAGGGCGAAGTGCTCAAAACCGGGGACGATCTAACCATTATTGCCATCGGCTCCGCTGTGGCTCCCTCAATGGAAGCAGCTTGGCTTCTAAACAAGAGGGGCATTGATGCTACTATAGTAAACGCTCGCTTCGCCAAGCCCTTGGATTCTGAACTCATCATGGAGACAGTGAGCAAGACGAAGAGATTGGCCACCGTGGAGGAAAATGTCCTCGCTGGCGGCTTCGGAAGCGCAGTACTGAGCTTGCTTTCGAGTCTTGCGGGCATTCGCGGCTTGCGCATCGGGATCCCCGACGAGTTCGTCGAGCATGGCTCACAGGAGTTTCTCCGCGCAAATTACAGCCTGGATGCCGAGGGGATAGTGCAGCGCATCTTGTCCTTCTTCTTCCCTGAACTCGCCCGTTCTTCCTACTCCGTGAAATCTAAACGCAAAGAGTAAATGCCGCTTGGGGCTTGCCTAAGTGTGAGGTTGGTCATAAGTCGTATCTGATTTCTATTACCCGAGTGCAAAATGGCAGATTTGGAGACTATCTGGCAGCAATTTAAGGTAGATTTAGAGGCAGAACTGAAATTCGCCGTCGGTAGCGCCTCTTTGCCTATGTATGACATGATGCGCTACCACCTTGGGTGGATCGATGAACAAGGCAACCCGCAAACGGCAACGATAGGCAAAAGGCTTCGCCCCGTTCTCTGCCTTCTCGCCTGCCAGGCAGTGGGAGGAGACTGGCACCAGGCACTCCCCGCAGCAGCCGCTGTAGAGCTGGTTCACAACTTCTCCCTGATCCACGACGATATCCAAGACGCAAGCGCAGCGCGACGGGGCAGGGCTACCGTGTGGCACATTTGGGGTGCGCCTCAGGCAATAAATGTTGGAGATGGTATGCATGCCCTGGCGCTATCATCACTGCTGAGGCTCGAGGATGGGGGCATCCCCCACCAAAAGGTAGTGCGCGCCGCCCGCATCCTCGGTGAAGGCAGCCTCAAGCTTTGCGAGGGGCAATATCTCGACATCAGCTACGAAGACCGCCTTGACATCGGCATCGACGACTATCTGGACATGATCGGTGGCAAAACAGCCGCACTATTTCGTTGCTCCCTCGAAATCGGAGCCCTACTGGGCACAGATGATGAATCCCTGCTGGCACGCCTGAAACTGTTTGGCCATTATTTAGGGATGACCTTCCAGGTGCATGATGACCTCTTAAGTATGTGGGGCGATGAGAGAATTACTGGTAAACCCAGTACCTCAGACATTCAAATGAAGAAGAAGACTCTGCCTGTGGTTTACGCCCTAGAGAAGGCAAAAGGTGAGGATAGGGAGAAGTTGTGGCTAATATATCAAAAGGATAAGATCAGCCCCCCTGACGCGGAAGACGTGCTGAAGATACTCAATAGGCTTGACGCCCAAGGCCATGTCCAGGGCACAAGTGATAAATTTTATCGCCTAGCGCTTTCTGAATTGAATGCTATGCCCATCCCCTCTTCTTCCAAGGAAGAACTCAAGGCAATCGCTGCTTTCCTCCTGAAGCGCCAATACTAAAAATAGAGGTGCAGGATTCTTCATGCCAGAGCTGCAGAATTATCCCCTAGTTTCGTTGTAACTTTTGGCCGAGCCGTTGTATAATCAGCACACCACATACGGTTCGGATGATATGCAAACCTGGGGAGGCAAGAAATGTTAAAACTGGCGATCACGGGAAAAGGTGGGGTAGGCAAGACCACTCTGGCAAGCCTCCTGGCTCGCCTTTACGCTGCTGATGGTAGCACCGTGCTGGCTATAGACGCCAACCCCGATGCCAACCTGGGTACAGCCCTTGGTATCTCCCCAAAGGACCTGCAGCGCATTACCCCCATAGCGGAGATGAAGGAATTGATAGAGGAACGCACTGGAGGCAAGCCCGGCACCACAGGAGGTATCTTCAAAATCAACCCCAAAGTGGATGATATCCCTGACCGCTTCTCTGTAAAGAAGGATGGTCTCAGACTGCTGATTATGGGCACAGTGAAAAAGGGCGGCGGCGGCTGCATGTGCCCCGAGAGCGCCCTGCTCAGGAACCTGGTGAATCACCTCGTTCTCCGAAAGTCTGAGATTGTAATTATGGACATGGATGCCGGCATTGAGCACTTGGGGCGAGCCACCGCAACTGCCGTGAACGCCTTTATAGTGGTGGTGGAGCCTGGCCAGAGAAGCGTCGAGACAGCGAGGGCTGTAAAGAGACTGGCTCAGGATATAGGTATCAAGAAATGCTATGTCGTAGGCAACAAGATTGCCAGCGATGCTGACCGCCAGTTTATTATGGAGAACCTGCCCGATTTCGAGCTCCTCGGCTATATTAGCTTCAATCCCAAGATCGCTGAGGCAGACCGCAAGGGTATAAGCCCTTACGATAACGACGCCAAAGTGGTCTCCGAGGTAAAAGCAATAAAGGAACGGCTGGAAGCTATATCGAGGTGATACTATGAATAAGCAAACAGTTCGCGACATCGACCTCAAAGGGAAGAGGGTGCTGGTCAGGGTTGATTTCAATGTCCCACTCGACCCCCAGACCAAGGCCATCAGCGACGATAGCCGCATCCGAGCAGCACTGCCCACCATAAAATACTTGCTTGACAAAAAGAGCAAGGTCATCCTCTGCTCTCACCTGGGACGTCCCAACGGCAAGGTCGTCGAGGATATGCGGCTGGCTCCGGTGGCCAAGCGACTATCGGAACTCCTGAAGCGGCCGGTCGCAACTACCAAGGACTGTGTAGGGCCTGAGGTAGAGGAAGCAGTAGGCAAGATGAAAGAGAAAGACATACTTATGCTGGAGAACCTGCGCTTTCATGCCGAGGAGGAGAAGAACGACCCCGCCTTCGCCCAGGCGCTAGCTAAGCTGGCCGATGTTTATGTCAACGATGCCTTCGGCACCGCCCACCGCGCCCATGCCTCCACTGAGGGCGTCACTCAAGTACCTTCCAGCCGTAGCAGGCTTCCTCATGGAGAAAGAGATAGACTACCTGGGCAAAGCCCTGGCTGGCGCCGCTCGCCCCTTCGCCGCCATCATCGGCGGAGCTAAGGTTAGCGACAAAATGGCGCTCCTAGATAATATCCTGGGCAAAGTGGATTGCCTGCTCATCGGCGGCGGCATGTGCTGCACCTTCCTCAAGGCTGAAAACTACGGCGTCGGCAAATCACAGGTCGAAGAGGACAAGCTCAACGTCGCCCGAGATTTGCTGGCTAAAGCAGCTAAGGCAAACGTCGAAGTAGTATTGCCCGAGGATGTAGTCGTCGCTGACAAATTCGCCACCGGAGCTCAATACAAGACAGTGCCCATCAACAGCATCCCTTCTGACTGGTATGTCATGGACATCGGCCCCCAGACCGTCAAGAGCTTCAGCGACAGGATTAAGAAATGCAAAACGGCTTTCTGGAACGGCACTATGGGCGTCTTCGAATATAAGGAGTTCAAACAGGGGACTGAAGCGATAGCGAAGCAACTGGCAGGCCTCAAGGCCACTACAATCACCGGAGGCGGCTCCACCGCCGAGGCGGTGATGGAGCTCGGCTTGGAGAAGAAAATGAGCCATGTCTCCACGGGCGGAGGCGCAGCCCTGGAGTTCCTAGAGGGCAAGACCCTGCCCGGCGTGGCAGCCCTGCTGGACAAGAAAAAGTAAGAGGGAAACTATGCTCAGCCTGGACCAGTTAAAGGAAATAACAAGGCAATCTGACTCAAAGATAGTGCTCCTCGTAATTGACGGATTGGGCGGTCTGCCCAGACCCGATACCGGCAAGACGGAACTCGAGACCGCACACACCCCCAACTTCGCAGAACTGGCGAGTATGGGGACTTGTGGCTTGACCGATCCCGTATCCCCGGGCATTACACCCGGCAGCGCCCCGGGGCATCTCGCTTTGTTTGGCTACGACCCCATTAAGTTCACTGTAGGGCGAGGTATATTAGAGGCCATGGGAATCGACTTCGACCTGAAGAAAGGCGATGTAGCCGCTCGAGGTAACTTCTGCACCCTAAACAACGAAGGGCTTGTTACAGACCGCAGGGCTGGACGTATCTCAACCGAAGAAAACGCCAAGCTATGCCAGAAACTAAGCAGAATTGTACTGGATGGCGCTGAGCTTTACGTCGTTCCGGTAAAAGAGCACCGCTTCTTGTTAGTGTTTCGTGGTAATGGGTTATCGGGCGATGCCAGCGACTCCGACCCACAGCAGGTAGGAGTGGCCCCCCTTAGCGTGGTAGCGTCCTCGACAAAAGGGAAGAAGACCGCTAAGTTAGCAAATGAGTTCGCAACGAAGGCAAAGGCGATCCTAGCTGACTCCCATCCCGCCAATATGGTGCTTCTGCGCGGTTTTTCGCAGCATCCTAACCTGCCCACTATGAACGAGATATTCAAGCTAAACCCTGCCGCCATCGCAGCCTACCCTATGTACCG
Source organism: uncultured Chloroflexia bacterium (assembly GCA_963827295.1). GTDB lineage: Bacteria > Chloroflexota > Dehalococcoidia > SZUA-161 > SZUA-161 > CAWHAI01. The sequence goes on from CAWHAI010000030.1 coordinate 6,542, forward strand.
CGGTCTGGCTAAACTCGTGGGCATGAAGGTTCTCGATACCGGCTCCACCTTAGAGGAAGAGTTCAACACGCTGGTCCAGCATTACGCTGAGCATGACTTCTTCTTTATCCATGTTAAGAAGACCGATTCTACAGGTGAGGATGGCAACTTCGATGCCAAGGTTAGGGCGCTGGAGGAAATCGACAAGCTTCTGCCCAAGATAACAAACCTAAACCCAGATGTTCTGATAGTAACCGGTGACCACTCCACACCAGCTATGCTGAAAGGTCATAGCTGGCATCCTGTGCCTATAATTATCTACTCTAAATGGTGCCGCACCGACCATGTGCGAGAGTTCGGGGAGACGGCCTGCACCTCAGGTGCTCTGGGGAGATTCCCTGCTGTCGAGGTTATGCCCCTGGCGATGGCTAATGCCCTCAAGCTGACCAAATTCGGCGCTTAGGAGGATACTTTAATGCGGACACCTATAATCGCTGGCAACTGGAAGATGAACACCACCATTGTAGAGGCAGCGGAGCTGGTCAAGGCGATGAAGGAGAAGCTGCATCAGATAGCGGGGGTAGAAAAGGTGCTCTGTCCTCCCTTCGTCTCTTTGCCCACCGTCAGAGAGCTAATCAAGGGCACGTCCATCAGACTGGGTGCGCAGAATATGTATTTCGAGCGCAGCGGCGCTTATACCGGAGAGGTGTCATCAGTAATGCTTACCGGACTCTGCGAGTTCGTTATCCTGGGGCACTCAGAGAGAAGAGGATACTTTGCTGAAACCGACCAGATTATCAACAAGAAAGTCAAGGCTGCGCTCGGAGTGGGGCTTACGCCCATCATCTGCGTCGGCGAAAGTTTGGAACAGAACAACGCCGGCGAGACCGTGGGCATCATCACCAAACAGGTAAAAGCAGCTTTCGAGGGTATAGCCTCACCCAAGGGAACGGTTATAGCCTACGAACCTATCTGGGCCATAGGTACAGGCAAGTCAGCAACAGGCGATCAGGCAAATACCGTCATTAAGCTTATCCGCAACATTATCGCTCAAATCTACGGAGACAAGATAGCCGAGGCAATGCGTATACAGTACGGTGGCAGCGTCAACAACGCTAATATCGCTGAATTCATCAAACAACCGGAGATCGACGGTGCGCTGGTGGGAGGCGCCAGCCTCAAAGCAGCAGATTTCCTGGGCATAGTGGAGCAGACAGCCAAGCTTAAGAAAATGGGATGAGCCCTCTCGTCGCCATAGTAGGTCCCACCGCCACAGGCAAGAGCAGCCTGGCTCTCGAACTTTGCCAGGCCCTCAACGGTGAGATAATCAGCGCCGACAGCCGCCAGGTCTACCGCTACATGGACATCGGCACCGCCAAGCCCACTAAAGAGGAACAGACTTTAGTTCCCCATCACCTTATAGATGTGGTCAACCCAGACGAGCATTTCAGCCTCGCCCTATATCAAAGCAAGGCGCTGGAGGCTGTAAACGACATTCAGCGTAGGGGAAAAACAGCGTTTCTGGTAGGCGGCAGCGGACTTTACGTATGGGCTCTACTTGAAGGCTGGCGCATACCTACTGTTCCACCCAACCACGCCTTGAGGCAGAAACTAGAAGCCAGAGCCAAATCCGGGGATGGTGAGGCACTGTATAAAAAGCTGAAGGAAATCGACCCAGTGGCAGCGGAGCGGATTGACCCTAAAAACATACGCAGGGTAATCAGAGCGCTCGAGGTCTGCCTGCAGGGCACTCCTATTCTCACAGCTTCAGGTGAAGAAGCCCTTCGTCGATTCCGTTGTCATAGGTTTGACCACAGACAGAGATAACCTCTATCGAAGAATAGACGCTCGCGTGGACAACATGGTAAAGAAGGGGCTGGTGGCAGAAGTGGAAGGCATAGTGGCAAGAGGCTACGGATTTGACCTGCCCTCGATGTCAGGGTTGGGCTACAAGCAGATCGGGATGTACTTACAAGGCAAAATAGACCTGCCCACTGCGATACAGCAAATCAAGTTCGATACCCATAGCTTCGCCCGACATCAGTACAACTGGTTCCGTCTCAAAGACAAGCGCATCAACTGGTTCGAGTTAGGAGAAGGTTCAAATCAAAACATACATCGTTTTGTGCAGCGATTTGTGGTAAATTAAGAATGTTTAGGATTTATTAATGGAGGTGCTTTATGCCCAAGCTCTCCGACGAAGTCAAAACGATGATTGCCGAGATTCGCCCCGGCATAATAGCCACAGCGAGCAAAGACGGCAAGCCAAATGTTTCGGCTAAAGGGTCGTTCCGAGTGCTCGACGATGACCATGTGATCTTCGCCGACATAAACTCGCCTCGCACCATCGCCAATTTGAAAGAGAACCCTTATGTCTCAGCATTGGTGGTGCACCCGCGAACCCTCAAGGGCTGTCGCATCTGGGGCAAAGGCGAGATCATCACCTCAGGCCCTCTATTCGACCAGATGAACAAGGAGTTCACCGAAAAGGGACTGAAGGTCAACCACGTGGTCAAGATAAAGATAGATAAAGTACAGGACACACCCTAGTCGGAGTATCTAGATGAATTTTGTCAAACTTCAAGCCACAGGCAACGACTTCGTGTTGATAGATGGACAGCGCAGGCAACAAAGGGATTGGTCAGCGCTGGCAAAAGCAATTTGCCACCGCCATTTTGGCGTGGGTGCCGATGGGATTCTTCTGATCCTGCCCTCCAAAAAGGCTGACTTCTACATGCGCATGTTCAACCCTGATGGCTCCGAGGCAGAAGCATGTGGCAACGGGCTTAGGTGCGCTGCAAGGTACGCCATGCAAAGCGGACTGATAAGCAGCGCTGAAATCAAAATAGAAACCCCAGCCGGTATAAAGAGATTGCGAACCAGGGACAGGAAAAGCATACAGGTAGCTATGGGTAAACCAATACTAGCCCCCACTGCCATGCCAGTGCTTGTGGAGAGGAAAGGCGTCTCCAAAGCTGTACCTGTTATTGACTATCCACTAACTATAGGCAAGAGCAAGCTGAAAATCACCTGCGTCTCCATGGGTAATCCCCATGCTGTGTGTTTCTTAGACCGGCCGGTCGCTGATTTCCCGTTAGCCGAGATTGGCCCTAAAGTGGAACTCCACCCTATATTCCCTAATAGGGTGAACTTCGAGATAGTGAATGTCATCAGTAAAAAGAAGCTCAGGGCGCGGGTATGGGAGCGGGGAGCTGAGGAGACCCTTTCCTGCGGCACCGGCGCTTGCGCCATCGCGGTAGCAGCCAGACTCAAGAAACTTACCGATAACCCCGTTGATATAATATTGCCCGGCGGTACGCTGACCATAGACTGGGATGGAATAGGGGAGGTACTGCTCAGCGGGCCCGCCGAGATAGTATTCAAGGGGGAGTGGAAAGATTAGCTAACTCGAAAGGAGACCAAGATGAGCTTTGTAATCGCAGTCTATGTGCCTGAAGGCATCGTCATGGCTTCGGACAGCCGTCAGTCGGTCACCATCGAAGGCAAAAACCCCGAAGGCAAGGAGTTCAAAGTCGAGACCGTTAACTCTGACGCCGTAATAAAAACATTTCTCCTGGAGAAACAGCAAATAGGCATCTCCAGTTTCGGGCAGGACTTGCTCGGCGGCATCCCCATAGCGGGCCACATCAAAAGGTTTATCGAAGAGGAATTGAAGACTAGCGACGATATAACGACCGTACCCAAGAAGCTGGTTGAATATTTCCGTAAATCATATCCAACGCTGACGCCGGTTTCCATGTCGCCGGCTATAGAAAAGAGGGCAAGGTCAGCATTCCCCATGTTTATTCATGCCATGTAGCCCGGAATGTTGTGGAGAGAAGAAACACCAAGCCCGATGGCTCCTTTGCCTACGGGGCTACCTGGTCAGGCCAAGGCGATATCCTCAGCTCCATCCTTATCCCAGTTACGATTAAGGATGAAAAGGGGAACGACAAAGTCATCCGCTCACCAGCGCCGGTTATCTGGGACGCTATGTCATTGCAGGACGCCATAGACTTCTCCATTTATGCCATAAGAACCACCATCGACACCATGCGCTTCCAGGCGCGTCCTAAGAATGTTGGCGGGCCTATAGATGTCCTTGTTCTAACACCTGAAGAGGCCAAGTGGATTCAGAGAAAGGGATATCATGGAGAAAGTGCATAGATAACCAGTTGAGAATTAGAAATGATAGAGGTTCAACAGAAGATACGAACGAATATTCTACTTAATGTTACAGATAATAACCGTCGCTTTGATTTTGACCTTTTCAATGTTTCAGTCACCCAAAAGCTTTGGTCAACCGAAGAGTATTATAAGGACCTAGTGAGGTTGGATATTAATGATTTTCAAGAACCTCCTTATGTACTTGAGAAAAAATCTGACGACCTGGCTGAGAGTAAGACGCAGTCCGTCAGTACAATGACGAGCCAACCTAGGCCAGTTAATACCCTGGGTTATTGTCGACATCTCAATCGTTTAATAGATGGTTTTTTCATGAACTCTATGAGAAGTCTTGATACACTTGCTCACCAAATAGCAATCTTATACACTTTTCCAAAGCTTCCAAACGATATATACATCGGTTCGATAAAGAAAAAGCTCCTTCAGTACCATTCTAATTCGAAGATAGCAAAACTTCTAAACGAGAAACTGGGCCAGACTTGGTTTAATGATTTTAGTTCATTCCGACATTGTACAGCACATGAAAGCTTAATAATGTATGACATAAAGCTTAGCGATGACCAGCTCAACTATTGCTATAAGCAACCAGAAATCATATTACCTGATGAACCCAAAATAAGACCATTCTCTTATAAAAAGAGGAGAGGAAGGAATGCAACTGTATATTGCCAATCAGTACTTAAACATATAGAACTGCTAATCTCCAAAGCTTACGAAAGATAATGGAGGATATCCAAGCGGCAAACAACGTCTTGCCCATTCCCTGATGTTCATTGGATTAAAGAATCAGGGGCCGATTGCTAATGTACCCTAATGGAGAGGATTTAAACCAATGCAACTAGCCAAACGCATCGAGAAATTGCCGCCGTATCTCTTTGTGCAGATTAGCAAGAAGATAGCCGAGAAGAGAGGCCCAAGGCGTGGATGTGGTAAGCTTCGGCATCGGCGACCCCGACATCCCCACCCCACCCCATATCATCAAGCGCCTCTGTCAGGCAGCCAAAGACCCGGCAAACCACCGATACCCCGAGACCGAGGGGCTGCCACAACTCAGACAGGCCATCGCCGAGTGGTATCAGCGCCGCTTCAACCTATCATTCGACCCCGATAAAGAGGTGCTACCTCTCATCGGCTCCAAGGAAGGCATCGGTCACATCGCCCTGTGCTTTATAGATCCGGGAGACATCGCTCTAGTCCCCGACCCAGGCTACCCAGTCTACTCCATAGGCACCGCGTTCGCTGGCGGTGAGAGCTACCTTATGCCGCTGACAGAGGATAACGATTTCCTGCCCGACCTCAGCAAAATCCCGTCCAAGGTGGCCCAGAAGGCCAAGCTCATGTGGATAAATTACCCCAATAACCCCACAGGAGCGGTAGCCAACATCAATTTCTTCGAAAGAGTGGTCGCCTTCGCCAAGAAATACGACATCGCTGTCTGCCACGATGGCCCTTATTCTGAGGTTGCTTTCGATGGCTATCGTCCGGTGAGCTTCCTACAGGCTCACGGAGCAAAGGATGTCGGAGTGGAATTCCACTCGCTTTCCAAGAGCTATAATATGACCGGATGGCGAATCGGTATGGTGGTGGGCAACAAAAAGATAGTGAATGCCCTGATGAGGTTGAAGTCAAATCTCGATTCGGGTATTCCCCAGGCTATCCAGTACGCTGGCATTGAAGCTCTGCTGGGGAAGCAGGATTGCATAGCTCAGCATAACGCCGTATATCAGCGCAGGCGTGACCTAGTAGTGAAGACGCTCAACAAGATGGGCCTTAAAGTGAAGCCACCCAAAGCCAGCCTCTATGTCTGGGCTAAGATTCCTGAAGGCTACACCTCGCTCGACTTCTGCGCTAAGCTGCTGGAGGAAGCCTCAGTGGTAGTCACCCCTGGTACTGGCTACGGCAAATACGGAGAGGGCTACATACGCCTATCGCTGACCACGCCGGATGATAGAGTCAAGGAAGGGCTCGCCAGACTGGAGAAATGGGGAGCCAACTTGAAGAGTGCTAAAACTAAAAAGGATAGCGTAAGAGAGGAGATAAATCAAGAGGCTGCCGGTTTCCACCCTCCCTCCCATAGAAAAGGCTTTCTTGGTCGGAGTCCACGTAAGGGGCGACCAAAATACCTGGTCTCTCGAGGGCTCCGTCAAGGAACTGGGGCAACTGGCGCGCACCGCAGGGGCCGAAGTAGTAGGGTCATTTACCCAGCGCCTGGCAACCCCCAATCATGCCTATTATATGGGCAAAGGCAAACTCGAAGAGCTGATCTCGCTCAAAGAGAAGGTCGGATATAATCTGGTCGTCTTCGATGACGAACTCTCACCGGCGCAGCAGCGCAACCTGGAGGAGGCGCTTGAGGTCAAGGTCATAGACCGCTCTGCCCTCATTCTGGATATCTTCGCCCAGCGTGCCAAGACCCACGAAGGTAGACTTCAGGTCGAGCTCGCCCAACAGGAATATCTCCTGCCCCGCCTGGCCGGGCGTTGGCCTCACCTGGAGCGTCTCGGCGGCGGCATCGGCACCAGAGGCCCCGGCGAGACCCAGCTTGAAAGCGACCGCCGCATCATCCAGCGCAAGATACAGCGTCTCAAAGAGGACTTGGAGGCAGTAAGAAAGCACCGAGCGCTCTATCGCCACCGCCGCAGCGATCGAAGGCATCCCGGTTGTGGCTATCGTAGGCTATACCAACGCCGGTAAAAGCACCCTGCTCAACGCCCTGAGCGATGCCAACGTATTGGTTGAGGACAAGCTGTTCGCCACCCTCGACCCCACCACACGCCGCCTCACCCTTCCCAACAAAAAACAAGTGCTCATGACCGACACCGTCGGTTTTATTCAGAAGCTGCCCCCAACCGTGGTCGCTGCCTTCAGAGCTACCCTCGAGGAGCTGTCTGAAGCCGACCTTCTGCTCCATATCGTAGACATCGCCAGCGACACCGCTGCTCAGCAATGCCATACCGTTGAGGACATCCTGAGAGACTTAGGCTTGGCTGATAAGCCAACCCTACTAGCCCTCAATAAGATAGATTTGCTCGGCGGAGAAATCAAGCCAGGCGATGATGAGACAGTTCGCAGGTATATCGACCAGCTTTGTGCTAGAGTCCAGGCAGCAGCTTTCATCTCCGCCTCCAAAGGCTGGGGGCTGAGTAGAATGCTTGAACTCATCGCAGAAGTGCTGGGCAACAAATAAAAAGTGACAGCTTGCCACCAAGAGGAACATCGTGTAGAATAACGCAGGAGGCATGATGAAGATCCGTAAGGCAGTGGTAACTGCTGCAGGCTGGGGTACCAGGTTCCTGCCAGCAACCAAAGCGCAGCCCAAGGAAATGCTGCCTCTGGTTGATAAGCCTATGATCCAGTATGTGATAGAAGAAGCTGCTGCTTCCGGCATCAAGCACATAATTATCGTCACTGCGCTGGGTAAACGTGCCATAGAAGACCACTTCGACCGTTCCTTTGAACTGGAGCATACCCTGAAGCGAAAGGGAGACGGGGAACTTCTGCAGAAGTTGCAACACGTCTCTGAGATCGCCGATATTTGCTATGTCCGCCAAAAAGAGCAGCTCGGCCTCGGACATGCCATCTCGGTAACCAGGGACATCGTCGGCAACGAACCCTTTGCTATCTTCCTACCTGACGATATCATCGAAGCCAAAGTACCCGCCATGAAGCAGATGATTGAGGTATATAATCGCTTTGGCTGTAGCGTAATCGCTGTTGAGAAAATAGCGCCCGAGGATACCTCATCTTATGGCATTATCGAGCCCAAGCAAGTAGAGAACCGGGTTTATCAAGTATTGAGCCTTGTGGAGAAACCAAAGCCTAAAGACGCACCATCGAATCTGGGCATAGTAGGCAGATATATCCTCACGCCGGAAATTTTTGAGATGCTGGAAAAGACTCTCCCTGGAAAGGGGGGGGAAATCCAACTTACCGATGGGCTTAGGTTACTGCTTGAAAAGCAAAAGATATATGCTTACCAGTTCGAAGGAATACGCTACGATACCGGCACGCCACTGGGCTTCCTGAAAGCTTCGGTGGAGTTTGCCCTGAACCGGCCTGATATAGGAGCCAAGTTCAAGGAATACCTGCGTCAGCTAAGGTTACCCGACTGATTTCTACCCCTGTCATAGCTTCATCCCAAGGCTCCACTATAAAATACCGCTAAGCGCCACAGAAGTAATAACATAGCCTTCTACCCCTTATACCCACTCCAGAAGTGAGCTCCAAATATGCTATGAGATAAAGATTTTCCCCAGGATGTTGGAGGTGGGCTGAAGTAATATAAATAAACATTATGTTGACTTTTATGAGTAGTCTGTCTACGATTGATATCATAGTACTATAGTTTTATTTTTAACCTTACTATTAGTGCAAAAGAAAGCTAAGTTAGTTACCATGATTATCAGGGATACAAGACAAAAACAACTGAGTGCAGTGAAAGCTGCAAAGGCCTTGGCGATTGTCTGGATTGTCTTATCACTGGCCGAGGCCAGTGTTACCTACGTCTGTTTGAAGAACACCGCCAATATCGAAGGCAACCCATTCGGGAGAATCATGCTTTCGCATAATGAGGTTTTGTTCTATGGGGCAAAACTTCTTATAACCGTAGCCGTGGGATGGGGATTCTGGTGGCTAGCAACTAAGACCACACATCTAAAAGCGATGCTCGCTTGCCAAATATTGCTGCTTGTTATGTTCACAAGCGTCCTCGTTAATAATGTGATGCACCTCTAGTTTTAGCAGAGAGCCGACAGTTCAAATCCCAAAGCCAAGCTTTCAGATTATTCCTCACGTCCCTTCTTTAACTTCATCTTCTCTGCGATTTGTTTAGTTTCCTCCAGCAAGGAATAAATGCTCATATCTCGCAGTTCCTTAGCCAGCGTACCGAGAGGGTCCAATGAGTTCCCCTCACTTTTAAAGATCTCCAGTAGACTATCTGGGTTCACGCTGTCTTGAGTGCCTTTCTGTTGCGGCGGATTTGCCGCCACGACCTTTTGGGCATCTGGCTTAAGGGCTTGTGGTTCGTCTTTGACAACAGGCGCTACCTTAATCTCCTCGTCACTCTCTTCAGGTACAGCAACGACAACCTCTTTCTTCTCCGTAGCGCTTGGAGGAACAACAGAAGAATTGTCCTCAGTTGAGATTGCTATCAGGAGAAACCTGTGTCTGTTTTTCCTCTGGCTTAGCTTCCGCTGCGGCATTATCGCTGCCGCCCTTCCCCTCAACCTTGGCTTCTAGACCCTGAGGCGCCCCCTTGGCCATTGGCTGGGGCTCAACCGCTTCATCATCGTCCGGGACAATTCCCCCTTTCCTCCTGTCGAGGAACTCCCCTACAGGGTCATCTTCTAGAAGGGATTGCTCATCCTTACCTTTGAACGACTTCGCAAAGTAATTCCAAGATCGGCGCAGTGCCGTCCTAATAAACTCTGTTATCCCCATTCTATATCTCCCTTCCACTCTACCTAAGACATTGTTGGGATCGAGGAGAATATTTTCCCCGCCATTATGGGAACAAATACTAGAGCTGCGCCAGTTAAGCCTAGCGTCACGCCAAGATATGCAAAAAGTTTGTACCTGTTGCCACCCTCAGCCGACTTGATTGCAATGGCATTAGTGACAGACAGAACCAAAATCACTGGTATCACCAGAGTCTGAAGGATATGAACCTTCTCAAAGCTGAAAGTGAAGATATCGAGCATACGCGATGGCGCCCCTGATACCGCTTGTGAATAAACCCCTTCCACAGTTTTCCCGAAGATCGTAATCACCTGTATTACGAACAACAGCAAGGCAACAAGGGCAACATGCATTCCTAATACTAGTATTACGAATGAAGATGACACCTGCCCCCTCTTGGCACGAAGAAAGTCGAGGCTCATCGCCAGCAGAGAAGAACGATTCCCCACCTCTTCTGGATCACCTCCCAGTCTGGTAGCATCCTGAAACATCTTTATACTTCGATATATAGTCTCGCTGCCCGTCTCTAGAGAGAAGCGCTGCCAGCAGAGCTCTGGCTTCAGCCTGGAGAGCAGCCTGGAGTTTAAACGTTTCACATCCTTAGCAAGGTTTGCCGTTGACCTGAGGTCGACCCTATCCAGGGCATTGGATACCGTAATCCCAATCGCCGACGCCGCGTTACCCAGCGACCTCATGAAAGTGCTAACGTCTGAATCCTTCTTCGTCACCTGGCGGTCAAGAAGGATACCGGCTACTCCTATTGGAAACAGGAAAACAGAACCCATGATGAGGGCCCACCCCAAACCCGCCCCCACTAGCAGCAGGACGAAGAAGGAGGCTGCGGCTATCGGCAGCAGAATCCGTGCCAGCCCGGCTGCTCGATTGTATGAAGGACAATACGTGGCGTTAGAGCGCGTCCTGACCTCCTTGGGCGATACCCTGTATATTGCCCAGGCTCCTAAAATCGATATAGCGATCGTCACTGCTACCAGCGCTACCGTAACCCCTGTTGCTACAGGATAGATAAGCATTGAGATAGCAGCCACCATGACTATCAGTGATGCTGATACAATGAGAGCAGCGTACGCTTCTGTCCACTTTCTCAGAGATTCTACACCGCGTTCATACTCATTTTTGAATGACTCGGACTGAATCTGTGCTTCCTGTGCCAAGAAATCCAACTCCGGTTCCCCTGAACCCATAGAGCTGGAGAGACGTAGCAACAAGCTCTTGACTGCATCCGACTTAGCTGATTCCCCTACGATGCGACAAGCGTCAGCGTAGTCATAGCGCATCTTTTTAGCCAGATTGTGGATCTCTGCGAAATAACGCGATGAGCTGCAGGGAAGCTGAGAGGCAAACTCAAATATCTGGCTGCGCGGTATCCCTGCTGCAGCGATAGAGGACATATACGTCACTTGATAGAACAGGTCGTAAGCCAAGAAATCGCTGTCAGAAGAGCCGTTATTATTAGAAGAGCTTTTCTTGTTGCGCTCTGGCCAGAACTTTGAGAAGTTCATAGAAATCGTGCACTCCCTTTTCTTTATGCAGCTTTTCCAGGATTTTTGCCCTTCTCTCCACCACGGAATATATCTGCCATTTCCTGTCGGGCGGTATACCACGCCTTATAGCTATCTTATCCTCCAGAAGATAGCTGTTTCTTCTTCCCACAAACTCAAAGGTATCCGATACTGGGTCCCAGCGGAACACCTCAACATAAGAGAAGATGTTAGCCACTGGGTCATAACCGACGATCTCACTTATGCTCGTTGCCCTGCGGCCCATCTTGCCGTTGGGCAGCTTCACAGCGTTTTGGCATATCACAACGTTTAGATTGTCCATATACGTCTTGGGCACGTTAATGGGATTCCCTGTGAGTCGCTGGATTAACTTCTCCACATTGGAGGCATGGAAAGTGCTCATCACCTCATGGCCTGTTTGCATCGCTCCGAAGGCTACGTTCCCCTCCTCGCCCCTGATTTCTCCCACTATTATCACATTGGGACGTTGTCTTAAGGCAGCCTTCAACAGGTCGAACATGCTTACGCTGGCTCCCTTATCTCCCTGTCCCGGCGCCCTGGCTACCTCTCGAATCCAGTTAGTATGAGGTACCTGAAGTTCAGGAGTATCCTCGATGCTTACTATCTTGTGGCTTTGTGGGATAAATGTGGTGATAGCGTTAAGCAGAGTGGTTTTGCCTGAAGCCGTCTCCCCCACCACAAACAGGTTCATCCCATCCTCGATCACTACTGAGAGATAGGCAGCCATTTCATAGCTTATGCTTCCGAACTCGACAAGTTCCAGGATACTCAATGGCGTTTCAGTGAACTTCCTGATGCTGAAATTGCTGCCGCGCCGCGAGACCTCTCTGCCAAAGACTATGTTGATACGAGAGCCGTCAGGCAAGGTAGCATCCACAATAGGGTTGCGCAATGTTACGGGCCTCTTTATCTGCTCGGAGAGACGGAGCACGAAATCGTCCAGGTCCTCGTGTGATTCGAAGACTATCGTCGACTTGACACTCTTGAAAATCTTGTGCTCCAGGAATATATTGCCGATCCCGCTGCAACTGATGTCCTCTATGTAAGTGTCCTTGATCATCGAGTCTATGATACCCATGCCCACCTTTTCCCGGACGATCATGTACTTCAAAGCTTCGAGCTGTCCGGGGGTTACCTGTACCTTCGTCTTATTACTCCTATCATTTCCAGCTTTAGACGAGTGAGTGCCGGAGCCATTGCCATGTACAGTAACTACCTTCTCTATCAATTTCAGCATTGCTTCTGTCTTCTCTTTGTCTGATTCCGCTGCGCTGAGGCCGCCGGCTACATCGATCAGCTTGCCCTCAACCCTGAGCATCACCTCGCTCATGTCCTGAGCCAAGCTCGGATCTATGGGCATATAGTATGGCCTGCTACTGCCAGGTTCAGAATAGATATGTACGAAGATGTTGTCAGCAACAGGATAAATGAAATTCTTCGGCTGCTTATCACCTTGTGCCCGTGTGAGTTTAGTACAGTACTCAGGGACACCTGCCGCCTCAATAGGCATCAGGCGCAGATAATCCAGAAGGTGCTTGTTTTGCTTACAAACCTCCTGGAAAGGCTCCGGCAACAACTGGAGGAGTTCCTCCTCAGACATTTCGTTCTTAGGAGACTCCCCCTCCTTGCTGCTAAAGGGCAACAATATCTTGGGCATGTCAGCCTCTAGGCTCTAGCTTTGGAATAAGGTATGACTCTAATACCCCAATTGGGCTCGACATCGAAAGATATGATATTCCCCGTGTTCAGCTCAGCTCCCCGCACCTTGGCTACTTCTAGGATCTTTATCATCTTGCTCCCCATCGTCTCGATACGTAGCCTCAGATGTGCATCGCACATCGACCCCAATCTGACCATGACGTTCTCATCAAAGGCGTAGGAGTGCGCGACGCAAACAACACCCATCCCCTTGCCAGTAAGCGTCTTGCAATCCTCAAAGAAGGTAAGGACCTCCTCAATAGAAGAATGGGTTAGATAATAGGTAAGGGAGTCTATCACCGCCAGATCGATGCCCTTACCAGCGCAACTGGTAAGCAAGGGCATAACACCGGTACCTAGGCTTCGTCTCGTTTTCTTGGTATCCAAAGGATATATCCACAGCCGGGAAAGCAGAAAATAATCCATGATATCCAGGTTCAGGCTTTGCATTTGAGTCACCAGGCTCTTTACCGTATTCTCTGTAGTGAAGACCACAGCGGTACATCCCCTCTTCAGCGAGCCCCAGAGCATCTGCTGAGTGAGCACCGACTTACCCGAGTCAGCCTGTCCCTCTACAAGAGTGAGGGTTCTCAGGGGTATCCCCCCACCCATCTTCTTATCCAGCTCGTCATTTCCTGTAGAGATTATCCTGTTATCCTTCTCTGCACCTGTCTTCATCTCAATCCTCCTAACCCTTAAATTGCGCTGGTGTAACTACTCCGTTGGCACTGGATACAGTCACCAAATTGGTTGTACCCACCCCCTGAGGCGGAGTTAGCTTAAGCCTCAATAACACCACCTCGCCCGGGTCCAGTATCCCGGGCTCAAAAACTTCTTCCTGCCCCAGGCTATCGTCCGTGTATATGTTAACTACTGTCCACTGGTTATCCCCTGGGGTTGAGTTTTCAGTATATGAAAGTTGGCTGACGTGGTAGTCACCGGTTGCGTCATAGTACTGTACAAGTACATCCCAATCAACAAACTGGGCAAGGTGTACCTTGCCACTGTTGAGAACCGATACCTCCACAAAGCCCCCTTGTTTTTGAACATTCACAATTTCAATATCGGTCCTCGCCACCTCCTGTGTTGTCTTCGTTGTCTCCTTCAAAGACTGAGAAGCGGAGTCCAACGAAGTGAAAGCGGCCTGTGACCAAGTCAAAGACGCTACTAGCATTAACGCTATAACAACCAAGGCAACAATTGCATTGCTCATCGCAGTCACATACTGAAGTCATATTCATCGGAAACACCGTTCGGAATCATGACCTTGACATTGTATCGTCCGGACGTGAGAGGGCTGTCATAGCTTATCTCGATCATCAGGGTAGTTGCTGTACCCCACTCAGTGCTATTTCCTATCACATAGCTCCACTGTGGGAATTCGCCCCCAGCGTTATCAACGTAAGGTATCCACGTCCAGATAGTGTTATTGCCGGTTATAAAGACATCGCAACGTCCCATATCGACCACTGGCTCAGTGCCGATATTCTTCACCCAAATGAACACATCGAAATAGCCATTGGAATTTGTATCCTGCCAGTTTTTATTCCTATCTAGTTCACCTGCAGCGTTGATAATCTCGACCTGGCTTTTTATACGTTCGTTCATCCGGGCTGAAACGCTGCTCAGCGCCCCGCTGGAACTGGTAATGGCTGGATAAACAGCGTTTATCACCAGTGTCACACAGACCACCGCTGCAACCACCAGTAAAATGGTGCTTAGCACCTTATCCATAACTAACCGCCTCTTCTACTATTTTGCCCTTTATCAAGAATCATCGACAGGACAACTGATTCCAGCGCCCCGGTTCGGTAGCGCAGCAGGCTATCTAGCTCGATTAGAAGCTGGAGGCTAACCGTTGCCGGCACGTCCTCTGCATCCTCAGCCCTGTTGCCATCCCCATCGAGGTCTGCAAGCAGCAGGATGGCCTGCTTCAAGCGAGATGGCAGATTGCCGGTTATATCGTATATCTCCACAAGCTTGCCTATCTGCTCTTTGCTTACAGTGGCAGCGGCTCGGGATAGCCATTGTGCAAGCACAGATATAGTCAGCAGGTCCACCCGTCCCTCGCCATTGTTTTCTCCGGTGGCAGGGCTGGCCTTTTCGGTGGTGGCTGGATTAGCCTTTTCGTTAAGGCCCAAAAAAGATTTAAGAGAAGGCCGGATATCTTCGGCAATCCTGCTACCTGGACCAGGCTCTACAAACCCCTTCTCGGCTCCGCCAGCTATCTTGGAGGCAACACCAGCATCACTTTCCGGATGAAGAGCTGCTGCTGCTGGCGTCCCACTTTCCCAGGGAGGAACACTCTGCTGACTGGAGTGCCCATTGCCGCCGGTAGCCAGTTGCTCCTTGATGTCCAGCAGGACTGCCCTGATCTGGTTCTTGAGTACCTTTAATTCCTCTTCCAGATTCTTAATTCTCTGTTCTTCCATGCTGCTACCCCTGTTCTTTATGCCATTGAGGTCGCTGACGGGGCGGAGTCGCCGCCACCGTGTCAGCGACCTCTTCTATCTTCGCCCACTCTTCGTTTAGTGAAGGTCCATCACAGGATCAATCCTGCCCGGCAGGGTCCGATTCAGGATCAGAGACGCACCTGTCACAGGCTTGACCTCGATAGTGAATGAGTCGTAAATTCCGGGGCTAGTGGTAAGAAGCCCACCATCTGCGACAGTTGCCAAGTCCACAGTTACCACAGCCTGCTCATCCTGCTCCAGCAGATTGTCACCATTGTCCTTGCCTATGAATAGGACAGTCCATGGCAGGTCGGAAACATGTTGTAGACGGTCAGTGTAGCTGATTATGGTAACATGGGTGTTGTTGGCCACAGGTCGTTCGGTGACAGGTCAATGGCCTGTCCCTTCATAGCATTGGTCAGCGTGAAGGACCCCTGATACACAGTCAAGTTACCAGTTCCGTTGCCTTTGGCAAACATGCTCCCTTTGATTTCCATGGTCGCCCGGGCCTCTGATAGCCCTGCATATACCGCTTCCTGGCCCTTCTGGGACGAGAATATGCCTGCCGATAACACGGTGTAGGCAAACACTGAGGCCGCAGACCACGAAGGCAATCAGGATGATCGCCGTCTCCAGGCCAGTGATGCCTCTCTCATCCCGGCGCAGGGTCTTGTGCAATCCTTTAAGCATCTCGCTACCTCCTTTTAGTTTCTTGTTTGCTTCCTT
>CAWHAI010000031.1:0-44554 GCA_963827295.1 uncultured Chloroflexia bacterium
CCCCATTCTATATCTCCCTTCCACTCTACTTAAGACATTGTTGGGATCGAGGAGAATATTTTCCCCGCCATTATGGGAACAAATACTAGAGCTGCGCCAGTTATGCCTAGCGTCACGCCAAGATATGCAAAAAGTTTGTACCTGTTGCCACCCTCAGCCGACTTGATTGCAATGGCATTAGTGACAGACAGAACCAAAATCACTGGTATCACCAGAGTCTGAAGGATATGAACCTTCTCAAAGCTGAAAGTGAAGATATCGAGCATACGCGATGGCGCCCCTGATACCGCTTGTGAATAAACCCCTTCCACAGTTTTCCCGAAGATCGTAATCACCTGTATTACGAACAACAGCAAGGCAACAAGGGCAACATGCATTCCTAATACTAGTATTACGAATGAAGATGACACCTGCCCCCTCTTGGCACGAAGAAAGTCGAGGCTCATCGCCAGCAGCGAAGAACGATTCCCCACCTCTTCTGGATCACCTCCCAGTCTGGTAGCATCCTGAAACATCTTTATACTTCGATATATAGTCTCGCTGCCCGTCTCTAGAGAGAAGCGCTGCCAGCAGAGCTCTGGCTTCAGCCTGGAGAGCAGCCTGGAGTTTAAACGTTTCACATCCTTAGCAAGGTTTGCCGTTGACCTGAGGTCGACCCTATCCAGGGCATTGGATACCGTAATACCAATCGCCGACGCCGCGTTACCCAGCGACCTCATGAAAGTGCTAACGTCTGAATCCTTCTTCGTCACCTGGCGGTCAAGAAGGATACCGGCTACTCCTATTGGAAACAGGAAAACAGAACCCATGATGAGAGCCCACCCCAAACCCGCCCCCACTAGCAGCAGGACGAAGAAGGAGGCTGCGGCTATCGGCAGCAGAATCCGTGCCAGCCCGGCTGCTCGATTGTATGAAGGACAATACGTGGCGTTAGAGCGCGTCCTGACCTCCTTGGGCGATACCCTGTATATTGCCCAGGCTCCTAAAATCGATATAGCGATCGTCACTGCTACCAGCGCTACCGTAACCCCTGTTGCTACAGGATAGATAAGCATTGAGATAGCAGCCACCATGACTATCAGTGATGCTGATACAATGAGAGCAGCGTACGCTTCTGTCCACTTTCTCAGAGATTCTACACCGCGTTCATACTCATTTTTGAATGACTCGGACTGAATCTGTGCTTCCTGTGCCAAGAAATCCAACTCCGGTTCCCCTGAACCCATAGAGCTGGAGAGACGTAGCAACAAGCTCTTGACTGCATCCGACTTAGCTGATTCCCCTACGATGCGACAAGCGTCAGCGTAGTCATAGCGCATCTTTTTAGCCAGATTGTGGATCTCTGCGAAATAACGCGATGAGCTGCAGGGAAGCTGAGAGGCAAACTCAAATATCTGGCTGCGCGGTATCCCTGCTGCAGCGATAGAGGACATATACGTCACTTGATAGAACAGGTCGTAAGCCAAGAAATCGCTGTCCGAAGAGCCGTTATTATTAGAAGAGCTTTTCTTGTTGCGCTCTGGCCAGAACTTTGAGAAGTTCATAGAAATCGTGCACTCCCTTATCTTTATGCAGCTTTTCCAGGATTTTCGCCCTTCTCTCCACCACGGAATATATCTGCCATTTCCTGTCGGGCGGTATACCACGCCTTATAGCTATCTTATCCTCCAGAAGATAGCTGTTTCTTCTTCCCACAAACTCAAAGGTATCCGATACTGGGTCCCAGCGGAAAACCTCAACATAAGAGAAGATGTTAGCCACTGGATCATAACCGACGATCTCACTTATGCTCGTTGCCCTGCGGCCCATCTTGCCATTGGGCAGCTTCACAGCGTTTTGGCATATCACGACGTTTAGATTGTCCATGTACGTCTTGGGCACGTTGATGGGATTCCCTGTGAGTCGCTGGATTAACTTCTCCACATTGGAGGCATGGAAAGTGCTCATCACCTCATGGCCTGTTTGCATCGCTCCGAAGGCTACGTTCCCCTCCTCACCCCTGATTTCTCCCACTATTATCACATTGGGACGTTGTCTTAAGGCAGCCTTCAACAGGTCGAACATGCTTACGCTGGCTCCCTTATCTCCCTGTCCCGGCGCCCTGGCTACCTCTCGAATCCAGTTAGTATGAGGTACCTGAAGTTCAGGAGTATCCTCGATGCTTACTATCTTGTGGCTTTGTGGGATAAATGTGGTGATAGCGTTAAGCAGAGTGGTTTTGCCTGAAGCCGTCTCCCCCACCACAAACAGGTTCATCCCATCCTCGATCACTACTGAGAGATAGGCAGCCATTTCATAGCTTATGCTTCCGAACTCGACAAGTTCCAGGATACTCAATGGCGTTTCAGTGAACTTCCTGATGCTGAAATTGCTGCCGCGCCGCGAGACCTCTCTGCCAAAGACTATGTTGATACGAGAACCGTCAGGCAAGGTAGCATCCACAATAGGGTTGCGCAATGTTACGGGCCTCTTTATCTGCTCGGAGAGACGGAGCACGAAATCGTCCAAGTCCTCGTGTGATTCGAAGACTATCGTCGACTTGACACTCTTGAAAATCTTGTGCTCCAGGAATATATTGCCGATCCCGCTGCAACTGATGTCCTCTATGTAAGTGTCCTTGATCATCGAGTCTATGATACCCATGCCCACCTTTTCCCGGACGATCATGTACTTC
This sequence comes from uncultured Chloroflexia bacterium, assembly GCA_963827295.1. GTDB lineage: Bacteria > Chloroflexota > Dehalococcoidia > SZUA-161 > SZUA-161 > CAWHAI01. The sequence goes on from CAWHAI010000031.1 coordinate 2,675, forward strand.
AAAGCTTCGAGCTGTCCGGGGGTTACCTGTACCTTCGTCTTATTACTCCTATCATTTCCAGCTTTAGACGAGTGAGTGCCGGAGCCATTGCCATGTACAGTAACTACCTTCTCTATCAATTTCAGCATTGCTTCTGTCTTCTCTTTGTCTGATTCCGCTGCGCTGAGGCCGCCGGCTACATCGATCAGCTTGCCCTCAACCTTGAGCATCACCTCGCTCATGTCCTGAGCCAAGCTCGGATCTATGGGCATATAGTATGGCCTGCTACTGCCAGGTTCAGAATAGATATGTACGAAGATGTTGTCAGCAACAGGATAAATGAAATTCTTCGGCTGCTTATCACCTTGTGCCCGTGTGAGTTTAGTACAGTACTCAGGGACACCTGCCGCCTCAATAGGCATCAGGCGCAGATAATCCAGAAGGTGCTTGTTTTGCTTGCAAACCTCCTGGAAAGGCTCCGGCAACAACTGGAGGAGTTCCTCCTCAGACATTTCGTTCTTAGGAGTCTCCCCCTCCTTGCTGCTAAAGGGCAACAATATCTTGGGCATGTCAGCCTCTAGGCTCTAGCTTTGGAATAAGGTATAACTCTAATACCCCAATTGGGCTCAACGTCGAAAGATATGATATTCCCCGTGTTCAGCTCAGCTCCCCGCACCTTGGCTACTTCTAGGATCTTTATCATCTTGCTCCCCATCGTCTCGATACGCAGCCTCAAGTGTGCATCGCACATCGACCCCAATCTGACCATGACATTCTCATCAAAGGCGTAGGAGTGCGCGACGCAGACAACACCCATCCCCCTACCAGTAAGCGTCTTGCAATCCTCAAAGAAGGTAAGGACCTCCTCAATAGAAGAACGGGTTAGATAATAGGTAAGGGAGTCTATCACCGCTAGGTCGATGCCCTTACTAGCGCAACTGGTAAGCAAGGGCATAACACCGGTACCTAGGCTTCGTCTCGTTTTCTTGGTATCCAAAGGATATATCCACATCCGGGAAAGCAGATAATAATCCATGATATCCAGGTTCAGGCTTTGCATTTGAGTCACCAGGCTCTTTACCGTATTCTCTGTAGTGAAGACCACAGCGGTACATCCCCTCTTCAGCGAGCCCCAGATCATCTGCTGAGTGAGCACCGACTTACCCGAGTCAGGCTGTCCTTCTACAAGAGTGAGGGTTTTCAGGGGTATTCCCCCACCCATCTTCTTATCCAACTCGTCATTTCCTGTAGAGATTATCCTGTTATCCTTCTCTGCACCTGTCTTCATATCAATCCTCCTAACCATTAAATTGCGCTGGTGTAACTACCCCGTTGGCGGTGGATACCGTCACCAAATTGGTTGTACCCACCCCCTGAGGCGGAGTTAGCTTAAGCCTCAATAACACCACCTCACCCGGGTCCAGTATCCCGGGCTCAAAAACTTCTGCCTGCCCTAGGCTATCGTCCGTGTATATGTTAACTACTGTCCACTGGTTATCCCCTGGGGTTGCGTTTTCAATATATGAAAGTTGGCTGACGTGGTAGTCACCGGTTGCGTCATAGTACTGTACAAGTACATCCCAATCAACAAACTGGGCAAGGTGTACCTTGCCACTGTTAAGAACCGATACCTCCACAAAGCCCCCTTGTTTTTGAACATTCACGATTTCAATATCAGTCCTCGCCACCTCCTGTGTTGTCTCCGTTGTCTGCTTCAAAGACTGAGAAGCGGAGTCCAACGAAGTGAAAGCGGCCTGTGACCAAGTCAAAGACGCTACTAGCATTAACGCTATAACAACCAAGGCAACAATTGCATTGCTCATCGCAGTCACATACTGAAGTCATATTCATCGGAAACACCGTTCGGAATCATGACCTTGACATTGTATCGTCCGGACGTGAGAGGGCTGTCATAGCTTATCTCGATCATCAGGGTAGTTGCTATACCCCACTCAGTGCTATTCCCTATCACATAGCTCCACTGTGGGAATTCGCCCCCAGCGTTATCAACGTAAGGTATCCACGTCCAGATAGTGTTACTGCCGGTTATAAAGACATCGCAACGTCCGATATCGACTACTGGCTCAGTGCCGATATTCTTCACCCAAATGAACACATCGAAATAGCCATTGGAATTTGTATCCTGCCAGTTTTTATTCCTATCCAGTTCACCTGCAGCGTTGATAATCTCGACCTGGCTTTTTATACGTTCGTTCACCCGGGCTGAAACACTGCTCAGCGCCCCGCTGGAGCTGGTAATGGCTGGATAAACAGCGTTTATCACCAGCGTCACACAGACCACCGCTGCAACCACCAGTAAAATGGTGCTTAGCACCTTATCCATAACTAACCGCCTCTTCTACTATTTTGCCCTTTATCAAGAATCATCGACAGCACAACCGATTCCAGCGCCCCGGTTCGGTAGCGCAGCAGGCTATCTAGCTCGATTAGAAGCTGGAGGCTGACCGTTGCCGGCACGTCCTCTGCATCCTCAGCCCTGTTGCCATCCCCATCGAGGTCTGCAAGCAGTAGGATGGCCTGCTTCAAGCGAGGTGGCAGATTGCCGGTTATATCGTATATCTCCACAAGCTTGCCTAGCTGCTCTTTGCTTACAGTGGCAGCGGCTCGGGATAGCCATTGTGCAAGCACAGATATAGTCAGCAGGTCCACCCGTCCCTCGCCATTGGTTTCTCCGGTGGCAGGGCTGGCCTTTTCGGTGGTGGCTGGACTGGCCTTTTCGTTAAGGCCCAAAAAAGATTTAAGAGAAGGCCGGATATCTTCGGCAATCCCGCTACCTGGACCAGGCTCTGCAAACCCCTTCTCGGCTCCGCCAGCTATCTTGGAGGCAACACCAGCATCACTTTCCGGATGAGGAGCTGCTGCTGCTGGCGTCCCACTTTCCCAGGGAGGAACACTCTGCTGACTGGAGTGCCCATTGCCGCCGGTAGCCAGTTGCTCCTTGATGTCCAGCAGGACTGCCCTGATCTGGTTCTTGAGTACCTTTAATTCCTCTTCCAGATTCTTAATTCTCTGTTCTTCCATGCTGCTACCCCTGTCCTTTATGCCATTGAGGTCGCTGACGGGGCGGAGTCGCCGCCACCGTGTCAGCGACCTCTTCTATCTTCGCCCACTCTTCGTTTAGTGAAGGTCCATCACAGGATCAATCCTGCCCGGCAGGGTCCGATTCAGGATCAGAGACGCACCTGTCACAGGCTTGACCTCGATAGTGAATGAGTCGTAAATTCCGGGGCTAGTGGTAAGAAGCCCACCATCTGCGACAGTTGCCAAGTTCACAGTTACCACAGCCTGCTCATCCTGCTCCAGCAGATTGTCACCATTGTCCTTGCCTATGAATTGGACAGTCCATGGCAAATCGGAAACATGTTGATTCCGGTCAGTGTAGCTGATTATGGTAACATGGGTGTTGTTGCCAACAGGGTCGTTCGGCGACAGGTCAATTGCCTGTCCCTTCATCGCATTGGTCAGCGTGAAGGACCCCTGATACACAGTGTAGTTACCAGTCCCGTTTCCGGTTTCGTTGCCTTTGGCAAACATGCTCCCTTTGATTTCCATGGTCGCCCGGGCCTCTGATAGCCCTGCATATACCGCTTCCTGGCCCTTCTGGGACGAGAATATGCCTGCCGATAACACGGTGTAGGCAAACACCGAGGCCACAACCACGAAGGCAATCAGGATGATCGCCGTCTCCAGGCCAGTGATGCCTCTCTCATCCCGGCGCAGGGTCTTGTACAATCCTTTAAGCATCTCGCTACCTCCTTTTAGTTTCTTGTTTGCTTCCTTAGTATCCACTTACTCTAAATCCCCACCGTTAGTTCAGAATCATGTAGTCGGCCAGGGCCGCAGGGGTCGTCCTCTCGATAACGAGCACGCTGCCAACAGGCGGCTTGACCTCTATACTGAAGGTGTGATAGGTTCCTATAGCCTCGCCAGCCCCTGTCAGGGTTATCGTCATCTCGAAGGTCTCGCCGGGGTCCAGCATTAGGTCATCGTCCCCATTGCCCAGTTGTACCGCATTCCAGTATAGGTCGTCCGTGCGTATATTCTTGCTGGCATAGGAGACAACGACGACGTTGGCGCTGTCATTTCCAGCTAGGCCTGCCATTGTTAGTCGGCGGAGTCAGGTCGATCGACTCACCATTCAGGGCATTGGCCAGGCAGATCACCAGAGTTTGAACAGCGGTGCCGTTACTCTGAGCTACCACGTCGCCCTTCGGTTCCAGGGTGGACCTGGCATGCTGCAGCCCGGTATAGACTGCCTCCTGACCCTTTTGAGACGAGAATATGCCTGCCGACAACACGGTGTAGGCAAATACAGAGGCCACAACCACGAAGGCAATCAAAATGATCGCCGTCTCCAGGCCGGTGATGCCTTTCTCGTCTCTGTGCATTGTCTTTACGAGTCTTTTCAACATCCTTTTTTTCCTCCTTACTAAGTTTGACGCCACTGTCTTTTAAGGCCTGCACGTGGCACTGCAGGCAATCTGAAGACCCCGAGTTAGGCTTTGCTCATCCCTATCACCTCCCTCTGGCCTTGGCCCTTTGTATTCGTGTCATATAAGAAGGCCAAAACGTCTTGTTGTCGATATCTCCAGTCGCCGCGGCCTCCTAGCTTGTAGGCCCTGAGCTTTCCGCAACGACTCCATCGTCTCACCGAGCTAACATGCACCCTGAGAAATTCAGCAACCTCATCACATGTCATTATTGCCTTGCCATCTGACTTGCTTCTGATTGCTATAGCTTGTTTTACTCACTGTACTGCCCTCTACGTATCAACCCTGGCTTCCGCAATAAAAAAGTGCTCTCTGCAATCTTATGAAGCCCTTTTGATACTCTATTGTTCCTTCGCCATACTTCCAGGAATTATTCCCTATTATTGATGAAGAATTCGTACCTTTTGCAAGCAATGCGAAACATCTCAGTAGCAATCGTAGCAATTAGATACCATTGCCACAATCACCACCCAGTACTACAAGAAATAGGTAAATAGTCCTGCTCTAAAAGCGGTGCCGTCCGCCTACCAGCCTGTCAGAAAATGGTTTGCGTATCAGACGGCACTACCTGACACACTAAGCAGGCCAGATAGCAAGAGGAGAATGCCTAGGAATCGTTGAGGTATTCCCCCAAAAGGGGGCTTTTTTAACCAGGAATGTTACTAAAAGGTACCTAATATTGCTATTGCCCCAAGGGGTTTCTTGTATTATCATTAGTTATTAGAAAGATATAGGAATGGTTAGCGTTAACCAAAAAGCGAATGATTTGTTGGCTAATGGCGTTATCGAAAGCCAGAAGCTAAAGGTCGGCAATCGCCAAGCGCACTACCTGAGGGGAGGCAAGGGCTTCCCCATAATTTTGCTACACGGCGGTGCTGACGATTCAAATACCTGGGCAGAGACCATAGCTGCTCTCTCCAATTCTTACAGCCTCTACGCCCCCGACCTGGTAGGCTACGGCTTGAGCGATAAGGATAAAAGCAGCTATTATCTGTCAGAGTTCGTAGAATTCACTTTTGGGTTCATCCAAACGCTGGGTTTGGACTCCACAGTCCTCGTAGGACATTCCCTCGGCGGCAGGGTGTGCTTAGAGATCGCCCTACGCCATCCCGAGAAAGTACGCAGACTCGTCCTCATTGATACGGTGGGATTAGGCAAGCTAGCCTGGTGGGGAACCTTCCTTGGCGGCGCAGCTTGGGCCATTCGCAAGGCCCTAGGGCGACCACAACCCTACCCCAGATTCCTTAAAGAGAAGGGGGAGGACAAGGATTGGAGATGCCTAGAAAAGCTAGATGAGCTCAAGGTGCCCACCATGCTGGTATGGAACCGTCTTGACCCTTACTACTCCGTGAGACATGCCATCAACGCTAAGAAGCTGATGCCCGAGGCCCGCTTAGAGGTTTTCCCGGGCTACGGCCACGCCCCCCACGTACAAAAAAGAGAATACTTCAATAACCTCCTGCTTGAATTCCTGAACCACAACCAAGCATAAGCCCTCCCTGAACAAAACCCAACCCCACGATTTGAGCATGCGTCTATCACCCCTAGCTTCATCATGTTGACAACCAGGGCATAGACCTTTAACATTTGCACATCAGGAAAAAGCAATAGCTGCTAAATCAGACGTTCAGAGGATAATATGAGGACCCTGCTAATAAACCCGCCATACCCCTTCGTGGAAGTACCAATTATGCCGATGGGGCTACTTTATCTCGCTGGGGTATTGGAACATAACAGGAAAGAAGTGCAGATCCTCGACCTTTTAGTGACTAAGTTCTCTAAGGAAAAGATAAAGGGTAAAATCGAGGGCTATAAACCCGACATCGTAGGCGTAACCTGCGTAACAATGAACTACCCTGCCGCTTCAGACATCCTCAAGTATTGTAAGTCCTTGGATAAGAATATTATCACAATCATCGGTGGCCCACATGTTACCTTCGCCACCACAGAAACACTCGCCGAGGCCCCTTGGATAGACATTGTGGTCAGGGGAGAGGGCGAGTTTACTATGATGGACATCGTGAACGGCAAAAAGCTCGCTGATATAGATGGGATCGCATATAGAGATAAAAATGGCGGCGTAAAACTAACCAAAGAGCGCCGCTTAATCGAAAACCTGGATGAACTACCACTGCCAGCACGACATCTCTTCCAACTCTCGCGGTACCATGCACTTGATGTGCATGCCAGCCTGATAGCCGGCAGGGGTTGCCCCTTCAACTGCATCTTCTGCGTCGGCTCCAAGATGGGGGGAAGACGGGTCAGATACCGCAACCCAAAGCTAGTGGTCGATGAAATAGAGCAGGCCTTAACAGTCTACGGCTTTAACAAAGTGAACTTCGAGGACGACCTGCTCACGCTTAACCACAAGCACCTCTACGCTATCTGCGACGAGATAATCGCCAGAGGCCTGAAGTTCAACTGGAGCGCTTTCTCCAGGGTGGACACCGTAAATCCAGAGATGCTTCGTAAAATGAAAGAGTCAGGATGTGCCCACGTCTTATATGGAATAGAGAGCGGAAACCAGCAGATTCTGGATACAGCCAAGAAAAAAATCACCTTGGATAAGGTAAAAGAGGCTGTGAAAATGGCAAAGGAGGCAGGCATCCAGGTCATGGCCTCCTTTATTGTCGGCCTGCCCGGTGAGACCAGGGAGACATTGAAACAAAGCGTGCAGTTCGCCCAGGGGCTCGGAGTACCCTATGGCTTCCACGTTTTATCGCCCTTCCCCGGAACCGAGGTGCGCGAGAAGGCAGCTGAATACGGGATAGAGATTCTCACGAATAACTGGGAGAAGTACGATTGCAATACAGCGGTTACGCGTACCAAGGAAGCCGGCCCCAAGGAGATATATCAGACCCTCAGAGAATACAACGACATAATCAAGCGCGTGCTCAATCATCTAGAGGAAAAAGGTGCCCTAGACCTACGTGATGAAGCTACAAAAACCAGAAGACGCAGCCCGCTGGTAGTAGCTCTGCTGAAGAACGATGTAATTGAGAATATGGGCATGATGAAGCTGGATAACAACCCAGTAGAGAGTCTAATAAATAAGGTGGCGGAGCTCATGCCCTACTCCCACCGCCAGATCAGCGACGACATTACGAGCTGGGTCAAGCAAGGATATTTGAAATACAACGTGCAAGATGGCCATTTGGTTTGGGCCTGGAGCTAACTCAAACTAGCGTTCAGCTGTCAGCCGCCATCTTTCAGCTTCTTAAGAACCACATTTATTTCAGCCATGCGGCCGCGTTCAACGTCCCGGCGAACACCTGCCATGCCAGTAGCGACTTGGCAGTCAGACTGAGGAACATATATCCATACTCGCCCCAGACATAGTTTCTCCAGCGCCCTTTCTTCGCATACTGCAGCCACATATTCAGAGGGAACAGCGCGTAGAAAAACATCAAAGAGGCTACTACGGCATACACGAATGTTGGAGGGGCAGGGGTAGACTTGACGAAATAGAGAAGTATGGCCGCCCATGGCACGACCCCAACAATGCTCCCGAAAATGAACGCCGTCCAATTCGTCTTTGCAGTGGACTGATTGTGCAACTCCATGATTAACCCGAACAAGTTCATGCCTGCAGTGAGGACAAACAAGCCCAGCAAACTCACCAGATCGGTAATTCCACAAAGCGAGGCTATCACCACTATCATCACCGACGCACTAAGTGAGTACTCATACCAGCGCACATAGTTGATATGCCTGCCCAGGTTTTTGATATACCAAGGAAACACCTTCGGCAGCGAAACCAGCAGGTGGCAGAATGCCGAGATAAACAGGAAAACCGCAAGCATTATCCGCGGCTCATACCTGTATTCCACACTCGAGCCGATATACGATGCAGTAACCAACGCGCTAAAACCGGAACCCAGTATAAGTATGACAATGCCCTGCGCCAGATGTAGGAAACTTAGCGAAATGTTGGTTCGCCTTAACCTGCGTTGCTGCACCAGAGTTATCGCCTCAACCTGCGCTGTAGCTTCATTACTCATCGCGCTCCCTCCCCCCTGTTAATTTGTTTGAAGTAATTTGAGTTACGAGATTTCTATACGATTCAATAGGATTTGTCAATAGCTCGGCTACAGAGAACAGCAGGAATCTAGAATCCCCCTTTTTTAAAGGGGAATACAAGAGGATTACATAGTGGAGTGCAGAGGGAGTTTAACCATCTGCCAGGGGTTCGGGGGTATCCCCAGACCTTATTAAAGTCTCCCGAGACTGTGGGATTTAGAGGGCTGATTTCAGAGGCGCAGGTCCCTTTCCTCTATTAACAACATACACTTGGGCGGTGCTCTCGGCCAGCACCGTGCCATCCCTAAGCGTTATCTCAGCGGCCGTGGTGAAAAGCTTCCTCGTCTTCTTGACCACCCTTCCCGTAGCCACCAGCGGCACTCCGATTGGTATTGGCTGCCTGATCCTGACCTCAGTCTTGGCAGTGACTCCCTTTATCTCCGGAAAGTATGCGTAAGCCATAACCTCATCGAGAATTGTGAAGATGATGCCGCCGTGGACATAGCCGCGCCATCCCTGATAAAGGTCACTGATAATAAACTCGCCCCTGGCCTCATCGCCGTTCTTCTCGATCCTGAGCTTGAGCCCAACAGGATTGTCCTTTCCACAGGCGAAGCACATAGGGAACTCGCTTTGATTGGCATCAATCCCCGCCAGCTTCTTCTCCCAGCTTAACATACTTGCCCTCCTTTGCCCCGTGTTTGGATTATACAACTATTAACTTAGAGAAGTAGCTGCTATTCATGGCAACCTTGAACTGATAAAGCACGTCTACACAGTTCACTATAGGAAACTTCTCAGTATAGACCGCCAGGGCAACGTGGATTCCGACCTGTGACATAACCGGGAGTAGACAGGTCTCTTGCCTGGGCGAGTAGCGAGGAGCTTATACCTCCACCACCCCACCCACCTTCGGAACCTTACCTCAGTGCCATTACCTCTCAAGTGCTCATTAGTAAAACTCGGGTTTTTCGCTATGGACTGGAATCAGAATATTGGGCTTTATACCTTGAACTATGCTGAGCAAATCCGGCCCACAGGCATGGCCTGAGGCATGCAGCCCCTTCTCCTCTTCAGGGATTTCCCACGCGCCATCCTTCTCCACAGGGAGACCGAAGCCCTTGATCCCGAAATGCTCCAGCCAGTTGTGCAAACGGCGGAAGTCTATCTCCTGCTCCTCATCATGAGGCTCGCTGGAGCTGAACAAATAGAGCCCACCCGCTTTAGGTCGAATGCCGGGAAGCTCATTTATGTCCAGGAAGCTGAAACTCAGGATAAATTTGGCCTGCGCCGACCTCACGTCCTTGGCCAGCACAATCTTGCTCTCGTACTCTTTACAGAGATTTCGCACCCATGTATCTACTTTGCCCACAGTATCTTGATAGATGAACAGGCTATCGTCCTGAGCTACATCAGGCGTCTCCGGCTCCAGAAGGCGCATCGTCTTCAGTAGATAAGCGTCCTTGGGCAGTATCGCCAGCTTCCTCCCCGTCTCTTTAGCGATTTGCAGGAAGGTAAGCAGGCGGTCCACATCCCTGGCCGAGAAATCAGCGATTACAAGGCCCTTCGACTTTGTGATAGCCTTCAGAGCGTTCTCATATACCTCACGCTCGGTAACATTCGACTCACGGAGCACATTGGTGCCCTCTAGTATCAGCACCCTGGGACACAGTTTAGACGCTTCCTCGATGAACTTCCTGGTAAGTCCAGAGCGTTTGCCATGAAGGCGCAGGTCGCCGCTGTAGATGACCCAGCCCGAGCTGGTCTCTATGCCCCAGGCACAGGCCCCGGGGATGGAGTGGTCAACGGGGAAGCAGCGCAGACTGAAGCTGCAGCCACCGTGGGCCATCAGTGCACATGACACAAGCTCCTTCTGTCTGGCGGTCTTCTCCCAGAACCCAGATGTCCAGAACTGTGTGGCATCCGCGCTCAGGTTCTCAGGTGCCCTATCGCCGATACAGAATTGACGCTGCTGCCTCGGCGTCTTGCTATCGGATATCAAGGCTGCCTGCTTCCAGCCATCAGGGCAATCCCAGGCAACAGGGTTGAAATAGCACACACTCTGGTCAAACCCTGACTTCCCTGAGTCCTGCATCGCCTTGGCGATAAATGCCGTGACTGCCGTTGAATACACGGGTATGCTGGGCCTTAAAAAAGAGATATAGCCCGAATGATCGAGGTGGGCATGGGTGAGTAGCACGCCATCTACCTTTTCAAGCTCACGGTACAAAGAGGAATCTTTGAACAGCTTCCAGAGCCCGGGGGTCACCAGGTCATCCCGATAGAGCTTCGCCAGTGGTGGCAGCAAGCCCATAGTCAGAGGATCAAGCAGCCCGGCGCCAGGACGGGGCTTCAGATATTCCTCGTAAAACAGCTTGTGCCTTTTATAGGGGAAGCCGAAATCGAGGAACAGCCTGCGAACACCGTCCTCAAGCAGTATCTTATTTCCCCCTATCTCGTTTACCCCGCCATAGAAAGTCAGCTTCACCATTTTCTATTTACTCCAGTGAGATTCAAGCTTGCTTTGTGGTTAGATTACGCTTTCTCCCCAATAGAATAGCGACAATAAGGGCGACAAATGCCATCTCGAGGCCAAATCCCCAGGGTGTTGTCACCCCGGAAAACCGATCAGGGTATATCCTTACAAAGCGAGCCCTAGTTTATTCCTAATCATATTACCAATGGTCTTCTTGTCTTGTTCCGAAGCCACAAGGTCAGTTCGAATGCCTAGAATGTTATCTGGATTGTATACAATGGGAGGGTTATCAAACCATACAAGCGCTGATGTCTTTGGGGCCATTGCTCTCATAATCATATTTGCTGCTTTGTCAACTACGTTCTCCGCTTCATTGTCGTTAGAAGGTATGAAGTATCTATGGTCTATAGTCTGACCGCTGATGGTTAAAATCCGTACGAGCAATTGTGTAGTTCTTTCTTCGGGCATAATTTCCCCCCTCTAAATTTAATTTAGCCCTAGAATTATACTTTTTAGTAAGTGCATATCGCAAGTCGAAATTTGCGAGAACTCTGCACGAGGTTAGCTCCCCGACACCGCCTTGTATTGCTTCACACTGTCTTCAGCTCAATATCGGGCAATTTGAACGGGAAAAGTAGTGTCTGTTGTATCCACTACAATAGAAAGAGATTGCTGAATGCTTACCATCGGTCTGGCTTTAGCAAGGCGTAATGCTTATACTAATGGCATGGCAACCAAGCCTTTACTCAAAGCACTGGCCGAGGCTGGAATCGGCTCACGAAGATGGCTGGCCGATGCCATAAAACAGGGCAGGGTGAAAGTAAACGGGGAAATAGCAGAGGATTTCCGCCAACCGGTTGATGTGGAATCAGACCGCATCTCGATAAGCGGGCAGCCGGTGGACCTCAAGCCAAGGCAACTGGTGTACCTCATGCTCAACAAGCCCAAAGGTATTATGTCTACTACAAGCGATGAGAGGGGGCGCAGAACCGTCATTAGCATCCTGCCCCAGAAGTACCGCCACCTCAGGCTATACCCCGTAGGGCGACTGGACAAGAACACCACAGGCCTCTTGCTGCTGACCAACGACGGCGAGCTGACAAACCAGCTCACCCATCCCAGGTTCGAGCGGGAGAAGGAGTATCTAGTTTCTACCACCGGGAAGCTGCAGCCAGAGGAAAAACGAAAGCTGGAGCAGGGCATCGAGCTTGAAGATGGCCTCACACATCCTGCAGTAGTTAAGGAAGTAGAAACTCCGCCATTCAACTACAGCATAACCATACGCGAGGGCAAGAAGCGGCAGGTGCACCGCATGTTCGAAAGCCTAGGGCATCCCGTACTGGAGCTCAAGAGAACCCGAATAGGAAGATTCAAGCTGGGCAACCTCCCAGAGGGTGCGATACGCGAGTTAAGCGCGCAGAGAGGTGAAAGCATTGCTCAGATAAGGCAATCGAGAGATGCATCCGCCTAGGCGGCTGCCAGGGGTCTGTGGGTGTCCCCCAATGTCTAAAGTCCCCCAAGCCTAGGAGATTTAGGGGGCTGGAAAACGCTTCTAAATATCTCCTACTTCTTTAGCTTGACAGAAAAATGGGGGTAAGATAGAATTTCACCATGTGCCGAGGTAGCTCAGTTGGTAGAGCACGCGACTGAAAATCGCGGTGTCAGCAGTTCGATTCTGCTCCTCGGCACCACCGCCGAAGTGGCGGAACAGGCAGACGCGGCAGTCTCAAAAACTGTTGGGGGGCAACTCCCGTGCCGGTTCGAGCCCGGCCTTCGGCACCAGTGCCGAGTGGTGTAGCGGTAGCACACAGGACTTTGGATCCTATGGCCCGGGTTCGAGTCCCGGCTCGGCAGCCACCTCAACAACGCTTGCCCCCACGCTTCCCTAGACGAGTGGAACTGTCCTAAAGATGATATTGATTAAGACAGCCGCCACATGCTATACTTACAGATTGAAAAAGCACCGTAGCACTCCGCAGTAGCTCAGCGGTAGAGCGGGCGGCTGTTAACCGCTTGGTCGTAGGTTCGAGTCCTACCTGCGGAGCCAATCTTATTTTTAGCACTTTGCTTAACACCTCTCATTCGCATTAGCTTCCTCATTGTTGCTTACAATACTGGCCTTCGAATACCACACCTTTGGCATTGTCTGGACCATTTGCCAGCGTTTGACATCGGCGTTACAATACCAACAGTCGCATACTGGGGGTGGGCAGTGAGAAATGGCGGAGCCAAGCAGCCACTGGGAAAGAGAATTACTTATTGGACAATAACGCTTCTTGGCATATCCGCAGTGCTGCTCATTGTGTTTATCATAGCGTTAGCCGCCATGTGTGCACGGCCACCCTCTAAGGCTGTTGGACTGAATGCCTCGGTGACATTCGACAGCACGCAGTTCGTAGTCGTCAACAAAGACAATTTCGACTGGACAGAGGTCAAGATGGAAGTTAATGGAGGGCTTATTAGCCCTGGGTTTTCCTCTAACTTAAATAAAATCAGTGCCGGTGAAACCCGCACCGTTCCTTGTACAAAGTTCCTCAATCCGGATAGCACACAATTCAACCCGTCTGCAACCAAAATCCAGAGATTCGAAATTACATGCCAAACACCAAAGGGAGAAGGTTCCTGGAGCGCTAATTACCGGTAAATACCGCACCATGTAGTCAAATCGCGAGCTACGGCCCGGTGCTCCGCAGTGCTTCTTGACTTAGCCCCAAAAATCGGAGACATTGGCTCACCTCCGCCTCCTGCTCTTACGGCTCAGCGCCTTCAGGAAGTCACCGATAGCGGTGTCCTTATATGTCTCGTGACGCATTGGTCGAGCAGGGTTGATACGATATTCGTTGCACCTGCCTACCTTTTTCTTGGTAATATACCGTTCAGCTTCAAGGTCAGCGATGATCTTGCGGGTTGCCCTTTCAGTGATACCCACCGCCGCGGCGACCTCGCGACCTGTGATTCGAGGGTGTTTAGCAAGGACACTCAGCACCAGAGCATGATTAGTAAGAAACACCCATTGGGGCATTATCCCACCCCCTCAAACAATTGCCCCTAAGATTCGGCTTTAAAAATTTAGTGACAACCTTGCTCGATGATTTTACGGTTCTAAAAAATACGTGATGTTTACATCACTATTTTCTCATCCTGTCGGTTATTTCATGAATTGTCTGCTTCTTTATAACACAAGGTGAGGGAGGATTGCAACGCTCAGATTTGCCTTTGTGGGTAGCAGTCCGAGCACAAGAGTACTGGATATAGACAGAGCGCACAGTGCAATGGTAAAATCAAGGATGATAAATGCTAATGGAAGCATTTAAATCGATGGAGGATATTTGATGGGCAGAAAAGAAAAGAAAGCGCAGCAGCGGCAGGCATACAAAGCAGCTTTCAAGAAAGTCAAGCATGGACATGGTGGCCGAGCAATTCGGAAGAAGGAAGAGTCGGCTCTCGGCAGATAAGATACAAGGATAGTCTGCCCTGGAAAAAGTAAATGCCAGGGGACATTGTCAGATGGTTATTTGACAATCATTGAACAGCATCGGCAATAATGACTATAGCCAGCTTGAACAATATCCTTGGTTTGTTTTCCCAAGCGGAGTACAGAGCTTCTAATTCTAAAATGAAAGGGGGTGAACAGCATGGCACAAAAAGGGGGATGCGCATCGAGAAAGCCGTGTGGTAGCTCAGCTAAGCCAGCGGCAAAAAAAGCTGCCAAGGCTAAACCCTCAAAGATTACTAAGAAATAGCGTGGACACGATTATGAAGACAAGGGCGGAAGAGGTCGCTCTCCATAAGGGGAGCGATTCTTCTGTTCTTTTCTTTTTGAGGAAACAGATTAAGTGATCCTAACCCTATGCATCTTTGCCTTAACCCTGATACTGATAATGGTCAGGCCCAAGCCCCTGAACGAAGCCACAGCGGCCTTGTTGGGGGCTCTCCTCATAGTAGTTGCGGGCAAAGTTTCGCCAGGCCAGACTTTCGAGGTGCTTAAGTCCACTGCTAACATTCTCTTATTCTTTCTGGGCCTTATGATTGTCTGTGCCATTGCTGACCGCGCCGGATTCTTCGAGTGGAGTGCTCTCAAAGCAATCAAACTAGCCAAAGGCAAAGGGCGCAGATTGCTCCTCGTTTTATTTGGCCTGGGCACAGTGATCACCACCTTCTTCTCAAATGATGCCACAGCTCTGGTACTGACCCCGATCGTTTTCGTTTTGGTCACCAAGCTGCGGCTTAACCCTCTGCCTTATGTGTTCGCCTGCGCCTTCATAGCCAACACCGCTTCTGTGCTACTGCCCATATCCAACCCGGTAAATTTGCTGCCAGTAGACAAATTCGGGCTCACCCTTGGCGAATACTTGCGTTTCCTTCTAGCACCTGCAATTCTGGCAATCCTGATAAACGTGGCGCTCTTCCTCATCATCTTTAGAAAGGCTATTTCAGCATCATTCAAATATATGGCCCTGGAACACTCAATCAAGATAGATGGTTTTTTTATGTTCACCTGCTTCGGCCTGGCTCTGACTGCCATCGGCTACATATTCACCTCCCTTTATGGCAAACCGCTCTCCTGGCCAGCGTTGGGGGGTGCAGCTTTCCTTCTCATAGGTGGCTTTGCCTTCCGTCGCCTCAGTCTAAAGAAGGTGAACTCAGGCATCTCCTGGTCTATCCTACTCTTCATCTTTAGCCTGGCAATTCTTGTTAAAGGGCTGGACAATGCAGGAGTCACCAAGCATCTAGGCGAGGCACTAGCTAGTCTTTACTCTGAAAATCACCTGGGAGCAGTTCTTGCTACCTCCTTCGGCACTGCTATCGGCTCAAACCTCATCAACAACTGGTCAATGATGATGGTCTCGGTCTCAAGTCTGGGAAGTATAGGCAACTCCATGTCGATTCCCCACCAAGGCCTTATTTATTCCACCATCCTCGGCGCCGACCTGGGGCCCAACATCACTATTTTGGGCTCGTTGTCATCCATGCTCTGGTTGGTTCTATTAAGAAAAAGAGGACTAGACATCCACCCCATGCAGTACCTCAAGCTTGGTCTGATAGTAACCCCTATAATGCTCATCGCCGTTACCTTGAGCCTTTATGCCTTAAGCCTGCTTTGAAGCCAATTTTGGATGGTACTAGCTCATATAGTACTTTTTAACTATTTTGAAAAAATCGCCCCTAAAACCTATTGACATAGTTCCCTGTTAGTGATATTTAGTTAATTAAAAATAACAAATAAAAATAAAGGTGCTGTGCTATTCATGAACTGGAGAACATGCTTTGCACAGCAGTAAACAAAGAGAAAAACAATAACTTAAAAATAAAAGGAGGAAGCCCTAAGGTGACACAATCGTTCACTACTATGCAAGAAAAGGCTTTCAATTCAACAGAAGAAGAACCTCCAAGCTCAGCGATTAGCGAGACTGAAGAACCCCCAAGTAGTAGAGGCAAAATAGCCTCGGAAAACCGGAAGAGATTCTTCGGCCATGTTTCGGAGGAAAACTGGAAGGACTGGAGATGGCACTTCCGAAATCGAATCACCACCGTTGAAGAACTATCTAAGTTCGTTCCCCTCTCAGGCAAAGAGCTATCAAGGCTTAAACTGGTAACCACCAAATACCCTTGGCAGTGACTCCTTATTATCTCTCCCTGATCAACGTAGATGACCCCAATGACCCCATAAGAAAGCAGGCTATACCTTCTTTCGATGAGATAGCCTTAGCTGGAATGGGTCAGGAGGACCCACTTGAAGAGGTTAGAGATTCAGTTCTCCCGGGGCTGGTCCATCGCTACCCCGACAGGGTGTTAATGGTGTTTACCGATATTTGTCCCATGTTCTGCCGACACTGCACGCGCAAGAGAGAGTGGAAAAACGGCGGCTGGGTGCGTACGTCAAGCGAGATCGAGCTAATGCTCGATTACATACGCAAAAACAAGGCCATAAGGGATGTCATTCTCTCCGGCGGTGACCCATTGACCCTATCCACACACCGTCTGGAAGAGGTCATCTCAAAATTGAGGCAAATAGAGCATGTAGATATCATCCGTATAGGCACACGCTTCCCTGTGGTGCTGCCACAGCGTATAGACGATGAGCTTTGCGCTATGCTCTCGAAATATGGCCCGATATGGCTTAACACCCATTTCAACCATCCGAATGAGATAACGCCTGAGGCTGCCGCAGCCTGTGACAAACTGCTCCGAAGCGGAGTCCCCGTCAATAATCAATGTGTGCTGCTGCGCGCGGTAAACGACTCGGTGGAGACGCAGACCAAGTTATGCCACGGGCTTCTCAAGATAAAGGTAAGACCTTATTATCTCTTCCAGGCCGACGAGGTACAGGGGACAGAGCATCTACGCACCACTGTTGAGACAGGATTAAAGATAATAGAAGGGATGCGAGGCTACACCTCGGGTCTAGCTCTGCCTACCTATGTAATAGACTTGCCCGGCGGCGGAGGGAAAGTGCCCCTTCAGTCAGAATACCTTCTGTCGCAAACTGGTGACACGCTCACATTCAGAAATTACCAGGGCCGTATCTTCCATTACCGAGAGCCAAAGCCGATAGGGCAGGTTCCTCATGAAGAATGGACAGCGAAATGGTCGAAAGGTACGACCCGTTCTCACTCAGCTTATGCTTTTCCATGAAGAAGAAAAGGTCAAAGATGAAAATAGGGCTGTCGTACGATCTTAAGGAAGAAGTAAGTCTAAATAAAGGACATCCTGAGGATGCCCTTGAAGAGTACGACTCACTGGAAACAGTGGAGGGCATCGTTGCAGCCTTGGAGTCCCTGGGGCACTCAGTCGTCAGGCTAAGCGGCGGAAGGGACTTCCTCAATAACATCCTTCAGTGTAATGTGGATTTTGTCTTCAACATTGCCGAAGGGAGAGGGAACTACAGAGGTAGAGAGGCCCAGATACCAGCCATTCTAGAGATGCTGGATATACCCTATTCGGGGTCAGACCCGCAATGTCTTTCAGTCTCTCTGGATAAGCCGCTAACCAAGAAGCTGGTGCAATCTGCGGGCGTCCGCACCCCGAGGTGGCAAGTTGTCAGCAACAGGCATGAGTTAGGAGAGGTATGCCAGGATGGCTTCCCCTTGCCTGCCTTCATCAAGCCAGCTTTCGAGGGCTCAAGCAAAGGTATCCGACTCGGTTGCAGGGTCGAGGGCCGGGAACAAATGGCTAAGGTAACTGCAACATTGCTGGAGCAATATCAGCAGCCTATTATGGTGGAGGAGTTCATCTCAGGTGATGAAGTGACTGTGGGAGCAGTAGGCAACTCACCACCCCAATTAGTGGGAATGATGCGCATTCTCCCAAAGAAAAGGGATAGGTTCTTCGTATACTCATTAGAGGTAAAAAGAGACTGGCAAAACCAAGTAGAATATGAGTGTCCGGCGCAGCTTGAGGCAAGTGTTCTCAAAAAGCTAGCTGATTTCAGCCTGAAGGCATTTGAAATATTAGGATGCCGTGACTTCGCCCGGCTGGACTTCAGGCTCGACCAGAAGGGTATGCCATTCTTTCTGGAAATTAACCCCCTGCCAGGGCTTAATCCCAAGTCGAGCGACCTGCCAATCATGGCTTACAAGATGGGCTGGAATTACCAAAAGCTGATAAGCTCCGTGCTCAATGCTGCTCTAGAAAGGTATCCGGAGCACCGCGTTGCTTAAACACAACGGAATCACCAAAGAAATGCCTGGACAACGCACTGTGCGGCCGAAGATATCCATTATCTTCAATGAGCCAAGCTCAGACCGCTATGGCGACATGGGAGAGTCTGAAGCTATCGCTAGTGTGTTAGACGAAGTAAGGCCGGTCCATCGGGCCCTTTCAGAGTCGGGCTATTCTGTAGTCAAAACCCCCTTACGTCCGCCTCTTGAGCTAGTCGAAGAAAGACTCAGGGCGCTAAAAACAGACCTTGTATTCAATCTCTTCGAAGGCTTCGAAGGCCGCCCTGAAACAGAAGCTGCAGTCGCTGATATGCTCTCTGGCTTGGAAATACCTTTTACCGGAAACCCTGCATCCACCCTGTTACTAGCCCTAGACAAGGCAAAGGCCAAAGCTATTCTAGAAGCTGGTGGGATCAGGACACCCAGATATCAAACTTTGGGCCCCGAGAACCTGCACCTATTTAACTTGAGCTTCCCCTGCATTGTCAAGCCAATAGGGGAAGATGCCAGCCACGGCGTCTCGGAGGACAGCGTTGTCAACAATCTCGACCAACTTACCAACCAAGTAACCAAGATAAGTGAGCTTTTCGGGGGAATCTCTTTGGTAGAAGAGTTCATGACAGGCCGTGAATTCAATGTCACCGTGATGGGCAATGGCAATGGAGAACCAACCGTTCTCCCCGTCGCTGAGATGGTTTACTCCCTACCGCCAGAATTACCCAAACTCCTCACTTTCTCTGCCAAGTGGAACCCGCAGAGCCCATATTATAAAGGGACCAAGGCCACCTGCCCCGCAGAAGTAGAAGAGGCGGAGAGGGTGCTTATCTCCCAAACTGCTTTGTCCGCCTTCAAAATGCTGGGCTGCCGCGGCTATGCCAGAGTAGATATGCGCATGGATGCCGAAGGAATGACCAACGTCCTAGAGGTGAACCCAAATCCCGATATATCCCCAGGTTATGGCGCAGCGCGCCAGGCCAAGGCTGCTGGCATGACCTATAATCAGTTTATTGAAAAGATTGTACTGCTTGCCCTCGAGGAACATTCATTGAGCCAAGTATGAGAGAGTGTTTCCCAAGCGGGGGAATCCAGGGGTTAAAAAGTGGTTTCTAAACACCCTCATATAAGGCCAATGACCCCCAAGGATAAACCGCCCATAATGCAAATCCTCAAAGACACACCTGAATTCACGCCCGGCGAGGTAGTTGTAGCTGAAGAGCTCATCGACTGCTACCTGGATGACCCGGTCAGTTCAGGCTATCCCACCTTCGTGGCAGAGGTTAATTCAAGGGTTGTGGGCTACATCTGCATAGGGCCTACCCCGCTCACTGAGGGGACATGGGATATATACTGGATAGCCGTTTCTCGAGAGGAACAAACCCGCGGCATCGGTACGGCTCTGGTGACCTTCGCCGAGGACAAAATAAGGGAGTCCAGGGGCAGGTTGGCTTTTATCGAGACATCTTCCAAGACTGAATATGACAAGACCAGGAGCTTCTACCGTCTCCCGCGGTTACGAGTTGGTTTGCCAAATCGCCGACTTCTACGCCCCAGGCGATGACAAATTGATCCTTCTTAAGAGACTGAGCCCCCAAGGAAATCCCCAATCCTAATTTCTAGATTTTGAACGATTTCTGAGGGCTTTCAGTCTGCAATTTTGTTGGTCACTGAATGCGATTTGTTTGTGGGACTATAATAGAACATCAGTTCTCATATTGTCAAGAGGAAAATGTCGCAGCGAAGCTTTCAGCAGTCAGTGTACCAGTGCACAGCACGCCGTGCCCCTACTAACCGCAAAAGGCTTAAGGTCAGGAGAAAAGGCGAAGTATTTTCAAAGTGAAAAATGGGGGCACTAATCCGCTAGCCCGATGGATGTATCAAATGTGGAACGCTGGCTCGCCAGATTACATGAGACGCTGGCGAAAAGAGCGCTCTGAAACGGAGATGCCTGAAACGGTAAGCCGAGCAAACATCATGATTCAGAAGCGCTCTAAAAAGACTTGATAAGCGAAGCAGGTCTGGTCGTGTTGACGACGCAAAAAGATAATCTGATTAATAGTAATAAGATTAATTCGGCGGCTAAAAAGTTGAAAAGTCTTGTTTAACTTTTATCCGGACAGTCCTGCGTTGTTTAAGCAGCAACCTCCCTTATGGTCTCTCCCCCAAGGTAACCCACACTGCCTGCTGGTTATTACCTCGCCAGAAGGTTATCTTTACGCTATCCCCAACATTGTATTGCCACAACAGTTCTATCAAATGGGATGCCCCGGTTACCTTTTCATCCTGGAAGACAGTGATGACATCATTGGCCTTAACGCCTGCCTTGGCTACCGGGCCATCAGGCGCAACGTACGCAACCAGAACCCCCTTACTTATAGATAAGCCAAGCTGGGTGGCTAAGTCGGGTGTAAGGTCTTGTAGACTAGCGCCGAGGTAGGGTCTGGTCACGTTTCCATATTTGATCAGGTCGTCATATACACGGCGGGCGGTGTTAGTGCTCACAGCAAAGCCGATGTTCTGTGCTCCTGAGATGATGAAAGTATCGATTCCTACCACCTTGCCATTCAGATCGACCAGAGGGCCGCCGCTGTTACCTGGGTTGATGGCAGCATCGGTCTGTATTATGTCGTAGTACGCAGACTGTCCTATGGTGAAGGAACGCCCCAGTCCGCTTACTATACCCAAAGTAACTGTGGGGCCGCCTTCTACCAGCCCTAAAGCGTTGCCCAGGGCTATCACCCAATCTCCATCGCGTAACCCTGAGGGATCGCCGAACTGAGCTGTGGGAAAGTTCTGGCCGTCTATCTTAATCACTGCCAGGTCGCTGGTCGGATCAGCTCCCACAAGTCGAGCCTGATAAGTTTGTTCATTGTCGGGAAGCGATACCTCGATCTTGGTGTACCCGTCTATTACATGGTTATTGGTCAGGATATAGCCGTCGGGGCTGAGAAGAATACCTGAGCCGCTTTTTGTGGCTACTGTCTGGAAAAAGAAGGAGGTATCCGTGTACTCAACGGAAACGTAGACTACGGCTGGCATGACCTTCGCTACAACATCAGCAACGGAAGGGAGA
Source organism: uncultured Chloroflexia bacterium (assembly GCA_963827295.1). Lineage (GTDB taxonomy): Bacteria > Chloroflexota > Dehalococcoidia > SZUA-161 > SZUA-161 > CAWHAI01. The sequence continues at coordinate 24,392 of CAWHAI010000031.1, forward strand.
GCAGATAGCGGGGTCCCACTAGGTATTGAGGTAGGTTGAGCTGTGATAGTGGGGGTAGGAGTGTTCGTCGGCGTGGCTGTAGTTGTACAGGCACTGACCAACCCAATTAGTAGAAAGGCCAGAATGAAAATCCTAAGTTTGCTTATCATGGATATGCCCTCTCCTGTTCTGCAGTATCAATCGTAGGTTATATTACACATGCAACAACATCTTAGGGGAGCTTGGTAGCGTCCTCTCGCAAGCTGAAACACTAAGACATAGACCCTTATCTAGTAACAGGTAAAATGAATGAGAACTTGCTCCCCTTCCCCACCTCGCTCTCAACCCAGATTTTGCCCCCATGAAGCTCAACCATCTGTTTGGCGATGGCGAGTCCCAGGCCGGCTCCACCTGTCTTCCTTGAGCGAGCACCATCTACCCTATAGAAACGCTCGAAGATATGTAGCAAGTGCTCAGGGGGAATCCCCTCACCGGTATCAGCAATAGAAACCAGTATACCCTCCTCAGTAGATGAAACAGCGACCGTCACAGTGCCGCCTGCGGTCGTGTGATTCAGCGCGTTATCAAGCAAGTTTGCTATAGCTTGCTCAATCCGCCCGCCATCAACCTCAACCTGGGGCAGGCCTCCAGCTATATCCGTCTTTAGAATAATGTTCTTCTCCCGTGCCATGACCTCTGTCTGAGAAACTCGTCTCTGCACCAGCTCTGCCAGGTTCGTGGGCTCAACCTCCAACCTAAGCTGTCCTGATTCAGCAAGGGTCAAGTCTCGCAGGTCAGCTACGAGCCTGGTGAGCACTCGCTGTTTCCTCTTTTATCGAAGCGAGGTTATTCTGGTTAGGCTCGTAGACCCCATCAAGCATGGCATCCACTGTTCCCTCTATAACAGACAGGGGTGTGCGCAACTCATGGGCAATGTCAGCAAGCAAGCGGCGGCGAACCTGATCGCTATTATCAAGGCTCGCGGCCATGGAGTTAAACGACTTGGCCAGCTGGCCGAACTCGTCTCCTGACTTGACTCCCACTCTATAGGTCAAGTCACCGCTGGCGATGCGAGCTGCGCCTTTCTTTAACGACTGGATTGGCTTGGTAAATTGTCTGGTCAACAACAGCCCCAATAAAATCGCTACTACAGCCCCCACCGCTCCAGCTATCACCAGAGACATGTTGACATTGCTGAGAAAGCGTTGCTCGGGTGAAAAAGGCGGGGGCTGACCTGGAAGAGCGGTGCCTATGTACTGCCCGCCTGCCACCTCAGGCGATAGCAGATATAGCTTGCCCACCTCCTGCCCGGAGAGAATGATGCTTGTTGGCCCAGTTAACCCCACGCTTTCAGCACTATTACCAAGCCACTGGGCATCAGTGTCACCAACTATGGTGCCCGAACTATCCGTTAAGATAAGCCGATCATGAGAAAATACGGGCAGGCTCGCAAGCAGGCTTTGTATATCAGTCCAATTGCCCTCCTCTGTATAAAAGTCTCCAAGCCTTTCCTCTGTCCGCCCTAGGTATAATGCCCTGCTTTGCGATATGAACACCCCGAATTCGTGGGTAGTGCTGTGGTGAGTAAAATATGCCGTAAGACCCACAGAGACGGCAACAACCAAAAGCAATGAAAGGCCGAGCTTCCAGCCCAGGCTACGCACCCGTGTCCTCCGCAAGTTTATACCCTACTCCCCGCACTGTTACTATATATCTGGGTAAATATGGGTCAGGCTCCACCTTCTTACGCAAATTCTTGATATGGCTATCTATGGCGCGTTCATAGCCCTCATAGGCACTTCCTTGAACTTTGTCCAACAACTGCATGCGGCTATAAACACGGCCAGGGGCTTCAGCCAAGACTTTGAGTAGTTCAAATTCCGTAGGTGTCAGTTCCACTAGCTTATCACCGCGCTTGACTTCATGCCTTTCAAGGTCAATGCTCAAGTCTGCGATCTCTACCCTTTTCGTCTTAACAACTGCACCCTCCGCACGGCGGAGGACTGCCCTTACTCGTGACACAAGTTCCTTGGGATTGAAAGGCTTGACAACATAGTCGTCTGCCCCCAATTCCAGGCCAATTATCTTATCAGAATCATCATCACGGGCTGTCAGCATTATAATAGGGACATTAGATTCAGCTCGCAGGGTACGGCACACATCCCATCCTGAGACCTCAGGAAGCATCAGGTCGAGAACGATAAGGTCAGGAAACTGGTTTCTGGCTATGTAGAGGGCTGACTTCCCATCATAAGCAAAGATGACCCTATAACCATCTCTTTCGAGATAGGCTTTCACGATATCAACGATCTTCTTCTCGTCATCTACGACAAGGATTTTTTTGTGTACCATAGTAAACTCTGAAAGATCCAATATTCTTGATATTGATTCTCGCTTTCCCGGGAAAAATTGTCAAACAGTTGGATTAAGAGGCTATTCGTAGCCCGGCCAAGTCTTAATGCTGGGCTGTCCTCTGGTTAATTACTAGCCCACAAATCCCCGTGTTATGGAGATATTGTTGGCGTCTACGGAGCCGTCTCCTCTCTGCTGACCTGCAACGGTGATTCTCTCACCTGACGAGATGTCACTCAAGGTGCCTTCACACATTTTCTGGATAGAGGTGCTGCTCCCGACATGAACAAGAACGGTGCCCGTACTTGTGTTGAGTGTTATCAAACTGCCTTCGACCTTCTCCACAGTGCCCACGGTTGCGCTAGCACCTGAAGGAATCCCCGTATAGTTACCTGGCAACTGGGTAGCATTGCCTTGGCCAGAGGGAGGTGTGAACTGGCTCAACTGCCCCTGAAATCCCGCCGTTGTGGAGATATTCCTAGCCTCTATAGAGCCATCTGCATTCTGTTGACCTGCAACACTGATTCTCTCACCTGACGAGATGTCACTCAGGGTGCCCTCGCACGTTTTCTGGATAGAGGTGCTATTACCGATGTGAACAAGAACGGTGCCCGTACGTGTGGTGAGTGTTATCGAATTTCCCTCAACCTTCTCCACGGTGCCCACGGTTGTGCTAGCACCTGAAGGGATTCCCGTATAGTTACCTGGCAACTGAGTAGCATTTCCCTGGCTAATGGTGGAAGAAGACTGGCCACCCTGGTTCAGCGATCCCTGACGGGCTTCTTGTCTGCCCTGATTCTTGCCTAGAGCTATGCCTCCAGCCAGGGCGCCACCGATAACGCCCCCCAATACGACCGCCACTGCCAGCAAGGTTATAAATTCTTTCGTTTTCATGACGATGCCTCCTTACTCATAGCGTAATGCCTCGATTGGTTTAAGACGCGCAGCCCGATAAGCTGGGTAAAGGCCGAAGATTATCCCTATCGCCACCGAGACTGACACTGCTAGGATGGGGATATCCGCAGACATAACCGTATTGATTGTCTGCCCGCCCACTGTCACCCCTGAGATAAGGGTTGAGATGCCCCAGCCCACAAGCACACCAATGGCGCCCCCGATCAGGCTCATTGAAGCAGCCTCTACCAGGAATTGGAGCAGGACATCCCTCCGCTTGGCGCCCACCGCCTTGCGGATGCCTATCTCCCGGGTCCGTTCGGTAACAGATACCAGCATGATATTCATGATGCCGATGCCCCCAACCAGCAGGGAGATACCGGCGATGGCCCCCAGCAAGATAACCCACACCTGAGTGGAGTTCTGAAGGCTCTGTATCAAACTATTCTGGCTGGTGATAGTGAAATCGGCCTGCCCATTTGTGATATTATGCCGCTGCTCCAGGATCGAAGTTATCTGCTGGGTAGCAGCACTAACCTGACTAGCGCTTACCACCTGGACATTAATGCTAGAAACGTTACGCTCCCCCGTAGAAGTTCTCGTCGAAGATAAGCGGTACATCACCGTCGTTATGGGTGCCATAACTAAATCGTCCTGGGAGCCAAAACCTGTGCCCCCTTTACTCTGTAACACTCCGATCACCGTGAATCGGAGCCCGTTTATCTTGATATATTGACCTACAGGGTCCGTATCCCCGAATAGGGTTTCCGCCACACTGCTTCCCAGCACGGCTACCATTGACCTGGCTTCTACCTGCGCATTTGTTATAAAGTCACCTTCTGCAACCTGGTAGTTGCGCACGGATTGGTAATCCGGCGTCACACCGATAATCCGGGTTCGAGCGTTCTCGCTCCCAGCCACCACCTGGGCAAAGCTGTCAGCCTCAGGAGATACCGCCGCCACAGAAGGGGCCAGATTCTGGTCGACCAGAGCGTTGGCATCCTCCAGCGTCAGTGTGGCGGCGCTCCCTTGCGCTCCCCGTATCCCTGCTTCGGAGCTTGCGCCCGGGCTAATGAAGAGCAGATTAGTGCCCAGCGATTCGATATTAGAGGTTACCGCTGCCTGAGAGCCCCTCCCTATGGACATCAACGATATCACCGCAGCTACCCCGATGATGATGCCCAGCACCGTCAGGGCAGAGCGCATCTTGTTGGTGGTCAGCGCCGTTAAAGCTGTCCGTACTATTCTTGCTAGATTCATTGTCCATCCCTTATCATGAAAGTTCCCCTGCCCGGCCTTGCGGCATAGCCTGTCCGTCGACAATCCGGCCATCCTTAAGCAAGATGATGCGCTGAGTGTGGGCTGCTATATCCCGGTCATGAGTCACCACCACAACAGTGATGCCATCCTGCCTGTTGAGTTCTTCAAGAATAGCTATGATGTCGTGGCTCGACTGGCTGTCCAAATTGCCAGTCGGCTCATCGGCAAGTATTATGGCAGGATTGTTCACCAGGGCCCGGGCAATAGCTACCCTCTGCTGCTCGCCACCGGAAAGCTCGGTTGGCTTGTGGGCAGCACGCTCGATCATGCCCACTCTATCCAGGGCTTCCAGCGCCATTTGTCTGCTGTTGCTCCTGTTGCCATAAAGCAAGGGCAGTTCCACGTTGGCCAGGGCTGAGGTGCGATGAAGCAGGTTGAAGCTCTGAAAAACGAAACCGATCTTCCTATTCCTCACTTCTGCCAGTTGCGAGTCGGAAAGCCCGCTCACCTCAGCCCCGGCCAGAGAATAGCTTCCTGAGCTGGGGGTATCAAGGCAGCCAATGATATTCATGAGAGTAGATTTCCCACAGCCGGAGGGGCCCATTATAGCCACCATCTCCCCCTTTTCGATACGGCAGCTTAAGCCCCGCAGGGCTTGGATCTCTACCTTCCCCATCTGGTATGTCTTGACGATGTTGTTAAGTTCAATCATGTTTATCACCTAACGTCCGATATTAATTATCCCCCCACCACCAAACCCACCGATCCCAATACCTCTCCCAGATGTACTACTAGAGGTGCTAGTGGTAGTGGAGGTAACTACTACCTCATCGCCCGCGTTAAGCCCCGACACTATCTGGGTATACTGGTCGTTGCTTTGCCCCACCGTCACCGCTCTCACTTCAGGCACACCGTTAACCATCACCCTTACCCTAGGGTTAGTTGAGCCACCGCTGATAGCCGCGGCAGGTACCAGGAGAACGTTGTCGACCTCTTGAGTTATGATGGTAGCTGTAGCGCTCATCCCTTCCCGCAACTGAACCCCTGAAGGTACGGTCAACTCAATGGTGACCGGGTATGACACCACTCCAGACTGGACATTCCCAAAGGATGATATGCTTGACACAATCCCGGAAAACTCGTCGTTCGGCAGGGCATCCAGAGATATCGTAGCCTTCTGCCCTTGCTTCACCTGGGGGACATCAATCTCATCCACAGAGGTGCTTACTTCTATGTCTGACGGATCCGCTATCTGAACGGCAACAGTACCAGCATTCACCGATTGGCCCGCCTGGACATTCACTGCAGCCACGATCCCATCGAATGGAGCCACAAGAGTGGTATTCCCCAATCTCGCCAGCACCTCATCAAGAGCAGATTGAGCGCTCTGCACCTGGACTTGCTTCAACGCCACATCCAGTGGGTCAACCGTCATGTTTCCCAGGGCACTTTCAGCTGTGGCGAGATTATTCTGGGCATCAATCACTGACTTGTCCGCATTGGTTTGGACCGTCTGCACGTTAACTTCTGCTCTTTCCCAGTCTCTCTCTGCTTTATTCAAATCGTCAACAGTAATCCGGTTGTTCATGAAACTTCTTATGCTATCGCTGTAGTTCTGCTCGGCCTGGGTAGCCGCATACTCTGCATCGGCTACATCCAGCGGTCCCAGCGCCTGGGCATCTGCAAGTTGCTGCTGCGCTTGCTGCACCGCCGCGTTGGCCTCGGCAATCTGTGATTCGGTGTAGGGGTTCTGAGCCTTATCGAGGGCATTCTGCGCATTCGCCAGGTCAACCCTGGCACTAGCTACCGCCTCCTGCAATGACAAGATAGATGCGTCATCAAGTGTGGCCACCACGTCACCCTTTTCTACTGCATCGTTTACCTGTACATTCACCTCCCGAACGGTGCCTGCACTGCCAAACGTGAGGTCCTCTGTGGTGGCGAAAACCAGGCTGCCACTGGCGCTCACTGAGTTGGTCAAGTTGCCATACTGCACCCGCACAAGTCGGCTGTTCGCAGGAAGCGCCGATGTACTGGTGGAGCCAGCAGCCTGGCCATAAGTGCCATAGACGGCTCCTGGTATACCAAAGACCACTAACAGCAACACTACTACTTGCCATAGTTTCAGCTTTTTTAACACACTAAACATTTTCTCCTCCCCATTGCCCAAGTCTGAGTTTTTTGCCCCATCTCCCTAGAGGGCATGTAAAACGACCGATCTCTTGTCTCACAATACCACTAAATTATGGAGATAATATGTAGAAACTATGATTTTTCTGTTTAGATAGGGCCTGAGGGATATCACCAACCAGAAACTCTAAATCCTAATTTCTAAACATTAATCAATATTAGTGGGCGGTCGGCCCGCCGCCGAGCGGGGCAGTCAGTTGTAATGCCACTTTCCTAAGCCCAAAGTCTGGGGAACGGCGGAAAGTTCGGAGGACACCCCCAGACCCCTGGCAGGAGGAATCCTGCACCTCCCACGCGCACACTCCAAGCCTAGACACCCCTGGAAGCTACCCCTTGACAGGTCACCCCAAAGGTGGTATCTTCTACTCTGTTTCCAAATTTGGGTACGTCTCGGCTTAAGAATCCATGTTTCATGCTTCTGTTTGTACCGCGGAGCGGCTTACGCCGCACGAAAGACGCGGCCTGCTTACAATCTTGCATATAGCCCCGGAATCAAAAACCGGTGAAAATCTATGAAGATATGCCTCCTTACCTACCGCGGTAATATGTACTGCGGTGGGCAAGGGATATATGTTTATTATCTGTCCCGGGAGTTCCAGCGCCTGGGGCATGAAGTCCACGTTATTTCAGGTCCTCCCTATCCCCAGTTGCCCGAAGGGGTAAAACTGTACAAGGTCAAAAGCCACAGCGCATACGTCTCCAGGTACCACATGGACAATGGCTTCGGCCCCATCCGCAATCCGGTCGATTTATATGAAGCAGCCGCTACCCGCATGGGCATGTACAGCGAGCCATTAGCCTTCAGCTTAAGGGCTTACGACGAGCTACGAAAGCTAAGTTCCGAGATCAAATTCGATGTGGTGCACGACAACCAGTGCCTGGGGTACGGCTTGACCATGATAAAGAGACTCAAACTGCCCCTGGTGGCAACCATACATCACCCTATGGCTCTGGACCGGGAATCCGACTTCGCACAGGCCCGAAACCAGATGGAAAAATTGCGCCGCTGGTGGTTCTACTCCGTCTATGTCCCCATGCAGTCCTTTGTGGGACGACGCGCCGACCGGGTGATAACTGTCTCCGAATGCTCAGCCAGAGAGATAGAGCGCCTTATGGGCATACCATCGAGCCGCATCAGGGTCGTTTACAACGGCGTGGACACCGATGTCTTCAGAAGTCTCGATGGCTTGCCCAAGAAATCCAATAGTTTGATCTTCGTGGGCAACACCGAGGACAGGAAAAAGGGCATAATCTATCTACTCCAGGCTATGAAGATGCTGGAGAACGAGTGTCAGGTGAAGCTAACTATAATCGACGGCGGTGCCCCCGAGGCGCAATACGCACCTGCCCTGATGGAACGGATCAACCTCGATGGCCGCGTTACATTCGCCCGCAGGTTGAGCGGAGGTGACTTAGTAAGGTGGTATGCAGCAGCGGACATAGCTGTAGTGCCCTCCATGTTCGAAGGCTTCGGTTTGCCCGCTGCGGAAGCCATGGCATGCGAGGTGCCTGTAATAGCTTTCGCCGCCGGCGCACTGCCGGAGCTGGTTGCCGACGGTGAGACCGGCATACTGGTGCCCCCGGCGGATGTCCCAGCGTTGGCTGCCGCCATCAAGCGACTTGTGGAGAACAAGGAGCTGCGTCTGAAGATGGCGAAAGAAGCCCGAAAGAGGGTGCAGCGCAAATTCAACTGGGAACAGGCCGCCAAACAAATCCTCGATGTCTACCATGAAGTCGCCTAGGTTCCTCCAGAACAACCATATCCCCTAAAGTGCCCTTCCATAGATAGAGGTCAAATCCCTCAGTCTGTTGTTGATTTCGGCAGTCAGCATATCCCACATGAAGCGCCAGGTCCAGTTACCACTCGTTGTGGCAGGACGGTTCACCCTAGCTTCACTATGATATCACTCCACCCTTGCGGAGTTCGCTGACCCTGGCATCGCCATAGCCCAGCAATTCCTTGAGAACTGTCTCAGTGTCCTGTCCCAGTTCCGGACAACCGGTATCAACTTTAAGCTCGGATTGGCTCATCTTAATCGGGAATCCGCAAGAATCAATAACGCCATAAACCGGATGCGTCGCCTGCTCTAACATGCCCCTCTGGTGAAGCTGCGGGTCCTCAAACAATTCATTAAAGTCCTTCACCTTGCCACAAGGTATTCTGGCCTCGGTCAATAGCCTTTCAACCTCATCGGTTGTCCTTTGTGACACCCAGGCAGAGACTATCGCCACCCCTTCATCTGCATTGCGCACCCGAGCCGTTATGTCGCCAAATCTATCATCATGAATGAGCTCAGGTCTACCGATGACCTCCATGAACCTATTCCACTGCTGGTCTGTGAGGGCGACAATCACGATGTAGCCATCTCGGGCGCGATATGAATTCCAGAAGGGTAGCGGATGTTCCTGGTCGGTTAAAAACGAGACTAAAGTGCGGCCAAGGCGCCTCTCCACCTCCTCTTTGTCAGGGCCATTCGCCCTATCCGCTAAAGCCCAGAAGTTGTGAAAATACATGACATCCTGCATGGAAATATCTACGTGCTGGCCTGTGCCTGTCTTTTCGCGTTGCCACAATGCCGAAACAGCTCCAATGGCTGCATAAGCCCCTGAGACAAGGTCACCGAAGAAAACGCCCGGAGGGCGACCCGGACTGCCCTGCGCCCACATGATACCTCCGGTGGCCTGAGCGATAATGTCGAATGCAGTCCTTTCACAAAGCGGGCCGGTGTGCCCGAAGCCTGTTATCGAAACATAGACCAGCCTGGGATTTTCGCGGCTCAAATCGCTGTAGCCAAGACCGGATTTCTGCAAAATGCCTTTGGCAAAGTTTTCCACAAATATATCAGCGCGCCTGGAAAGCTCTCTGATTATCTGCGCACCCTCTGGCGTACGCCAATTTACGACAATGGCCTCTTTATTCTGGTGAATGGTCGAGAGGGAACGCTCCGACCCAAGCAATCTCATCAGAAGCCGCATAGTGTCGCCCAGGGTGGTCTCAACCTTGATAACACGAGCACCCAGGAGACCAAGGATCTGGGCACACCTCGGCCCGGAAAGAAACTGCGATAAATCGAGCACAATAAGTCCCTCCAGAGGTCGTCCCATTTAGAGTTTCTCCCTTCATACATGCAACTGAATTCGAAAACCCTGGCTGACAAACGATATGTAGCATGTAGCATTTTATTACATTGATGAGAAAAAGCACACCCCTTTCCCTGCCATTTCATTGAGATGAAAATTTTAAGATTTCTAAATATTTGCCGTCTTCTAGAGAGTATGTCAAGCCACACGTAGAGGCTATTCAGAGGGTAAGGGATATGTGGCTTAAGTATATGAAGAAGTTTAGAGGTGTATCAGGTAATACTCAGATTTCGCTGGCACCGTCTCAACTTAGAGCGCTCTTCCATATATAATCGCTAATTCCTTAAGTCTGTCCTTTACTTCGTCAGTCAGCATGTCGCGGGTGAAGCGCCAGGTCCAGTTACCCTTCACTTTTAGAGGGGCGGTTCATTCTGGCTTCGCTGCCCAGTCCCAGGACGTCCTGTAGCGGGATGATAGCTGTGTCTGCAACGGACATCAGGGCGAGGCGGATGAAGTCCCAGTTAATCTCTCTGCCATCACTACCAATATACTTCAGGGCAAGCTTCTTCTCCGCCCCCCTCTCCCCCCTGCTCCGGGTGCTCTCGCCGATAGCCCTCTCCTTGAACCAGCCAACAGTTGTGTTGTTGTCATGGGTACCAGTATAGACCACGCAGTGGCGCGGGTAGTTGTGAGGCAGATAGTCATTTTCCCCGGGGTCTCCTCCGAAGGCGAACTGGAGCACCTTCATCCCGGGAAAGCCCAGGCGCTCCCTCAGGGCATGAACTTCGGGCGTGATGACACCCAAATCCTCAGCGACTGATGGGCACGTCGCCCAGGGCGTTTTTAATAGCTTCAAAGGGGGCAGCACCAGGCCCGGGCACCCAACGGCCATTTCTTGGCTGTCTTATCAGTGCCGGGTATCTCCCAGTACTTCTCAAAGCCACGGAAATGGTCTATCCTGACGATGTCCACCAGAGAGCATGCTGCTCTCATGCGTTCAATCCACCAGGCATAGCCATCTTTAGCCATCACATCCCAGCGATAGAGAGGATTGCCCCAGAACTGACCGGTGGCGCTGAAGTAGTCGGGAGGCACACCGGCAACCACCGTGGGATTGCCATCGGCGTCTAAATAGAACAGCTCCGGATGCAGCCAGACGGTGTCGCTATCGAGTGCAACGTATATGGGCATGTCGCCAAAGAGCCTGATGCCACGGTCATTGCAGTATTTCTTGAGCCTGGCCCATTGCCTGAAGAACTGGTATTGCTGGTATTTGTGGCATCGTATTTCACGGGCAAGCTTCTTGCTCCAGCGCTTCACGGCCTCGGGGCGGCGCAGTTTTATATCGTCCTCCCACGTATTCCAAGCGGCATTTCCATGCGCCTCCTTCAATGCCATATACAGCGCATAGCCGTCCAGCCACGGGGCCTTCTCTTTGCAAAAGGACTCGAACTCGCCAGTCTGTGCAGCGTTAGCCTTCTTCTCAAAAACCTGGAACGACTTCTTCAACAGGGGTATCTTGAACTTTATGACCGCGTCGTAGTAAACACGATGCTCAGGGAAGAGGGGCGCATTCTTCAGAGCATCTGCTTCCAGGAAGCCCTCCTCGACCAGCATCTCCAGGCTTATCAGCAGCGGATTGCCTGCGAAGACAGAGTGGCACTGGTAAGGAGAGCCACCATATCCAGTGGGGCCCAGGGGCAGCATCTGCCATAAGCGCTGTTTGGTATCGGCCAGAAAGTCAGCGAAGCGATAAGCCTCGCTGCCCAGGTCTCCTATCCCGAATCTGTCTGGAAGCGAGGTGGGATGAAGGAGGATGCCACTTGCTCTAGTTGAACTCACTTTGCTTCACCCTCCTGTTAAACCCTGCCTTTGAGCCATTAAGAGATTAATGAGATAGCCTTAATCAGCCCCCTAAATCCCCCAATCTTGGGGGATTTTATATTTTGGGGGACACCCCCAAACCCCCGGCAAAGGGGTTTCGCCCTCTGCACTCCTTGATTACTAGCTATTAGGAGGCAGGCAAAGGAGCCTGGACCCACGTAATCCCATTCGCCCCCTTAGAAAAGGGGGAAATCATGGATTCCTGCCCCCGCAGGAATGACCTGTGACTGGCCCTTCGACAGCCTCAGGACGGAGAAATTGGACCTGTTCTACAATGCTCTAAACAATATCAAATTTCTAAATCCAAATTCTGCACATTCTCGAATTCTGCAATTTGTGTCTTGATTTTGTTCAGGATTCCGGATTTGGAGTTTAGGACTTCGCCTTGAGCGGTTTTACTCCCGGATTCTCCCGTCTCTATACTCGTACCAGCCGAATCAAGAACCAGCGCAACCTCCGCTGGGTCAAGCATCAGGGTCTTGTCCAGAAGCTGCTCCCCGGACAGGGGACTGTCATCTTTGCAGATACGATACAGGCAATGGCCAGGGGTAAGAGCAGCTATGCCTTCAAGGGATACTGTAGCAGGCTTATCCCATCTCTTATTCACTAATATCCAACCCACCTTGCCAGGAGCCTGCTCTGTTCGCCTTTCCAAAACGAGGACATTTTCATCTCTCCTCTCCATCCGAAGAGAGCCCTCGCCGTGCAGCAAGGGATGCTCCAACTTGAGCAGGTTGACCCTCCGTATGAACTGCTGGATATCGAAGGTAGGTTCCTCCCAATCTTTAGGACTGTGGCAAACAACATCCAAGCTTTGCTTGAAGCCGAACTCATATCCTATGGGTATCATGAGCCCGGCGGAGAACGCAGCAGCGAAAGCATAGCGCTGACGCTGCACAGCCTCGTTGCCATCGGTAGCAGCCGCAAGGCGGGGAGTATCATGACTCTCCGGGAAAGAGATAGATGGGGCGATTGCGCCGAACTTCTTATGCTGCTCCAGACACCAGGGCTTGTCGAAGTCCCACCACTTTGAGCTGTTAAAGAAGTAGTGTAGCCCCACACCTCTAAGAGCCAGGGTTTTTTCCTCAATACCACCCAGCGTCTCCGCGAAGAACACCGCCTCAGGGTCTACCTGGGCTGCCACATCAACCAGATGATGCCATAACGCGGCAGGAACCTTATACGCCGTATCGCAGCGGAAGCCTTTGAACCCCAGGCGCAAGTAGTGCTTTACCAACTCAGCCCAGTACGACCAGAGCCCCTCTCGATCGACTGTCCCCTCGTTATCTATCTCCGCCAGGTCATCCCACACCGTTATCTTCTTAGGATCATCAAGATCCTGGACAAATGGGCTGACGAGCTCGCCATGCTTGCCACGTAAATACCAAGAGCGACGTTCATTAACCAAGGGACAGTCGCGCGATGTGTGGTTGATAACCAGGTCCATCATAGGCCAGAGGCCCATATCCCTGAATTTCTTCAGGGTTAGCTCAAGGGCTAGCAGGCCATTCTTCCTGGCACCAGGGGGCAGAAATAGGGGGTTAATTAGATAGTGGTGCTTTACAGCATAAAGGCTGCCGGAGTATCCCGTATAGAGAATAGGGTTGATATACAGCCAGTTGAAGCCCATGTCCACAGCGCGTGCAGCGTGCCGGAGCCAATCGGGCATACGCCCCCCTAGACGAGGGAAGAGGTTGTAGATTATGGGAATTTGCTTTTGAGTGACCACGATAAACTCGCTCTATATCTAATACCTGCGCGCTTTGCGCATAGTATAGCTACGAATAGTGGCCGACGCAACTAAGTTACAGCTTTCTAACACTGAATCGAGCATAAATGTAGAATTCTTCACTAACCATGAGGAAGAGCATCTCCTGTGGAGCATCTCTTGTTGGCAGTGCAAGGAGTTGATGGGAATTGACCCTCAAATAATGAGCCTCACTTTTCGTAGCTAACCAGACTCCCCTTCTGAAAACCTACAGATGTCCAAAACTTTACCAGGCGTTTGTCGTCCCCCACCACTACAACCCTGACCTTAACCCCTCGGTTTTGGCACTCGTCGCAGAAAGCCTCCACCAACATCCGTCCTATCCCTTTGCTCTGATACCTGGGCATAACACCCATCATGTCTATCCACCCACCTACCTCCGTGCCATACTCTGCCCCCCTTATATCCCCCACTAAGAAGCCTGCCACCCGCCCTCGACCTCAGCCACGAAATTGGGCAGGCCACGATAAACCCAAAAGTGGGCCTCTATTCTCAGCGGCCAGGAGATAGACCGATGGGGACCAACCAGCTCTTTATCTATCTCCTTCACTATCTGCAGGTCTGCTTCCGTCATCTTCCTGATTTTGATCTCCCCCTTAGATGTTCCCATGACCCACCCCCTCCTTGAAACCGAATCTGAAGATAACTATTCAGCGCGGTATTTATCAAGTATTCTTCAACCCCCTAAATCCCCCAGTCTTGGGGGACACCCACATCCTTCACAAGTGAAGGACTGGCAAAGTGGCCTCGCCCCTCTGCACTCACGTCTGATAAACAACCTCTATTCATCCTATCTTTTCTTGCTCAGCGACTGGGCAGCTTTGACATACATGCGATCAGTATATTCCTTCAGCATGCGCCGAGCACAGAACTGAGGCACAGTAGAGCGAATCGCCTCTTTGACAACGCTAATCCAGCCATGCGGCACGTCGCCTCTATCCCTGTCGTAGTAAAGAGGCACAATCTCCTTTTCCAGAAGGTAATATAACGCCTCCGCATCCATCCTGTCTTCCTCCTCAGGGCTATATGCTCCAGGGCCTTCGCCGATCGCCCAGCCGTTGTCCCCATTGTACCCCTCATACCACCAACCATCGAGCACACTGATGCTGGGAACACCGTTTAGCGATGCCTTCATGCCGCTGGTGCCACAGGCCTCCCGCAAGCGACGCGGAGTGTTCAGCCAGACATCTACGCCATGCACCAGGTAGCACGCCATGTGCATATCGTAATCTTCCACAAAGGCTATCCTCCCCTGAAACTCGCGGTCCGTAGCCAGGGTATAAACCTGGTGAAGAAGATATTTGGATGGGAAATCAGCGGGATGGGACTTGCCGGCGAATACTATCTGAACCGGCCTCCACTGGTCCCTGACAATTCGCTTCAAACGTTCGATATCCTGGAAAATCAGCGCTGGTCGCTTATATTCAGCGAAGCGCCGAATGAACCCCACAGTTAGCACGTCAGGGTCAAGCAATGCACCCATTGCCAGCACTTGCGGAGCTGTAACATCCTCTTCAGCCCAGCCCTTCTGGGCTCGCTCCAGTATAGCAGCCTTGCGCTTGCGTTTCAGAAGCTGGTGAACCGACCAGAGCTCTTCGTCAGGGATATTCTTCACACGCTCCCAAATTTTAGGGTCGTCGTGCTTTTCCACCCAATCCCGGGCTAGATATTTCTCATAAAGGCGCCCCATCTCGGGAGCGACCCAGGTGGGCACATGAACACCGTTGGTTATATGGGAAATAGGAACCTTTTCTTCCTTAACCTCTGGCCAGAGCACATGCCACATCTTCCGCGATACCGTACCATGAAGCTCGCTCACGGCGTTGCACTGCTGAGCCAGAGCCAAGGCAAGCGCAGTCATATTGAAAGACTGGCCGTCGTCTCCATCGTGCCGCCCCAATTCCAAGAATGTCTGTCGGTCAATCCCCAAGGAGCCCCAATA
Organism: uncultured Chloroflexia bacterium; assembly: GCA_963827295.1. GTDB lineage: Bacteria > Chloroflexota > Dehalococcoidia > SZUA-161 > SZUA-161 > CAWHAI01. The sequence goes on from CAWHAI010000031.1 coordinate 39,742, forward strand.
ACTGTGAAGGGACTTCTCCACAAGTTCGACAGGAAAGACATCGTGCCCAGCCGGCACCGGCGTATGGGTGGTGAAAACAGTGGCCGCCCTAACCCTCTCGACTGCCTTATCAAAGGTGGCGCCTTTTTCTACCTCCTCCCTGACTCGCTCCAGCATCATGAAGGCAGTATGGCCTTCGTTGGCATGCCAAATAGAGGGCTCTATCCCCAGAGCGCGGAGAACACGTACGCCGCCGATCCCCAGCACAATCTCCTGCTTTATGCGCAGCTCGCGGTCAGCTATATAAAGTCGGGAGGACAACTGCCTGTCTTGAGGGTCATTCCCCTCAACATTAGTATCCAGCAGGTAGATGCTAACCCGGCCGACCTGAACATGCCAAGCCTCAATACTCACAGCCCTGTTGTTCAATTGAACCTTGCCCAACGGGCCTCGACCTCCCAGGAGAAGGAACCGGATTGATAGGCGTTTTAGCGAAATCGAGCTGCCGGTATATCTCCTCCTGCCAGCCCTCAGCGGAGATATGCTGATGGAAATATCCCTGCGGATACATAAAACCGACGCCAACCAGGGGCAGCCCCAGGTCGTTTGCCTCCTTGCAGATATCGCCAGCGAGGATGCCCAGGCCACCGGCGTAGATAGGTAGAGAGCTGTGTATGGCAAACTCCATTGAGAAGTAGGCAACAGGCCCTCTCAGGAGGTTGGGGTGATTAGTATTGAACCATGTATCCTGAGCCGACATCTCCGCGTCGAAGGAAGACATCACATAATCATATAAAGCGAGAAATTCTGGGTCGGTGGCAGCAGCCTGCAGCTTATCAGGATTGATGTCGCGCAACTGCTTGACCGGATTATGACCCGTCATTCTCCACAGGGAATAATCCAGCGCCCTGAACAGGTCACGCGCCTGAGGATGCCAGCTCCACCACAGATTATCTGCAAGGTCGTACAGTCTGCCTATACGTTTAGGTAACCACGGTCTCGGTAACACGTTTTCTACTTCACCCTTTGCTTTCCTAGCCGTTAAATAGATTAGCACATATAGTATAATACACCAGGAGCGCTGAAACTATATAGGCTGTGGATGATAACATCCACAGCAAGCAGGAAAATCCTCCAAGAATGGAAGACTTCGAGGCTGAAAATGATTTTATAAGTGCTCTATGCACGAAATCGAGCTTGACTAGCCTTCAGGCCTATGTTAAAATTTTACTTTGGGTGGGGTCTATCCGACGAGCCTCTAGATTTTAATGTGATTTACTGTCGCATGTTTGAAATAAAAGGCCTTAGTCACCTTATGTGATGAGAGCATGAGGCGGCGAGGCCTTTTTAATTTGCTCAAGGTCAAATAAACGCTATCTTTAAGGAGTGTGCTATGCCTAAAGTACAGACAAAGCTCTTCCGAAAACCCGAGGATGCCAGAAAGGCAATAAGTGAGCTCAAGGCAAAGGGCTTTAAGGCGGAGGAGATAGGAATCGTCACCAGCGGCAAGGGCAAGAAAGAGATGAGTGACGTCAACCCGGTGGCGGATGTGGGTTCGGTGACCGCAATGGGTCATGCTACTTCTTTATCCAAAGCAGGCAGCGACCTGGCAAAGGCGCTGAGTGAGTTCTGGAGCGTACCCGAGGATACCGTCAACTACTATCAGCATGTTATATCTCTAGGCGGCATAGTGGTAAGCGTACATGCCGATGATGCTCATGCCGAGAAGGCTCATGAGGTACTGAGAGCGGCTGCTGCCCACCCGCGCAAGAAGATGCCCCTGCAGGAGATCAGCCCGGGATTCCTCAAGGCAAGCCGCATGAGTTCCACCAATCCTATAGATGCACCGATGTCCGGCGACTTCCGAAGATATTAATGGAGGCTTAGAAAGATGTCGAAATTTATCGCCACCAGAGCAATCAAAGGCGCTCAGGCCGCCGTCAAGATGGCGGACGATATGCTTCAGGATGCCCTGAAGAAAATGGGCCCAGATACACCCATCGTATTTAAGGATACGGCAGGCGGTGGTACCGCATTCCATCTCCCCACCATCTGGGGGCTTCTAGGTATTAAGGTACAGAAGCTGGGTGAGCTGAAACCTGTTGTGGAATATGCCAAGGGCCTGCTGCCACCGGTGCCCGGCGAGAACATGTGGCTGCCATACCTCGGTGAGACCCTGGACGCCGGAGCGGCCACCCTCTACGCCTTCGAAACCATAGAGGGTATACGCTTCGCCAAGGGCGAGCAGCCCGAGAAGAAGGATGGCTTCGAGTACAACGGCCCCATCAATGACGCTCAAATGAGAGGCTGGGGCATTCAGCTCGTCGACGGCAGAATGTCGGGTTTCGCTGCCCTGGTCGGCTGCGCCAAGAGCACCGAGGTAGCGGTCAAGATTGTACGCGAATTGCAGTCCAAGGGACAGCTCATCTTCATCTCCAGCAACAGAAACGGTCGCAATGTTGCCGACCAGTTGCGAGAGGCCGGCGTGGAGATGGGGTATAATACCTTCATCGTCCCCTTCGGCACCGATATCGTCTCGGCTATCTACGCTCTGGGCTTCGCCACCCGCGCAGCCTTGAGCTTCGGCGGTATCGAGCCGGGCGATTCCCGACGCATACTGCTTTATAACAAGTTCCGCTGCTTTGCTTTCGTGCTTGCCCTGGGCCCGATTACCGACATGGAGTATGCAGCGGCAGCCGGCGCTATTAACTACGGCTTCCCTGCATTCGCCGACACCGTGATACCCAATATCCTGCCCACAGGAATCACCAGGTTCGAGCATGTGGTCAGCATGCCCTTCGATGACATTCCGGGCAAGGATGACCTGGAGAGAGCAGAGAGGCTGGTGCAGCGCTGCATCGAACTGCGCGGCATTAAGCTTAAGATAGCCAAGGTCCCCATACCCGTTGCCTTTGGCGCCGCTTTCGAGGGCGAGGTAGTACGCAAGGCCGACCTGGCGTGCGAGTTCGGCGGCAAGGGCGGCATGTGCTTCGAATGGTTGAGAATGAAGAAGCTGGATGAGGTCGAGGACGGCAAGATTACAGTGGTCGGCCCCGATATCGACAGCTTCGCCGTAGGCTCCAAGAATCCGCTGGGCATCGTGGTGGACGTAGCCGGGCGCAAGATGCAGAAGGACTTCGAGCCGGTGCTGGAGCGGCAGATTCACCACATGATGAACGGTGCCGAGGGTGTGTCCCACCAGGGGCAGAGAGACATCACCTGGATACGAATACACAAGAACGCTGTCGCCAAAGGATTAAAGCTGCGGCACTTAGGCGACGTTTTGCATACCTGCCTGAAAAATGATTTCGGCGCTATTGTGGACAAGGTGCAGGTAACAGTCTACACCGACCCCGCCAAGGTGAAGGACCTGTTCGAGCAGGCCCGCGCTGTATATAAAGAGCGAAACGCTCGTATGGCCGGGCTTAGCGATGAGGCTGTGGACACCTTCTATAGCTGCACGCTGTGCCAGTCCTTCGCCCCGACTCACGTCTGCGTGATCAATCCGGAGCGTGTGGGCCTGTGCGGCGCTTATAGCTGGCTCGACTGCCGGGCAGCTTTCGAGATGAAACCCGCCGGCCCCAACCAGCCGGTGCCCAAGGGCAAGGTAATTAACGAGAAGACCGGCGAGTGGGAAGGTGTGAACCAGTTCATCCATGAGCACTCCCAGAAGAAATTGGAGAGGTTCACCATCTACTCGCTGATGGATGCCCCATTGACCACCTGCGGCTGCTGCGAATGCGTCATGGCGGTCATCCCCGAGGCCAACGGAGTTATGGTTGTCTCGCGTGATGACTACGGCATGACACCCTGCGGCATGACCTTCACCACCCTGATGGGCACGGTCGGCGGCGGCTTGCAGACGCCGGGCATGATGGGCCACGGCAAGGTTTACGTCATAAGCAAGAAGTTCATCCCGACCGAGGGCGGCATCAAGCGATTAGTATGGATGTCCAAGAACCTGAAAGAGGAACTGGCAGAGGAATTGAAGGCGGCGTGTGAGCGCGAGGGCGTGCCTGACCTCATGGAGAAGGTCGCCGACGGCAGCCAGGTTACCACGGTGGAGCAGTTGCTGCCCTTCCTCGAGCAGAAGGGACATCCTGCTCTGACGATGGATCCGATTATCGGCTAATATAGCTGGGAAATGAAAAGGGGTTTTACGCATAAAACAGGGGTCGCCTTACTCGACCCTTGTTTTATGCTGTATATTAGGGAAAGGAGATTTCTGCCATGCCTGGAGTAGAAATTCCAATTGAGAAATGGACTGGTAAGATACGAGAGGTGAAACTGGGAGGAGGCAAGAGAAAAGAGATAGTCCTCGGCGGCGAAATACCCTGCCTTTCCTCAGTTTCGAAGGTTCTTTCCCCCATCCACCCAAGGTAGCCATAGAAATCCAGGACAAAGAGCCAACCGCTTGGTCTCCGTCCCTGCTTCATGCCTGGGGCGATGCAGTAAAAGACCCGGCAACCTGGGCCAAGAAAGCTGCGGAATATGGCGCCGAGGCCATAGCTCTGAGACTGGTGAGCGCCCATCCTGAGATGGGCAATACCGGCGCCGCTGAAGCCAAGAAAACAGTGGACAAGGTGCTCGCGGCGGTTGACCTGCCGCTCATTGTTATAGGGCCCGGCGTAGCGGAAAAGGATAACGCCGTTCTGGTTGCGGTCTCCGAGGCAGCGAAAGGACAGCGTATCGCTATAGGCAACTGCGAGGAGAAAAACTACCGCACAGTTGCCGCCGTATGTATCTCAGATGGACACGTGGCCATCGCCAAGAGCCCGCTCGACATAAACCTGGCGAAACAGCTTAACATCCTGCTCACCGATATAGGCGTGCC
>CAWHAI010000032.1:0-29996 GCA_963827295.1 uncultured Chloroflexia bacterium
ACAGGCATAGAGATAACCCAGAAGGCGCTGGACAACTTCAATTCCATAATAGCCATGCTTGATACCAAGCTCATAAGGCTCTCAGGCAACAAGCAAGAGATCGAGGGCAAGGTCCCGGAGCACATGGACGACTACATAAAGGGCGTCTGACCAGATATCCAAGATAAGGGATGAATTGAGAACGATATCAGGCTATTCAATACGAGGATGAAGTTGTTCGCAAACGATGAGCGACACTTGAGTCTGGCTTGGTGGAGAGTCCCTTTGCCGATTCCGTGAAGAATGACAGCGTCGCCGACAATTTCTGCGCCGTCATATTTCATCAATTCGGATTTGCCTATTGTCAGCATACCAGCGTAGAATTTGCCCGCTGCGTCCTTGCCTTTCAGCAGTGGCATTCCAGGTACAAGGCTGACGAAATCGTCTGCGAAATTGCTCACGATTTCGTCTAGCTTGCCGGCCTTCGCAAACTGCTCGTGGGATTTGACAACGGCTTTGGCATCTTCGATGGGATGTCGAGTCGCACATCCCATGAGAAGGCAAATGAGAACGAGAATGGAAAGTCTAATGATAGTTCTCCTTGATGTTATAGATGTGGATTAGCGACGATCAACGACTGATGCAGTATGCCGAGTAATCCCGGGCGAGCCGCTGGCGCCTAACGTATCGCCGCACCACGCAGCGGCAGCACTACGCTCTATTATGAATGTGCGATTCAGCCATGCCACTGCCCTGTAGTGCTTCATGCTGCCTGCCACCTCCGGCGTAGCGACCCTGTCAAATAGCCTCAAAGCAGTTCACCCGTCACGTTCTCGGAGCACACTGAACGGCAATCCTACGCACGACAGGCTAGTGATGCCAATGATCGTGAGTTGGTGACCTCTGAAGCTGCGGTAGCTTCAAGGTTTCTGATTTGTTTAGCAGATTTCAATATGTTATGCTCGGCCATTCAAGCAAAGGGTGCCCCTTTGAAACGCGGCCATTGCCAAGGGAGTGGAGCAACTGTGTATTTCTCCACTCCCCTTCCAATCCGGTACTTTCATCACCTCCGTTATACAGTACCCTGCCAGCACTTCACTCTTTGCAGTCCTATTGTCTCATAGGAAGTCAGTTGCCTAAGGTTATCCTTTAACACTGACCTCATAGTGTTCCATCGTAGGTGGCCCAGTAAGGAGTGGCGCCACCTTGGCAATCTGCTCCTTGTAGAACCCGCTGCTCTCATTAGCAATCATGTCAGCTTCCGTATTCCATATGCCGATGACTATACCCTTGCCAGTGTTCCTGTTCGTTAGCATGTACCAATTTTTGAAGCCCTTCTGCTTCTTTGCGGCCGGCAAGATAGAATCCCGGGCGACCTTGATCATCTCGTCCGTTTTGCCCGGCTGGGCGGTAGCCAAAACCACTCTCGCGTGCATCGTTCTCCTCCTTCATATTCGATTCGTTGTCTAGACGGCAATTTCACCAATTAATTAGCTTGGCCATTGTGCAACGCCTAGTCCTCGCTATCAAGGCGTATTCCAGGTCTCACCAATAAGGAATTTTCTTTATTTTGTATTAGCTTCTGACTATCCTTTTGCATATCTTCACGGCATTTACTGTGGGATCTTGCAACCACGCATAGGCACCACCCCCTCTCCAGACAAAAGTGCATCAGTCGTCGTCAATCCATGTCTATCTTGGTGCTGACGCAGCCCGCAGTTGGAAACCAGAACCAGTGGTTCTTGAATCATCTGCACCACTGGCTGCTATGGAGGTCTCCGCCTCAAGAGGAGCAGAGCAAACCGCCACCAGTTAGTCAGGGAAGTTCGTGGCCGAGTGATTATGGCAGAGGGTGTTTGCGGTGTCAAGACACGACCACTCTGTAGTGCTTCATGCTGGCCTCAAAAGTGACCTGCTACAGGGTACCTTGCCCAATTATACATTTCGCAGTAGAATGTCGCAATGAGAGCAAAATGCCTACACACCAATGCCGGATAGACTCATGGAGGTGAAGTATGCCAGTGAACGTATCGCCACTAGTTCATATTGAGATTGTGGTTAGGGATGTTAATGTTGCTGCTGCCTTCCTTGAGAGGGTTTTCGGGGCTCAGAGAACAGAGCAAGACATTGTCAGGTTCCTCAACGAGATATGCCTTGGCTTGACGAAGGTAGAACACGTGCAACTGGGGAACGTCGTGCTTCAATTCATCGAGCCATTGCCTGAGGGAGGAGACGTGTGGGCAGAACACCTTCGCCAGAAGGGCCCGGGAGTCCACAATCTGACCTTCCAGGTGGACAATGTTCTGAAGGCAGCATCAACTCTCGCGAAGGAGGGCGCGCCGACATTATTTACGCTGCCCCTGGACTGGGAAAAGCTCCTCGGCCCCGACAACGTTCGGGAAAACGTACCGCCTGTACATATGGTAGGTAGTGAGGAGATAGTAGGCTTTCGCCTGGAGCTTTATGAGAATCCGTTTAAAGGCTGAATAGCTGACAGAAACGGTCTCCCTAGGCCGACCTGCCGTCGATAGGTTCAGTTGAGGCTGGATAACTGATGCACCTTAGCCTTACCCCACCACCGCCCTGTAGTGCTTCATGTTGGCATCAAGGGTAAACGAGATTATATATGTCTGTAAAACGAGGTGCATATAATGTAGCGCGTTACCACTTGACAGGAACAACCCCTGGTGCGAGGTCAGATGGGGCACCTGGCTCTATATATAGCCGTTGAAGCGCTCTATCTCGCATTTTCTTGGTGAGATTCTGAAGGTGCTTATGCTGCTCCAGGGACAAATCGGCCCCGAAATCTGTAATAAGGGCCTGAAGTTTCGGCACGGCCTTATCGCATAGTTCTCTACCTTTAGTCGTTATCTTCACTTCTGTAAATGGGTGTCCCTTGCGCTTTGGTACTCTCTGCACGAGGCCATCTTTCTCCATACGGTTAAGCAATCCTGCGATGGTTTGATTTTCCCTGAAAAGCATCCTGGCTATCTCTGCAGGAATCAAGGGGTGCGGATAGTCCCTGCAAAGCCATAGCAGGGCAGTCATTTCTGGCGTGAGGCTCACCTTGCCTAACTCAGTCTCGCATGCCTTGTTCATTGCAGTCCAGGTCTGGCGAATCATCGTGAACGTTGTGAAAGTTGGGATAGGGAACTCAAAGTCGTACATCGAACACCTCCTATATGCCTAATTATATCTCATTCCTGTGTGCCTAATTTCAATATTGCGTGCCTTAGAATGGACTTCTTGCACCAGTATACATTTCGCAGTAGAATGTCGCAATTACTACGAATATGAAAGGAGAAACGGTCATGGTAGCTCTTTATTATGTAGGGCGTCGCCTTCCCCACCTATCTCGTGAACAGTACCAAGAGTATTGGCGTAAACATCATGGTATGCTGGCTAAACGAAACCTCAAGGCCATTGGTGTAAGTCGTTACGTGCAAGTTCACACAATCGACCATGTGCTGAATGAACTAATGCAGGCCCAGCGTGGCACCATGGAACCTTACGACGGCATGGCTATTGTGGAGGTGGAACCTGACAGGATGCTTGAAGCTGTCAGTACGCCTAAGGGGGCAATAGCAGCAACAGAACTCTTTGAGGACGAAAAGAACTTCACCGATTTCTCTCGTTCAGCCTTATGGTTTGGGAAGGAAATCGTTATCTTTGAATCCAAATAGAGGCGCTACTGCTTAAGATTTGCCATCTCCAGCTTCTACCATACCTTTAAGTTGATCAGGCTTCTATAGAAGGTTCGGCGTTCCTATTCCCACCCACCCAACCGCCGCCCCGTAGTGCTTCATGCTGTCCGAGAAGTGAGTGACCTAGCTAAAACTCAGGCTGCATCTCTCGCTAGCTCTGTATCCAAATCCAGAATCCATTCCAGCATCGCGCACTGGGCCACCGCTTTAAGAAATTCTTCCTCGGCGTCTGCCAAGTCTACGGGTGGCTTCATGCCAGTTTTTTCCTCAATCTGACCTCGGCGAACGATAAGCTCAGCTAGCGTTACTGGGTCTATTCGGAATACGCACTCCTCATCTTCTGCCAGACACTCTGGTTGAACCTCACATTCTAGTCTTTCCTTATCGGCGTATTCGGGTAAGTAACTCCGGTAGTAATCGGCCTTATCTACGGCTTCCTCTAGTCGCTTGACAACCCTTTTCTTTGTTTTTATCTTTCCTTTGTCCACATCCAGAAGCCATTCTAGGATCTCAAGATAGTCGAACTGCAACTGCCATTCGGAACCGGCTTCATAATAGCTTTCCGGCCGCTTGAGCCTGATACTATAGTCCCGCTCAATCTCTTCTCGACATTGGTTTAGCTCAGCTTCAGTAGCTCGCCCATACGAAGGGTCCATAGGTATTCCTTCTTTATCAGCAAGTATTGTGATGTAACAAGTATAGTAGTCAAATATGGCGTTGAGTTTCTCATATCGCTCCATTACTTGTTCTATTGTTTTCACGGATATACCTCCTCCAAAATGTTTTTTGAGTCTTGACGTGGATGGTCGGACATGTTGACTCTCCAGCACCTAGCTAAATTCAACCGCTAGCCACAGCTATACTATATATGGATTCTTTCCTCACGCGTCTAGCTCTCTACCACGCCAGCAGTCTTCGCAGATACGCTTAGTTATGTAGCCATAGCGGAAGTTCTCTAGCTTGAGCTCGTAATATTCGTCACCAGGCTCTATAGCGCAACGACAATCCTTGCACCAATGTTCGAGCCTAGCCCTACGCTTGACTACAAAGCCCCCTGACACCTTAATTGCCTTCATCTTCACCCCCCCCCATGCTGATTTTTCGGGCCAATTGGAAAACAAAATATTTAACATATGTGATATTGTTATATGTATATTTTTTTGTTATGTGCAAATTATTGTTTCCAAACAGACCTGATTTGCTCGTCCAAATCAGCTTTCAGTCGGTACGTATAGGTGTTGCCTAGCCTGCTGACCACATCTAAAGCGAGAAGGTCTCTAAGGTGATACTTTATGGTACTCTCCGATAAGCGAGTCGACTTACCGAGATCATCAACTGTTGCCTGGTTGTCCACCAGCACCGAAATGAGGGCCCTTCTTATAGAAGGCACGCAATCTCTTACCAACCTAGCAATATAGGGTTGGTATCGCTTGACCCCTAGTAGCTGTAACCCCAGTGCTGTCTTCTGGAACCCTTGGGCCAAATCTGTGCCCACTTCCGGCTGTGGGATTGAAAGTATATGTCCCTTTTCATCTTTCGAAATAGGCGTCCTAAGCAAAGCACCCAAGTCACCTACTCTCCCTAGCCAAGTGTTATCAACCGACGTTAGGTCAAGATCTGAGCGACCGACCTTCGCCTTATCTAGCATTGTCACCACGAGGCTGGCAATCTCTTCTCGTATTTCTGTCAGTCTAGGGTTATTCTCAGCGGCTTGTATCGCCATTTCTTCTCGATCTGCTGGTAACCACCAGAGGTCGATGAACCGCTCACCTAGAAGGGCTTCTAGAACCCTGTATTGCTCAAAATGGGGTGTTGTAGCAACAAGCCAGTCAAACCTGCTATCTAACGGAAGGTGGCCTTCTAAAGACCCAAAGTCGCTGACTACATGGCCATCCTTTACTAAACGTAGAAGGCCGAAGACTTCATTCCTGAAGTCCTTTCTCGTGGTAAGAAGTGCAGCCAGGTCGTAGGTAATAACCCTGAAACCATTAATCTCTCGAAGCAACTTAATAGGCTGCTCTTTTAACCCCCCTCTAATAGCTGCTGGTGTCAATACTTCCATCTCCTTGCTGTCGGCGTGAGCGACAATAGACCTAAGTAACTCCGTCTTCCCAGACCTCGACGCGCCTACAAACCTTATCCACAGCATTTCGCCAGGGACATACAATGCTGCAGCGAAACCTAAGACAATGCGAACGCCTACCCAGTCCACGATAGCGAAGTGGTGATGCAGACAGTCTTCAACTGTTTGGAGACTCTCAGAACCGCCGCTAAGCAATCCTCCTGTGTCCCTTGTTAGAAGTTCAGCCAGTTTAGCCTCTTGCTCCTTTGTACCAGTACCATGTTGCTTGAGGACCCCTATCTGCTTTCTCAGTAGTTCCTCTCTGGTAAGTATCATCTCTCTACTACCCCCTAACTCAATATTTGAATGTGCTGACTAATCCTTTAAGGATGTATGTTCACTTTTCACGGAACTTCCGAAACTTGTTGCAGTTTGAGGTAAGCTGAATAGATATCTCCAGGACCGAATCGAAGAATATATTGATTGCGTTTTAATGCCTCAAGGAAGCGTCACTTTTCCTGCTAATTTTATGCTAATAGGAGCTATGAATCCGTGCCCTTGTGGCTACTATGGAGATCCTGTTAAGCCGTGCACCTGTTCCCCGGTAGTGGTGTCACGCTACCAGAAGCGGATCAGCGGGCCCTTGCTAGACCGAATTGACATATTTGTGGAGGTGCCACGCATAGATTATGAGAAACTGGCAGATGACAGGATGGGGGAGAGTTCGGCGGTAGTGCAGCAGCGTGTTGAAGGGGCGCGTTCTCTCCAGAGGCAGCGATTCAATGGCACCAAGCTTGCCTGCAATGCCGATATGACGCCGCTTGAGGTGCGTGAGTTCTGTCAGGTAGAGTCCTCCGCGCAGAGCCTGCTTCAGGCAGCGATGAAGCAATTATGCCTTTCGGCGCGCGCCTTTCACCGCATATTGAAGCTGGCGCGTACTATATCTGACCTCGCTGCTGCTGAGACAATCTCAACCAGCCATCTTGCCGAGGCGATTCAGTACCGGCCCAGGGCACAACAATAGGTTTTTGCAGGCCTCTTTTTGATGTTAACCACTTAATCCAGCGATAGACTTTTTGCAGCTTTTATCTCATACTTGAGAGGGCTTGACAAAGGCAGCTAAGCCCCATAAAGTCATTGCTTGTTGGAGGATAATAGCCTTGAAAAAGATAGTATACGAAGAGCGAACCTACGGGGAAACCCCTGAGTCCATGGCAATTAACCAGGTTGACGACGCTTGGCATCCTTTGAAGAACCCCAACTACATCGAGTGGTGGTATTTCGATGTCATGAACGCAGATGGCGCTATAGTTAGAGGCCAGTTCTATTTATCCGGCAATATCTCCCGTCCCCGTGGGGTCAGGGTAGGTGTAAGAGCAAGCTATTTGAGTCCCGATGGGACAGAGATTGTTATCGATGACAAGTTTCCCTATAGTTCCTTCAAGGCTTCGATGGAAGGGTGCGAGGTGCAAATCGACAGGAACTTTATCAAGGGGAACCTTTCGCATTACGAGCTGCATATAGAATCCAGTGGGAAAATCCTCGACCTGACTTTTGACTCCGAGGTCAAGGGCTTCACCAGCCATGCGGGCTTCGGCGATGAGAAAAGATTTATGTACTGGGTGGTTCCCCAGCCGAGGGGAGTTGCCCAGGGGGCTTTGGTAACGAAGGGAAAGACCTTCGACATAAAGGGTGTAGGCTACCGGGATCATAACTGGTTGAACTTCACACCTCTGGGTCTCATTGCGTATTGGGACTGGGGGAGAATTCTGGATAAAGAATACACCATCATTTTTGCCGATATCGTAACTACAAAGAGTCTAGGCGGCGCTGTAATAAAGCCACTGCTGATTTACGACTCGCGGAAATTAATCTATATGACAACCGCATCTGGTAACTGGGACCTTGTCAAAAAGGATTTAAAGCTCGATACCGAGACAGGGGTAATGCTTCCCAGTATCGCATTTGCTGAGGGCACGTGATAAAGACCTCTCGCTGGAGGTGGATTTGAGGCTCGATAAGATGTTTCAGAAGATAGACCCGCTTGCTGATTTCAACCCGATGGTGAGATGGTTTATCCGCACCTTCAAGGCAAAGCCTTCGATAACCTCATTCTTCTCTGTGCGGCTCCGGCAAGTTTAGCTTCGCTGGGCAAGAGTAAAGCCTTGGCTTGCACAGCAGTACATGAGCTTGTAAGTAATCTCTGACAGTAATTGAGGTAAGGGGGCACTTACTTAAACTGTTAGCTGTAGAGGCAGTTGACAGGCTAGGTTCCTGAGGTCTCGGAACTGGCGGTAAAGCCATATAGTTATATCTTCGTCTTCGATGGTTTTCTTCAGTGCCTCGGCCCTTCTCCTTCTTTCTTGGTGGTCCATGGTCAATGCTTGGTACAGTGCCTGAGTCGTGCCTTCCAGGTCTGCAGGGGATACTGAGATAACATTGTCCTTCAGTTGCTCGTAGGCACCGGCGGATTCAGAGAGTATGAGGACACAATTATTGGAGTTGACTATAGGCCCTTCTTTAGCCACTAGGCTCATGCCATCGATCACTGGGTTCACCATGAGCACATCGCAGAGTCGCATGCCCGCTATTGACTGGGCGTAGTTATTCTCGAAGAAGAGTTTTATCGGTTGCCATTCCTCGTTTCCGTATTTGGCATTTATCGCTTCAACAGACTCGAATATTTCCTCTGTGTACTTTTGATATTGTTTTATTCCAGAGCGCGACGGGACCACAAAGCATAGTAGTTTGACCTTGTTCAACATATGGGGATAACGCTCCAGCAACATATCGAAGGCTTTCAAGCCGCGGGAGATATTCTTGCTCGGCTCGGCTCGGTCCACTCTGACTACGGTTTGTTCCCCGAGTTGAGGGCGTAGTTTCTCTTCATAATCTTGAACCCGTGGTGAACGGCCTATTCTGCGTAGTGCAGCGACATCAACGGATACAGGATAGGGGGCAACTCTGGTTTTGTGCCCTTCATGGACTACGGTGTGGGTTGCATAATCAACCTCAGCCTCATCGAGGAACATCTCACAGCTATGCAGGAAGTGGTGCACATCTTGGTTAGTTTGCAGGCCAACGATATCAGTAGCACATAGGCTCTTCAGAATCGCCTTGCGCACGGCGTCCGGGAAAAGCTGCCAGTAGTTGGATGCAGGCCAGGGAATATGTACGAAGTGCTGCAAGATAGCGTTTGGCATAGAGCGGCGAACATAGCCACCCACTAGGTATAGTTGGTAGTCATGGATCATTATGAACGGTGGCATCCGGTCATTAGCTGCCTCGGCGATAATAGCTTCGGCGAAGGTACGGTTAACTGCGACATACCCATTATCCCAGGCATCATAGACCTTGGCATCGATGTTGGGAGTATAGGGTGAATTCCACATATAATGCTGGAGGAACCAGAGCAAAGGATTGCAGAAGAGATTGTAATACTTATGATAGACATTCCGCGGGGAAGTAACGAAGCGGAGATAGAGGCTTTGTCCTGGCAGTGCCACCTGGAAGCGTCCGTTATGCTCAGCAGCAGCACGGCGATCGCCTTCTCCCATAGTGCTGGAGATCCAGGTGAGCTCTACATGCTTGCTGATCCCCATAAGGGCGGTTGTAACACCACCAGTGCTCCGATTTAGCTGCAATTCTCCACCGGGATTAATACGATATTCAACGGGGCCTCGATTACTGACCAATATGAGTCGTCGTTCAGCGAGCAACTCTTGACATATCTTAGCTAGCTGGTTGCTAGCATAGCTAAGCTTATATGGCAGCAACATGTCCTGAAATTAGCACATTGGACTGGGGTTGTCAACCGCATAATGAAGCATACAGCTATCAGTATTCAGCAATCAGCATAGGGACAATTCATGAATTGCCCCTAATGCCCTGCTACCCTCTAAATTGACATGTACCTGAACTTATTCTAAAATCCCCAAGAGTAAAGATATACCTTTTTGGAGAAAATATGACTGGTGATGAACTCAGGGAAAAGTTCCTTAATTTTTTTGAGCGGAAAGGGCACAAGATTATACTCGGTTCTTCACTCATCCCTCACGGTGACCCCACGCTGCTGTTGACCAGCGCCGGCATGGTCCAATTCAAGCCCTATTTTACAGGGGAGACTGTGCCTCCCGCGCCTCGGCTGGCATCATGTCAGAAATGCTTCCGCACCACTGACATCGGGTCGGTGGGAAATTTCAAGCATCTGACCTTCTTCGAGATGCTGGGCAATTTCAGCATCGGCGATTATTTCAAGAAGGAGGCCATAGCCTGGGCCTGGGAGTTTGTTCTAGATTGGATCAAGAATACCCAAGGAGAGGCTGTGGATTACCATATTCCTCGATGACGATGAGTCGTTCCGCTACTGGCTGGATGTGGGGGTGAGTGCTGAGCGCATCATTCGCTGCGGTGAAAAGGACAACTTCTGGGGACCCGCTGGTGAGACCGGACCGTGTGGGCCATGCAGCGAGATTCACTACGATTTCGGCGAGCAGTATGCCTGCGGTCCCGATTGCTCGCCGAGCTGCGACTGCGGTCGCTTTCTGGAGATATGGAACCTGGTGTTCACTGAGTATTATCAGGACGCTAATAAAAAGCGCACCCCGCTTCCCAAAAAGAATATCGACACCGGCATGGGTCTGGAGCGGACTGCGTCGGTGATTCAGGGCAAACGTTCCTTTTACGATACTGACCTGTTTGCTCCTATTATTCAAAAGGTATCCCAACTTACAGGTCGGAAATATGGCGAGAACGAAAAAGCAGACCGCGCCATGAGGATTATGGCTGAGCACGGCAGGGCTGTGACCTTCCTCATAGCTGATGGCGTTATTCCTTCCAATGAGGGACGTGGTTATGTGCTGCGTCGTGTGCTCAGGCGTGCCGCACTTTTCGGCAGGACTTTAGGCTTGGATAAGCCCTTCCTCGCTGAGGTATCAAGAGAGGTGACTTCGAAGATGGGGCATATCTACTCTGAGCTGGTGAAGAATCGCGATACCTTAATCAAGGTTATTAACACAGAGGAAGCGCGGTTCGATGAGACGTTGAGCACAGGTCTGAATTTGTTAAATCAAATCATGGAACAGGCTGAGGAAAGGGCCGATAAAAAGATATCCGGTGAGGAAATTTTCAAGCTCTACGATACATACGGATTCCCCTCAGAGCTGACCGCTGAGATGGCCGCCGACAGTGGTTTGTCGGTTGACCTTGAAGGTTTCGAGGCTGAGATGGAGCGGCAGCGGGAGAGGGCGCGGGCAGCGCATAAGTTTGTTGATGTCAGCACGAGGTTCTCTGTAGTTGCTCATTCCACCCAGCACCGATTTCGTTGGTTACAAATCACTTAAACATAGATCTTCAGTTGTGCTCTTGCTTCCTGGAGGTAAATGGTCTGGGAGCAGTGTGGCTTCTGTACTCGAAGGCCAGGATGTAGGGGTTGTATTGCGTGAGACACCTTTCTATGCGGAAATGGGTGGCCAGGTGAGTGATACGGGGGAAATTCGTGGCAAGAAGGGGAGAGTTGAAGTTACTAACGCTTTTAAGGTTACTCAGGGAGAGAGTGAGCTTGTAGTTCACTCGGGCAAGGTTGTTGAAGGAACAATATCGATGAATGACATTGTTGAAGCTAAAGTAGACAAGGAACGCCGCCTCGATATAGCGCGCAATCATACCTCTACGCATCTGCTTCACGCTGCCTTGCGTCAGGTGCTGGGCAGAGACAGTGATGTGCATCAATCAGGCTCACTGGTTTCTCCTGACCGTTTCAGGTTCGACTTCACCTACGAAGCACCTGTGCTTAAAGAGGAGCTGGTCCAGATACAGCGGATTGTGAACGAAAACATTCGCCAGAACCTGTCGGTGAACAAGAAGGAGATGCCCTATACCCAGGCGGTGTCTGAGGGTGCGATAGCCCTCTTCGGCGAGAAGTACGGCGATGTGGTCAGGACAGTTAAAATAGGAAGCTGCTAAGTAGCCAGTTAGCTTCGAGGTCTGCGGTGGCACTCACGTTAAGCGCACAGGCGACATCGGCTTGTTCCAGATAGTCAGCGAGGGTAGCATCGGCTCCGGCATGCGCCGTATCGAGGCGGTTACCGGAAGAGGCGCTGAGAAGCTGATTGAGGAGCGTGCCTCCACGCTGGAGAAGATAGCTCAGCAGCTTCAGGTGCCTGCTGCTAATATCGAGAGTAAGATAGCCAGCACTCTAGAGGAACTAGACTCAGAGCGCAAGCGCGCTGTTGCCCTGGAGCGCCAGTTGTCTAAAGAGACTGCCGAATCGCTGCTGGCTCAAGCCGAGACGGTTAAAGGGGTCTCCGTGTTGGCGACCAAGGTCTCGGTTTCCAATATGGATGCACTACGCCATATGGGCGATGTGTTAAAGGACAAGCTGGGCAGCGCTGTTATCGTGCTGGCTGCGGTTTGGGATGATAAGCCTAATTTCCTGGCTATGGTGACGCAGGACTTAGTTGCCAGGGGTCTGAACGCTGGGGAGATTGTGAAGAAGGTGGCTCAAGCTACAGGTGGTAGCGGCGGGGGCGTCCTCAACTGGGGCAGGGTGGGGGCAAGGACAAAGACAAGCTGGAAGAAGCTTTGAAGCTTGTTGCCAAGCTGGTGGCGGAGAAAAGCTGAGTAATGCGAGTTATGGGGCTCGACGTCGGCGAGAAGCGTATCGGGGTGGCGCTGAGCGACCCGTTGAGGATTATAGCGAGCGCTTTGACCGTGGTCGAGAGGAAGACAGATGAGGCTGCCATAAAGCAGATAATTGACCTTGCACAGGAGAATGAGGTCGAACGAATCGTTGTGGGGCTGCCTCGCTCGCTGGATGGCAGCCTGGGCAAGCAGGCACAATCGGTTCAGCATTTCATTGAGTCGCTTAAGGGGTGCATTCAGCTTCCGATAGTGACCTGGGATGAGCGGTTATCTACCGTTGCTGCCGAGCGGGCGTTGCTGGAGATGGGGATGAAGCGAGACAAGAGGAAGAAGCGGCGCGACTCCTTGGCGGCGTCGTTTATCTTGCAGAACTACCTTGATCGGGAGAGAAGCCGCATTTTGGGGCAGAAGTAAGACTCTTTTAATTTCTCTGAGATTAGATTCTAAGTTCTAGTCGGATTATTTAAAAGAAGGGGAGTGCAGAGGGGCGAAGCCCCTTTGCCGGGGGATTGGGGGTGTCCCCCAGTTCTCAAAGTACCCCCAAGATTGGGGGACACAGGGGGTTGATAGGCTTGGAGCATCCGCTCCAAGCTACCCAATCAGAGACAATCAGACATGATGAGATTCGTGGGCCTCATCGGACATAAACTCAAGCATTCTATATCGCCGCAGTTTCAGCAAGCTGCCTTCGACTACCTGGGCCTCGATATTCGCTACGAGTTATGGGATACAGAGAAGGATGAGCTGCCCGGGGTGGTGCAAGGGATCAGGGATTTTTCAAAGCTTGGCGCCAATGTCACTATACCCTATAAAGAGGCGGTGTTGCCGCTTCTGGACAAGGTTGACCAGCTTGCTCGGCGCATTGGCGCTGTGAACACCATAGTTAAAAAAGATGACAAGCTCGTTGGCTATAATACTGATGCCAGTGGCTTCATGAAGGCTCTTGAGGAGGAAGGAGGGTTCGTCCCCAAGGGCAAGCGGGCCATACTCCTCGGGGCAGGCGGAGCAGCGCGGGCTGTGGGATTTGCTCTGGTGGGTGCCGGTGTGAAGTCGCTCGTCATACTGAATCGAACGCAGGATAGAGGCGAGGCGTTGGCATGGGACCTCAAGATAGCGGACACAGAGGTTATCGCCTTGTTATGGAAGGATGGCAGGACACTGAAGGCGCTTGGAGAGTGCGACCTCTTGGTCAATTGCACGTCGGTGGGAATGAAGGATAGCACGGCTGAAGGGAAGTCGCCGGTAGGGGTAGGTCTAATTCCTAAGCGGGCGCTGGTTTACGATGTGGTGTATAATCCCATAGAGACTCCGCTGATTGCAGCGGCGAAAAAAGCAGGGGCGCGCACCATGGGCGGGTTGTCCATGCTGGTGTACCAGGGTGCAGCAGCGTTCGAACTCTGGACAGGCGAATCAGCGCCGATTGAGATAATGATGAGGATGGCCAAGAGGGCTTTAACGAGGTGAAGTGAGAAACCCCATCCCTTTAATTCATCCCTCCAGGGGAGGGATGAATTATGAATTCCTCTCCCTTGAAGGGAGAGGTTAGGTGAGGGTGAAAGTTGGTGGATAAGAAGCTGAAAGACAAACAGCAGAGCTTGGGTAGGGTGGGTGAAGTCCGTCTGGGGCGGACGTAACCCACCAACCAAGGCAGAGTAGATAATGGTGGGTTTCGTTCTGTCTGTTCACAAATAAGGGGATTAAAAGATGGCAATCTATGAAGAGCACCTTGAGGAGAAGATGAAAGCGCACACCGGTGTAGAGGCTTCTTACATAGAAAAAACCTTTAAGAGAATTGTGGAAGATGCTATCTTCTTTCGTAAGAAAGCAGGAGCAAAAAATATTAATCAAACCGAAAAGATGCGCTATTCAAGGATAGTAATATTGTTGATGGCATTTTATCTGGAATCCTTGTCAAATCTTGTTGGAGATTTTGTGTTGGGGAAAAATTGGGAACCTCCAAGGCCTCCCAAGAAGAGCAAACCGCCTGAGAAGTGCAAGGAAAAACAAGGTGCTAAAGCGATACTCAAGTTCAGGGCTATTCATAAACAACTTTATGGAGAAGAATTAGCTTTAGACACCGATTACATTCAAGACATATTTACCATCCGCAATAGAGTTATCGCTCACCCAGCAGGGCGTTCCCAGGAGTGCACTAACGGGGATAGGTGGAAGCGTGAAGATAGAGCGGTCAGTTATAGGAAATTCAAAGATTTCCCATTCACTTATTCGCAATTCACGCCGCCGCATGCGGATCGTGTTCTCGAAGAAGTCAAGAACTTCCTGGTCAAATTCCATGATTTGCTAAAAGATAAGAAAGACAGAGTTCTCGAGTATATGCCTAATGATTTGTCAGAAAAAAAGAAAGACAGAGTTGTTGAGGATATCCTTAATGCATGTTGGCCCGAAGAGTTGATCGTATGGAGCAAAGAGGCGCCCAAACATTAGGTCAGAAAGGATGAATTGAATGTTCCGTTTTTTGACCGCAGGTGAATCGCATGGCCAGGGGCTGGTGGCAATCATCGAGGGGGTTCCTGCAGGGCTGGCTCTTGATGAGGATTACATAGCTCGTGACCTGGCACGCCGCCAGGGGGGATATGGGCGGGGTGCTCGCATGGCTATCGAGCAGGACTGCGCCGAAATCGCCTCAGGGGTTCGGCATGGGGTGACTATCGGTAGCCCTATCGCACTTCTCATACTCAATCGAGACTGGGAGAACTGGAAGCAGGTAATGAGCGTTTCTTCTGTGGAAAAGGAGATCGAACCTGTCAGCCGTCTTCGCCCTGGCCATGCAGACTTGGCGGGTGCTATGAAGTATAACCTTGACGATGTACGACCTGTGCTTGAGCGTGCCAGCGCCCGGGAGACGGCAAGCCGCGTTGCAGTGGGCGCTGTTGCCAGGAAATTACTTGATGAGTTCGGCATCGAGATACACAGCTATACTGTTTGCATCGGGGGTCACTGGGCCAAGGAGGTCGGGCCTGTTAACTGGTCTCGGGTGGAAAAATCGCCGGTTCGTTGCGCCGATGCCAAAGCGGAGAAGGCCATGCTCTCGGCAATCGATAAAGCAAAAAATGTGGGCGATAGTGTTGGTGGTGTTTTCGAGGTAGTCGCCAGCGGCGTCCCCATCGGCCTGGGGAGCTATGTCCACTGGGATCGCAGGCTCAATGGCAGGATAGCCCAGGCGATGATGAGCATCAATGCTGTGAAGGGCGTGGAGGTCGGTGCAGGTTTCAATGTGGCAAGCCTACCCGGTTCGCAGGTTCAGGACATAATTGAGCTCGATGCGAAGCATCGCTGGCGGCACATTACGAACCGCGCTGGCGGTATCGAAGGTGGCATGAGCAACGGCGAACCCATAATAGTACGTGCCGCAGTCAAGCCTATCCCCACCATGAGCAAATCCTTGCCCTCAGCTGATTTACGTACAGGGAAAAAAGTTGAGGCCTATTTCGAACGGAGTGATATTTGCGTTGTCCCTGCTGCGGGCGTTATCGGTGAGGCGATGCTGGCTATCGTCCTCGCCGAAGCGGTGTCGGAGAAGTTCGGCGGCGACCATATCACAGAGACTTTGCGCAATTATCGAAGCTACCTAAAGTCAATCGGGCCCAAGAAAACTTCATGAGCAACCTTGGCTTTCATTGCCATAACTTTGACCTTTTTGATGAGATGATTTTAGGCAATGGCCTCAGCCGGGGCGAGTTCTATAATCTCCGCGCTACTGAGCTCCCCAGGCTTAAGAGACTCATTGAGAAACATAAATTGGCCTGGAGTATACATGCTCCCTTGGTTCAGCTCGACTGGTATCCTCAGCCTCCTACATGGTCTTTTCTCTGCGATCCTGATAAGGATAAGAGGGAGTTGACCATGAAGATGATAATGCTGAGTATGGAACATGCTGAAGAATTAGGTGCTGAGTATCTAGTAGTGCATTTTCCATCGCCGATATCAGAAGAACATAACGAAAACAAGGCGAAACTCGAGAGCATTGCCAGGAAGAGCTGCGACCGCCTTGCAGAGCTGAGCCTGAAGCGGAAAGTCTCTATTCATATAGAGGGTGTAGGGGCAAGTCCTTTGATCGATGCTGATTTTATTCTTTCTGTATTGAAGAACTACTCTCCCCATCTGAGCTATTGCTTTGATACTGCTCACACCCATCTTGCTGCCATTGACAATGGCTTTGACCTCTATGAGTTTGAAGCAGCGCTTTTGCCGTATTTGGGCTCGGTCCATCTCTGGAATACTCGCGGTAAAAAGTGATTATAGTCTTATCGCCATATCCCGGTGCACCCCAGCCAGAGCGCTGAGAGAGGCTGGGTGGACATCGCGAGAGTTTTGAAAATAATGGGCTCTGCGAAAAGTTCGCTGCCTATTATCTTTGAAAGCGATCGTTTCTATCCAGAGGAATTGGGGGACTATGACTATAGGGAGGGGGTAAAATGGGTGAGAGCCCTGGTGGCAACATTGTCCTGACTGGCTTCTCCTATACTGGAAAAACGAAGGTGGGGGTTGAGGTAGCCAAAAAGTTGGGCTGGAAATTCGTTGATATAGATGATGAGATTGTTCGTATTAGTGGCAAGTCTGTTGCCGAGATATTCTCTCAAGATGGCGAGGCCCGCTTCCGCGACTTGGAGAGCAAGGTGCTGGAGCGTGTGTGCCAAGGAACCAATGTGGTCATAGCCACGGGTGGTGGCGCTATTATGAGCGCTGCTAATCGCGAGATGATGATGGCAAGCGGGGTGGTCATTTGTCTCGAGGCGAAGCCTGTTACCATATACCAGCGGCTGGTTAAGGATGCGGAAGCCAGCAAAAGCCAGGAGGTCAGGCCACTTCTCGCTGGGACTGAACCGTTGAAGCGCATCGAGTGGCTGAAGGAGTTCCGTCAGCCTTACTATGCTCTCTCCGACTGGACGGTGCATACCGACAATCTGTCTATGGAGGAGGTTGCAGAGGAAGTCATCTTGGGGTGGAGATATGGGAGTAGGGGAAGGGCTGCCCCCCCTGCGTTGCCAGATATTCGAGAAGCTGAAGCCCCCTATTGCGAACAGCAAGGCGCTGCCTGTGTGGTAACAACCGCCACAGAAAGCTATCCGGTGTTCGTGGGCTGGGGTTTCCTCGAGCAATTGGGAAAGCGGATGCGTAACGCTGGGCTTTGGGGTAGGGCTCATGTACTGAGCGATGAGAAAGTATTCACGCTCTATGGTCATAGGGTGATAAGCATTTTGGAGAAGGCTGGCTTTACTGCAGACTGTATGGCAGTGCCTGAGGGGGAGCGCAGCAAATCTTTTGAGACTGCTGTAAGCATTTATGACTGGCTGGTGAATTTCCATGCCGAGCGCAATGACTGCATCGTTGCCCTGGGTGGGGGTATGGTGGGAGACCTCGCCGGGTTCGTAGCTGCTACCTTCCTGCGTGGTTTGTCTCTGGTTCAGGTCCCTACTAGCTTGACTGGCATGGTCGATGCCGCTATTGGGGGCAAGGTTGCTGTGAATCATCCCCGGGCCAAGAATCTGATCGGGGCTTTCTATCAGCCCAGGTTGGTTCTGGCAGATACCGAGACCTTGACTACCCTGCCCAGGCAGGAGCTGGTTTCAGGGTGTGCTGAGGTGGTGAAGCATGCTATGATTCGCGACCCGCGTCTGCTGGAATACCTTGAGGAGCGAGCAGAGGGGCTGCTTATGTTGGATAAGGCGATTACTAGCGAAGTGGTATCCCGTAGCGCTGCTATTAAGGCTAGGATCGTGAGTGAAGATGAAAAGGAGCAAGGGATACGGGTTATTCTGAACTATGGTCACACTATTGGCCATGGGCTGGAGGCAGCCACTAATTACGGGCGTTTTCTTCATGGAGAAGCGGTCGCTATCGGAATGATGGGAGCGGCTATGATCAGCCGGCAGGTGGGGCTTTTGTTCCAGGAGGTGGTTGATAGGCAGAAAGCCTTGCTGGAAAGATTCGGCCTGCCTACGACTTGTTCGGGTGTCGACATCGAAAGTCTGCTTAAAGCTATGGAACTTGACAAGAAGGTGGTGGGGAAGAAGGTGAGATGGGTTTTGCTCTCCGGCATCGGGAAGCCAGTGGTTCGTGACGATATTCACAGAGAAGAGGCAGTGAGCGCTATCCGTAAGCTACTGCAAAGCTAGCCAATCCGTTTTTGTATTGGCCTATTTGGTGATGTTGCGGCTCTATGATATTATTGATAAGGTATGTCAGAAGCTCTTGAGAGTACCGTAAATGAGTGAAGTTTCCGAAGCAACTCAGGAATCCCTTGTACGCGAACTGGGCAGAAAACCCCAAAGTAAGGGTATTATTGATTATATTACGGTGCTCAAACCCCGTGAGACCGTTTTACTTGCTTTCATTGGAGTCTGCTCTGCTATAATCGCAGCACAGGGCGGACCGCATCCCGGTGTGATTGCCCTTGTTCTAGTAACAGTCGCTATAGGCAGCGCCGGCGCCAACGGTTTGACCAATTACCTTGACCGGGATGTTGACGCCAGGATGAAGAGAACCCACATGAGGGCGCTGCCCTGCAGAGCGGATCGTCCCTGCCAGGAAGGCTCTGGTGTGGAGCGTATTCTTAATTATGGTAGCATTGACATTAGCTTG
Organism: uncultured Chloroflexia bacterium; assembly: GCA_963827295.1. GTDB lineage: Bacteria > Chloroflexota > Dehalococcoidia > SZUA-161 > SZUA-161 > CAWHAI01. The sequence continues at coordinate 18,991 of CAWHAI010000032.1, forward strand.
GTTTCTTGACCCGCTCGCCTTTGTATTCGGGCTTGCTGGGCACCATCGCAGCCTCGATATTTCGGAAAAGGGTGATGTGCGTCATCCAAGGAGGCATTGCAGGTTGTGCCCCTGTGCTCATCGGTTATGTGGCTGTAACGCACCACCTCGATTTACATATTCTCTTCATGTGCATCCTTATAGCTGTATGGATTCCTCTGCATGTCTGGAGCGTTATGATAGCTAACCGTGAGGATTATCTTCAGGCTGGGGTTGCTTATTTCCCGGTTACCTGGAAAGTCAGGGATGGCATAAAGATATTGATGCTGATGTCAGTCCTGCTTTATGCAGCATCCATCTGCACTCTGGTGGTTCGGCGACTTCGGCTGGCTCTATTTTGCGGTGGCTAATATCCTCGGCATTTTGATGGTTTACGCCGATTACAACCTCCTTAAGAGCGGCCTAACCCGAGACGCATGGAAGGTGTATAAGCTTTCTGCTTTCCCATATCTGGGTTTGATTTTCATCGCCATGTGTTTGAACTTCTGGGTCTAATTCCCGATGAGCCGACTCTTCCAGCTAGAAAAAATCTGTACCAAGACAAAGGCTCGTGCCGGCATACTTGCAACCCCTCATGGCTCGGTGCCGACCCCTGTTTTCCTGCCTGTAGGAAGCCAGGGGACTGTTAAGACCCTGACCCCTGATGAACTCAAATCTCTAGGCGTTAGTATGGTGCTGGCCAATACCTATCACCTCTATCTCAGACCTGGCGTAGAGACCATCAGCAAGCTGGGGGGACTACACAAGTTCATGGCATGGGATGGGCCGATTCTGACTGATAGCGGCGGTTTTCAGGTTTTCAGCCTGGGGCACCTTCGTCGCATCAGCGATGAAGGTGCCCTGTTTCGCTCTCATATAGATGGCAGCGAGCACTTCCTCACGCCTGAGCTTGCCATCGAGATTCAGGAGCAACTGGGTGCGGACATTATCATGGTTCTCGATGAATGCCCCCCTTATGGCGATGATTTCGAGAGCATTCGGCGGGCTATGGAGCGCAGCCATCTATGGGCTGAGAGATGCAAGCGAGGTCATAAAAGAAGAAAGCAAGCGCTTTTCGGCATAGTACATGGCGGCACATTTACTGAGCTACGGCGACATTCAGCTGCCTTTATCACATCGCTGGATTTCCCAGGCTATGCTATCGGCGGGCTGAGCCTGGGAGAGCCGAAGGAGCTGATGCACGATATGCTTGACGAAACTGTGCACCTTCTTCCTGAAGGTAGGCCACGCTATTTGATGGGTGTGGGCTCCCCTGAAGACCTGGTGGAATGCGTTGCCCAAGGGGTAGATATGTTCGATAGCGCTTTGCCCACTCGGCTGGGTCGAAACGGCGCCGTGTTTACTCGACAACGCCGCTACAATATAGGAAATGCCCGCTTCAAGACAAAAGAAGGGCCCAATCGACTCTGACTGTGATTGCTATACCTGCCGCACATTCTCTGCTGCTTACCTTCATCATTTGTTCAAGGCCCAGGAGCTTCTCGCCTACAGGCTTGCCACTATACATAATGTAAGGTTTGTCATGCGGTTGATGGAGCAGATTCGTTGTTCCATACTTGACGGTACCTTCAATGACTTCAAGAAGACCTTTATCCGGGATTATCAGCCTACTGACGACGAGACCAGGGCAGAGCAGAAGAAGAAGTGGCTCGGGGCACGGCAAGGGAAACATCGCTCGATTGACTACAATGAACTGTGAATAGCTTTACACGGCTTTGTCCTTTTGCTAAACTCTGACTTAGGCAGTATCTCTTTAAGAAGAGGTGTAAAATGGGGACGAGAGATTTCAGACACCATGAGCACAAGAAACCCAAGAAAGGGGCCAAAAAGCCGCTGGTCTCGGAAGTGCTGTCCACGCCCGTAACTGTTGAAGTTATTAAGGTGAAGGGGAAGAAGGAGAAAAGCGCTTGGGAGGAGGAGAAGGTTACTGAGGAAGAGAAATAGCCCAATAGCAGGCTATCGTCAATTATACGAAGCGGGCAGGCTGCATGAGCGAGTGGAGCAGGCACTTGCGGTTTTAGAGAATTGCTGTCTCTGTCCTCGTCGCTGCCAGGTGAATCGGCTCAAAGGGGAGTTGGGGAAGTGTAGCACCGGAAGACAGGCGGTCGTTTCGAGCTTCGGGCCGCACTTCGGGGAGGAGGCACCTCTGGTGGGGAGTAGGGGGTCGGGGACGATTTTCTTCACTTACTGCAATCTGAGATGCTGCTTTTGTCAGAACTACTCTATAAGCCAATTGGGTGAGGGGCATGAGGTGACATCCGAGGAGATGGCAGGGATGATGCTCTCACTGGAGCGAAGGGGTTGTCATAATATCAACTTTGTGAGCCCGACACATGTGGTGCCTCAAATCCTCGAGGCGCTGGAGATTGCTGTAGAGGCAGGGCTGTCAGTCCCTCTAGTGTATAACAGTGGGGGCTATGATGCGGTGGATACTCTCAAGCTCCTTGAGGGCATAATCGATATCTACATGCCCGATATGAAGTACTCAGATGAGCAAAACGCTCAACGATTCTCTGATATCAAGGATTACCCGGAAGTAAATAAAGCGGCGGTGAAGGAGATGCACCGCCAGGTAGGTGACCTACAGCTAGACGCTGACGGTGTTGCTACGCGGGGATTGCTGGTACGGCATCTTGTTTTGCCCAATGGGCTGGCTGGAACCACTGGGGTATGTCGCTTTCTGAGCCAGGAGATCTCGACCAATACTTATCTGAATGTGATGGCGCAATATCGTCCTAGCTTCAAAGCCTTTGATATTCCCGAGTTGGCGCGTCCTCTCTCCAGGGAGGAATTCACGGAGGCGGTCAGAACTGCTCTTAGTCATGGCCTTAACCGTCTGGACCGTGTTGAGTCCCATCACTTTGCCTGGGTGCTCTAACTCTTAGGGACGTAGGTAGAGGGTACATGTCGGAACGAGCCGCTTTTCTGGCTACAGTGCACGGCCGGGTTCAGGGTGTCTATTTTCGTGCTTTTGTTCAGGAACGCGCTAAAGCACTGGGGCTTACTGGCTATGTGAAGAATCTATCCAGTGGCAGGTCAATTGAGGTTTGTGCGGAAGGCGAAAAGGAAAAGCTGGAAGAGTTGCTTAATCACCTTAAGGTTGGGCCTTCTAGAGCCAAGGTAGAGCGAGTTGATGTAGAGTGGTCGGAATACAGCGGACTCTACAGTCGCTTTTGGGTGAATTATTAAGATTCACTCCTCATTCTCAGGAACAGGCCTTAGTCCATAGTACTGGTCGTTGTCAAGTATACGTTTTAGCCTTGGGATAGAGAGGTCTCGAGTACCGCTGATATCGCCTAGCTTCTGCAATTCTTCCTGTATCTGCCCCAGTTTGAGCGGCTGGTTCCCGTTAGCCAGGAAGATGCGGAAAACCATCTCCAGCAAAGGCATGTTTGATGAGATGAAACCCTCGCGCTTGGAGCAGCACTGCTTGATAGTACGCATCAAAGCAGCTTCTGACTTCGATTTCTCTTTCTTACGAGATGTGGGGCACAAGCGGCTTGCGGCAAGTATGGCAAAGGAACGTCCCTGCTCCTGATACCAGTTTAAATCTACAAAGTAGCGAGTCTGTATTTCCTCAGCATTCACATCCTGAGCTGTTGTTATGTCTTGAGCTGTTGTCATCGATTATCCCCCTTCTGTAGCTCTGACCTCTCCGATCAGGCGAAGGTATTCTGTCGTCATTCCTGCATCAGTTGAAGCCTCAGAGTCTACCTCATAAGGCGTGCCGACAAATATTTTGCCATAGTCTTCGATCTCCCCTTGAAAATGGTCTTTGGCATTGATTAACCTCTTGCGACCATCTATTATCCCTAGGTCGAAGGGTAAGGTAAAGTATAGGTCAGCGATAATACTGTCGATGCCTGCGGATGGCTCAACTCCTCTGAATCCTTTCATCTCTTGCTGATACTTGGCGGTGGGGAGCAAACCCAGCAGATTCCTGATGCTGAAACTGCCCTGCCCTTCACTACTTTGAACGGTGCAATCGTTATCATGAAATCGCAGGACAGTATGATATTGGGCACCCAGAAAGTAGTCAGGGAGAAGGGCTTGCTGAGAGAGTTCTCCACCGCCACAGGCACGCACTGGTCGACATCAAGCAGCGTTGTGTGTGGGAAGTCATAGCCCAGGTCTTTGTAAATCGAATGTATCGTCTCAGTACCCTGCGCTTCCTTCCAGAATCAATATGTCGGCAGAGCTGACTTTCCTGATGCCTGCGATCACCGCTGCCAGCGTCTCCCGGCTGGTAGTTACGGGATGCGGCTGGGAGCTACCAGCGCTGGGCTTAATCAGGATGCGGCGCGCGAAAGCCAGTTCCAGGGGCGGTTCGAAGACGAAATTAGCTGCCTCGAAAATCATTCACCCTCTTTCCTTCTGATAGAGATATCGATGCTGATGGCCTGCGAGACCTTTTTCAGTGCTGAGACCATGCCGACCACTGTTTTGATGATGATGCTTCTGACAAAGGGATTAAGCGATATTGGCTCATCGTTGACAAAGAGCGTCACTAAATCTTCTTTCTCCCTGTCGAAAAACCTCTTCTCGATGAGGTCGACCATACCTCGCGCATCCTCCAGCGTGTACTGGGGGGTATCTATCTTCAAAGCCTCATCGGTGGCGATAGCCAGAAGTTCCTCTTTAGCGCTTACCAAATCCGGGCCCAGTTCCTTGCGATGAACCTCGATTTTGGGTGCTTTCTCTTGCTTGAATCCCTCGGCCAGGATGATGTCAAAGTCAGGACCGATGAACCGTTGTAGCTCAGCCAGGGTGTGATCGTGGTCAACCTTTCTGATTATAGCTAGCTTCTGAGGGGAACCGATGGCAACCATATCGCTGCCTGCCTGAGCATACCTCCAGGTATCCTTACCTTCATGGTCTATATCGAAGCCGTGTACATTGTGTTTGATGGTGGCTACACGGTAGCCTCGCTTCTTGAGCTCTGCCACCAACCTTTCCATAACTGTGGTCTTCCCCACTCCGCTCTTGCCGACGACGCAGACTACAGGAATCACCTATATCTCCTCGTTCCAGTCGAGCATCTGTACTTGAACTTCGTCTCCCACCTCGATTACCTGCTTGTCTTCAGGAACAATCATGAGCCCGTTGGCCTGCGCCATGGAGGTCAGTATCCCCGAGCCTTGGGGTCCTACGAGGCGGGCGAAGTATTGTCCATCTCGTTTAGTCACTCTGACCCTGGCGAAGACGCGGCGTCCATCTCTGTTGTCAATGCGGCCTTCGCTCTTGGCCTGGATGGTTGGCTTGATGAAGTTCTTTCTCCCCAGCATCTTGAGGATAGCAGGCCGGGCGAACTGCTCGAAGGCTATCATTGAGCTTACGGGGTTTCCGGGAAGCCCTAATTGGGGTATCTTCCTCTTGCCCAGATGCAGTACCCCGAAAGCCAGAGGTTTCCCCGGCTTCATGCGCACTGTCCAGAAGGTCACCTCTCCCAGACGGGCCAGGACATCCTTGACCACATCGTATTCCCCGACAGATACCCCTGCGGAAGTGATGAGCAGGTCAGCATCCCGAGCCTGTTTTATCTTGTCCTCCAGCGCCTTGATGTTGTCTTTGGCGATGCCTAGTATCTTGGGGACGCCGCCATAGCGCATGACCTGGGCAGCAAGGCTATAAGTATTGCTGTTGTATATCTTGCCCGGCGGCAGGGCCTCTTTGATGTCTACAAGCTCGTCTCCTGTGGCCAGGATAGCTACCACGGGACGGCGGATAGCGCGGACCACCTCACGCCCTAACGAGGCGAGGACCCCTATCTCCTGAGGTCTAAGCACTGTACCCGCCTGCAAAACCAGGGTTCCACTGGAGATGTCTTCCCCGGCTCGCCTTATGTTCAACCCATTTTCTACCTGACGCAGGACGCCTATCTCGTTCAAAGGCTTCTTGGCTGCCTTACGCGTCTCCTCGTCGGTGTCCTCGAACTGAACCACAGCGTCGGCGCCTTTGGGTATGGGTGCACCGGTCATGATGCGAATGGCTGTGCCGGGCGCTACCTCCTCTTTGGTTATATAGCCTGCAGCCACCTCCCCGATGACGCGAAGTATCCGTGGGGAGGAAGCGCTGGCGCCCTTTGTGCTCTCGGCCTGCACAGCGTAGCCGTCCATAGCTGCATTGTCCAGCGGAGGTATATTTATAGTGGAGCGGACATCCTCCGCCAGCACACGCCCCAAACTATCGAGGAGGAGCTCATCCTCTGCTTCGAGCACATCTACATAGCTCAGTATCTTCTCTAATGCTTCCTCAACGCTGATCATCTCGGGTCTCTCTCAGTTTCTTTGGGTCGCCTGTTTTGCTGCCAGCCTGCGTGCTTTCTCCAGATCGGCGCGGGTATTGATATTGAAAAAGCTCAATCGCTCTGGGTCGAACCTGTCCAGCTCATCTTTTTCCACATATCGCACTTTCACTGAATCGAAGAACCCTGTGACCTTAAAATTGCCTTGTTTAATCAGGTCTTCCATCGGTCTCAGGCAGTTCTTGGAGTATACGGCATGGAGCGGCTCCATCTGGTAGCCTATCCTCGGTATCACAACATCGAAACCGGGTGTGAGACCGATCATGTAGCGCAACAAGTCCAGATTTAAAAAGGGCATATCGCAGGCAACAACCAGATTGAGGAAGCAGCTTGAATGCATTAGCCCTGTATAGATGCCAACGATGGAGCCTTTCCCCGGGTAAAGGTCAACCACTGTTTTTGCTTCGGGATATGTATATATGGATAGTGATGACCTTGCTTGCTTCTGTGAGATCACTATCAGTATCTCTTGGCTCAGCAAGCTCACACTGCTGATGGCTCGCTCAATCAGGCTTTTCCCAGCAATCACCTCCGCGTGTTTTTCTCGTCCCAGGCGAGAACTGCGGCCACCGGCGAGGACGATAGATGTTACAGTCAAATCGAAGCTGCCAGCTCCTCAAGACAAAAAATCTTCCAATTTATTGTATCACCTCAGTCAACCTTAGGTAAGACTCTGCAGCTATGCAAAAAGAAGAGGTGCAGGACACTTCCTGCCGGTCCTTCTTAAGGGAAGGATGTTGATGTCTCCCAGAATTAAAAGTCCGAAGGCTGAGTGATTTAAGGGGTTGATAAAGAAGATTTAAGCCCTTACTTATTCCTCATCCCAGGCGCCTTCTCCGATGAGGGGGACGAAGCGGCAGCCGCCCAGGTTGGTGGTTGTCAATCCGCTCTTGAGCCTCACGACTTTTATTAAGTCCTGCTCGAAGCGGGAGCCAACGGGTATCACCAGCCGCCCGTCTAACGCTAGTTGGTCCACTAGCACTTGAGGCACCTTGGGCGCGCCGGCGGTAACTATTATGGCGTCATAAGGCGCTCCTTGGGGCCAGCCTAGGGTCTTTCCCGTGGGGTGGAACTCCACATTGGTGTAGCCCAGCATGGTCAAGACATCCTTCGCTCTGTCGAGTAGCCTCTGGTGCCGCTCCACGGTGACTACCCGGTTCGCCAGCTCGCAGAGGATGGCAGTCTGGTAGCCGCTGCCGGTCCCGACCTCCAGCACCTTCTCCTTGCCGGTAAGCTCCATAGCTTCAGTCATCATAGCTACGATAAACGGCTGTGAGATCGTCTGCCCCATCTCGATGGGCAAAGGGATATTCTCATAGGCTGAATGCTGGCTGGACGATGGCACGAATAGCTCGCGGGGTATCCGGCTCATCACATCGAGCACCTTAGGGTCATTGATCTCATGAGCCAGTTGCTGCATCAGCTTTAATCGGGCTGTCTCCATGTCCATGGTGCGCTGCCTGTCTTTTTCTTCCAGGAATATACCACAAACTTCTGCTTCAGTCTACGGAAAATGTGAGGTTATCTCGTTGACGTGCGATATTCCTGATAGTAAAATCTAAGCATAGGGTTTGAATAAGCTCTGGGCATGGTTGGGGTGGATGCCTGATTCACCTGATGGAGGGGCGTATGGCTATACGCCCTAAAAAATTACCCAGATCTGGGAGTGCAGAGTGAGTGAACTATATTGAAGGACCAAAAAGCAGTCCCAGATGGATAAGGGGTTGATAAAAAGATTAATGACTAAACGAGCGTTATCGCTGGCTTTATGCCTGCTGGTCGTCGTGCTTGTCGTGATGCCTCAGGTTTCCTGTATCACCTCTCTTACCTCGGCAAGCGCGGCAGAGGTGGAGGATGAGATATACGCGCTGGTCAATCAGGCGAGGCAGCAGCGTGGGCTTAATGTCCTTGTCAGGGACCCCAATCTGGATGCGTTGGCGAGGCAAGCCTCGGCAAGCAAGTTTGCGGATAGCGTAGCAGAATCCACCGAGCTTCATTACCTGATGCACAACTCATGGTGGGTTACTTACAATGGTGGCTCTCCCAGGCTTGACAAGGGGACGGCTCGGAAGCAGGTAGACTACTGCCTGGAGACCCCGGGGCTCCAGGATTTGATGCTCAGAAGTGAGGCCAGAGCCACAGGCGTTGGGGTAGCTACTATAGATGATGCGGTGTACTTCACTCAGGTCTTCGATGTCCTGAGCGCCGCAAGTGGCAATGGCCAGCCCATAAAGCTCTCTGAGAACGCTCAGGCCATAGACCCGTCGTGGGCGCAGCTAAAGGCATTCCTGTTGCAGGACAACACGGATCAACAGCCTTACATATTGGGCTCGTTTGTGTGTGCTGATTTTGCTGCCATGTTGCACAATAACGCGGAGACGGCGGGGATAAAGTCAGCTTATGTCAGCGTCGATTTCACCCAGGGCCCCGCGCACGCTCTGAATGCCTTCCATACAACGGATAGGGGGCTGGTCTATATAGACTTCACAGGGCAAGGGTTTCAGTCGGCGACCCCTGGGGGTAGCCTGGATAGTCAAAACAGCTCCGTGAGCTACAAGAAGGTGGCCTATATCGAAGTAGGGCAAAATTATGGCCTGATATCGCTTGATAAAGCCACCTCATTTGATTATGGGTTTTACCAGCAGTGGGAGCAGCAATGGGCGGATTATGAGGCAAAGGTTGACTTATATAACCACGGCTCTCTCTCCTGGAAAGAGCAGCAGGCTCTGAGGAGCCAGATAGATGCGCTGAGAGCGGTACTAGGTGACTATCGTTGGGAGCCGCTGGGCATTGTTAAGGACGTCTACGTACACTGGTAATAAAGGCAAAGGACGCATCCCAAGCCCCCGCGGGGTGCTTTATCCCCTCTTCAATCTCGTTTGTTGATTCATAGCCAGTTTTCTTTGTAAATCCTACTCTGAAATCCGCCTTCTTTGACAGGTATCGTATGTGATGCTAGAATGACCCAGAATGAGGTTTAGCCCTATGTATCTCTCTCGACTATATATCAAGAATTTCCGATCCATTAAAGAACTCGATTTGCGCTTCTCAAAGGGGAAAAACGTAATCATTGGTCGTAATAATGTTGGTAAGAGTAATATTGTTCGAGCACTCGATATCGTGCTTGGAGAAGCTAGTCCGACGTATGCAAAGTCAGAGAATGTCACGGATATTGATTTTTACTCCTGGAAGGAATTACAGGCTGATGGGCAACCTATTGTTCATTCCTCAGAGGACATTTTTATCTGGTGTGAACTAAAACGTGATGAGGGTGAACTTCTAAATTATGACGAAATGTACAATTGTCTTGGTTTCTATGTACATTCCCAAATTATTGACTGGATTGGGAAGAAACCAATCAAAGAGCCCATTCGAATTCCCGAAGATCAGCTACCGAATGACTACTCTGGAGTTTTTCAGATAAGCGAAGACGATAGCCAAGGCAAAGAATACGTAAATCCGAAGCTACGCAATCAAGGGACTCTTGAGAGCCAATTTGAAGGAAAATATTCATACGCGTTTGCCTTTCGTGCTTTAAAAACCGAAGGGAAGATTACCAAGGATATGCGGTTTCTTTATCGTGAAGATGATTCATCAGATTGGGTATTAAGCTTTAGGGCACCAATAAGAAATGAATTGCTGCAGAGTGCCATCATCCCCTCGTTTCGAGATCCACAGAACCAATTACGTCTTTCGAGTTGGACATGGTATGGGAAGCTAATGAAGCACCTCACAAGCAAGCATCAAGAATCTGGTGAGTTAAAAAACGCTTTTATTGAGGTTAGAAAAGTTGCAGATGGAATATTTGCAGAGGTGACTTCACAAATTACGCAGTCGACCTTGAATGTGGCTTTTCCGGGTACTACCCTTCATTTTCAATTCAATCCGGAGGCGACGGAAACCGATTTGTATAAAAGTTGTCTAATCTATCTTGATGACGGTTTCAAATCACAACTCACAGAGAAGGGGTCTGGAATTCAGAGCGCTACGATTATTGGTTTGTTCAACTTCTACACGCGATATGTAAACACGGTCACTTCTGCTCTGCTATGTATTGAGGAACCGGAGATTTATTTACATCCCCATGCGTGTAGAGTAATCAGCGGCAGTTTGGATGAATTCTTGGAAAATAATCGAAACCAAGTTATTCTTACAACTCACAGCAGCGAATTTATAAGTACCACATTGGAAGATTTGAATGTTATTTTAATACGAAGGCAAGATAATGAAACTAAAGCTATTCCTGTCAGATTAAAGGATTTCCGACGTATTCTTATAGATAACAGCACTAACGAGCTATTTTTTGCGGACAAAGTAATTATCTGTGAAGGGTTTGATGCATATATGGTAAGAATGATTGCGAATGAATTATTCCCGCGAAAACTGGATGAGCAGAATATATCTGTGGTGCCAGCAGGTGGAAAGGATAACATTAGGTTATTTGCAAAACTTGTAGCTAGGCTTGATATTGACTGTTTTCTGTTTGCTGATTTTGATTTTTTACTAAGAGACAAGGGGGAAGAGCGAGAAAAATACGGGGCTGAACCTCGTGAATCTATAATGAGTCTAGGCGAGGAATTTTTTAGCCAGAAGTGTCTGTTTGGTGAGAATGGGAAGAGGGTTTTTCAGGGATTTCAGAAATTGAGGGCTAGTTTGAAAAATA
>CAWHAI010000033.1:0-40408 GCA_963827295.1 uncultured Chloroflexia bacterium
GCCCTGCGAAGACACCCAGCGAGGTGTAGACATCGGTGGTCAGGTGCCAGGCATCGGCCTCCAGGGCCACCGAGTCGGTGCGATTAGCTATCCTGTGCAGGAAGCGTGATACGAAGAAATTGAGCACTGCCGAGAATGCCATAATGCCAATGCCGTAGGTGAGGAATTCCGGCTTGGCTCCGGTGATTATCTTCTGTATCGCCTGATAGATGATTAGCCCTGCTGCCCCGAAAATCAGCAATGCCTCGATAGTGCCGCTGATATTCTCAATCTTGCCGTGGCCGAACTCGTGCTCCTCGTCGGCCGGCTTGGCGGCGGCGCGAATGCTGAAGAAAGCGATGACTGCGGCCAGGAGGTCAACTGCGCTGTGGGCGCCCTCCGAGATGACGCTGACGCTGCCCATAATAATGCCTGCAGCCAGCTTGAGGGCGACCAGAAGGCTATTGGAGATAATAGACAGACCAGCCGCGCTGGTCTTAGTAGAGAACATTATGCCTCAAAACTCCTGCCCCTTAACCCTGGGACGCAAGGTTAAATCAGCGTACTAAGGTAGACGCTGGGCCCTGCAGGGACTGGACTTCGACAGGCAATGAGGCAATCATCACCGATCTCTGTTCCCGAATATGATAACACATCGCATAGGGTAGTCAAGCCAGCTTTCAGCTCTCTTGAGGTCACAAATTGTGACCTCAGAAGAATTATCTGGGCACTAGGGCAGAATATGCGTAGTAGGGGCGTTCAATTGAACGCCCCTACTGATTAACCTTCGCTCTCTCCAAGTTTAGCGCTAGCAGGTGAGAAAGTATCTCGTCGTCGCTCAAATCATGGGACCAGCCGTAGGCATCAAGTACAGCCTCGTCCAGCTTATGATGAGCCATGTCCAGCCAGGTGGGACGCTGGTTGTACAGATTGGTCAAAGTGCGCTTTTTAAGTTCCTTTCCGTTGCGCCTTCTGGATTAAGCCAGGCGTCACGCTTCTCCACCAAGCTCGCGAGCATCTTGGGCAATGGCTTCGACACGCGGGTCATTCTTTGGCTCCTCGCCCGGTGGCCATGGGAAAGGAAAAGTCTCAAAAGTGGTCGTAGGCGTGTAGCGAGGGCGCTTTCAACCGCTGTGCCTTTGCGTAGTGCCCATAGCTCATGAACTTTGAGTGGAGAACACCGAAGAAGTAGTCATCATCGCGAGCGATGACAATTGTGGCTGAGTCTGCCATAGTATGTGGACTCATCCAAACAAACAGACGATGTTTCGATACGCGAGGAGTCAAAATGTAACGATGGAGTTTAGAATTGCTGTACGCATGCCAGGACGTGCTCGCCGAACAGCCACCACTTTTCACGATGATTTTATCTACGCACCTTATCGCGCTTAGGCTTAACGTGTTGCTTCACATATTCAAAGGGCTTCTCGTATTGGGATGCCATTTCAAGTGACATGGTCACCCCGAAGTCAATGATCCATATATTACGTGGTCTCCGTATTATGTCTATAGAATCAACCCAAGGCTATATGACATCGCTGTTGGAACGACCATTCGGATTCCCGCCGGCTGCTATCATTTCTTGGCTTGTTCGTATGTCATGTTGAAAGCCCCAGTTTTCTGTGTCCCAATAAAACTGAGGTTTTTATTTTCCGGTAGTCGCTTGGCAGATGTTAGATTGGCAGAGCTCGTCAGGTCTGGATTGATGGCATCCACCCAGTGTCCATCCAGCTCTTTTTTAGCCTCTTCGCATCTATCGAACCCTATCATTGAAACATGCACAGCAGCGCCATCGAGTATCCAGTCACGATCAGATTGCGCCCAAAAAATGTCTCCAGTTTGTTTGATACGTTCCAACACCTTTCGATTCGCACCACCACGAATGCCCTGTGTTGCTAATAATCCAGACCTCTTTGCTTTGCCTTCGGCAATCAGGGCCCGCGCCTTTCGAACCAATAGCAGACTAAGTCGCTTTGACCAAGAATGCGACCTGCATAAAGACCACGCAAATCATCTACATATTTGTGGCCCAACTCAGAGCGCATCTTCTTATCGCCTAAGAACGGTGGATTGCCATATAATGTCGGCCTCCGGCCATTCTGGCTCGACAGGGTTCCCGTCTTATCGTAGGCTAGAATAGCGTCCATGAGCAAGATGGTCTCTATGGGTTTCAGGATTGGCTGGTCAGGCACACCAAAGCCGTTCTCACGTAACCACTGAATGTAACCTATCCAGATGGTTGCCTGTGCCAGTTCGTGGGCATATGCGTTTATCTCTATCCCATGTAGTTGTGCTGGTGAAACACTAGGGAAAAAGCGGCTAAGTCCGAGGGAATAGGCGGTAGTGACGACCTCCTTTTCCAGGTCGAGAAGTTGCTTCAGGGCAACGTACAAAAAGTTGCCGCTGCCACATGCAGGGTCTAGTACACGGACTTGGGCAATCTCATGGGCAAAACCCTTAAGCAGAGCGGTAAGCTCTTTATTGTATTTGTCTCGAGTGCGCTTGATATCTGCCTCGTCGCGGTGCTGGGCGAGGTCTAATGCTTTTTGTCGGACCTCTGCCCAGCGGCGGCGCAACGGTGCCATAAGCACTGGCTCTACGACCAGCAGGATGTCTTCTTTGCTGGTATAGTGTGCGCCTATCTGCGAGCGTTTCGACGGGTCTAAACTGCGTTCGAATAAGGTGCCAAATATGGACGGCTCAATATTCGACCAATCAAGGGCGCTGACCCGTGCTAGAATCTCCAGGCCATCGCTGTCCAGTTCCAATACACTGTCGTCGTCAAAGAGCCGTCCGTCAAAGTGGGCGATTTCAGTAACCCCGAACCATCCCCCTGAGGCCATCGCCCTAAAGAGCTGCTTTAGCTGTTCCATAAAGACAGAAGGTTGTTTTTGAGTATTCTTAACCAACTGGGTAAATAGGGCCTTGGGCAGAAGGCCGATGTCCTCAGCAAAGAGGCAGAATAGGAGACGAATCAAGAAATGGGCTGCCTGCTGGTGGTCTGCACCGTACTTGCGTAACAGGTCAGCCAGGCGCGCGAATTCAGCGGCTGCCTGTTGCGTTACCTGTTCGGTTGTTTGGGGCACACGGAATTTCTCCGGCTCGAAGAATACCGCACTTAGCTGGGCCCGGCCTTCGGGCTTCAACAGGTCATTCAGCTCAATCGTCACTACTTGCTTCACAGTGTTGCTGAAGTTGGTGTGAATGACGATTTTGTCCATATCTGAGACGACCAGCAGAAAAGGATTTTGCAGGGATTCTCGGTACTGGAGCAACTGCTGGTAGGCTTGGTTGAGGTCTTTGTGCTTGCCTTTGTACTCCCAGGCAAAGAAGTCTTTCTTCCAAACATCAGCCCAACCCTCACCCCCACTCTGCTTGCTAGCGCCTTTTTCAAAAGTGAAGGTCTCGCCAGTGCGGTCTGCCTCGGCTGGTTCAGGGTGACCAACTAAATGGCAGAGGTCAAGAAAGTGTTGCTGCGAAGCGGACTTCTCTTTAAGAGTGACTTTGCTCCATTTGGCAACGAACTCTTGGGCGGACATGGAGGGTAACATCATTTTGCATTATAGGCTACACTCCCACAGGAATCAAGGAGGTGAGATTGCTTCGTCTTCCGCCAGAGGCGGATCGTAATGACATGAAGGGCGGTTCACGAACCGCCCCTACGAAACGGCCTGGAAGTACCTGCGCTGGAAGTAGAGAGCTACGTTCACCAGGCTGATGAGCACGGGCACTTCCACCAGAGGGCCGATGACTGCGGCGAAGGCCTGGCCGGAGCCGATGCCGAATACCGCTACAGCTACGGCGATGGCCAGCTCGAAGTTGTTGCTGGCAGCAGTGAAGGCGATGGTCGCTGTCTTGGAGTAATCAGCGCCTATCCTCTTGCCCATCCAGAACGATACCAGGAACATGACCACGAAGTAGATGAGCAACGGTACGGCGATGCGCAGTACGTCCAGAGGCAGGTGAACGATGTAATCGCCCTTGAGCGAGAACATCACTACGATGGTGAAGAGCAGGGCGATAAGCGTGATGGGGCTGATTCTGGGGATGAACTTCTTCTCGTACCAGTCCCGCCCCTTGAATTTGATGAGCGTGAAGCGCGTTATCATGCCGCCGAAGAAGGGTATGCCCAGATAGATGAGAACGCTCTGGGCGATCTGCCAGATGGTGACATGTACTTCTGTGCCTTTGAGCCCGAACCACCCGGGAAGCACGGTTATGAACACATAGGCGTAAACAGAATAGAAGAGTATCTGGAAAATGGAGTTGAAGGCCACCAGGCCGGCGGCATACTCGCTATCGCCTTTGGCCAGTTCGTTCCAGACAATGACCATGGCGATGCAGCGCGCCAGGCCTATCATGATCAGCCCTTGCATATAGTCGGGATAGGGCCAGAGGAAGCCCAGGAAGGCGATGGCCAGGAAGAACATGAGCACGGGGCCGATGACCCAGTTCTGCACCAGCGAAAGACCCAGCACGCGCCAGTTGCGAAATACCTTGCCCAGCTCCTCGTACTTGACCTTGGCCAGAGGCGGATACATCATCAGAATGAGGCCGATGGCTATAGGGATGGAGGTTGTGCCCACATGGAAGCGGTTGATGAAGTCGGCTGTGCCGGGGATGAAGTAACCCAGCCCCACGCCGAAGCCCATCGCCAGGAATATCCAGAGCGTGAGGAAGCGGTCCAGTAAAGCGAGACGGCGCACGCCAGTTTTTGGCTCAGCTCTATTCATATGCTCTGTCGGGTATTTTGCTAGGGTTTCTGCCTGAACCTTTCCACTGGGTCGCCGCCTGTGTCCAGATGGGACTTCAACTTCCCTTGCTGGGAACGGGACACCTTGTCGTAGACTGACCTTTTCAAAAAGGAGAGCGCCTCCTTCTCGTCGCGGTCAACGATGATTTGCTCCAGCTCGAGCAGTTCCTCTTCCTCGAGGGCTATGGCTGTTTTTCTGATCTCCAGCATAAAGCATCTCCCCACAAGAAGTGGCTAACTATCTGCCTAGCTTCTCGTGGTCGCACCTGACCTTCTGAGAAGCCACAATCTTGTCATAGGCCGACCTCTTCAAGAAAGCGAGCGCCTCTTTCTCATCGCGGTCAACGATGATTTGCTCCAGTTCGAGCAATTCCTCTTCCTCCAGGGCTATAGCAGTTTTTCTGATTTCAAGCATAGGGTGCCCTCTTTAGACCTTCTCTAGATGCGCAATAACTCATACTTAAGGGCAAAAAAAGAGTCTACCTGGCACATCTCCGGACACAGCCCGGGCCGACACGCTTGGCTTTCTTAAGTCGCTTCCTGTCCTGTGCCGCTAGCTCATTGCCCTTAAGTCCTTGGCTCACAGCCTCGACGAGGTTGACATAATAGAGTTTCATTTGTTCTCTGTCAATAGAGTAGAGAGACCAGAGGCCGTCTTTCCTCAGCTTGAGGAAGCCTGCATCATATAGGGCGCTCAAATTGCGGGAAGCCCTGGTCTGTGAGATATCCAGCGCCTGCATCACCTCGCAGACACAGCACTCCCTCTCTAGCAGCAGGTTTAGAATCCTGAGCCTGGTCTCATCGGAGAGAGCTTTCATAGCTTTGACTAAATCGCGCATCTTTATCTCCTTATATGCGCATCTTCGCTTATAGTTCTATTATAGATATTCAGGTGGCTTGTGTAAAGAATGAACTTAAAAGGGGCGGTTCATGAACCGCCCCTGCTGCTTGGCGCCGAACTGGCGTTTCTATCCCCCGCCTCAGGTGTGGCATCCGGCGATGACGATATATTCCTGTTTAGTCAGCTTATTCTGACAATCTGGTGTAGTGATGGTGAGGGTGATTGTGTAGTTGCCGTTTTTAGTATATGTATGGACTGGGTTTTGCGCGGTGCTGTTGCCGTCGTCGCTGAAGTCCCAGGCCCAGGCGGTTATGTTGCCTGTTGATTTATCGGTGAAGTGAACGACGGTAGTCCCTGTGCATGACAGTCCTTCACCTTGAACTGTGCAGTTAGCTGGTATGGGCTCGACGATGAAATTGGCCTGACATGCCTCTGGGGTGGCTGTAGGTTGCTGTGACTCAGTTTCACAGCCTACCAGACTGCTAAGAATTAATGCTATTACTGCTAGAGTTACTAGAATTCTACCCATCGCTTTCCCCTTTAAATGTTTGAGTTAGATTATACCACAACCGGACAGGTTCTCACATATTAAAGTTTAGGTTCGACTTCAAGCAGTTGATAGGGTATAATCTGCTTCGGAGGTAGTGAAGTTGAGCAAAAAGGATATACTAGAAGTTACGGACAAGCCGATAGTCCCCGAAAAAGTCATCGCCAAGGTCAAAGGGGACGAGTGCGGCGCGGTGGTGACCTTCACTGGTAGGGTGCGAGGCCGTTCAGGGGATAAAAATGTCCTTTATCTGGAGCATGGGGTCTCCGGAGAAGCGCCGGAGAAGGTGCTTAAGGATATAGTCAGCGAGCTAAGGAAAAGGTGGGATGTGGGGGAGATAGCTTTCTGGTACCGGAAGGGGAGGATAGAGCCGGGGGAGGTCACCATAGTTATCGCTATTGCTGCCACCCATCGCCAGGAGGCTTTCGCAGCCTGTCAGTATGCCGTAGACCGCCTCAAGCAGAAGGTTACCACAAAGGAGGGCAGGCAGGGCGGTGAAATCCGTGTCGGCAAGAAGGTTTAGTATTGAAGCAGACGGTCTGCGGCTTGCAGCAGAGGTCTATATTCCCCAGGGCAAGGGGCGTCACCCCGCTGTGTGTATCTGCCATGGCGTCCCCGCCAAGAGAACCGCTGACCCGAGGGACAGGGGCTATCCTCTGCTTGCCGAGAGGTTCAGCAGCGAGGGATTTGTTTCCCTAATTTTTAATTTCAGGGGCACCGGCGACAGCGAGGGCAATTTCGACATGCTGGGCTGGACGCGTGATTTGAAGGCGGCGATTGATTATCTATGCCAGCTCGATGAGGTGGATAAATCACGGCTGTCGCTGAGTGGGGTTCAGCGGTGGTGCGATGGCTTCGGTTTACGTTGCAGCAAATGATAAAAGGATAACCTCGTTGGTCGCTTGCGCCTGCCCTGCGCGGTTCTTCGACATCTCGGAGTTCAGCCGAGTTGAGGAGTTCTTGGCGCACTGCCGTCAGGTGGGCATCATCAGGGACAGCAACTTCCCGCCATCCGTTGAGGAATGGGCCAGGGGCTTCGACAAGGTCAGTTCTATGAAATGGATACACAAGATTTCACCTCGTCCCCTCTTTATAGTACATGGCGGTAACGACCTGACCGTTCCTCTGAGCCATGCCTGGGACTTATATAACAAGGCTGAAGAGCCTAAGGAAATCTCCGTCATACCGGGCGCTGAGCACAAGCTACGCCTCAGCGAGCCGGCTATGAACGCTGTCTTGGCCTGGCTGAGGAAGGTGAACGGCCTAGCCTAGGGATGAATTGATGCCTGCAAGCGAGTTCGTCAAAACGACGAGGCAAGGTGCTTCTGGTCAACCCCAATCGGATGAAGCCTCCGGTGGCTCCTCTGGCGCTGGACTACCTAGCTTCTGCTCTTAAGAAAAACGGATTCCAGGTAGACCTGCTCGACCTCTGCTTCTCCACCGACATCTCTCTCGACATCGAGAGGTATTTTGCCCATAACGATGTAATAGCAATAGCTGTCACCCTGCGCAACACCGATGATACATACTTGGCGAGCCAGGATTTCTGCATAGACCGGTATAAGGCAGTTATTGACCTTGTCAAGGCAAACACCGATGTCCCTATAATTCTGGGAGGCTCCGGTTTCTCTATCATGCCTCAAGCTATTCTGGACTACTATGGCCTTAATCTGGGAATCTGGGGGGAAGGAGAGCTTTCTCTGCCGTTGCTTGTTGACAGGATTGCAGCAAAGCAGGAGTTTCGCGATGTGCCCGGGCTTGGTTTATCGTTCGCCTGAGGGGTTTCATGTCAACAAATCTAAGTACCTGGATTTGAGTCGCATCGCCGCTCCTGAGCGGGACGTGGTGGACAATCATCGTTATTTTATCGAAGGTGGCATGGGCAATGTGGAAAGCAAGCGGGGTTGTCCCCAGGGGTGTATTTACTGCGCTGACCCGGTGGGAAAGGGGAAGAAGCTGCGGTTGCGTTCACCTAAAAGTGTTGCCGATGAGATAGAAGACCTGCTGAGGGGAGGCATTGACCATCTCCATTTCTGCGACAGTGAGTTCAACATCCCAGAGAACCATGCCCGCGATATATGCCTGGAGCTGGTAGAACGTGGGTTGGGGGACAGGATCAGGTGGTATGCCTATGCCAGCCCTAAGCCTTTTTCACAGGAGTTAGCAACTCTGTGCAAGAGGGCGGGATGCGTCGGCATAGACTTCGGGGTGGACAGCGGCTGTGACGCTATGTTGCGTCGTCTGGGACGTGACTTCTTTGTGGAGGACCTGAGCCGCACCGCTGAGATATGCCATCAAGAGGGCATCATCTTTATGTATGACCTCCTACTCGGCGGGCCAGGTGAGACCAGGGAATCAATGAAAGAGACCATCGACACTATGAAGAGGCTCTCGCCGGATAGGATAGGGGTTTCGTTTGGGGTGCGTATCTTCCCGCAAACGAAGCTGGCAGCGTTGGTTACAAGTCAAGGGTTGCTAAAGGAAAACCCTAACATTCGCGGCAGGTTGTGGGGAACGATAACTTCTTTGCACCTGTATTCTATCTTTCCTCAGACCTGGGACCTGATGCACCTGAATACCTCTCGCGGCTTATTGGAGGGGATGAACGCTTCTTCTTCGTGTCGCCATCTGAGGCGGAGAGGAACTACAACTATAACGACAATACAGTGCTGGTGGACGCCATCAATGCGGGATACCGCGGAGCCTTCTGGGATATATTGCGGAGGATAGGCTCGGGAACCTAGAAATTCAAACTGCAGAATGAAAGATGACAAAGTTGTAGCTAACACAGGATTCTGTGTCCCTACTTGGCTTTCCTCATGGCGTTGACGAGATAAACGCCCACCAAAGATAGGTCCTCGGTAGGCAAGTAATCAGGGGCGGAGGCATCGAAGAGGATATTTACTGAGGATGGTATCCCCTCCTCGCCTTGGTAGAAAATACATGCCATCGGTATCTTGGGCAGTGCTATGAACTTAAAGGCAGCATCGCCGGTGCGAGTAATTGGGATGCCGCCCAGAGCCAGGCCAGCCTTTTTGAATCCCTCGACGTTATTATCGAAGGCGCGAAGCAGAGGGGTTATTGCCATCTGAAAGAACCTGCGCATCGAAGAGTTTGCGCCGGGGAGATGGCGGTAGGCTATCCACTCATCAGCGATAGCCACACCTCTGGCCTGCAATAGATAATGGAGCAGGATTATCTGGATGTATTGCGGCACCGGAGCTGGCTTTCCTTCCTCAACAAATTTTATTTCTGGGTAATGAACCAGGAAAACGCGGTTGAAGAAAGGGACCTTGAACCTCTTGCCATCATAATCTGTGCCGCTTTTCGAGGCGACAGCGTAAGGGGTGATACCCTTCATATCTGCGATAGCTTTTTCCAAGGCAACATCGTTAGCCATTCTAACTTCCCCGTATCACAGTATAGCTGTTAGGTAAGAAGCAGGCAAGCGGTTAAGAACCTGCCTATGAAGCTAAGCGCATTAAGGTGCTGAGTAAGGCGATGGCGATAAAATGACAGCTTGGTAGAGCTATACCTGCCAAAGTGGTATCATATACTTCCATTGACAATTGAGGAAATACCCCCGTATAATTTCGCAATGCAGGTCCACAAAAGACTCCGTGATAATCATCTTGTTTGAGGGAGGTTGAAAATGTCCTGGAGAGATGAATACAAAGCGAAGCTATGCAGTCCTGAGGAAGCCGCGAAGCTCATTAAATCTCATGACCGTATGTTCACTCCCCTCGGCCTCGGCGAGCCTTCCACGGCGCTGATGGATGCAATCGCAGACCGGAAAGATGAACTTGAGGATGTTCAGTATATAAATGCACTTGTATTTCATCCGTACAAAATTTTTGCGCCTGAGTACAAAAAGACCTTTGATATGATGTGTGGCTTCTATAACCAGCTTACCATGTGGCAGTGGGAAGAGGGCATTACTACATACATTGCGGTACAAAGCTCCACTGTGGGCGTTGTGGCGCAGAAGCGGCAAGCAATCGATCCACGCAGGCATGTCATGCTCACCCAGATCAGCCCCCCGGACGATCACGGTTATGTATCGCTAGGCCTTGACTTGTTCTTCACGCCGGACATCATTGACCAGGGCGCCGTGGTAATCGGCGAGGTCAACCCGAACGTGCCGCATACCTACGGCAATTCGCACTACCACGTAAGCCAGTTCGCTAAGTTCGTTGAGACAGACGAGCCCCTGTTTTCGCCTCCACTGCCCGAGCCGTCGGAGGTCCATAAGAAGATAGCTGCGAACGTGGTGAGCTTGCTCAGGGACAGGGATTGCATCCAGGTAGGAATAGGCGCAGTCCCGGGACAGATATCTAAGCTTCTTGCGGATAGCGGTCTGAAAGACCTGGGCATCCATACGGAGATGGCTCCCCAGGGCACCCACCTGCTTGTGGAGAAGGGCGTCGTCACCTGCAAGTATAAAGAGACCCATCCTAACAAGATGATCATGGCTTTTGCCATTGGCGACAAGGAGCTTTACGACTTTCTGGGCAACAATCCCATGGTCGAGTTCTACTGTGCTTCATATAGCAACTCGATTCCTTTGCTGGTCAGAGAGAAGAACCTGGTGGCCATAAACGGCTCTGTGGAGGTCGACCTTGTGGGAACCATCGCCTCGGAGTCCTTCGGCGATTCGATGCGCTCCGGCGTGGGCGGGCAGCTCGACTTTGTGATTGGCTCTTACTGGTCCGAAGGAGGAAGGTCGATAAACATCCTGCCTAGCACTGCCCATGGCGGTACGATATCACGCATCGTGCCTTATCTGACAGAGGGAGCCAGGGTGACCGTGCCCAGGCATTACGCTGGGTATGTAGTCACCGAGTATGGGATTGCCAACCTTGCACCACTCAATGAAAGAGAGCGCGCTTTGGCTCTTATTGAGATTGCGCACCCCAAGTTCAGAGACGAACTTATGAAGGCAGCCAAAAAGAGGCTTAGGTTTTAACGGGTGTCGTGTCAAGTATTGATAGAGAAAGAGAAAACCAACCAAACAACTGCTCGGAAAGAATATGTGGGGAAGTAGGTGTTACCTCCTGACTATGTTCAGACAGCATTCGTTCTGAAAAGTTTCCCTCTTAAAGCCGCAGTTTGTGAGGCGCAATTGTAGCTCGGTGCCGCTCTTGCTCTTTTCAAGCAGATTCCATTGTGCTTCGCCAGACCGTTAATTGAGACTTTTCGGGTAGTATCTTGGAGATGAAGAGATAGTCTCAATAACAAAGCATACTGAAACGGCAAGAGCAGCAATCTAAGACCACGTTCACCCCATCTGAACTCTATAGCCTTCAGTCGTTGGTACTCGAACGCTGTCCTGCACTACGGTCTGTGATCGTATTTCCATGGGCTGGTGTACTTTAGTGATGTTACGTAAATCTGGAAGTACGGCCTTACATCGGAACCTTTGTCATATTACGTAAGTTACCTTTGTAATATTGAAAAGAATCTGCTTTGTCGCATAATGTGTGCAAGAGATTTAGTCGGTTGCTCGGAGTATGAAGGTTGAGTTGAACAGATGACTTACTATTCGGTGGTTCCATTGGTAGCCATTTTCGTCTATCTATTGCCTGTTACTATAGTTCTCCGTGGTCCACAAAACAGGACACGGTGGCCGTTTCTAGTATATCTGGCCGCATCTGTTGTTTGGAGTTTGAATAGCTTCATAGCGCTTTCCAATTTCTTCCCTGGACAGTTGTGGCTGTGGGGTGGACTATTGCCGATTACAGGCCTCTGGGCGGTTGTCAGTTATTTTCACTTAATCGGCGCTTTCACACAGAGTAACGTAAGAACATGGATAGTGGGAGCATATGCGGTTCTAATTATCCTCGCTATTATAGCTGTTACTGGCTATGCCCCCCAGGTTCTCCAAAGTTCGGGCGGCGGTGAGGTTAGCATTGACTATGGGCCGTGGCTCTATTTGACTCTTCTCGGCGGGGCAATTTTCATTGGGCTGTCGATATTCCACTTGGTGCAGAAGTACCAAACTGAGGAGAACCCCCTGAGTCGGAATAGAATCATCTACTTCTTGCTGGGCATTGCTCTGCTGGTGGTTCTCAATCTTAGAATCGCCGTTCCTCCATTCCAAAAATATCCCCTGGAGCATCTCGGTAATCTGTGCAATGCCTTGCTGATCACTTATGCCACTTTCGGCCATAAGCTGTTCGACATGAGATTGGTTATTAAGAAATGCTTTGCATATTTGTCCGTAAGTGCTGTTGCTGCTATATCCTATTTGCTTGTGTTCTGGGGCTTTCACCACTTTCTTCATACTTGGACTGGCCTTGCTGGCTTTGCTATTCTCGCAATTGCATTCTTTACGACCTTGCTGGTTTACCCACTGACCAGGCGTGTCCAGAAGACTGTAGACAAGATCTATTATGGTAAGAGCTATGACTATCGTCAGATGGTAGGCAATTTTGCTCAAAGTGCGAAAAACATTCTTGACCTTCGCGAGTTGGCGGAAGCAATGTTGATGCCGATAGTGAAGGCGACGGGTGCTGCCCAGGCGAGCCTCTTGCTACCCACCGATGGTGATTTCACCTTGCAGTTTGCCAAACGCCTGAATGAAAGAGAGCAGATCATACCTGTAACATTGAGCAAGGATAGTCTGATTGTGAACTGGCTTGCTCTCAAGGATGCCCCCCTATCTCGAGATCAAATAAATGCAGCACCGGAATTCAAGGCACTGTGCGAGGTTGAGAGAGGTATTATTGAAGCGGTGGGAATAGAGTTGTTTTTCCCAATGAAGAGCAAGCGCAAACTTATTGGAATACTTGTGTTAAGTAGAAAACGAATAGGAGGTTTCTATTCGGAAGATGATATATGTATGCTTAAGAAACTAGTCGATGATGCGGCAGCGGCCATAGAAAACGCTCAGCTTTATGCTAAAGCTAAGGATAGTGCTCATATCGATCAGTTGACGGGGTTGCTCAACCATGGCTATTTCCATGAGCGTGTTGATGAGGAGATTTCGAGGTGCTCTCGTTTTGGTGACGTATTCTCCGTTATATTTTTGGACCTGGACTTCTTCAAGGCATATAACGATGCACACGGTCACCTAGCTGGAGATGATATCCTCAGACAGATAGCGCAGTGCATAAGGCGCTCGATAAGAGGGATGGATGCAGCTTTTCGCTATGGAGGCGACGAGTTCGCTGTCATATTGCCGCAGGCACCCCTGGATGATGCTTACAAGGTAGCAGAGAGGATACTTAAGAGCGTAGAAGGTGAGATGGACTCCAAAGGGGCTGCCTTGACTTGTAGCATGGGACTAGCCTCGTGGCCAACCGATGGGGTTGTGCGCGAAGACCTTCTCGGGGCGGCAGATGCTGCTTTGTACCACAGTAAGCAATCAGGCAGGAATCGAATAAGTGTGGCCCCAGAGTTAGTTGTTACACAGACTTCCAAAATTGGACTCGGTCAGGAGCCGGAGTCAGCGGTATTGAGCACGATACGCGCCTTGGCGGCTACGGTGGATGCCAAGGACCATAGTACCTACGGCCATTCAACAAAAACTAGTAAGTATGCAACGGAGATCGCCGAAGCTCTGGGGTACTCTGAAGATGCGATAGCTAGAATCCAGGCGGCTGCTTTGCTGCACGACATAGGAAAGATTCGAGTTTCTGACGTGTTGCTTGCGAAGCGCGGGCCTCTGAGTGAGAAGGACTGGAGGCCAATACACGAGCATCCAAAGTTGGGGGTAACGATACTGAAACACGTCAAGGGCTTGAGCCGATGCCTGGCTGCCATTGAGTATCATCATGAACACTACGATGGCACTGGATATCCAGCAGGGCTTAAAGGTGAAGATATCCCCCTTGACGCCCGGATTCTAGCAGTAGCCGATGCTTATGATGCTATGACATCGCCACGTCCATACCGTGAGGGCAAATCAACTCACGACGAAGCCATCTCAGAATTGAAGCAATGTGCTGGCACTCAGTTCGATCCCGAAATTGTCAGGGCTTTCGCTGCCCTGTGGGAACCTGTTAAACCAAGAGAAGCAAAGGGGAGACGAAGTCGCTCGTCCGTACTGAAATCCGAGGACTTGATAGGGACAGACCTGGATAAGCTGCTTGTCAGGTAGCATCAGGATTTGTGGGTGTTGCCATGCGTAAAATTGTTGCGATGATAGTCGATAGGCAGCCATTTGCAAGGGCTGGACTGCGCCAGGCTATAGCGCAAGGTAGCAGCGCTGAGGCAATCGAGATCATAGAATGTGACCCTGGTGTAGATGGCAACGATGCAGTTGCTCAAATCGATGCTGCCCCGCCTGATGTCGTGCTGCTGGATATTGGTTACCCCGATCGTGACGGGCTAGCGCTATGCAGGAAGATCTATAGTAGCTGCCCTCAAATAAAGGTGGTAATGCTAACAAATAACCCGATAGAAGATCCCGACGAATTGTTTGAAGCCATAAGAAGTGGTGCCGCCGCTTATCTGATGACTCGGTATTGTTCACAGCAGGAGCTTGCAGAGACAATAGAACGAGCTTCAAATGGTGAGCATCCCATAGATGACAACTTAAGCAATAAACCAGAAGTCGCTTTGCGAGTTTTGAGGCAATTCCAAGAGATGGCATGTAGTGTTAGAAGAGAGGATGACATAACCACATCCCTCAACTCCAAGGAGGTCGAAATACTGACTCTTGTGGCAAAGGGCACAGCAAACAAAGAAATTGGAGCCATCTTGCGTATGAGCGATGGGGCTGTGAAGAAGCACATCAGCAACATACTTCGTAAGCTGAACGCCAACGATAGAGCGCATGCAGTTATTCTGGCGATTCGCGCTGGCTTGATTTCTGTCCAGCCTAACCTCAATATTGGCCGCCGTAGTGGCGATATCTTGGTCGAGTCTCCAGGCCCTATCAGGATAGACTCAAATTAAACAACTCAGACAAATTTCCATTGTTAAGTAAGCCCTACATAATGACCTGCCACAGAAAATAGTTGCGGTGAAAATATCCAGATTTCAGGCTCTGAAAGTGGTCCTTTTCTATCAGCTTATCGTTGCAAAAGGACTTGATTTTTCAGAAGACGATAGTAGGCTAGTTAAAATTCGACGAAATATCCAATATTCGAATTACCGAGCTCTGTGTCTGTGGCATACATTACATATTACTCCTCTCTCGTAGATACCTATTACCGACGATTGCCCTTACGACATTGTGGAAAATGGAGCTAACTATGCCATGTACAAAACGTCAGGCACTTGATGCATGAAATACAAGATGAGGGGGACAATAACAAAGTTATTTCATCGTATAGCTACAGCACTACCAAAGCACTACTGCATACAGTACGAACTCGCTATTCATAGGGAGCACGATTTCGTATAAGATTTGTTATTAGAAATGCAGTTTTGAATTTGGAAGAGCCGAGATCGGCCTCGGCTTGGAGGGAAAAGAGTCTATTCTGTAGAGGACTTAGATTCCGGAGGTTCACATGGGGAAGATCGTTGTGATGGTTGTCGATGAACAGCCATTCTTAAGAACAGGGCTACGGCAGACTATAGCACAAGGCAGCAGCGCCGAAGCGATCGAGATCATTGAATGTGATCCAGGGATAGATGGCAACGAGGCAGTCGCTCAAATCGATGCTATCTCGCCTGACGTTGTGCTGCTGGATATCAATTTTCCCCATCGCGACGGACTCGTGCTATGTAGGAAGATCGTTCGCAGTACACCTCAAACAAAGGTCGTGATGCTGACCAGCAACCCATCAGAAGACGACGACGAGTTGTTCGAAGCTATCAAAAGTGGGGCCTCCGCTTACGTGATGACTCAATCTTGTACACCACAGGAGTTTACTGAGACAATAGAACGAGCCTCCAGGGGTGAATATCCTATAAATGACAGCGTAAGCAATAAACCACAAGTCGCTTTACGAGTACAGAAGCAATTTGAGGAGATTATATGTAATGTCACGAAAAAGGATGACATATCCACACCACTTAACCCCAAGGAGGTTGAAATCCTGGCTTTTGTCGTAAAGGGCAAGGCAAACAAAGAGATTGGAGCCATCTTAGGCATAACCGAGTCCGCTGTTAAGAAACATATAAGCAGTATACTCCGTAAGCTGAATGCTAACGATAGGGCGCACGCAGTGGTTCTGGCGGTTCGCAACGGTTTGGTTTCCATCGAACCTAACGTTAGTATTAGCCGCTCTTGTAGCGATACCCTGGCTGAGGTATCGGACACTATGGATGAATCCAACCAGACTATAGAAGAGGCTAGAAACATCGAATCAAAGATACTTGCCGACGCCGAAGAGATAGCACGGCAGCTAATTGAGGAGGCCAAGCGAAAGGGTGAGGACAACACAAGCAGGATTATAGCCCAGGCCAAGGCTGAAGCTGAACAAAAAGCTAACCTGATCATAGAAGAGGCTAGGAGCACCGAGTCAAAGATGCTTGCCAATGCCGAAGAGATAGGTAGGCAGATAGTAGAGGAGGCCAAGCAAAAGGGTGAGGACTACGCAAGTTGGGTTTTAGCCGAAATTGTAGCTGAAGCTGAGCAACAAGCCACTCGGACTATAGATGAGGCTAAGCAGAAAAGTGAGGACAATGCAAGTAGGATTGTAGCTGAAGCTGGAAACAAAGCTAGTCAGATCGTAGAGGAAGCTAAAAGGAAGGCTCAGGTCGATTCAAACACCATCTTGGAAGAAGGTCAGCAAGCGGCACAATCTATTACTGAAGCGATAAAGGCTCAAGCGGAGATTGAGGCCAGTAAAATCATTGCTGAAGCCGAACAGAAGGTAAAACAAGCTGTTGGGGATGCGAATAGTACCGCTAAATCGGAAGCATCGGTAATCATAGTAGAAGCGCACAAAAAAGCTAGCCGGATCATACAAGAGGCTGGTAACACTGAATCAAAGATGCTTGCCGATGCTGAAGAGATAACGAGGCAGCTAATAGAGGAGGCTAAGCAGAAGGGTGAGGACAACGCAAGCAGGATTATTACTGAAGCTAGGCACCAGGCTAGCCAGCTTATAGAGGAAGCTAAAAGGAAGGCTCAGGTCGATTCAAACACCATCTTGGCAGAAGGCCAGCAAGCAGCACAGTCTATCACTGAGGAGGTGAAGACTAAAGCTGAGATTGAGGCCAATAAAATCATTGCTGAAGCTGAACAGAAGGTAAGACAGGCTGTTGAGGATGCGCATAATACGGCTAAATCGGAAGCATCGGTAATCATAGAAGCAGCACACAATAAAGCTAGCCAGATAGTGGAGGAGGCCAAGCGAAAGGGTGAGGACAACGCAAGCGGGATTATTACCGAAGCTGAGAATAAAGCTAGTCAGATCGTAGAGGAGGCCAAGCGAAGGGGTGAGGACGACGCAAGCGGGATTATTGCCGAAGCTGAGAATAAAGCTAGTCAGATCGTGGAGGAGGCCAAGCGAAAGGGTGAGGACAACGCAAGCAGGATTATAGCCGAAGCTGAGAATAAAGCCAGTCAGATCAGTAGAGGAGGCCAAGCGAAAGGGTGAGGACGACGCAAGCGTGATTATTACTGAAGCTGAGAAGAAAGTTAGTCAGATCGTGGAGGAGGCTAAGCAGAAGGGTGGGGGCAACGCAAGCGGGATTATTACCGAAGCTGAGAATAAAGCTAGCCAGGTCATCGAGAAAGCGAGAAGTAAGGACAGCGAGAAAACAAT
Organism: uncultured Chloroflexia bacterium; assembly: GCA_963827295.1. GTDB lineage: Bacteria > Chloroflexota > Dehalococcoidia > SZUA-161 > SZUA-161 > CAWHAI01. The sequence continues at coordinate 17,787 of CAWHAI010000033.1, forward strand.
CCAAGAAGAAGGACGAATGTCCAAGCTCTACGATGGCGTTGTTGAACTGGCAATTGCTCCTCCCGTAAACGTAAGCACACTGTGCGCATTACATAAGCAGTTGAAACAGACCCCTAATCTTGATGTCTTGAGTATGAAAGGGGCAGTGAACGAAGGCCTCAGAATCAGGATGCTTGTCAGAGCCCCTTTACCGCTTCTGGAATTCATTAAAGGACTGTCGGCAGTAAAAGATGCCTCGGATGATGAAGGTCAGGTCCAAAGTCAGATAGAGAAGGGTGTTAAGAGAATCGTAGTAACAACCTGCTGAATCGATATTGACGATTCACTAAGCGAGAGAGGTAAGAAATGCGCGATCAAAAATTCTTCTCACCTGTCTATACAGAGACCTCCCAAGATCTAGGTTTTCATATAGATGAACTTCTCTCGCTAATGGTATACAAAGGCGCTTCGGATTTGCATATCAAGGTGCCAAGTCATCCAGTACTCCGAATTGAAGGCAAGTTATTAGCACAAGAAGACTTGCCCTCACTCACACCGGATGATGTTAAATCCATATTTAAACAAGTTACTACTGAAAAGCAGAGGGATGTTTTTAGTAGAGAACTGGAGCTGGATTTTTCCTATAGTGTTCCCGGTGTTGCCCGATTCCGAGTCAGCGCGCTGCAACAACGAGGCTCGATGAGTCTCGCCTTCCGGCTAGTACCATACAGGATTCCATCTATTGATGAGCTGGGCTTACCACAAATCTGCAAAGAGCTTATTCGCAAGCCGAGAGGGCTTATCTTGATAACCGGCGCAGCTGGAAGCGGCAAGTCAACGACTCTGGCAGCCATGATCAATCATCTCAATCAGACAGAGGAGCGAAACGTTATCACTATTGAAGACCCTATTGAATTCTTGTTCCGGGACAACAAGTGCATTATCCGGCAGCGTGATTTAGGGCATGATACCAAATCCTTCTATACAGCATTGGTTCATGCTCTCCGCCACGACCCGGATGTAATTGTAATCGGAGAGATGCGCGATTTGCCCACGATCAGCACAGCTATGACAGCGGCAGAGACGGGTCACCTTGTGATCGGTACGATGCATACAATCGATGCAGCCCAATCTGTTGACCGTGTTATTGATATTTTCCCCGGCAGTCGACAACATCAGATCAGATTGCAGTTCTCACAAGTAATTGAGGCGGTACTATCACAGATGCTTCTAACCCGTATCGGAGGTGGTCGAATAGCTGCCTTTGAAATAATGCTGGCTACGCCCGGGATAAGAAAACTAATCTGTGAAAGCAGGACCAATGAAATAGCTGCTAACCTTGAGCATGGTGCATTGGAAGGTAAGCAGACTATGGATCAAGCACTGGCTGACCTGGTAAGAAGAAACATCGTTACCAGGAAGAAGCCCTGATGAAAAGCAGCAATCCCAAGAAGTTGAGTGAGTTGCTTCTATAACCAGAAATATACCTTGACCGGCATCCAAATTATTACAACTAAGTTCTGCTGGCAACCTAGCTTCATTTTGAGAGCCTTCAAATGAATTTCTCCAAACCCGACTCCTTTCGGAGCACACCTTTCCAATCCCTATCTGCAGATCAGGCATGTCATAACCATTTTGGACAGTTCGGAAAGTTGCGTAGGAACCAGCATCATCCGCTCACTGCAGCCAGTAAACAATCAAGAGTGTTTTCCTTGACATAGTCTCGTGGGTCGGGTAAGATTTGCTCTTGGACTCTCAAGCCAAGGGAAGCTTCATGCCCTATAAGACCATAATCTACGAGAGGAAAGAGCAGGTCGTCTGGCTCAGCCTCAACCGCCCCAAGGTTGGCAACACCATAAACCTGGAACTGGCAAACGAGCTTGTCGACGCCTGCCGCGCTATAAACCAGGACGATGAGGTCAGGGTGGTCGTTATCAGCGGCGCAGGCGATGTGTTTTGCTCTGGATGCGACCTCGCTGAGCTTCGGGCAGCCTCCGCTGATAATCTGAAGAAAATAAACACTGCGAGCCTCAGTTCAAGTGCTGTGGCGAGTCTGAACTGCCCCGTCATCGCCGCTATAAATGGCGATGCCCTGGGCGCTGGATTAGAGCTGGCGCTGAGCTGCGACATCAGGATTTGCTCGGAGAACGCGCGCTTTGGCTTTCCCGAGACCTCCTATGGCATCATCCCCGGCGGCGGGGGCACGCAGCGTCTGCCCCGGATTATAGGCAAGGGCAAGGCTACGGAGATGGTCATCACTGCCGAGCCCATAGATGCTGCGGAGGCATATCGAGTAGGACTGGTCAACAAGGTGGTGCCGAAGCAAAAACTGCACGAGGAGGCCGGGGAGTTGGCCAGGAAGCTCATCTCGAGGGCGCCCATCGCCGTGAGATATGCCAAGGAGGCGGTGAATAAGGGCATGGATATGACACTGGCGCAGGGGCTGAGGCTGGAGGCAGACCTCTCGTTTCTGCTGCAGACAACGAAGGACAGAGCAGAGGGCATAAAGGCTTTCCTGGAGAAGCGAAAGGCTACCTTTAAGGGAGAGTAGCGTACTTACTGCATGAACGCTTTTGAGACCATAATCTACGAGAAAAAGGACGGTATCGCCTATATCACGCTGAACCGTCCCCAGGCACTGAATGCAGTTAACATAAAGATGCGGGACGAGCTTTATGAGGTGCTGCCTGCACTCGATGATGACCCTGAGGTGATGGTGGGCATTATCAAGGGTGCTGGCGACAGGGGGTTCTCGGCTGGGGCAGATATAACGGAATTCGGGACCACGCCTTCTCAGAACATCGCCCGTCAGATAAGATGGGAGCGAGACTTGTGGGGGCAGTTTTTAGGGTTCTCCAAGCCTCTGATAGCAGCCATACACGGTTTCGCATTGGGGGCGGGGGTGGAGATGGCGATGTGCTGCGATATCCGGATAGCCTCGGAGGACGCTCGGTTCGGTCTGCCGGAGGTGGGGATTGGCATGGTGCCCACTGCTGGAGGCACTCAGACCATGCCGAGGCTGATATGGCCGGGCATGTGCGCAGCGTCCATACTCACTGGAGAGATAATAAATTCTGCCGAGGCGTTACGAGTGGGCTTGATAAACAAGGTGGTTTCTCGTGCTGAACTACTGTCTGATGCGGAGGCTATGGCGAGGGTGATAATGTCGCGAAGCCAAATTGCTGTAAGGTATGCCAAGCAGGCGATAAACCGTGGGTTGGACCTGTCTTTGGAGCAGGGCTTGGAGATGGAGAGGGAGCTCTTCGCGATGGTGCTGAAAACAGGCGACGCTAATTAAGTGCAAAATGCAAAATGTAAGGTGGTGGTAAGCGAATGAAGCAGGGAATGGGCGGGAAGACGCAGGATGAGCTTATCGAGGAGGTTGCCGACCTCATCGTGAAATCGAATCGGATTGTGGTGTTCACTGGCGCTGGCATCAGTACGGAGTCGGGGATACCCGATTTCAGGGGCCCCGATGGGCTGTGGACTAAGTTCGATCCCGAGGACTTCACATACCAGAGGTTCGTCAGCAGCAGTGAGGCAAGGAAGAGGCTGTGGGGGATGAGTAAAACCGTGGGGTTGAGCTGGACCGATATGAAGCCGAACGACGCCCACTACGCTGTTGCCGAGCTGGAGAAGCTGGGCAAGCTGGACTGCGTCATTACCCAGAACGTGGACGGGCTTCATCAAAAGGCGGGCTGCTCGGAGGATAAGGTCATTCAGCTTCACGGCAATATGCAGTGGGCGAAGTGTCTTAGCTGCGGCGAGCGCTGGCGCAATGAGGAGGTGATGAGGTGGGTAGAGGCTGGCGCTGAGGACCCGGAGTGCGTCAAGTGCGGCGGCATTATTAAACCGGAAGGCGTGTTTTTCGGGGAGGCGATGCCTGTGAAGGAGACTATGGAGGCGGAGCAGCGTTCTACGAGCTGTGACCTCTGCATTGTGATTGGCTCGTCGCTCGTGGTATATCCGGCGGCGCTGATGCCGCAGTATGCGGTGCAATCGGGGGCGAAGTTGGTTATAATAAACGAAGGCGAAACCAGCCTGGATCATGCCGCCGATATCCGCATCGATGACAAGGCCGGCAAAGTCATGTCGCAAGTGGTAAAGAAGGTCAAGAAAAAGTTGCGCAGCAAGTAATTAATTAATAATTTAGGAGGCGAGATGAATACTACGGACTTCCTCACCATAGCCAGCGCTATCGTACCTGACCGGCCGGCGATAATCTTCGAGGGCAAGAAGTTAACCTTTGGCCAGCTTAACGAGAGATCGAACAGGCTGGCTCACGCCCTTACTGGACTCGGGATCAAGAAGGGCGACATCGTGGCGATATTGCAGGTCAACTGCAATGAGTACCTGGAAGCATACTTCGCAGCGGCAAAGCTCGGCGTTATCTTCGCACCGCTGAATTTCAGAGCCAAGGCCGAAGAGCTTACCTATATGCTCAATAACTGTGAGGCCAAGATTTTATTTGTCGGCGAGCGCTACCTTGAGATGGTGGGAACCATGCGCCCCAATCTACCCAAGGTGCAGCACTATATCAGCATAGACAAGAAAGTAGACGGCATGCTCTACTATGAAGACCTGCTGGCGAAGGCCTCCGCGGAGGATGTATCCACTGAGATCGATGATAACGATGTCGCCATGCTGATGTACACCGCGGGTACTACTGGAAGGCCGAAGGGGGTGCCGCTTGACGCATAACAGCTTTGTAACATACATGCTGAGCAACGTAAGCCCTGTCGACCCTGAGATAGAGGAGACCAACCTGCTCACCGTGCCGCTGTACCATGTCGCCGGAGCCCAGGCTGTGCTGGCTGCTACCTATGGCGGCAGGACTCTGGCGATGATGAGGCAGTTTGAGGTAAAAGAGTGGATGAAGACGGTGGAGCGGACTAAGGCCAACCGCGCCATGCTGGTGCCCACTATGCTCAAGCGTGTCATCGATGACCCTGAGTTCAGTAAACACGACCTTTCCAGCCTCAAGGTGATAACCTACGGGGCTGCCTCGATGCCCTTCGAGGTGATAAAGAAGGCGATAGAAGTATTCCCCAAGGTGATGTTCATCAATGCCTTCGGGCAGACTGAGACTGCCTCCACCATAACCACTCTGGGGCCTGAAGACCATGTTATCACCGGAACCGAGGAGCAAAAGCAGAAGAAGCTGAAGAGGCTGCAGTCCTCCATCGGCAGGCCTATGGAGGATGTGCAGATCAAGATAGTGGACGAGAATGGCAAAGAGTTGCCATTGGGCGAGGTAGGCGAGATTGTGGCCAAGGGATCAAGGGTGATGAGCGGATACTGGAAAGACCCCGAGAAGACAGCCAAGGCTCTGACCAAGGATGGCTGGCTGCACACCGGCGATAAGGGATATATGGACGACGAGGGCTATATCTATCTGGCAGGGCGCGGCGATGACATGATTATACGAGGCGGTGAGAATATATCGCCCGAAGAGGTGGAGAACGTACTATACTCCAATCCCAAGGTCGAGGAGGCTGCGGTGATCGCTGTTGCCAGCGTGGAGTGGGGGCAGGAACCGAAGGCGGTGGTGGTACTCAAGAAGGGTCAGAAGGCTACTGCGGAGGAGCTGATCGAGTTCTGTCGTCAGAAGCTCTCCAGCTTTAAGAGACCCCGCTATGTGGTATTTGTCAATGAGCTGCCGCGTACCTCTACCGGCAAGATACTGAAGAGGGTGCTGAGAGATCAGCATGGAAAAGCGGACAACAACTGAACAAGAGGGTTCTTGAGTGTAAAACAGGGTGTCGATCGACTCGCTTACCGACACCCTGTTTCCTTATCGCTAAAGAGGAACATTAGCTATGAAGAGAATCATATTGGCGTCAGCATCTCCGAGAAGAAAAGAGCTATTGGAGAAAATCGGCCTGAAATTTGAGGTCGAGCCAAGCAATTATGCGGAGGATATGCGCTCGGGATTAAGCCCTGATGAGCTTGCCAGAGCGATTTCGCTGGAAAAGGCCAGGGCGGTTGCCAGCAGGCACAAGAATGCCATAGTCATTGCTGCTGATACCTTTATTGTGTTCAGGGGCAAAATCATGGGCAAGCCAGGCACTGAAGCTGAAGCAAGAAAAATGCTTATGAGGCTGAGGGGAAAGTCTCATTCGGTGATCACGGGTTTCACCATTCTGGATACGGACAAGAACAAAGTATTAACTAAATCGGTGGAGACGGTAGTCCATATTAAGAATCTAACCCCGGAAGAGATCGACGCCTATGTTAAATCAGGGGAGCCGCTGGACAAGGCTGGAGCATACGCAATTCAGGGATTGGGCTCTGTTATTGTGGAAAGAATCGAAGGGGACTATTTCAATGTGATAGGGCTGCCCCTGAGCGCTTTAGCGGAAGGCCTAAAAGAGTTCGGGATCCATATATTGTGAAGAAGTTCATTTCCTCTGCATTCTCCTTATGTGGCGGCAACAAAGGCGGCGGCTTCCTCGCCGGCGACGTATCCTGTAGAAAAGGCAGCTTGCAGATTATAGCCGCCGGTATCGGCATCCAGGTCCAGCACTTCGCCGCAGAAGTAAAGTCCGGCGACCAAACGTGAGGCCATGGTGCGCGGGTCTATCTCCTTGAGTGAGATGCCGCCGGCAGTGACCATGGCAGAGGCCAGGGGCAAAGGGCCTTTGATGTTGAAGCGCAGGGATTTGAGCAGGCTTACCAGTTGCTTTCGCTCTTCGGCACTGATCTGATTAACAGGCTTATCAGGCGGGATGCCGGTCATCTCGACGAAAGGCTCGACCATTTTGCGGGGCAATAGGTCTGAGATGATGCGCTTAAAGCTCCGCTTGCCGTGGAGTTCGAAATCGTGTTGAAGAAGCTGGTGCAGTTGCTTCTCGCTGAGGTCGGGTTGAAGGTCGATGGACACGCTCACGGGCCCTTTCTCCAGGGCGTCGACTATCGCCAGGCTCATCTGCAATGTGATGGGCCCGCTGATGCCGAAATGGGTCATCATCATCTCGCCCCTGCGGCTTTCGATGATGGGCCGGGGCGGCTTTCTCGTGTCCTGTGCCGCGCCCTACGTCCCTGGTTGGTGTCAGCGATGGGTCGATTTCGTTAGCTCGGCACTGGTAGGCAGTCAGGCGAACGTTGCGCAGGCTGACGCCCTGCATGCTCCTGGCAAGCTGGACTTCCTGGACAGCCAGAGGAACCAAGCGCAGGGCGTAATCTCGTTATGGTATGTCCCACAGCTTCAGCCATGCGATAGCCATCGCCGGTGGAGCCGGTGCCGGGATATGAAGCGCCGCCGGTCGCCAGGATAACCGCTGCTGCGGGGTATATGCCCTGCTCTGTCTGCACACCTGTTACACGCCCTCCCTCAACCCGTATCCCGGTTGCTCTGACGCCGGTGTGCATCTGTACTCCATGGTCAGCCAGATATCTCTTGAAGGCTTTCACCACATCGCTGGCATCGTCAGAGGTGGGGAATATCCGCCCGTCAGGCTCGGTCTTGGTCTCCACGCCGTAGCGTTTCAGAAAGGCCAGCAGGTCATTGCGGAAGTAGCGGTGGAAGACATTATGGAGAAAGCGCCCGTTGGGGCCATACATGGAGATGAAATCATCTAATTCTCTGGCGTTGGTCAGGTTGCAGCGCGTCTGGCCGCTGATGAGGATTTTCTTGCCGGGGCGCTTCATTTTCTCCAGGAGCAGCACCTCAGCGCCCAACTCGGCTGCTCGCCCTGCAGCCATCATGCCGCTTGCCCCGGCCCCGATGACGATAACCTGCTTATATATCATGAAAGACCGATATCCCTCTACGATGCAAATAATACCACAGGAAGTAAATCACTCAAGTTGTCGTGAGTGATACAATGAGGATAGAGCGATGACTTATTTAAGGCAAAACGTCTGAGGGGTTGTCATGGGCATAGTCTATCTGCATCAGAGTGAGGATAGGGAAGCGATTTGTCAGGAGGGCATTCCAGCAGTTTGACATTCTGAGGAAGGCAGTGGGTAAATATGTCTTGATCAAACCTAACATTGTCTCCTCTGAGCCATATCCTACGACTACCCATCCAGCAACGGTTGAAGCCTGCCTAAAGTTATTGCAGGGTGTTGCCAGGAAAGTTATTGTGGCAGATGGCCCGGCGCCGGATGCGGGTGACGCGGAATCCATAATCGAGGAGCATGTCCTCAAGAAGAGCTGCGATAAGTTCGGCATCCCGATGGTAGATTTATTCGTGCAGGGAATCAAAGAAGGTGAGGACGCGAAGCTTCGAACTGGAGATATCGCAGATGGCTTTTGACTGTGACCTTATCATCTCGCTGCCTGTGCTCAAAGTGCATGGCATTTGCGACTTAACCGGTGCCCTGAAGAACGTGCTTGGCTTCCTTTCCACTGACAGATAAGAGGCGACTGCATTGGAGTCTGGATGCACATAAGGTTATCGCAGAGCTGAACGAGGTTATCAAACCCGAGCTTGCATATTGTGGATGGCGTGCAAACCATCATAAACACAAACGAGTTGAGGCATGGAGGCAAGCTCAGGGCGATGGGCTACATGCTTGCCGGAGACGACCCGGTGAGTTTGGATGCCCTGGGGCTGGAGCTACTGGGGAAGGTTGAGCCGAGGCTGAGGCGTAAGCGCATAAAGGATGTCTTGCACCTGAGATATGCTGCTGAGCTGGGTGTGGGAACCTTAAAATATGAGATTGTTGAGTGGTAGGTTTCGTTCGTGCTGAGCTCGTCGAAGCATGAACGGGCCCTTCGACAGGCTCAGGGTGAACGGCAGACAGACTTTGCTATAGGCTATCCACGTATTGCTGAATATATCTCTTCACCTCTGAGGCAGGCTGGTAGATGCCGAAGTGCCCTTCGCAGAGTATATCCGCCTTTAAATCTATGAGCTTCTGCAGTGATAGCTTAGCCAGCGCTGGGTCTGCGCCCCATTCAGGATAATAGGGGCCGTGGATATCCTGGCCGAAGAGCACCCTCTGTTTATCGATGTCTACATATGCCGCAATGCTGCCTGGCGTATGTCCTGGAATGTGAATCACTTTCAGTTCATATTTGCCGATCTTCAAGGTCTCCTCAGCGCCTTTAATTCTCAGGTCGACATGGCAAGGGGTGTAAGTTACGCCATAGGCTCTGGCAGCTATGCCGCCATCCCCCTCTATTTCGTCAGCATCGAGTTCGTGGGCTATGACTTGAACGCCGAATTCCTTCTGGAAACGGTGAAGCGAGCCGATATGGTCGATGTGGGCATGGGTTACCAGGATGCTCTTGATCTTCTTAGGGTTGAAGCCGAGCTTTTCTATGTTGGATACAAGCTTGTCGAAGCTCATGCCAGCGCCTGAGTCGATGAGCACTAGTTCGCCAGCATCAAGCAGATAGACGCTGCAATCGTAGGGATGCGATATATCTGAGCTACCGACAATATATACGTCTTTGCAAACCTTAGAGGGCTTGCTCAAATTTCAACCACCTCTGAATTCCTCGTGCATTGCCTATGCAATGCGTTATTAGATAATAAGTTATCTATCACTTTGCTACCATCTTTTAGTTACAAACTTGGTCTCAAGAGAGGGCACTGTTTAAATACTGCTGATGCTAAGGCGATATAGTTTCATAGGTTCAACCGCTTTGACAACTATTTTGCTTCCTATGTTTATTTCGGGATGCGCCTTATACCAAGGTGCCAATCCCGCTTGGAAATAACCGCCCGCTTGCGGATCACCTATTTCAGGCCCTTTGCTTGCGGAAGATACATGTGTCTCGAATGGTCCCGATGTCGGTTTCTAGCTTAAATGGAACCTTATACCCTGGAAAGAAATCTCTCTTTTTCTTGGGAACGTAAATGAGATGGTATTTGCGGCAGCTGAGTGCAGACAGAGTTATCTCCAATGCATTTTCTACTGTAAATGGCGTGATCTTATTGCTTGTTGGCTCTGGTTTTGGCGTCTCGATGGCTGGCTTAATTGCAGTAGAAGCCTTAGCCTTAGAAAGTGGTTCAAATAGGTGTGCATGAACACCTAGCCCGATATCAGCCCGAGCAAAGGTCTGAAATTCCACCACTTTTATTTGTAGATATGCTAGTGCTTTTAGAGCTTCTCTTAGCTCTTCTGTATCCTTTTCTATTATGACTGTCAGTACGGGGGGCTTCACAAGGAGGTCTGAAAGGAACTTGTGGATTTCAGTTGGACCGATAGCTTTTCTTAAGCGAAGTTTTATGAAGTCGTCCTTATCTATTACTTCATAGATTGTGTCGGCTATGACTTTTTGGTTTTGTGGACTCTTGATACCACCTATAAATTTGCTTATCTGTGTAACTACATGTTCGTATAAGGGATGAACCGATAGCTCAATCTCGACTATATGGCAAATAGGAGTGGCATCTAGATTAATTACATATGCATCTGGTATTGAGCCTATTCCTGAAGTGGACTTTAGCTTTTTCTTTATATCGAAATAGATGGATTGCTTACCAAAGATGTCTTCTGCATGCTCTCTAACTAGGTCTTCAAACTCCACTTCGTTTGTGGGTGTCCATAGATTATATTTTACGCCATCTATCAGTATCACTCTCATCATCGTCCCCCTGATTTGAAGTCTAACTAGTTACCAAATCAAAAAATCAGTTTTGACTGAGCCTAACTCCTGTTTGATTTAAAAAATTATAGTGCTACGATATTCTACTGGGATTTAGGAACTACTACAAGAGGCTGTAAGCTGGTCTAACTTAGCGCTATTAGGCAGGGAAAGTTATCTTGATTAGATGACCTCTTAATTTCTTAGTCTAAATCAAAACCCTCTCTAAATTCTTCGTCCAGCATCTGAATTACTTGCAGTGTTTCTTCGGTGCTATCCATGAAGGTATTGACAGGGGCTTCGTGCAGCTCGTAGCCGCATTCAGGGCACTTGAAGACCTCGTTGTCTGGCTGGCCTGGCAGTATGTGCATTCGGTAATAGAGGGTCTTCTTGCATTTCCCGCAATAGAGCGCTCCACATCGGAACTCTGCCTCGTCTGGCATCTAGATATCTCTCTTCCCGAAGGTTCTAAGCATCAAGGGCTCGGTAATACTGGATTGAGTCTATTATAGCACTCCTGACAGCTGGGCAACGTTTGGGCGAAGTCCAGTTAGAACATGTGAAGGCCACCGTCAACCATTAAGGTCTGCCCGGTGACGAAATCGGAGTCTGAGCTAGCCAGGAAGACAGCCACAGGGCCGATATCCTTCTCGGGGTCTCCCACGCGCTTTAAAGGGATTTTCTCCATCTCCTTGGTCATCTCATCTATCTTATCGGGGAAGGCCATACCGTACGCTATCATTGCTGGTGTTAAGGCCGAAGGGCAGATGACATTCACGTTTATCCTGTATTTGCCCCACTCCCGAGCGGCGGTTCTGGAGAAGCCGCGAATAGCCTCCTTGTTGGAGTTGTAGTCAGCCGAACCCTCCAAGCCCACAACGCCCATATAGGAGGCGAAATTGATTATCTTGCCGCCCCTGTCTTTCATGTAGGGGAACACGGCTTTGCAGCAGTACCAGGTCGCCTTGACGCCGCTCTGGAAGGCCATGTCCCACCACTCCTCGGGTAATGATTCTACGGGCGAACTCAGGTGATAAGCTGACCTGCCGGTCCAGCTTTGAGCGTTGTTCACCAGTATGTCGATAGGGCCGAACTTTTTCGCGGCTTTAGCCACCATCTTCTTGACCTGCTTCTCATCTCCCACGTCGCAGACCACGGATAGAGCTTCTGCACCGAGCTGTTTGATTTCATCGGTGGTGGCTTTAGCAGTTTCGGGGTTGATCTCGGCGATGGCCACCTTTGCCCCCTCTTTGGCGAACGCCAGCGCTATCCCTTTGCCAACCCCTTGTCCGGCGCCAGTTACGATTGCGACCTTTCCTTCTAATCTGCCCATGCTTTCCCTCCTCTACTTTACTATGAGATATTAATGTGCCTAACTAGATGAAGAGTTCGATTATTATAACTAAAGCGTCAAGGGCTTACCAATCAACGAACATTCAGACATCAGCGATCAGCATTTAGTAAGAGTAAGGCATGCCGTGCCTCTACTTGACAGTATAAGTTGTAGACCTTAATCTGAAGCATCGAACAGATATGGAACGCGATGATTGGTTATCTGACCTGATTGAGATGGGCCAGCAGTGGCTCCAGGAGCAACGCAATCTATATATTGCCAATGCGCGTCCCCTGACTGACGACGAGAAGAAGTTGCTGCAGGGCTATTATGATAACAAAATCCTCGACAAGGTTCGGCTCGCCGCTGTGGACCGGATTCAAATCCAACTTTCTACACTGAGCTGGTGAACTCAGGCAACCCCATCCTCGATATCTCAGGGTCTGCCGGGATTACCTTCATTGACTGCATTCTCATACGGAAGGAGTTCCGAAAAGATTTCCCTGCATGGAATTCCATCTTATTTCACGAGTTGGTGCATGTTGTGCAGTACGAGATTTTAGGTTCGAAGCGGCTTATTGAGGCATACCTGACTGCGTGGTCACAAAATGGTTACAGCTACGACAGGATTCCCTTCGAGATTCAGGCGCGCAGGCTTGAAATCAGATTCGACCGGCGTGAGCCGCCGTTTTCGGTGAGAAAGGCTGTAGAAAAAGAGCTCAAACAGTGGCAGCTTTTTTGAAGTTGGTTCAAGGATTGATATGAGTCCTGCAGAAAGCTGTTACTTGCGCTTTCTCTTCATGGGAGCGGTTATCTGGCGATAGAGCCCTCCGCCTGTTGCTATTAGGAGGTCGCTCATGCGTCCTTGCTTTGCCTTGGTATTGACTACGCGGTCGAACTCAGCCAGCGTCCGCTCTATGTTATCGGTCTCTATCTCGTAAACGGCCAGGAACTTGCACTGCCCTTCCTCTGCGTTGTTGTTCACATATCTGGAAATGCTGATGAAGCCGGGCACCTCCAGTATATCGGGCAGGTGAACGGTATCGTACCACTCGTTGAGTTCCTGCTCTCTAGGCGGGTCGGCGCAGTTGCTTTCCACGGTGAGAAGCCATTTCGCCATTTTATCCTCTCCTTCCCTTATGAAGATTCTACCATACCTTTCTGATGAGACAAAAGTTACATACTAAGGTTACCCCCTTGCTGTAATATCTAGTTAATATTAATTGAGGCGATGGTCTGCTAGCAGCTGGACTCGGTCTTCCGAGAGACGAAAGGGGGTAAAGAATATGCCTATTTATGAGTACGAATGCGAAAAGTGTGGACACCGTTTCGAGCTGCGCAAGGGAGTCACAGAAGGCGACAAAGAGGTGAAATGTCCTGAGTGTGGGACCGAGCACTCGAAGAGGGTTTTCGGCTCATTCAACTCGTGTCAGGGGTGTGCGCCGGCTGAAGAATTGATTCCCAGGGGTGGCTGAGGTCCAAGGCTGTGGTGAGGCAGTTCGCCTTGCGCTAAGTGTATATTAATCAGGGTATTAAGAGTGGGTTTCGCTATGCGAAACCCACTCTCTTTTGTAGCTTGATGTCATGACTTTATCATGGTCAGAATCATTTTGAATCTTCCTACTGCCTTCAACGCGTGTGGTTGGTTGGCTGGCATTATGACCATTTCCCCTTCCTTCAGGCGAAGTGTTTTGCCAGAGATAGTGATATCAGCTTCGCCATCGAGAAGAGATACCATAGCATCGTACGGGGCTGTGTGTTCACTCAATCCCTGCCCTCGGTCGAAGGCGAACAGGGTCACGGTTCCGGTCTTCTTATTTATGATCTCCCGGCTCACCACGGCGCCATCCTGGTAATCTACCAAATCAACCAACCTCAGCACCTTCGCGACAAGCTTCTTAGTCTCTGCCATGTCTTCACCTCATTTCCGGGCCTGTTTTTATGCCCCTTCAATGACGCTTGCAAGCACAGGCGCAAACTCCTCTTTGACCATGTGCTTGGCTTTGCCTACCGCAAACCAGCCATAGCGGTCGTTCTCCCAGTCCAAACGAATATCATTGTCCTTCCCCAAATACGGGGCTGCGAAGCACCATACGATCTTGGACTTTGACTTATAAGTGACGGAGCCCAGGTCTTTGACCGTGCCATACGAGGTGGGAGCCAGCCCTAGCTCCTCAGCAACCGCACGCTGTGCCGCTGCCAGCGGCGTCTCTTCAGGTTCTATTTCTTCCTTCGGAGGCATCCACGGTGCATTCCTGTTGTAATTCCCGGAAGGATGCACAAGGAGCACCTTGCCCTCACTATTAACCAGAAATAGGGCGCTCGATTGTTTCAATTTATCACTTCCTATATCTACCCCAAGACGCAGAGAGATTGATGGTATAATAGCATAAAGCGAGTGCGATGCAATAATGGGGTGGAATATACCCCTGAGGTGGAGGATGTGCTTATGCCAGAGGCAATATCCGATAGGAGCAAAGGGATTCAGTCCATTCCGTGATCTGGTTGGTGTGACTTTTACCAAGGTTGAGAATGGCTATAGCCATTGTTTTCTGGAGGTGGATAAGAAGCTACTGAACCCTGCAGGGATAGTACACGGCGGTGCCATCTATACCTTGGCTGACTCTGGCATGGGTGCGGCGCTGTATTCTTTCATAGATGAAGGTGAGCTATTTTTGACAATAGAGGCAAATATTTTCTATTTCAAGGCTGTTTCATCCGGTACTCTTACCTGCGAGTCGAGGGTTGTTCACAGAGGCAAGCGAATTGCTGTGATAGAAGCAGAGATAAAAAACGAAGGGAAACTGGTTGCCAAGGCAATGGGCACCTTCTCCATCTACAAAGGCAAGCAAGTTTGAATATGTCGACTAACACAAAGCAGCCACAGTTTTGGCAAATGGCATACTCTCTCTTACGCATTGCCATCTGTAAATCAGCCTTCAAGCTGAGCCGGTGCTGCCTAGAAGGTCAATGAAGCTTAGAACTCTTTTGCGGGAATAGCAGTCAGGGTCTCCGCGACGTAGTCGGTGGTAAAACCCACGTCCGCTGCAAAGTTGATCGCTTTCTTTACATCAGGAGCCTCGAAAAGAATTATCCCATCATAACGGCCCATGGTGAAATAGACGCCATGGATTTTGATACCCCTGGGAGCCTTGAGCTTCTTCAGATAATTGACGGCCTCTTTTCCCTTTCCTTTCGGGCTTAAGAGCGTGATGAATAACATGGCATCCCCTCCTTATCTGTAGTTGTTCTATATTGTGCCACCAGTCGCACAAGAGGTCAAGCAACCATGGTTGTTTCTGGTGCTGAGATTCCTAATTAATTTCAAGGGATGTGCGTGTGGAATACAATATGGAATTAGACTGAGAGAGCGCCTGATAGTGTGGAGGGGCATCTAGGCATCTTTCACTCAGGAGTAGAAACCGAGTGGTGCCAATAAAGCTACCGCAAGTGTCTTCTCCAGCATAGAAAACGTTTTTTTGCTTTACCTGCTGCAAAAGAGTCGAATTGAATTGCACCATAGTAGCTCACCAGAGCGGCAGCTATCCCTCCACCAACATCCGCAATATAATGTTGCTTGGTGAGTACGGTGGAGGCGACGATGAACACGGCCCACACTGCAATAATTGGCTGAATACGTGAACCTGCTCTTCCCCAAAGGAGCACAAGTAGCGTGGCTATAGAGGTATGTAGACTAGGAAAGGCATTGAACGGTTTGTCAAATGAATAAACCGCCCTCAGGATACTGGATGAGACATCAGAGCCGACTAATACCGGACGCTCAACGTGGGTCTGGTAAAAGAAGAAAACTAAATAACTCAACACGAGGTCGATACTAACAGCCAATACCGCAATTCCGAATATCCTTGTCTCGGATTTTAAAAAACGCCACAGAGAGATGGCCAGAAGTGCAAAAATTGAGAGGTAGGGAAAAACAAATACTGGCAGCAAGGGGATCCGATTATCAATTGTTGTCTCCAGAGAGTGAAGCGGCTCCCGGGATGTGTTTAATGGGAGATAAGCTAAGGCGAGAAGAAGTAATACTATGAGCCAGATGCACTTCACGAGCCAACTGGGAATTCTATTCTGATTCGTCAATATTCTTGCTGTCCCTCTCCAACGGCTTTGCCAGTTCGTAACCGATGCCACTTGAAGACCCAGTTACAGGGCTCACCTCTGTTTCTTGCCTATAATGGCTTCGCTTTATGATGAAATAACTTGACGACTTGCGATATTCTACTGCGAAGCGTATACTGATGCAAGAAGCCCCTAAAAGCGGAAGTAAATCTGTTCATAGGAAAGAAAATGCGCCAGCCTTACGAACAGAATCTTGATCAAAACTACAAACCCGAACTGACTTACGAGGAATGTCTGCGCATAGTTAAGGGGCTGGAAGCTGTTAGGAGATGCCATTTGGCCAATAGCCCTATTGTTGAGCGGGCAGCTAGATTTATGCAGCGCAACAAAATTCACAATCTCCCGTCATTGAATTTACTAATAGAGGATATGGCGGCCAGGGTGCGAGAAGAAAGTAAGCAATCGTCCGCAACACTGGGGCGTCCGAAGACAATTGTCTAGCACAGTCCATCCAAAGCTGGTCACTTTTTAGACCGCATGAGCACTATAGGGCGGTGTTGGAAAATACAATCTCTAGCATTGGTTTTCTGCCTTAGCTGCATTAACACTATTCTCTCATTAAGTAGCCCTACCACAAAACACGCTAAATTTGCTCTATCTTGCTTCGATATGTATACTATCTCAGAATTTTCTGGCACAATATCATACAGTGCGATCTTATTTGGAGGATGTCATCATGCCAAAGAAAGTTCCTCAAAAATTAGAAGGATTCAACCCATTTGGCGATCTGATAGGTATTAGCTTCGCTAAGGCTGAGAATGGATACTGTCAATGCGTACTGGAGGTAAACGATAGACTGATGAATCCTCAGAAAGCGCTTCATGGTGGAGTCGCTTATTCAATGGCCGACACTGGAATGGGCGCAGCGCTCTACTCCGTAATGGAAACTGATGAGCTGTGTGCAAGTATAGAGATAAGTATGGCCTACTTTAGGGCAGTCACTGCTGGAATTCTAACCTGTGATACGAAGGTTATCCACAGAAGCAAAAGAATCGCAACCCTGGAATCCGAGGTGTATAACGAGGGGAATCTCATTGCTAAGGCCATAGGTATCTTTTCAATATTCAAAGGAAAGAATTAAAGAGCGCAGCTAATCGGCTGCCTTTGAAGACGGTATAAAGCACTGCAGGGCGGTAGTCGGGTAGTTCTACTTCCAAGCCTCTTCCTTACTTCCTGCTTGTACTAAGCATTCAAGCATGACCTGTTTGAACTGTTCATTACCCCAACTTGTTTTTTCGTCAATTCGTTTCAAGAGTAGTTCCCACGCCTTTTGGTAGTCGGTCACTTCTCTAACCCTGGATAAATCCCCGTACTTGCTCATATCGCTCCTCCTAGGCCCTACTTAATTCTGAAAGTCAGCTTCTAAGACAGCATGAAGCACTACAAGGCATTCTTATCCCAAGCCCTGTAGTCAAAATCTGAGGGCTTGGGGGCTTGAGGCATAGATTTGCTTATATGAAGGGATAGCTTGAAGCAATACAGAGGCAAAGATAGAAGCTAATGATAGGATTGCCTCAGAATGCCTGCTATCACCCATAATATCAATGCACCCAATACTGCTGTGAGTACCACTCCTCCAACCACTCCCATTGTTTAACCTCCACTCACTCAGTGCTGAATGCTACGTTAACCCCTTCTCCTCGCACATAATGTAATAATGTGAACTATAGTACTAGTACTTTCACTTACAATCGTATAGTACTTTCACAATGGAGGCAAGATGAACTTTCTTCACTTGTGTTCATCTTACCCACTAAGATTTGTGTCAACTGCTTGCTTATCATTGACCTTCCCGGACAGCATGAAGCACTACAGGGTGGGGGTGGGAGTTAGCGCTATCTATAACAAGTCAAAATTTAGCGGTATTGGCAGAGTTACCTTGAGCTTCTTTGCTCTTTTGGCATGTCTGAGAGGAATACAAACAAGAGCAGAAAAAGGATTGCGATAGCAATGAATGCTATCCACTTTCCAGCTAGCGCTAGCCCAACCAATAAACCAATTACCACCACCAGTATGCTAGTAACAAGGGCGTAGAAACCGAAAGACTTTTCCATGTTTTGCATTTTAGACAATCTGCTTCTCTGCGTCAAGCTAACGAGATGGCCTGAAGCACTGCAAAGAGGTGGGGTAGCTATTTGACTGTGCGTGTGGAATGCAATTACACGACTGGAATTGAGTGTGAAGTTGATGGTAAATCCTTGGAAATGGTGCAGCGACACATCAGCTCGGTTGCTTTCCATGACAGCAAGAAGCACTACAGAGCGGTGGTACGGCACGGTAAAAATGTTGAATGGTGACTCCGGTTATGCTGCTTTCACATACCCATTCTCCCTGAACCAGTTGACTGCTTTCTCAACTGTAGTTCTGATGGGGGTTTGGCGGAAACCTAGTTCTTTAACAGCTTTGGATGAATCGTAGTAAGCGTATGTGCCCATACTCCTAGCGATTGCTGGGGTTACAGCTGGTGGCTTCTTGGATACACTAGAAACAAGTTGGTAAACATATGCTATCGCAAGAGCCAGAGTACGAGACATCTTTCGCCTGGGTGGCTCGACGCTTCCGACCTCTGCTACTAGATCAAAAAATTCCTTAAAAGTCATGTTTTGGTTACCCAAGATATACCTTTCGCCGATTCTTCCTTTCTGGGCAGCCAGAATGTGGCCTCGGGCTACGTCTTCAACATCGACAAAATTGATGCCGCTCTCTGGGTATCCTGGTAGTCTCCTATTTAGAACACTAAGTATGAACTGACCTGAAGGGGTTGGTCTAATATCGCGGACACCTATTACAGTAGCCGGATTTACCACTACTACTGGAAGTCCCTTCTTACAAATCTTCATGGCTTCGACTTCCCCTAGGTATTTTGAAATGATGTAGTGTTCCCCCGACTTGCCCATATTGAATTGCGATTCCTCGTTAGCAGGGGGATTAGCCCCATGGATACCTATTGCTGCAACACTACTTGTGTACACAACTTTCTGGACTCCTTGCTCCAGGGCTGCATTTAGGGCACTCTTTGTCCCCTCTACATTTATATCGTAAAACGCCCTCTTATCGGGCCACCAGAAAGCGAATAGAGCCGCAGTTTGATAGAAAGTATCGCATCCCTTCAGCGCCGCCTTCACAGAGTCGGCATCACGAATATCACCATAGACCCTTTCCAAATCGAGGCCATCTATGTTTCTGGTAACGCTATTCTTTCGCACCAGAACCTTCACTTCCACTCCATCCTTTAGTAGCTCTCTTACAAGGCTTGAGCCGATGAAACCTGTAGCTCCTGTAACTAGTGCTTTCATATTGTCTTTGTCCTCCTTCCCAGAAAATTACGGTAATTTTTACGACATTCTACTACGATTTGTATGCCAGCGCAAGAAGATTATGCAACGCTCTCTTTGGGGACGGCATGAAGCACTACAGGGGGTGGCGGGTAGCCTCAATAGCATTATGAACCCCTGGGCGTGCAGTTATTATGGAAATGTTAATCGAATGACACTTGGTGGAGCTAAGCGAAATCCATTGCATGAATTGTTCGTTGGCGAGAGGGCGAGGTAGCGCCTATATTTTGCAAAAGTTCAGATTTTCCGTACCTTCATCTTAGTCCCACACGTAATAAGCATAAAGAATAGATATGTTTGCTGTCTTATAGATTCATATCCTAGACTGCGGAAAATGCGCTGCAATTCTTGCCTTTTAAAGTATTGAACCTTGCCTTCTTTCCAGAAGACATAGGCAGTCCGGGAAAGCACTTTTCGCACGGTCGAATCTACGAAGCTGTCCATAAGTATCGTGACACCACCGGGCTTAAGAACTCGTGTCATCTCCACTAATGATTGATTTGGGTTAGCATGATGATGCAATGAATTCATGCACACAACGTAATCGAAGTAATTTGACTGGAAAGGCAAGTCGGCTGCAGACCCCTCATAAAGTTCAATGTGTTTTTTATCTTTCAATTTGCTTCTCGCGGCATTGACCATTTCTGGCGATAAATCTATTCCATACAGATTCAATTCTTTGCCGGAGCCGGATAACTCCTTAAGCAAACTCCCTGTCCCACAACCTACATCCAGCAGTTTCATGCCATCCTGAAAATTTAGTAGCGGACGGATTTTCCCATAACACATTTTGAAAAATATACTTGCAATACCGGTATCATAGCTGCCAGCCCACTTATTAAATCTCTTAATGTTGTGTTCCTCTATCTTGTTCTTATCCATTTATTTTCCTCCGCTTGCCGCTTCTTGCTTTTTTCAAACAGCTCGCGGAAGTCATGCTTGCGCACTCCTACTTCTCACCACTATTCTGCCCTTCGGCTTGGCCACCACCTCGCCTATGAGGGAGGCGGATTTGATGCCTGCGCGGTGCAACTTTTTGAGCAGGGGTTCGGCGTCTGAGGCGGGCACTGACATGAGTAGACCGCCGGAGGTCTGGGGGTCGAAGAGGATGTCTAACATAACCTTGGAAACATTCTTGTCTAGGTCAACCATCTTTATGCGGAAATCCCTGTTGCGCCCTGTCCCGCCGGGCACCATGCCCATCTCGGCGTACTCTTTGGCCTCGGGGAAGTAGGGCACGGCGTCCGAGTGAATTATCATGCCCACATCAGTGCCCTCTATCATCTCGCAGGCATGGCCCAGCAGCCCGAATCCGGTGATATCGGTGCAGGCATGGACGTCTACGGTCAGCATCAGCTCGGAGGCTTTTTTATTGAGGGTGGCCATGCTGTTTACTGACTTGGCAACAGCCTGCTCGCTCGCCTCGCCGCCCTTGAGGGCGGTGCTGATGATGCCAGTGCCCAGCGGCTTGGTCAGGATGAGCTTATCTCCTATCCTGGCCCCGTTGTTCATGATCACCCTGTCGGGATGGATGACGCCGGTAACGGAGAGGCCGTACTTCAGTTCGGCGTCTTCAACGCTGTGCCCGCCCACCAGCACCACGCCAGCCTCGTGCATCTTGTCCAGTCCCCCGGTCAGTATCTCCCTCAATATGGAGATGTCCATGGTCTTTACGGGGAAGCAGACGATGTTCATGGCGGTGAGCGGCCTGCCGCCCTTGGCGTAGACATCGCTCAGAGCATTGACAGCGGCGATCTGGCCGAAGGTGTAAGGGTCGTCCACAATGGGGGTGAAGAAGTCTACGGTCTGGATTATGGCCAGGTCGTCGCGCAGCTTATACACGCCGGCGTCCTCGGCCCGCTCCATGCCCATGATGAGGTTAGGGTCTGAGATTAAAGGCAGACCCTCAAGAGCTTTCGCCAGGTCACCCGGACCTATCTTGCAGGCTCAACCCGCGCCGTGGACGGTCTCGGTGAGACGAGGTTTTTCTTGCATCGGCCATCTGATTCACCGCCTTTTCTAAGTATACTGCAAGCGGGCAGGTGGAGTCCTTGCTACTGAACTCTACTGGGGGCGCATTGGAGTCGAACCAATCAAGATTTGGTCAGCAGCCGCTCCCGGTTTTGCAGACCGGAAGGTCAACCCCCTGAATCCCCTCAGCTTAAGGGGCATCAGTCACCCTCACGACAGCTTTCCACTGGCGGCCGACTTAGAAGAACATCACCTTGTCGGATTTCACGACCCAATTCACGAGGTTTTTCATAGA
This sequence comes from uncultured Chloroflexia bacterium, assembly GCA_963827295.1. GTDB lineage: Bacteria > Chloroflexota > Dehalococcoidia > SZUA-161 > SZUA-161 > CAWHAI01. Next base: position 39,380 of record CAWHAI010000033.1, read on the forward strand.
GGAGATTTGACAGCCTTCCACTAAGCTCCTCCTGTTTCAAAGCCCGCTCGGAACAGCAAACCCCGCATATTCCTACTGTCACGCCTTGCTCAATGCAAGCCTTCAGCAGTTCCTCACAATTGGGCATGGCTCCGTGCTCCAACAAGCTGGGCATCTCTTTCGGCTCCTGCCCTTTCTTGGCGAGGAAGGCCGCATCCTCAAGGAGGAAGAGGTTAACCGAGTGTTTTTCAAACAATGCTGCCAGAACAAATCTGAGTGCGGTGTAAGCCCTTTCTTTTCCATACGGCGGGTCGCCGATTACTACTGTGATACTTGCCACTTGCAGCCTCCTGTTTGAATGCCCTTATTTTTGCTTTCTCGGGTAGTCATTATAGCTTATCCGAAGCCTCCGTGCTTTATAATCCGGATGGACAAGAACCAGTTTTCGCTTCCTTCGGGGCAACGCTGGGCTTGTCGGCTTGCTGAAGGTGTGCACCCGATTTAGCTATAAGTGCAGCACCAATTGCGCCGACGATTTGTGGCTCGGGAGGAATCGTAATCTCGATGTCTAATTTCTCATTGAGCAAACGGTGCAGACATTTATTTAGGGCTGCTCCACCGGCGAAGACGACCCTTTCCTTGGGCCCTATCCTTCGCACCATGCTAGCAATACGAGCAGCGATGGCTTCGTGCAATGCCAAAGCGATGGCGCTGGTTTTTACCCCACGCGATATAAGTGAGACGACCTCCGATTCTGCAAACACAGTGCACAGGCTGTTGATGTGTACAACTTCGGAAGCGCTCAGGGCAAGGTCGCCGAAATCTCCCGATGTCAACCTCTAACGTCTTTGCCATCACCTCAAGGAATTTGCCGCTTCCTGCGGCGCAGCGGTCATTCATCTCGAATTTCAGCACTTCTCCTTCCTCGGATAGTAACGTTACCTTGCTATCCTGTCCGCCAACATCGATCACGGTGCGGCAATCGGGATAGAGGTGCCTGGCCCCAACAGCATACGCCCTGATTTCAGACATGACATCTCCACCTATCGC
>CAWHAI010000034.1:0-19393 GCA_963827295.1 uncultured Chloroflexia bacterium
CCAAAAAAATCAAGATACTGGTCGTCGATGATGAGCCCAAAATACGTATGTTCGTTCGCGCTAATCTACAGGCGCGAGGGTATGATGTGTATCTTGCTCAGGATGGGATTGAGGCACTGGAAATGGCTGCGCGTGTTTTACCGGATGTTATTGTGCTTGATGTAGGTATGCCAGGGATGAATGGTATCGAGGTCTGTAGCAAAATAAGGGAATGGTCGGACACGCCAATCATAATCTTGAGTGTGAAAGAAGACGAGGAGATTAAAGTCAAAGCCCTAGACGAAGGTGCTGATGACTATATTACTAAGCCTTTCAGTTTGGAGGAGTTGTTAGCTCGAATTAGAGTTGCACTGAGGCATGCTGCAGGCGTGCCAGTTGCCGCGCGTATAGTGTTCACGGCAGGAGATCTAGAAGTTGACATGACCAAGCGCGTAGTTCATCTCAGGGGAGAGCTTGTTAAACTTACTCGAACGGAGTATGAGCTGCTAGCATACCTTGTTAATAACATTGGAAAAGTTCTGTCGCACAATGAGATATTGCAGAACGTATGGGGACCAGAGTATGGCGGAGAAAGCGAGTACGTTCGCGTTTTCATAGGGCAACTCAGACGCAAGATAGAAGATGACCCCTCAAATCCCAGATTCATCGTGACTGTACCACGGATCGGCTATCGCTTTGTGAGCCCAGATCAGCCTCAACCGAAAGAACGCGTTACTTCTTAAAAATCTCCAGATAATAAGCTACTTCCCTCATGCATCAGATCTCAAAATCCTTACGAAATCCTTATAAATTACTACCAATTATTTATGCCATCCTTATGCTTTTTGGTTAACAATTCCCCTAAGCTTGTGTAACCACAGAATTGGTATCAGGCAGTTTGAGCATAGGTGCACAGCTAACTGCAAATCGGGCTTTTGAAAGTGGGGGGCTGGGATGGGTGAAACAAAAGATACTGCTTATAGAGAGCGATCAGCTTCTCTCTAAAGCTATTTACATATGTCTGAACAAGAAGGGTTATGAAGTTGAAGTCTTTCACGATGGTGAGCAAGCGGTTAAACGTCTACTGCAAATAAAGCCAGACTCAATTGTAGTCGACCTGGAAAGACCTGGGTGTGATGTTTGGTTCCTAGCGGAACTCCTGGAGAAATTTGGGTGGGCGAAAAGAGTGCCTCTTATTCTATTGTCTGGCCTTGAAACCGAAGTAGGGAAGGCTACCGAGATTAGACATTGGGCTCACATTCAGAAACCTTTTGACATGGGAGAACTCGTACAGACCATAGAAAGAAGCTTAAAGAAACCGAAGCTCTCGTCGACATTGTGAAATACGAGAGACTACAAACAGGAGTGTTCGCTGGGTACTAAATATACCGTGTAATAATCTCCCATCTGGTTCTAGGTTGTTAGGCACGGTCATAACGGTAAGGAGGGTAATATGCAAGCAACAACCCCATCAAAAGAGGCCATAGATGTAATAAAGGAGGCAGGAGGAGAAAAGCTAGACCTGTGCTACCAATGTGGTCTCTGCACTGGAAGTTGTCCTTGGAATTTGGTGAGAAGCTTTCTCGTTCGCAGAATAATGCATCAGGCTCAGTTGGGTGTAATCGATTTTGCATCCGAGGATATATGGCTGTGCACTACTTGCCGCACTTGTGTATCTCGCTGCCCCCGAGGTGTAGAAATAATAGACGTTATGAGAGCTATGCGTAGAGTCATTGCGGAGATGGGAGTAGCTAAGGTCCCTCAGGCACTTCGGGTGGCTACTGCAAGTATTGCGACATTAAGAAATCCGTATGGAGAACCAGCGGAACGACGAGCCGCCTGGTCGGAGAAACTAGGTATACAATCTTATAATAACGGAATTGGGCTTCTGTATTTCTCCTGTTGCGTACCTGCATATGACGCGAAGGTCACAAAGGTGGCAAAAGCCACAGCAAATGTCTTGAAGAAGTCCGGAGCAAGCTTCGGCATCCTGGGCTCAAAGGAAGGGTGCTGTGGTGAAAGCGTCCGCAAAGCAGGCAGTGAGAGCCTGTTCCAAAGCTTAGCTCAAAGCAACATCAAAGCCTTTGCGGAAGCCGGGGTTAAGCAGGTTGTAGTTAGCTCTCCTCATTGTTACCACTCCTTTAAAAATGAATATCCCAGTCTGGGAGCAGATTTCGGCGTGATGCATATCACTCAGTATCTGGCGAAACTGGTAAGTGATGGTAAGTTAAAGTTTTCCAAAGAAGTTAAAAAGAAGGTTGCTTATCACGATCCGTGTTATCTGGGGCGTCATAATGGAATATATGACGAGCCTCGTGAAGTCCTGAAAAGTATCCCCGGCCTTGAACTGGTCGAGATGCCTGACACTCGAGAAAATGCCCTTTGTTGTGGTGGGGGTGGGGGAAGAATCTGGATGGAAACAAAAAAGAACGAAAGGTTCTCTGATTTGAGAATACAGCAGGCTCTTGATGTGGGAGCAGATGTGTTGGCGGTGTCCTGCCCCTACTGCATGCTTAATTTTGAAGATACCTTGTTAACCAATGATAAGGAAGGAGCTATCGAGATCAAGGACGTGGTGGAACTGGTTCAAGAGGCACTTTAATACGTTTGTGAGGTAATAATATGAATGACGAAGCCAAAATCGGGGTGTTTGTCTGTCACTGCGGTCACAATATCGCCGGCGTTGTCGATGTCCCGGAGGTAGTCAAACATGCCCGGGGAGCAGGACGCATGTGACCGTGGCTAGAGATTATATGTATATGTGCTCAGAGAAAGGGCGTAGTCTGATACGGGAAGACATCAAGAAACTAGGTGTCAACAGAGTAGTGGTAGCAGCGTGTTCACCCCGTCTGCACGAGGAGACCTTCCGCGGCGCCCTCAGAGAATCTGGCCTTAATCCCCACTTGTTGCAGATAGCCAATATCAGGGAGCAGTGCGCCTGGCTCCATGAGAAGGGACCGATGGCCACAGAAAAGGCTAAACGGTTGGTTACTGGTGCGATAAAACGGGTGACTTACCACACCCCGGCGGAGGAGAAGTCTGTTCCCATATTTCCAGCTACTCTGGTGATAGGGGGAGGCGTTGCAGGTATCCAGGCCGCTCTGGAAATTGCCAGCTCCAAACACGTCGTGTACCTGGTGGAAAGGGAGCCGAGTATCGGAGGGCATATGGCCCAGTTTGACAAGACATTCCCCACCCTGGACTGTTCCGCCTGCATTCTTACTCCCAAGGTGAGTGAAGTTGCCAACAGCCCTTACATCAGGCTGATCACTTACAGCGAAGTCGTTGATGTTTCAGGTTTCATAGGTAACTTCACCGTTAAAGTGAAACGCAAGGCACGCTATGTAGACGAGGACAAATGTATCGGGTGCGGTGTTTGCCAGGAGAAATGCCCCTGGACAGCCCCCAGCGAGTTCGACGCTGGTATTGGCTTACGTAAAGCCATCTATACTCCCTTCCCTCAGGCGATACCCAATATACCTGTAATTAATCGTGAGAATTGCGTTTATTTCTTGAGGGGAAAATGCCGCGCCTGCGAACGCTTCTGCGAGCCAAAAGCCATCAATTTCGACCAGCAGGATTTGTATATAGACCTGCAGGTAGGTGCTATCATCGTTGCTACGGGATACGATGTCTTTGACCCAACTCCGATATCACAGTATGGATATGGGCAGCTACCTAACGTTTTCACCAGCCTTGAGTTCGAGCGACTATGCACCCCTTCTGGCCCGACCGGCGGTAAGTTGAAATTGGCCGACGGGCGAGAGCCGCAAAGTTTGGCTATTATCCATTGTGTTGGCAGTCGGGACCAGAATTATCATGCATATTGTTCCCGCGTGTGCTGTATGACGGGTCTTAAATACTCCCACCTCTTCAAAGAAAAGACCGGAGGCGATGTTTATCAGATATATATTGATATGCGTTGCTCTGGAAAGGCATACGAGGAGTTTTACGAACGAGTTCAGGGAGAGGGGGTCAATTTCATCAAAGGGAAATTGGCAAAAATCAGCAGCAACGGAGCCGGTCCGGAGGAGAAAGACAAGCTGATTGTTACTTGTGAGGACACTTTGCTCGGAGAGTATGGTTAATATTCCTGTGGATATGGTGATCCTATGTACGGCTCTTGAGCCGCGACATGATGCGGAACAGATAAGGAAAATGCTTCGCCTGGGCCGAAGTCGTGACGGCTTTTTCCTTGAGCGGCATCCTAAATTGGATCCTGTGGCTACTATGTCTGAAGGTATCTTTATAGTTGGCTGCTGCCAGGGCCCTAAGGATATACCTGATACGGTGGCTCAGGCCTCCGCAGCTGCGGCTCGGGCTCTGGCAGTGATCACCAGAGGCAAGATGGAGACTGGGGCAGTAATAGCTTCTATCGATGAAAACAGATGCTCGGGATGCAAGGTCTGTAACGCCCTGTGCCCTTACGGGGCTATTTCCTTTGACGAAAACGCGAAAGTGTCACGAGTCAATCAAGTTCTATGTAAGGGTTGCAACGTCTGTGGCGCTGCTTGCCCAAGCGGCGCAATTTCAACCCAGAATTTCAGTGCCAAGCAAGTTATGGCAGAAATTGAGGGGGTGTTGGTATGAGCTTTGAACCAAAAATTGTAGCTTTTCTCTGTAACTGGTGTTCATATGCAGGTGCAGACTTAGCTGGGACTTCACGAATGAAGTGCGCTCCCAATGTGGTACCTATCCGCCTCATGTGCAGTGGAGGGCTGGAGCCTGCTTTCGTCCTGAAGGCTTTCAAAGAGGGCGCTGATGGTGTATTAGTTTGCGGCTGTAACCTCGGTGATTGCCATTATACTGATGGGAATTATAAGACGCTGCGGCGCATGGCTCTCTTAAGGAAATAGCTTGAGCAGATTGGCATCGAGGAGCCGCGAGTTCGGCTGCAGTGGGTATGTGCTTCCTGTGCCGAAGATTTCACGGACGCGGTCGACAAGATGACTTCTGAGCTGAGAGAACTGGGACCTTCGAAGATAAAAGTGTAGGAAGCTAGCTATCTCTGCAGTCGGACCTGGTAGTGACAACACTGCAAAGATTGTAGGCAAAGCTTAAATAACAGGAAGGACAAAATAAGAGAGGAGGGACAAAGACATGACTAAATGGCAATGTGTGGAATGTGGCTATTTTCTAGAGGGCGAGAAACCGCCGGAAAGGTGCCCGGGCTGTAAGTTACCCTGCGCTTACACTGATGTGACCTGTTATCGACCTGAGTGTGGTGGTCCAGTCAACCCAGACCCCACGATAATGGGTATGATTACCCAGCGAATAGGGTTGAAGGCGCCGCTACGCCCATCCATATCTCCAGCTGGGAGTAAAGAGGAAGCCAAGACAGTCAAAGAGAAAGTAGTCTATGCTGAGAAGGTAAGAAAGGAAGCTCTCTTCCAGGGGCTGGAGGAAGAAGAGCAGAAAAAGGTGCTAAGTCAGGGTAAGGCAAAACACTACCCTAAAGATAGTGTCTTGTTTAAGGAAGGCGAAGATGCCGAAATATGTATCGTTGAGTCTGGTAAACTGTCTATCCGTAATGAGGAGGGGGAGGAAATTTATACTGCTTCGACAAATGACGTTCTCGGCTGGTCAACCCTGATATTGCCCTACATGCGGACTGCCTCGGCAGTTGCCATACAGCCGACTAGCGTTGTTATTATCAATTCAGTGAAGCTGAACGATTTTTGTGAAGAGAACCCCTCTATAGGTTTCAAGATTAACCGTAATGTGGGTCGTATGCTCGGAGCCAGGATGAGAACATCGAGAGCTATGTCGGCGGATCAGATCTACGGCTAATGTGGATTTGCCTCGGCACAGAAGTCGGTATATTGAGCCACCTCTATTATTAGCATAGAGATGAGGAGGAATTACAGTGAAATTGAAGTTAGCTTTGTATTGGGCTGCCAGCTGCGGTGGCTGCGAAATCGCTCAACTCATGATTGGCGACAAGATCCTCAAGCTGGCTGAGGTTGCCGACATAGTCTTCTGGCCAGTAGCCATAGATGTTAAATACAAAGACGTTGAGGCTATGCCCGATAAAAGTATAGACTGCTGTCTATTCAATGGAGCTATTAGGAATTCAGAGCAGGAGCACATGGCGAAGATGCTTCGCGAAAAATCTAAAGTATTAATTGGCTACGGGGCCTGTGCCAACCTTGGTGGTATACCGGGGCTTGGCAATCTGTTCAATCGGGAGAAGATTTTCGAACGTGTCTATTTCGAAACGCCTTCAACCGATAACCCTCAGCATGTGACTCCCCAGCCAAAGAATCGCGTAGCTGAAGGCCAAATCACTATCCCTGAGTTTTATGATACAGTCAAGAGTTTGCCTCAGACGGTGGATGTAGATTATTTTATTCCCGGTTGCCCACCCGAAGAGAGAACAACCTGGCTCGCTCTAGAAGCGCTTATCCAAGGCAAATTACCACCCAAATATACGGTGATCAGCCACAACGCCAAAGCAGTATGTGACGATTGTTCCCGTAAGAAAGAAGCAAAGAAAGTAAAAGCCTTTTATCGCACCTTCCAGATTATTCCAGAGCCGGAGAAATGTCTCCTGGAACAGGGTCTCCTCTGTGCTGGCGTAGCCACTCGCGGCGGCTGTGGTGCACCGTGTCCTAAAGCGAATATGCCATGTACCGGATGTTATGGACCGCCGGAAGGCGCTATTGACCAGGGAGCTCATTTCCTGAGTGCTGTAGCTTCCATCATCGATTCTAATGACCCGGAAGAGATTCAAAAAATAGTCGATAATATCCCGGACCCTGTGGGCACGTTCTCGCGTTACAGTTTGCCGGATTCTCTATTAAGGAGGGCAAGAATATTATGAAAAGGATAACCATTGACCCTATTACCAGGCTGGAAGGTCATGGCAAGATAGATATCTTTCTTAACGATGCTGGTGAGGTTGAGAATAGTTATTTCCAGGTCCCCGAACTCAGGGGATTTGAGAAATTTTGTGAGGGACGACTGGCTGAAGACATGCCCCAGATAACCCAAAGAATCTGTGGTGTTTGTCCCGAAGCCCATCATATAGCATCAGTGAAAACATTAGATGACTTGTTTCATGTCGATCCCCCAAGCGCAGCCAAGAAGCTCAGAGAGCTTCTATATAGCGCCTTCTATGTCACTGACCACACTACCCATTTCTATATTCTCGGCGGGCCCGATTTCGTTATGGGCCCGGACAGCCCTGTGGCCGAGCGTAACATTTTGGGAGTGATTGCCAAAGTGGGGTTAGAACTGGGCGGGAGCGGTAATCAATACGCGTATGAAAAATCACCATATCATCCAGATACTCGGCGGAAGAGCGGTACATCCTGTTTTTGGTTTGCCCGGTGGCGTCAGCAAGGGCCTTAACGAAGACGAAAGGAGAGAAGTCGAGCAGATTGCCAAAGATTCCGTGGAATTTGCCAAACTCTCCCTTAAGGTATTTGATGATATTGTCCTTAAGAATAAAGCATACGTAGATATGATTCTCAGCGATGCCTACACTCACCACACTTATTATATGGGTCTGGTTGATAAGAATAACAAGGTCAACTTCTATGATGGCAAAGTCAGAGTAGTTGACCCTGAAGGTAAAGAATTCGTTAAATATGCTCCCAGGGATTACCTCAACCACATTGCCGAGCACGTTGAGCCCTGGACTTACGTTAAGATGCCTTATCTAAAGAAGATTGGATGGAAGGGGTTCGTTGATGGAAAGAACAGTGGTGTCTTTAGGGCAACCCCTCTTTCCAGACTGAACGCTGCCGATGGCATGGCAACTCCATTGGCTCAGGCAGAATATCAGCGATTCTATTCTACACTCGGCGGTAAACCTGTACATCAGACTCTGGCGACTCACTGGGCGCGTCTCGTTGAGCTTCTATATGCTGCTGAAAGATTGCTGGAGCTCAGCAGTGACCCCGAGATCACAAGCCCTGATATCCGTACCATCCCCACCGCAAAGCCGGACGAAGGCGTAGGTATCGTGGAAGCACCCCGAGGTACTTTAACGCATCATTATATTACCGATGAGAGGGGTGTGATTAAGAAAGTCAACTTAATTGTAGCTACGGTCAATAATGCGGCGCCGATCAACATGTCCATCAAGAAGGCTGCTCAGGCTTTGATAAAGCCGGGTAAAGAAATAACTGAAGGGCTGTTAAACCGTATTGAAATGGCATGGCGTCCCTATGACCCCTGCTGGGCCTGTGCTTCCCACGCTTTAGGCAAGGCGCCGATGGAGGTAACTATCTATGACAGCAGAGGCCAGGTGGTGCAAAGGCTGAGCCAAAATTTGCATTAGGCCATTTGGGATAGAAGTGAGACAGTGGCGCATCCTTCACTTCAGCCGCAGTTTTTTGCTGAAATACGAAACTCTGTGTCTATTTTCGTTCTAAGTAAATTATCAGTGTGAAAAAACCGCGTTATGCGCTTTCGACCACGTTTTGGGGGACGGGCATTGCCCCGTTTTTGGAGAGAATATGAAGAAGAGGAGGGCTAAGAAATGGTCAGCGCATTGGCTCTGAAGGGGTTTGAAATCTTCAAAGGGCTAGAGGAAGGAGAGTTGGCTAGAATCGTATCGCTTTGCAGCGAGCACGCCATGAGTCAGGGTGAGACTATTTTCTCGGAGGGAACCAGGGCTAAGAGCCTACATCTTTGCCGTGGTGGAAAGGTCGATCTCTTGATCTGGGTTCGAGAGCCGTGGAATAAGAATGTAACGGTTCACAGAGCCGAGGCGGGAGAACTCTTCGGGTGGTCTGCTGTGGTAGCACCCTATACCTATACAGCCTCCGCAGAATGTGTGGAGGACGGCGAGGAAATCCGCATCACCGGCTCGGCGCTGCTGGAGTTGTTCGACCAGCATCCTCGTATCGGATTCGTTGTCATGAAGAATATCAGCACCGATATCAGCGCGAGGCTAACCCAAATCAGGCAAAAGTTGAGCATTGAATGGCTGGCCTCCGGGATGCCGTCGCCTTCAAGTTCCAGCACTTGGGGTGAACCTAAGAAGAGATGAAAGTGATGGCATGATCGCTTGAAAGGCGTTATAGGTATTAGCAGAAGGTTTTACATCCAGGTTCTCAATGATTGGTAGCTCGAAAGCTTTGTAACATGCTTCGGCTTTGTCAAAGTAGAATTGGATTCAAGACTGTGGGTGGTGTGTCCTCTTCGAAATCTCAGGACGCCGCGTTACATCCACCAGCCCTCTTTCATAATCATACTCTTGTTGACTAATCATGTGCGCCAGGTGTCTTTTTTTGCCATCCGTCATAATACAGTAGAGTGCAGAATCAAAGGGTAGTAGATGAGTGCAATGCCTGTACAGAAAGGCCAACTAATGGACAAGCAGGAGATAGACAAGAAAGTTCGCGAGGAGATGTTGCACATTTCTTTTAATACCGCCAACCCCTGGCAGCGCATGCTTCGAGCGCTATATAACATGCTTCGTCGCCAAGATTTAACAGAGAACCCCTCAGCCGAACCACGTAAATCACTGATGAAGTGCGTGGAGGAATTGAGGAAAAGTGATCCCGATTTTCACCCTTTCGATTTGGACTTCGATACAACTTACTTTGGAGGCATGCCTCCGGAATGGCTAGATTCAGGAATGAAGAACCGTAAGGAACGGATACTGATGATACTTGAAAGAGACAAGGTGTCTGAGGACGTGGAAGACTTTTGCCAAGCAGAACAATTTGGAGCTTGCTTGGTTCACTGACCTGGTACTTCGGGCAGGCTGTGTTGTACAACAGGATGGGGGTTGTCCCTGTTTGCCAGAAGAACGCAGCGCGTGTCCCTGCGAGGAAGTCCTAAGTGAGTGCCATGAGCAGGGGCAATGCCACTGCCGAGTTTTTCTGTCTCATGACTTTAAAGATAGAATAGTAGCGAAGGCTTGACGGTTTTAGGAACTCTCGTTTTAATCACCTCTGGCCTTCCCCAAGTGCATCGATAGTGTGACTGTTGCCAAATATGTAGGACTATTTATCAGGAGGAGGCATAAGCATGGCAACCGGAGACGAAGATTCGACCACTGAATTATCTTATGAAGAATGTCTGCATATAGTTGAGGGTCTAGAATATGTTAGAAGAAGCAAATTGGCCAAAAGCCCCATTGTTGAGTTGGCAGCTAGGTTAATGCAGCAAAACAATATTCGGCATCTCCCGTCATTGAATCAATTTATAGAGGATGTAGCATCTAATAACGTTCTAAGACATTTAGTATATAATTTGAATCCAGACAATTAGGTAGAGAAGGTTGGAAGTGGCGCCTGATTCTTATGACTTCGAATTTACTGACTAAGTTCTCAAGACTCATACGCATGTAAATCTCAGCGTTAATGGGATACTTCTGGGCCAAAGAGGGTCGAACCCAGAATCCCATGTATACTCGACGGATCAGTAGTTCACCTTGATTAAGAGGCAAGGAGTGATACTTTTGAATCTACGGCGACTGCTTAACTTGGATTTTGACACCTTAACTCGTTTAAAACGAAATTGGAGTCGCTGATTGGAAAACCTTGGGTCTACGATAGCCGATTTTGAAGTTGTATGAGCTAAAATTGACCTACTATTGACCTGAAGTTGATGTAGAATTGACTGCTGATTGACGAGGAACGACACCCAGTTTCGTGTTTTTAAAGAAACTGCGTGTCCTACATCTTGTGCAAGTCACGCAGTCCACTACAATATATAGTATGGTACCCCTGGGGCGACTCGAACGCCCGACACGCGGTTTAGGAAACCGCTGCTCTATCCTTCTGAGCTACAGGGGCTGGTGGAGATAGGGGGATTCGAACCCCCGACCTCTGCGATGCGAACGCAGCGCTCTCCCAGTTGAGCTATATCCCCCTTATTTAACTTATTAAACAACAATAAAGCCCGAATCAATTTCACGGACTCTAGCATTATGAGGATAGCAAAAGCTGTTTGCACTGTCAAGGAAGACTGCCCTAAGCGGAGATTTAAGGTTTCTTGTCGTTTTCCAGCGTTTGCAGCCTTTGTTCCTCGATGCCGAAGTGATGCGCTATCTCATGCCGTACTACTTTGCTGACCTCCTCCTCAACCTCTTCCCATGAGTGGCATCTACTTTCGATAGGCTTCCTGAAGATGGTTATCTTGTCGGGCAGCACCATGCCGTATCCTTGCCCTCGCCTGGTATGAGGTATGCCCTCATAAAGACCGAGCAGGGAGAATCTGCTTTTGACATTGTTCCGGGTGAGCTGAGCTGGAGTGGGCCAATCTGCCACAATCACATCGACGTTCTCCAACCTCTCCTGAAATGCCGGTGGCAGCTCGCCGATGGCTTTCATGACTAGGTTATAGAACTTTTCTCTGCGTGATGCCGCACGCACTTGGGCGTCGTGGTATGTGAGTCTGGATGGCCTTTCATGCTGGTTTCGCTCCTCTGACATCGTAACCTGGTCCCCCTTATGGATTCTCCTGAAGTTGGACGATGCGTGCCTCGGCTTTACCTGCATTGATATTGAGAAGGGCTACTGTGCCCAGTCTCAGTTGATAGTAGGGGAAGGTCGCGCTGCCTGGGTTAATCAGCAGAGACTTCCCAACGGTTTGTACGACATCTCTGTGTGTGTGACCAAAGACTACTATATCTGGTGCTTTCTCGAGGTTGTGTTTCTCTGGGTGCTCGATCAGGTCTCGGGCAAAGTACTGCGAAGAATGTATAACATGAAGGTTAAGGCCCTCAAGGGTTAGATTTTGTACCTCGTCCATTCGCTTATCTCGTATCGTGTAGTCGTCGTCACCTCTGGCAGCCAGCACCGGCGCTATAGTCGCCAGGTCGTCGAGCACTGATTCCACGAAGATATCGCCGGCGTGTAGAATCAGGTCCGCACCCTTAAATACTTTCCTTACCTGTGGAGGAACCGCTTTTGCTATCTCAGGGATATGAGTATCCGAAATCAACCCAATGAGCATTGCATTGGCTCTAGTCTAGGCTTCTAATCAACTCCCTAAATCCTCCAGTCTTGGGTGACTTTTGAAGCTGGGGAATTCCCCCAGACCGCAGCATCCGCCTTTGGCGGACTGCCCTTCTGCGCGCCCCGGTTGCTGAGAAACGGAGACTTATAGGGGCACGGGATTCTATGCCCCTATAATCTATCCAATCTTCTTGCCGAACCCAGGCGCTCCCAGGTCGTAGATTTCATCTACTTTCACTTTGATCACTGCCTGTGGGGGGGGCGCGCCCATTTTCTTCATTGATTCCACACTTTTTTCGAAAAGGGGGCCTGATGTCACTATCTCGGCTTTGCCGTTGAAACGCAGGCACTTCATCTGCGCTCTATCGCAGACTACAATGGCTACCTTTGGGTTTTTCTTGATGTTTTCGTAGGTGCGCTTCCCTGCCGACTCGCTGAAGATGATGTGTTCCTCATCTAGAACCCTGGTGCTCCCTTTGGGAGCGATACTGGGTGTGCCATCGGGAGTAGCAGTAGCGATAAAGGCCTGCTGCTCCTTTATCAGAGCTTTCATCTCTTCGGTGATTTTTGCCATGTTTGCCTCCTTTAAGCTAAGGATTATTGCAGGTTGTTAAGATATTATAAGTCAATCCATCAAGTAGCTCAATTCTGGGACGGTTGTAAATGGGTGGAAGTGCTAATCTCCTTTCATCCTCTTTAAAATAAGGGAGACTAAGCGCACAATTAACGCACTTTTGGACGGCGGGCGAAGCCGAGCGCGAAGCCTGCGAAAAGACCGAGCGGCACGAGAATATCAAAAGCCAATATGGTTAGGGTCTTGTAAAAATAGTCGCCAGAGTAGTCATAAAAATAGGGGTATGGGTTGCTGTGAGGGTCGCTATAGCTGTAATAGCTGTGGGGGATGCCTACGAAAAGTGCGAAGGCCAGGGCAATGAATAGGGGAATTGTTAGTAAGGGCATCCAGCGGGGGCACTTTTTCAGCTCCCTCAGACTGCGACCAATAAGAAAGCCTCCGGCAAAGGCGAAAGCGATGCCGACAAGAAAGCTATAGGGGAAGGTCCTCCACCACCAGTCATGGTAGTCGTTGAAATAAAAACCTGCGGCAAGTCCGAGGCTGCAGAGAGCTAGGAACGGCCCCAGGGCGCGAAGCCTCACAGTCTTGGGCAAAGTGCCGAAAACCAAGAGTGCACCCACGAGGAATATAACAATACCTGGGGGGCCGAAGGGGGAATGCCATAGCATGACCCACTCCCGTGGAGGACCCTGTGTAAGGGGAGCAGAGACCTTCGCAGGGTGGAAAATGAGGAATAGGCCTGCCACCAGAGCCAGTATCCCCAAAACAATAGCTGCTTTCTTCATAGGTTTTTATCCTTTTCGATTCTGCGCTTACAGTGGTATCACCAGTCTGTGTAAATAACTCTCTTTACCGCTAGAAAAGGGGTAGGATTTTCTCCCTCACTCTAACTCTCTCCTCAAGGGGAGAGAGGATTGCGGCACATAGGCGGAAATCTAGGGCTTGTCCGGATTGGCTTGAGTAGGTGAGGGCAGTTTCTCTTCCATGGGAGAGAATGTGGGAATCAATAGCCCGAAGCGGGCGGCTCGTTCTTTAAACTCTTCTGCGGTCTCGTCTTCCCAGGGGAGATACTTCAGGTTCTCAGGTTTCCTCAGCGCGTAGAGCAGGATATCGATCATATCTCTAGATGGATTGCCCAGCTTCATTACGGTCTCTTTCCTCACTGAGAAGACCTGCCCGGTCACGATGGTGGGCACGTTGGGATAGTACACATCTATCAGTTGGAAATTAGCCTTTTCCCCGCCAAGCTTGACTTTCTCCTGTGACAGTATCCATCCGTAGGACAGGCATGTGGGCGACAACAAGAAGAGGCAGGGGGCGAGATTTGTTAGCCTGTCGATGGTCATGGTCTCTCCACCTGTGCGGAAAAATGCCCCTAAAATTGGGATATTCGAAAAATAGGTGCCGATTTTTGTCCTTCTGAATAGCAAGCCAGTGAAATAGAAAATTAACAGCCAAAGTACTACCCCCAGGCCAGCATAAACGAATCTCTCCGGAACAAAGAGATGAAGGAAATCTTTCCCTACCTTTTCCAGGTTGCCAAAAATGTAGTCCCCAACAAGAACCAAGACTCCGATTGGTAGCCAGGAGATAAGGCCAAAGAATAAATATCCTAGTTGACGTCGGGTGAACTTCAATTAAGCTCTCCTCAGGTTTCCCTAGTTTAACTCACTTAAGCGAGTTGGTCAAAGGTGTCAGTAGTATAGAACTTTCTTGTGGTTTTAGGCAATGGGGTTTGAGGGCGTTGGCAAACGCTATTATCCGCTGTTTGATTCTTGAATTCCTTGGGGATATAATCAGGGTGTAGAGGAGAATATGGAACGGCTTCCTGTGCCAACGGGGGCTGGTGTGCGCGAGTCTTGCGGCATCTTCGGGGTATATGCCCCAGGGGAGGAGGTAGCGAGGCTCGCATTTTTTGGTCTCTTTGCTCTGCAGCACCGCGGGCAGGAGAGTTCAGGTATCGCCGCCTCCGATGGAACCAAGATTCGTGTGCACGCAGCTATGGGGCTGGTGTCCCAGGTATTCACCGAGGCGATACTGGACCAGTTGCGGGGCACTATCGCCATCGGGCACAACCGTTATTCCACAAC
This sequence comes from uncultured Chloroflexia bacterium, assembly GCA_963827295.1. Lineage (GTDB taxonomy): Bacteria > Chloroflexota > Dehalococcoidia > SZUA-161 > SZUA-161 > CAWHAI01. The sequence continues at coordinate 14,565 of CAWHAI010000034.1, forward strand.
GGGGTCAAGCCGCAGGTTCAATGCGCAGCCGATAGTGGTTCCCAGCGCGCAAGGAGAGATAGCGCTGGCGCACAATGGTAACATCGTCAACGCAGAGTATCTGCGCAAAGAGCTCGAGGACAAAGGCTATGCCTTCTCCACCACCACCGACTCCGAGGTCATAGCGCGTCTCATAGCTTCCGCTCCCAGGGAAGGCATGGTGGAGAAGATAAAGTATGCCATGAGCAGGCTGACGGGGGCGTATAGCCTGGTGATATTGACTCAAGACAAGCTGTTCGGGGTTCGCGACCCTATGGGGGTACGCCCCTTATGTTTGGGTTCTCTTAATGGAAATGGAAGCTTGGTACTGGCCTCGGAGACCTGTGCCCTGGATCACCTGGGGGCAGAGTTCCTCCGCGAAGTCGAGCCCGGTGAGGTGGTCGTTGTGGATGGGGAGGGGGTCAGCAGCTTCAAGGGAGGGGTTGCTGAGAAGAAGGCGCTGTGCATCTTCGAGTATATCTACTTTGCCCGCCCTGATAGCTTGATAAACGGGCGCCGTATATATCAGGCGCGCTGGGCTATGGGCGAGCAACTGGCTAGCGAGTATCCCATAGCTGCTGATCTAGTAATTGGCGTCCCTGATTCAGCGACGGCTGCTGGCATTGGCTACTCGCTAGCTTCGGGGATCCCCTATACCGAGGCCCTGCTCAAGAACCGCTATGTAGGCCGTACCTTTATCGAGCCAGAGCAAAGGCTGCGCGACTTGGGGGTCAAGCTCAAGTTCAATCCCATGCCCGATGTAATCTCAGGGAAGCGGCTGGTTGTGGTAGATGATAGCATTGTGCGCGGCACCACCACGCCTCAGGTTATCAACCTGCTGCGCAGGGCAGGGGCAACGGAGGTGCATTTGTGTATCTGTGCCCCGCCTATTCGTTATCCCTGCTTCTTCGGTGTGGATATGGCCACGAGGGGAGAGCTTATCGCTGCCCAGAAGTCTGTTCCTGAGATAGCCAAGTCTATTGGCGCTAACTCACTGGGCTATCTCAGCATAGATGGTTTGATTAATGCTGTAGATTTGCCCAGGGAGAGCTTCTGCCTTGCTTGCTTCACCGGAGACTATCCTGTGCCCGTTCAGCTTGAGATGGACAAGCTGGCGATGGAGACACACCATGGCGTAGCTCGGGGGAAGGATTTCTGCGAGAAGATTGAGGGGAAGTAAGGCGAGGATTTCAAAACTTAAATTGCAGAACGCAAGTTGTAAGATGTAGGGGCAATTCATGAATTATCTCTACAATATGCTGTGTGGAAGGAAGAGACGATTTGGCGCAACGTAGGAAGAAAGCCTGTCAGACCTATGCCGCCGCTGGCGTAGATATAGATGCTGCAGATAGGGCGAAGGAGCTTATTAGGAGAAAAGTACGCACCACTTTCAGCGCCGGTGTTTTGACCGACATCGGCCTCTTTGCCGGGCTCTTCCAGCTCTCTCCTCGCTACAAAGAGCCGGTGCTGGTCTCCAGCGTCGATGGGGTCGGCACCAAGCTCAAGCTGGCTGTCGCCCTGGACAAGCACGATACTGTCGGCATTGACCTGGTCAATCATTGCATAAACGATATCTTTACCTGCGGCGCTGAGCCTTTGTTCCTCCTCGATTACATAGCTATGGGCAAGCTTGTCCCGGTGCAGGTGGAAAGTATCGTGAGTGGTTTGGCACAGGCATGTCTGGATGCTGGCTGCGCGCTCATCGGCGGCGAGACCGCCGAGATGCCCGGGGTATACGCTGTGGGCGATTACGACCTGGCGGGGTTTATTGTGGGGGTGGTGGAGAAGGGAAAGATCATCAATGGCAGGACGATTAAAGCAGGAGATGCTATGTTAGGACTGCCTTCGACGGGGCTACATACCAATGGCTACTCCCTGGCAAGGGGGATTTTCGGCACCGACGCTTCAAAGTTGGAGACTTTCTATCCAGAGCTGGGAAGAACTCTGGGGGAAGCGTTGCTTGAACCTCATCGCTGTTACTACCCATTGCTCAAATCATCTCTCCCCATGATTAAAGGGATGGCGCATATCACAGGTGGAGGCATCCCGGGCAACCTGCCCCGTGTCTTCCCCAAGGGGCTGACTGCCCGAATTGATAAGGGTTCCTGGAAGGTCCCTCCCATCTTCACACTGATTCAGAAGAGAGGCTATGTAGACGATAAGGAGATGTACCGCGTATTCAATATGGGCGTGGGCATGATAGTGATCTGCTCACCAGATGATGTTAACAAGATTCGGGCGGCTATCCCTAAGGCCTGGCCCATCGGAGAAATAGTGAAGATGCGTGGAGAGGAGCGGGTTGTAATAGCTTAGTATTATTGTTCCCTTTGAGTTCAATTTCAAAAGAAAAAGAGAAAAGGAGTGGTTCTTTGCGTGCTATTCTGAGTGTTTCGGACAAAACAGGCATAGTAGATTTCGCCAAAGGCCTGCATAAGCTCGGGTTCGAGCTATTCAGCACCGGTGGCACCAAGAAGGCGCTGGTGGAAGCGGGGGTTAAGGTAAATAGTGTCAGTGACATCACTGGATTCCCCGAGATCCTGGATGGCAGGGTGAAGACGCTGCATCCCGCCGTACACGGTGGCATCCTGGCCAAGAGGAATCTGCCATCTCACCTCGCCGAGCTCGACAAGAATAAGATAGGGCTTATCGACATGGTGGCGGTCAATCTTTATCCTTTCAAAGAAACTGTAGCCAAGCCTAACGTGAGTCTGGACGAAGCATTGGAGAATATCGACATCGGCGGGCCTACAATGATAAGGGCTGCGGCCAAAAACTTTCCCCATGTGCTGGTTTTGGTCGACCCCGCGGACTACAAGCCGATTCTGGAGCAACTGGGCAAGGGTGGGGTGACGATGGAGGAGCGTAAAAGGTTGGCTCAGAAGGCGTTTCAGCATGTCGCTGCTTATGATACTGCTATCGCTCAATACCTTCACAGCGATGAAGAGGGCTTTGCCAACGAACTGACCATTGCCCTAAAGAAGAAATACGACCTGCGCTACGGAGAAAATCCTCACCAGAGGGCTGCTTTCTACGCTGAGGAGATTGCAGGTGGCGGGAGCATCGGCATAAGCTCAGCAAAGCAGCTCTGGGGTAAGGAGATTTCCTTCAACAACATCCTTGATGCGGATGCTGCCTGGAACGCAGCCAATGACTTCGACGCTCCTACAGTAAGTGTGATCAAGCATACCAATCCCTGCGGCCTGGCATCGCATAAAGACCTTGCCGAGGCATATCGACGCGCTTATTCCGGGGACACAGTGGCTGCTTTCGGCGGCATAGTTGCTCTAAACAGGCCTGTAGACCTTGCCGCTGCCCAGGAGATAAGCAAGATATTCTATGAGGTAATCGTTGCGCCTGGCTACGACGATAAGGCGCTGGAGCTGCTGAAACAGAGGAAAGACGTGCGCATCCTCGAGATGGGCTCTCAGAAGGGTGGGGCTGGCAAGAAGGCTTCGTCGAAAATGGACTTCCGCCGAGTGAGTGGCGGCTTCCTTATGCAGACCCCTGATTCTCTGGCTGAGACTACATCGGGCTGGCGTGCGGTGACCGAGCGTGAGCCCACCAAGAAAGAACTGGAAGACCTTCTCTTTGCCTGGAAGGCGGTCAAGCATGTGAAGTCGAACGCCATCATGCTGGTCAAGGACTCTACGGTTGTCGGTATGGGCGCGGGACAGCCCAGCAGGGTAGTCAGCGTGGAGATCGCCTTAAAGAAAGCAGGAGAGCGAGCCAAGGGGAGCGTGCTAGGCTCGGATGCCTTCTTCCCCTTCCCCGATGGGGTCGAGCTTGCGGGCAAAGGCGGTGTTACTGCAATTGTGGAGCCCGGTGGCTCGGTTAGGGATGAAGAGGCGATAAAAGTGGCAAACAAATACAAGATGGCCATGGTTTTCACCGGCGTCCGCCACTTCAGGCATTAGGATTCGGTATGTTTGAAATTGCTTTTCTTGCATAAGTGCGGCTGAAAGAGGCTAGGTGCTGAACAGCGTTGATGTAGTTATCCCGGCTTACAATGAGGAAAAAGACCTGCCCCGCTGCATAGCTACCCTCTGGGATTTCCTCAATGAGCATCTACCTTACCGTTGGCAAATTGTGATCGCCGATAACGGCTCTAGCGACAAGACACTGGCTGTGGCTCAAGCCCTATCCCAGCAATATCCTCACGTAACGTATGTCCATCTTGACCTGAAAGGACGTGGCCGTGCTCTGAGGAAGGCCTGGCTGGAGAGCAAGGCTGATGCCGTATCCTACATGGACGTTGACCTCTCGACCAAGTTGACTGCTTTCCCGCCGTTGATAAAAGCCCTGGATGAGGGCTATGGGTTGTCTATAGGCTCGCGGCTGATTCGAGGCTCAAGGGTCAAACGGGGCTTGAAGCGCGAGATAACCTCACGTAGTTATAATCTTCTGATAAAGGCGATGTTCCTTCCTAGCTTTCACGATGCCCAGTGCGGTTTCAAGGCTGTGAGGCGGGAGGTGGTGCAGGAAATCGTCCCCTATATAAAGGACCAGGCCTGGTTCTTTGACACCGAGCTTCTGTTGCTGGCACAGAAGAAAGGTTATCGCATCAAAGAGGTACCTGTGGAATGGGTAGATGATGCCGGGACCACAGTCAAAGTTGCCAAAACAGCCTGGGAAGACGTAAAGGGCCTGTTCAGGGTGCGCTTCAAGCCTCCGTTCTAACGGGTTCCCCCCGATTCTAATGATTATGGCAACCATTGAGTATATACGCTTGCAAAATATCTCTTATGGGATTATCATTCAGAGTAACACCTTAGGGAAAATTATGGTGGTGGGTTTCGTCCTTCCCCGGAAGG
>CAWHAI010000035.1:0-52228 GCA_963827295.1 uncultured Chloroflexia bacterium
GCTTTCTCGAGCCCTATCGCCTGCCCTATGCTCGCCCCCATGCAGGCGCAGGTATCCAGAGCAGCTAAGCGGCGGATACACGCCCAAGCGTGTAGCAACCGATATCGCTGGTGACGATGACTCGCCTTCCTTAATCGGCCCGGGGACTTTGGAATCCTTGAAGCAAAGCTTTCTCAGGATATACTCAGTGCCAACGTGAGGACAACCGGCACAGAGCTGAGGGCGCCGCGCCGGCAGTTGCGGCGGCGCAGCAGGTTTAGTAACATGCTTGGAAGCCGGCAACAGGCCTGCCTTGATAGCCCCCTGCTCCACTATCTCGGGGGTAAGCTCACCTATAATGGGGATAAAATCCTTGCCTGTAACAGGGATGCCAAGGCAACGCAGCTCTTCTTCGAGATAAGGGTCGAGCTCCTCGACCACAATCACCCTCTCCACCTCTTTGGCAAACCGTCTCACCAAGTTAACCGGAATGGGATAGATTGTTACGAGCTTAAGGAAGGAGGCATTCTTGAAGACTTCTCTGGCATGCTGATAGGCTACGCCGCTGGTCACTATTCCAAGCTTGCGGTCCTGGAGCATCATCTCGTTCATGGGGAAGCTCTCAACATACGAGCGCAGCTTGACGATGCGGTCCTCCATGACATTGCGCCTGGGGCGGGCATTGGAGGGCACCATCACATATTTGGTCGGAGAGCGTATGAAACGGGCAGGTTTCAAATCGGCTTTGCGCTCTCTATTCACATCAACCACAGTCTTACAATGTGAGATACGAGTGGTGGAGCGAAACAGCACCGGAGTATCGAACTCCTCGCTGATTTTGAACACCCAATCCATCAAATCATAGGCTTCCTGGCTATCGGTAGGCTCCAGCATAGGGACTTTGGCGAATTTGGCAAAGTGGCGGTTGTCCTGCTCCCCCTGCGAACTGTGCTCTCCCGGGGTCATCGCAGGAAATCACGACAAGCCCGCCCATTATGCCGGTGGTGGAAGCTGCAAAGAAGGGGTCGGCAGCCACATTCAGGCCCACGTGTTTCATCGAGGCCAGGGCCCGGACGCCTCCGTAGGCTGCTCCCATCGCCACTTCCAGAGCCACTTTTTCGTTAGTTGACCACTCAACATATATTCCGTCCAAGCGAGCCAGGTTCTCCAGTATCTCCGTGCTCGGTGTCCCGGGATAGGCAGCTGCGGCAACTACTCCGGCATGGTATGCCCCGAGCGCCATAGCTTCATTACCAGATAAAAGCTGCTTCAAGTTTATTCCGCCTCCTCTGCCATTTTACCACGCCTACGAGACTAGGCTACTGTCTTGCCCAGGTATGCCTGTCGCACTTTGTCATCGCCCATAAGCTCCCTGGCAGTGCCCTCGATGGTGATCCGACCCCTATCCATCACATAGCCCCTATCAGCAATCTTGAGGGCAGCGGTAGCATCCTGCTCAACGAGGAGTATAGTAAGCCCCTCATCCCTGAGCCTGATTAAGAGCTTCAGAATTTCTTTCACCAGATTAGGTGCTAACCCAAGAGAAGGTTCATCCAGCAGAAGTCATGCTAGGAGAAGACATCAATGCCCGTGCCAATAGCTAACATCTGTTGCTCTCCACCGCTAAGGCTGCCCGCCTGCTGCTTCTGCCTTTCTTTCAGTATAGGGAAGAGCTTAAACACCATCTCCAAATTGGACTGAACCGAGGGATGACGCAGAAACCAACCAACGTACCCTAGAGTGCTGAACGGGTTCCGACCACGCTGGGAATAGCAGCCCAAGGTCAGGTTGTCCTTAACCGACATGGCTCCGAAGATTTGCCTCCCTTCGGGTACATAGCCCAGGCCAAGCCTTACTGTTTTGTGAGAAGAGAGCCCGGAGAGCCTGTGGTCATCCAGCCAGATGCCACCGGTCTTCAGGGGCACTACTCCCGTTATAGCATTCAAAAGAGTGGTCTTGCCAGCACCATTAGACCCGATAAGGGTTACGATCTCACCATCGTTCACTACCAGAGAAACCTCTCTGAGTGCGGTGACCCGACCGTAAGCCACAGATACCCTTTCAACCTTTAGCATTACTCAACTTCCTCACCAAGGTAAGCGGCGATGACCTTCGGGTCCTTCTGAACTTGCGCTGCAGTGCCCTCAGCTATCTTTTGTCCACTGTCCAGGACAATAACCCACTCAGCAATGCCCATCACCAACGGCATATCATGCTCTACCAATATTACGCTAATACCCATCTCCCTAATGTTGCGGATTAGATCGCTCAATTGCCGCTTCTCCAAGGTATTCAGCCCAGCACCAGGCTCATCGAGCAAGATAAGGCGAGGCTCAGTGGCCAAGGCCCGGGCTATTGCCAGCAGCTTCTGCTGACCCAGCGGGAGGCTTAGAGCATCGTGCTCAGCATACGTTCCCAGCCCCACGAGGTTAAGGTATTTGGTCGCATCAAGAGAGATAGCCTCCTCCTCACGCCGTGCCTTGGGGAGACGAAGAGCAGCTTCCAGAAAGCCATAGCTGCTGCGTGGGTGTCGCCCTGACATGACATTCTCCAAGGCAGTCATGTTCCCAAAGAGATAGACATGTTGAAAAGTGCGTACAATGCCCAGCGATGCCCTTTTGGGAGGCGGGACTTTGTTTAGGAGCGCACCTTGAAAGTATATCTCTCCGCCGCTCACGGGATAAACGCCGGCGATAAGGTTGAACAGCGTAGTCTTACCGGCGCCATTGGGGCCGATGACAGCAGTGATTTTGCCGGTCTCTATGGATAAGTCTACCTTATCCAGAGCCACCAGCCCGCCGAAGGCCTTGGTCAATCCCTTGGTCTCCAGTATTACAGAGCCGCTCAAGGTTCTGTCCCTCTTTGTCTATACCTGAGCCGCAATCGCTCGAAAACCTCCTTGAGTTTAACAAACAAGCCTTCCGGCATGAAAATCATCACTAACACCAATATAAGTCCGTAGACAACCACATCCCAGTCACCAAATCTAAGCAGTACCTCATCGCTTAGTATGTGAGTTGTACCGGCTCCAAAGATGGCACCCCAGATACTGGCCAGCCCTCCTATTACCGCCATAACCACCAGCTTCACCGAGGCCAGAAAGTCGAAAGGCTGAGCGCCGATATAGCGGAGATGGTGGGCAAAGAGACTGCCTGCCAGAGAAGCATATACAGCACTGAGCACCAATATCTTTACCTTGAACTGGCCTACATTGATGCCTATCGACTCAGCAGGCAGCCTCGCTGCCATGGATAGCTCTAAGCGCTCTCCCTGTCCGAGACCTGACGATATTCTGGGAGATAAGCAGGATAGCCAGGCAGAAGGCCCAGACCAGGAAATATCGCCTGAAGGAGCTATTAAAGACAAACCCACCGATGGATAGATAGGGAATACCCGAAATTCCATCGGGCTCACCAAAGGACTGGTTCAGTTGCTTGAACAAAATCCACATGATCAAGCCCAGGCCCAGGGTGGCCATGGCCAGATAGTTGCCCTTAAGCCTGAAGATGGGATAGCCGATAATATAGGCAAAAGCGCCGGTCATTACGGCTGCTATAAGCATGGCCAGCCACGGGTTGAAGCCGTAGGTTGTGGTCAAGATGGCAGATATGTAAGCTCCCATCCCGAAAAAGGCAGCCTGTCCCAGGGATACCTGCCCTGTATAGCCCATGAGAAGACACAGTCCCACGGTGACTATGGTGTAGATACCGATGACAATCATCAGGGTGGTATATTGTCCGATGAACCAATCGAAAGGGACCAGTATCAAAAACGCAAATAGCGCTGCGATGGCAAGGTATGACCAATTGCTCTTCAGCCTCGCTAACATCAGCCTGCCCTCTCCTCCTCTGCCAGCCTACCCGACCTAAGGAGCAGTATGAACAGCAGAACCACCAGAGCGATAGCGTCCTTATAGTCCGAAGTGAAGGGTCCCCAGTTGGCCGCTACCGCGAAGCTCTCAACGATACCCAACAGCAAACCACCGAAAACTGCTGCCACGGGGCTACTTAAAGCCCCCGATGGCTGCTGCCACAAAACCTTTCAGCCCAAGCATAATCCCGCCTTGGTAAGACATAAGTGTTAAGGGGGCAAAGACTACCCCTCCAATGCCACCAATTGCTGCTGCCAGGACGAAGGCAATCAGTGCCATCGTTTTGGGATTGACACCAACGAGGCTGGAAGCCACAGGGTTTATGGCGCACGCCTTCAGGGCCTTGCCCACCATGGTATAGTTGAGAAAAAGATGAAGGATAATTGTTACCATCACCATGGTTCCGATTATCCAGAGAGCCTGGGGATCGATATGCGCTCCCAGGAAAGACATCGATTGCTCACCCGAGAAAGAAGGGAGGCGAATGAATTCTTTGGTTAGCTCCTGTCCGGCGATGCCGCGAATAAAGATGGCAGCTCCGATGGTTATGATGATCAGGCTGACAACAGAAGCTTTCTTAGGCGGGCGTATAGCAAGCAGATACATAGCCGCGCCGACTGCTGCTGCGATGAGTATCGAGAGGAATAGCGCAGGAACAAGAGGAATCCCGGCTCGATGGATGAGTGTGAATGCGACCAGGCCCCCCAGCATCACAAACTCGCCCTGGGCGAAATTAATGATCTTGGTGACAGCGTAAATTATGGTGAATCCAAGGCCAGCAAGGGCATAGATGCTGCCCGAGGTAATGCCGGTAATCAGATACTGAACAAACTGCGCTGATGACATTCACTCAGTCTCCCATCTGCCTTTGAAACAAAGGGGGAAGGCACACCTTCCCCCTTTATTCACCACTATGAAACCTATCAGCAGCCAGCTTCTAGTCTTGTAACCAAGTCCACTTGCTGTCTACAATTTTGACAAGTATCATAGCTTGCTTAGCATCCCTCGGTAGCCCGTTGTGATCCAGAGGAGACATATTGTAAACGCCGCCGGTGCCAGGCCAGTTCACGATGTTGTTCTCAATGTAGTCCCGAATCTTTGCTTTGTCGGGGCCCACTGCCTTCAAAGCATCGACCACCATCATCAAGGCATCGTAGGCATGTCCTCCAAAAGTATTAGTTATCCCGGATCCATACCACGCCTCGAAGTCGGTCTTGTATGCCTCCAGCAGTGCCTTCTGAGGGTCGGTGTCCGGCAGTTGATCCACTATGGGCAACTTGCCAGCGCAAAAGATAACCCCGTTGGCTGCCGAACCCGCAGTATCTATGAACGACTTAAAGGCGATGCCGTGACTGCAAAGCAGTGGGATGGTCATGCCCAGCGTTCTCATATTACGAGCTACAATGGCAGGTCCCGGATTGGTACCCCAGCATACGATGGCCTGAGCAGCAGTGCCACTTATCTTAGTAAGCTGAGCCTGCATGTCTACGTCGGAAGTACCGTATGTTTGGTCGCCATCCGGAACGATGGTAAGTCCATATTTACTGAGCATGGTCTGATTCACAAGCCACTTCCTGCCGGCAGCCCCGAATCCTGCGGTATCGGTCAGGAGAGCTATCTTCGTGATATTCCCTTCCTGAAGATACGTATAGATTCTCTCTATGGCGACATAGTCAAGCTGAGGAGTGGTAAAGGTCCAGGTATTATTGCCCGCAGGCTCCACTATCACCGAGCCGGCAGCGCAGGAAATCAGCGGTACATTTGCTTGGGCAGTGATTGTTTTAACAGCCTGTGACTCACCGGTGCTGGTGGGTCCGATTATGGCTACTACTCCCTCTTCGATTAGCTTATTCGCCAGAGTGGTAGCTGTGGCTGTGTCGCTTTTAGTATCGTAGATGATAACCTCAAGAGGATGCCCGTTTATGCCACCTGCTTTGTTGATCTGATCGACCAGCATCTCTACCGTTGGTTTTTGGGTCTGGCCCAATGTTGAGTTGAACCCGCTACTGGCAAATAGCGCTCCCACTTTATAGGGTGTTGCCGCCGGGGTTGGGGTAGCTCCTCCTTCTTCCTTAGTGGTGCAGCTCATGCCACCGAGGACAAGCAGCGCTACCACCAGGAATAGAACTACTGCATACTTGAAGTAGTTCCGCATTCTGTGTTCCTCCTTATTCTAGTTTCTGCAAGCCATCTAGATTAAGGTAGGTTGCCACTGCCATTCCCGTCAGCGCTTCCCCCTTGTGGCTGCCGAGCAGATATTATAGCGTATGCAGAAAGCCGCTGCAACACAACCAATAGAAGTTGCAGACGATGTACCTTGCACTTATACTATTCCATGTCGATATACTGCCAATTTAGGGATTTGGAGACAATATGGACGCCGCAGCAACCTCCAGAAGCCGCTGGGGGCAGTTGCTACAAAGAATCAAGGCCAGGGTGAGCTATCGAGCCTCGATATTTGCCGCCACTATCTCCTTCTACAGCCTATACTACCGTAATCTGACAGGGTACTATCTGCAAAACGTCAGCCTGTCGCGTCCAGCGTCTTTCTTGAACTCATTCCGGATGATGCGACTGGTCTACAGAGTGAGAGGATACACGGCAGTGTTTGTGCCCAGGCTGGTCTCTCTATATAAACTGAGCGAGGAAATCAACAAACGCTCTGTGCCAGGCGATATCGTCGAATGCGGTGTTTATAATGGGGGGTCAGCCGCCATAATGGCTTCGCTTTGTGAAAAATCTCACATACGCAGAGATGTATGGCTTTTTGACTCCTTTGAGGGGCTGCCCACACCTACAGATGAGGACGGCGATGAAGCGCCAGCATACGAAGGCTGGTGTCACGGTGATTTATCAAAGGTCAAGCGAAGTCCTGCGGAAGCTACGCATTCCCGAATCTCGAGTCCGCATCGTCCAAGGGTGGTTCCAGGACACATTCCCGAAGGTGGAAATCCCGAAAATAGCTATTCTACATATCGACGCAGACTGGTACGAGAGCGTCAAATTGTGTCTGGAAAAATTCTATGACAGTGTACAGCCCGGAGGATATATAGTCCTCGATGATTACGGCGACTGGGAGGGATGCCGGATAGCCACCGACGAGTTCCTTAGTAAACGTGCCCTCGATGTGAAACTAATCCAGGTTGATTACACAGGCTTCTACTTCCAAAAGCCCCCGAATAACAAGTAACCCGCCCCCTTAACGGGAACAAAACCTCGCCCTACTCCGTCTATAACTATTAGAAACGGGAAGCGGGTATAACCCATTTCGCAGAAACAAAAGGAGGGCAAGAATGAGGAGAGTCTTATGGATAGCTCTAGGTTTGATTATTATAGCCGGTATTGTAGGAGGTTCTGTAGCTGCATCAGGAGGGGAAAGCAAAAATGTCGCCGCAGACGCCTCTGATTCAGGTAAAACGATCGAAATCTCGGCGGGCGATTCCTTAACAGTGACTTTGGATTCTAACCCCACCACAGGCTTTTCGTGGGCCCTGAAAGGGATTGGCAACGAAAGCGTGCTCGAACAGACAGGGCACGAATTCAAAGCTGCTCCGGCTAGCAACACTCCTCTGCTTGGAGCTGGCGGTAAAGAAATATGGACCTTCAAAGCGCTTAACAAAGGCACCAGCACTATAAATATGGAATATATCCGGTCCTGGGAGCAAGGCGTTGAGCCACAGGAAACATTCGCCCTTACTGTAGTTGTCAAATAGAGCGCCCAAACTCACCAAGAAAAAAGGCTGAATATCCCCCCTTCCAAGGATACTCAGCCTTTTAATATCTTTTATACCAAAAAGATGCCTAAAATTCCAGCTTTAGCCCTTCCCAATCTTGAACATCTTGGTGCCGCAAACTGGGCAGACTCCCTTAGTCGCCGGCTTGCCATTCTTCATTTTGATGGCAGTCGCATTCTTCATTTCCCTCTTGGCTCGGCACTTCATACAATACGCTTGCATCCTCTTTCTCCTTTCTCTTGTTCTTGCGATGAAGCTAGCACAAAATTGCGTTCGTGTCAAGATGGAGCACGCACGATTTTAAAAAATGTTGTTAAAATCTCTTTCAACCCATTAAATCCTTCGGCAGAAAAGTCTTTGCTCCTTTACGCTCCCCTCTAAGGATTAATTGCTTTCCTGGCTCTAATAGGCTTCAGTGAAGATACTATGGAGAAGCTTCGAGGGGGACAAGGAAGCCAGACTTTTGCCTATTAGGGAGGCAATTTCCTTAACACAACGACATCTTGAGATAGAGGATCACTACCGCCGGTTGCAGAGCCTCTCATCATAAGTTCTATGTTAAACTTCCCTTGGATCAAGCTGTTCAACCCTGTCATATTCATAGCTATGCCTGATTCAGGTAATTCGGGATTACAAGTAAACCAGTTGTAGCTGCTGGGCAACGGTGTGGAGTATTTTAACAAGCTGATAAGAAACGGATTATAATTGAAGATAAACCCCGGTTGTTTCCTCGGTTCTTCAACAATGTGACAGGTTAGAATAGCCACAGCGTTAGGCTTTAAGATAGTGTATATTTTATTAATATACCCAAATGCTTCCGTTTCCTGCAGATGGGTGAAGACTGAGACTGCTATTACAACATCGACGGACTCAGCAGCAACAGGCCAGTCTGCCCCATAAGATTTGTTACCAGCCACAGCGCTTTGCCTTTGCTTAGAATAAAGGGGGTTGAAATCCTGGGAAACATGGAATCTGATTCTGGGCAATTGTGAATATTTACGCCGGCATAAATCGATATAGCTCTTTTCTATATCTATCCCCACGTATTCACCGTCCGGGTGAGTGAAAAATACACTTACAGGGGCCAGTTTCCCATGACCACAGCCGAAATCAACAATCCTTAAGGCTCCAGATGGAGCATAGCACCTTAATAGAGCTGCAAAAAAACCCTGTTGGTAAACCCAGTTGGTAACACTCTCCCCTACTACTCCTCCCCAGATCTCGTTGGGAACATTCTCAATGAAAAATTCGGCCTCGGGCCAAGCCCTTGTCCTATCTAACCTCTTGAATATTCGACACCAGAAAGCATAGTAAAAAGATGAAAACCTGTTGGAAAACATATGCCCTTCCCTGCGTTATAGTGCCTCAGTCGCTTGGTGAGATATCGACCTTCCCAGAATGTTAGGCTATGGCTTAGGCCTTTGTCAACTCAATGGACTGCCTAGTAAATCTTAATGAAAAGCCCTGGTCTGCGGGTGCTTCTCTGTGTCTGGCAAGTACTATCAGCGGGACCAAGGGGAAGCTGAGTTAGGTTTCGACTAATCGGGAGAATTCGCTATACTCGGCAAGCTTAGCCAGAGCGTAGGCAGCTCTTCTGGCCTCGGGATACACAGGAACATTACCCTGACGCAGAAACTTGAGCTCTCCTCTGTCCCAACCCTGCAGTGAGGCACCCGAGAATACTGTTGGCTTGCCACCTTCTTTGATCGCTGCGAGTAGCGCCTCGGCAGACTTTGCATCTTTGGCGTCATCAGTGGTCCTGGGCCCGATGAAAGAAACGAGAAGCATGTCGATGTACTGGTCTCTGGCGACAATCTGCATGGCTTCCTTAACGTAGTGGTCTGCGGCCATCGCCCCCATGGGGCCCAGGTCAACCGGGTTATTCAGGTTTGTTCCAAGGGTTCCCACCAGCTTTGAGAGCCGAGTTTTAGTTTCCTCTGAGAGTCTGGGTAGCTCCAGTCCAAGCTTAATACAGGCATCCGCTGAAGTGACAGCAATCCCTCCCGGTGCAGTTATAATAGCCACCCTTCTCCCTGTTGGCTTGGGGAGGTAGAACAGAGCTATCAGCGAGTCCATCATTTGCTCGAAGCTGTCAACAGGGATTATCCCTGTTTGGCGACAGAGCGTACTCCATATGGCAGACGGAACCGCCAGGGTGCCGGTGTGCGATGCAGATGCCTCTTTGCCGACCTCAGTCTCCCCGCCTTTCAAGATTATTATTGGCTTGCTACGCGAAACCTCTCGCGCAACTCGCAACAGTCTTTTCCCATCCTCAATCCCCTCCAGGTAAGCAACTATTATCTTCGTCTGCTGATCCTGTCCCAGGTACTCAAGGAAATCCACGAAGCCGAGGTCACAATCGCTACCGCAACTGATCCCCTTGCTCGGGCCAATTCCTGTGGCTGCAACGCAGCTTACCAAGTAGTTGAACAAGAAGCCGCTATGCGAGATTACGCCAACAGCTCCTGCCTTTCTTGGAAAGGGATACTGGGTGATCAGCTTGGCTGACGGGTTGTAGGGCCCAAGGCAGCTTGGTCCGATTACCCTCGTGCCGCCTTCACGTGCTATTCTAACAATCTGTTGTTCAAGCTCTTTGCCTTCCGGTCCTGTTTCGCCGAACCCTGAGGTATAGAGCACAATTCCCTTTGTTCTCTTTCGAGCACATTCTCTGGCTACGTCAGGAACTGCTTCGCGAGGGATGAGCAATATGGCCAGATCCAGATCGCCCGGGATATCCGCAACGCTGGGATAGACCTTCAGCCCTAGAACCTCGCCACCCTTGGGGTTTACCGGATAGACTGTGGGGAAACCTGCATCCAGCAGGCTCTTTACCCACCTGTACCCCAGGTTGTACTCTCGCTCAGATACCCCTACTAAAGCCACCGACCTGGGGCTGAATATCCCTTCAAGCTGTCCCAACAAGATTTGGTCCACCTATACCTTACTCTCCTCAGCCAGGAACCTGTAGTAGCCAGCGCAACGGTTCAAAGCTCGGCAGGCTCGGTGCAGCGAGAGGATGCGAAGTAGCTTCAGCCTTGTGTAACCAGGAACATTGGAGTCATCATTTCTACAGACGCCAACAATAGCAATGTTTCGGGGAGGAAAACCCTCCCCGAAACTCAAAACCCTGCGCACTCGAATAGCCTTCCTATGAATAAGACCCTCTGTTTAAAGTATAGCAACTGGAGCATCTTTTGTCATTCATCTTATAAAGAAAGCACTCAAAGACTGACATAGTAGAAGCCCTGTTGCCAGGGCTTCTACTATACTAATCAAGTACTATCGGTGAATCTATGTCACCACTGCACAAACATCGGGATGTCTGATTTGCTTATATTATGACTATACTTCCGGCAAGGAATCATTTAGTATTCTGCCAAAAAGCATGTAACCTTTTTGGCTATACGACCAAGTTAGCAAGGATATAATTTATGCACAGCTTTCTGCAGCCTTTTGTCCGTTTCGTCTGCGCACATGTGTATACTCTGTCTTACCGTTCCAGAAGACACAAACCTGATTCTTCCCTAGCCCCTTGGCGTTGTACATAGCCTGATCTGCTCTCTTTATAAGCTCAGTGAGACGAGATGCGTGAGCAGGATATGAAGCTATGCCAACACTTACGCTAATTGATATTTCTTGTTTAGCTATCATCAGTCGACATCGTTCTACTTGACACCTTATTCTCTCACCAATTATCGATGCACGCTGGCTGTCCGTATCTGGAGCAAGTAGCACAAATTCATCTCCTCCCCAGCGAGCTGCAACATCCGATGCACGGGTGTTGCGCTTCAGGATCCTTCCCAATCTACTCAACACAACATCGCCCTCGTTATGACCAAATCTGTCGTTTATTGCCTTGAGACCGTCCAAATCGAGGATTACTAGTGACAGAAAAGACTCGTTTCTGCTAGCCCTGGCAAACTCTCGATCCAATTCCTCTAACAAATATCGACGGTTATACAATCCAGTAAGAGTGTCTGTGAAAGCAAGTTGAAGTGCTCGTTCATACAGCCTTGCATTGTCTATCGCCATACCTATCTGATTAGTGATGGTAGTAAGCAAACGTGTCGCCGATTGAGGGAATTGTTGAGCCGAGTGGCTACTGACCGCCATCACGCCAAGGATCTGCTCTTTTGCCACGATTGGTATAGCTGCAAATGACTGAATACCTTCATTCTTGATCCCCATGTGCATAAGTCTAGAATCCAGGCTGACATCTGGCACAATAAGTGGTTTCCCTGAAAGAGCAGCGCTAGCAGCAAATCCTTCGCTCAACCTCATTCGCTCTACTTTTTTAACGAATCTCTGAGAGGCACCTCGATGAGCTTTGAGAACTAGCTTGTTGGTTTGTTGATCAAACAAGAATATCCCGCCTGCATCTAACTCCATTGCTTTCAGTACTTTGTCAAGCACGCTGTCCAGCAGATCCTCGATTTCCAGAGTTCTGCTTGCAGCGATCCCGATATCGAATAGAGTCTCTAGTTGCTTGCTATGCTCTAGAATCTGTGCTTCAGCCTTCTTAATCTCAGAGATGTCCATCAGCGATCCCAATACAGATCGTTTCCCGTCGTATGGTATTGAAGCAAGCCTATCTAGTACCCAAACAATCGCGCCATCCTTTCTTATAAACCTATATTCGTACGGTAAGCTACTTTTACCCTTGAGAATGTCAATAGCTTGCCTTCTGACAAACTCTCTGTCATCTGAGTGGACATAGCCAAGAGAATACTTACCTTCCAGTTCATGATTTGAATAACCTGAAATGGCCTCGAATAGACGGTTGACATATTGAAAGCGGCCATCTTGCAGGAGGTAAATCCCTGTCCCTGCGGTCTCCAACATTCCTCTTGATATCTGTTCACTCTGACGTAATGCCTCTTCCAACTTCTTGCGTTCAGCTATGTCTCGTATCACTGCGACCAAGGTTCTTGGATTACCATCACTATCTTTTATGACCGAAACTGTAAAGCTGAGAGGGATCTTTTCTCCATCTTTTGTCAGAGCAACCATGTCAATTGGATCAGCGAAGCCCTTCTCAGTTGCTTGTTTGAAGATCAAAGCCGCTTTCTCCACTCCTTTTTTCCTTCCTTGGTATGTGGGCAACGCCAAAGCAGGTCTGCCCAGCAGTTCTTCTGCTCTATAACCTAACATTTTCTCAAAGGCTTTATTGACATAGACTACTTCACCGTACATATTGACCAAAACGATGCCATCAAATAGACCGTCTAGAACGGCTGCTGCAAGCTTGCCATCTCCAACCAGGTTCCCAAAATGCCTGATCTTGTCCATCCTACTTGCTATCCCATATTTCCTGTTTGCGGTAGACTTCACACTCGCCATTTTGCATTACCCCTTTATCTTCATCTGAATTTGAACTACAGGCAACTTCATGAAAAAATAGATTGAATTCTGATTTCGATTTGTACTACTAGAAATTACCAGATACTTCGCCGAGTATCCACCCTACCAAAGAGCTAGCTTGGGTAGGAAAATGGTACTTTGGCAGGGGAGATGGACTGCGACTCTTGTGATGATTCAAGCCGATCGCAGTTATCGGCTATTCGCAAACAGCTTGAAGCTCTACAGGGCAGCGGTAGGGTAGGGCTGTCATTAGTAGACACTTGTTAATGGATCAACAAAACCACTGGGAGGTCACCAAGTCACGAACATCGGGATTAACGTTAAGCTGGACGTATAGCTATTCAGCAAAGAAGTCAGCCTCTACAATTGACCTGCCTATGACAGATTAGACAACTTTCGGTGCATTTTACTGGATCATGCCACTTAGGTTATTAGCTGGAAACAGATATGTCCTCTAAAAACACTCCGTTCTAAGAACGTTCTATTCACTGGCGCCAAGCAATGATGTTATTGCACTTTGAACATCTGCACGACATCTCATTAAACATGCTAGCCGAGACGATGCATGCGTATCGGGGCTAACGGAATCTATCTCCCTCCTTATTTCCTTCCGGACGATTGTATCCACTTCTTCAAGCTTTACCACTAACCCATCACATAGCAATTGCGCGTGTCTCCCCTTGACCAGGTGAGCATAGCGAGTTGATGCCATCGTTAACCTCCTCTTCTGGTACTCCTAGCTTGCACTCAAGCCATGTTCTGAGAGTCTTGTGGCCGGATAAATGTCCCTTCCGCCGTTTCGCTCCGCGGAATGCCTGAAATCATAATATCAATCCAGCGTTAGTCAACAATAAAAATTACTTAATTCTTTTTCATGATTAGAAAAAATCTACATATAGAGAATTTCTAAATCTGGATTTTACAGATATTGAAAAATTTAAGATTGCCATATATAATCAAGCTCACTTGTGAGAGAATATGGGCAAAGTAAATTTACTAGAGACTAGAGTAGCTTTCCAAACATTATTCGATCTGTTGGGAATGGGCTGGTCGACGGAAGCAGCCACATACTATGTGTCTTATACTAATGCTTTCCCCAACATAAAGACATTCACTAGATTACAGCGCGAAGCCAGGAAGTTCACACAGACTATCACAGCGGCTCCTTTGAGACGTGGACGGGAGCAGCTAATCACGTATGGAATCATGGCGAAGGTGCTGTTTCCCTATGAAGCAAAAGACTATTTTGGAGCAGAGGGTTACATCCCAGCAGACCCACTGGTGGTCTGGGAAGAAGGAGAGGAGAAGCTCAAGAAGGAATTCAGCTCTGACATGTTCCAGAGCATGAGAACATGCGCCGAGCAACTTTCCCATACCTACCACGAGAATTTCGGTAATTATGGCCTGGGTGTAGAAGAAGGAAAACTAACACTTTATTACAATGGGATGTGGGTAGCCTTTCTTATCTTAAACCTTTGTAGAAAGAAGCCACGGAATGTATCTCTATGGGTTAGTGGTTCAAGAAGTTTTGCAGACCCACTTCTAAAGCATTACCGCGACATGTTGCGCTCTGGCTCAAATGTTCGAATAGTTGTGGATAGCAGAATAAATCCTGAGCCCGTAAAAAAGCTAGAGAAAGAATACGAAGGAAGATGGGAGACAAAGATCAGTCCCGTAAGTACAACCCGCAGAATGACCTTGGTTGACGATGTGCTTGCTATAGATGGAGTTAGGATTCTACCCTTGAAGATAGCTGTGCCAGCATATATAGGTACAGTATATTTGGACGGGGACAGTATAGCTACATTACAAGCCAATTTTGACGGTAGATGGGGTATGGCCAAACAACTCTAACCTCCCAATTTCTAAATACGGGACCTGCCCGGGTTTTATTCCCTACGTGCTAAGGGCAGCGCAACCTGAAGCATTACAGGGTGTTCGCAGGGTACCTGAGGCTTTAAAAACCCGTTCCAAAGGGTTAAGCCAGTTGGTATAGCTAAGTATTATCCTTGTTTGCTTGATAGGAGAAAATATCCTCGATTGTTACGTGGAATAGATCTGCAATTTTGAAAGCAAGCTCCAAAGAAGGGTCGTATTTCTCTTTTTCAATAGATAGCACCGTTTGCCTCGTAATGCCAAGCTTCTGCGCAAGTGTCTCCTGGGTTAGATCGTACATCGCCCTATAGACTTTCAGTTTGTTCTTCATTTTCCCATATGATTCCTAAATCTTCCTGCTATGGTAGGCATACGAAATCAAATACAGAATCAATATACCACAAGCGCAAAAAGCCAATGTTAGTCCCACCTCTCTTAATAGCGCAGAGTCATTAGTGCTCACTGCAATTAACGTAACACCGGAAATTGCCGCTACCAATGCAAAGACTTGTATCGCAAACCTTGATGCTTTCTCGCTGATTTTGTAGTTTCTCTCGTCTTCTACTACCTCCCTTACCTGTCTCCTCAGTAGATACAATAGCACTAAACCTACAATCACTGCGGGTATCGGTACCACTGCGTTTTCAGTCGCTATAGACCAGCCAATCAAGACTACAACCGTCAGAGTGATTACAGCAACTAATAAACGAAACCATCTCCTACTCATAACCGAAACCTCCGTGTATAATTAGCTGTGCTTATTGTAACATATATATTACATTTTGTCAATTGTTAATAACAATTTAGGTATTGCATTTTACCGTAGATAAAGCACTGCAAGGCGGTATTGGGGTAGGGCTGTTATTAGTGAACACCTGTCAGTGGATTGACAAAACCACAGGTGGGTAACCACTGGATGAACATAGGAATGTCTGATTTGCTTGTACTATGACCGGATTTCAGGCAGAGAATCTCTCAGTATCTTGCCTGCATATGTTGCTATGAACCAAGAAACCCCAAATTCCCCTATTAGACCACGGATATCGAGTTGAAGATAGCATGAAGGACTGCTGGGCGGTGCTAGGGGTAGTGTGCGCATCGCACAGTCTGGAATAGCTTGCCATGTAATTTGGCAATCCATAGTAACTAGTTCTGAACCAAGCGAATATGATCTCCGGGTGATTCCCAAATAAATTAAACGGCATGATAATTAGCCATGGTAATTACCTTAGATTCTCAGTCTATAACTGAAGATAGCAATGAGGTGATTTGGTGATGGAAATAGAATTGGGCTCACAAGCGATAAATAGGACAAGGTCTGATAAAGCAGCAACAGAGGCTATCCATGGCCACTTTTCCAGGATTGCCAAAAATTACCACGATCTTCGAATAACGGATCTGGATCCCGTAAGGTTCATTGCTAAAGAGATCCGAAAATTGGTCCATATTGAGGCAGCCGATGTAGGTTGCGGGCCGGGAAGGTACAGCTTACTACTTTGCAAACATCTGGGTAACAAACTGAATCTTGCATGTATTGATGCCAACAGGCATATGTTAAGAGAACTTGAGGCCTATATGAAACGGCATGGCATAAGCAATTTCATACCGATGAATTCAGCGGCAGAAGATTTGCCTTTCCCAAATAATACTCTCGATTGTATATTCGCGTTCAACGCAGTTCATCATTTCAGTCTACCAAGCTTTCTGCAAGAATGCGTGAGGGTCCTGAAAAACGGAAGCTATCTCTTTGTCTACACTAGGCTGCGAGAACAAAACAGGAGAAATATCTGGGGTCGTTATTTCCCCAAATTCTACCACAAAGAGACTCGTCTCTACACATTGAAGGAATTCACACGGGCGGTGGCAGAGTTCCCTGCTCTGCGGCTTAAATGGATTGAATACTTTACATACACGCGTACCTCTACTATTGAATGGCTCACGGAGCAAGTCAAAGCTCACCATTATTCAACTTTCTGCTTATATCCACTGAAAGAACTGGAAGATGCAATAACAGTCTTCCAGCAAAATATCAAGAGTCACTTCGCGGATGTCCACGAGGTGCAGTGGTTGGACGAGAACGCCCTATTCGTCATTTCGAAGTCATGCTGAGCTTCTTCCCACGGCCCAGATTCGATTTTCATTTTAGGCCCGAAGCAGACGTTTTGCTAGGCAGGATGCCAGTGCGGCAGTCGTAGCAAGGGACAAAGGTTCCTTTTTAGCCTTCGACTGCCATACTCAGCAAGTCACGAACATTGGAATGTCTGTACAAGCATGCGAGTTTGTTGTGAACATATCTTGACAAATTCAATGAAAAGTGCGATAGTTTTCAGCAATAAAGCATAGTTGTATATAGGAAGGTCATTTGATAGCGTCCTTGCTGTAGTATAGAACTAATGACATGGGGGTTTGGAGATATGTCTGTCTTTGAACACGTGTCCCGATCTATACTGGATACAGAGGCTTCACTGGTAAGGCGACTGTGCTTGTCGTCATCAGCTGGTGAGATTCTTTATAGAGAAATGGGCCCTACTCTACACAATATTAGTTGAAATATTCGTGCCAGATAAATTGATTCTCTATTATCTGAATATTCTGGATAGGATAGTCAAGCCGCAGACGATCGGCGCACTCATTAGGAGGGTAGCGATACTGCTTTCTCCCAAAGCCCGTTCTTCTCTTATTGAAGTTGCAGATTATTGTGATCTGAATACGGCTGCGAACTCACGAAAGATATGCGCTATAATCGCCTACACGGGGAAGTATATACCAGATTGGATGATCCCACAAGAAGCAGCCGATGCTTGGTCAAATCTTAAGTTGAAATTCCATGTCCCCACGTTACTATCAAGGGAACCGAATAATCTGGTCACGAAAACCTGACTTCTATACCGCAATCTGTCTTCCGCTGCGTAAATCTACGATATTTGGCATTAAAGAGACCTGTCTATGCCAGAATTAAAAACTGCTGTATTTTCAACACTTCCCAATACTTTTCACCACCATTGAAATTTTGCTTGACGATAAACTCGTGGAAGAATATAATTTGCGGGCAAAGAAGAGGGTAATTGCAGGGGGTAAATGATGATAGCGTTATGGGTAATTTTAGGTCTGTTGGGGTTTGCCGCCGTAATAGTAATGCTCCTGTCTACCTATTATATCGGACCTACTGAAGTAGGCTTGGTAACTAAGTTAGTAGGTGGAAAGTTAAAGGAGAGCGATCCTATTGCCTTCAGTGGGGAAGCAGGGTATCAGGCAGATTTGCTGATGCCCGGGTTGAGATTCAAATTTAAGCTGCTTTACACCGTCAGGAAGATGCCGTGGCTGCAGATACCGGCGGGTGAGATTGGAGTGGTGATAGCCCAGGTTGGGCAACCGTTGCCCATCGGCGCAAAGTCGGCGGTGTATAAGAAGGAGTTCGGTGACTTCAGAGACCTGAAGGGATTTATTAAGAGCGGCGGACAGAAGGGTGTTCAGAGGCCAGCTCTGTCGCCTGGTACACTTGTTCCCATCCATCCGGTCGGTTTCCTGGTGCTAACGAGAAGCAAGGTGTATGGGGTTCCCGTAAGTCCAGAACACACTGACTTCCAGAGGAAGAAAGGTGTCCTCACGGTTGATGCTTGGGGCCTTCACCCCGACCAGTTCTCATCTGACTAGAATAGAATATACGGAAGGTGAAAGGATAGATTATCCCAAGATATCAGAGGAACAAGAGAAAGCGAAGAAGAAAGAAGTGCAGGCTGACAAAACCCTTGCTCGCGAAGGGGAGAGGATAGCCGATAGGGTCTTGAGGGCGCGAAAGGGAATAATGGATGTTGTAGGGATAGTAACGGCTTTGGAAGGAGACCCGCTTCCACCTGGTGATATAGCAAGTAGACTGGGTGGATTTAAGGACATTGAAGAGAAGGAAGCTGCTGGCGCTCCGGATGGAGAGATAATAGACCTTATACTCAGCAGCAAGAACCAGCTTCATAATAATTACCAGGACTTCCAGGCTTTTCTTGGACAACGGTGGGAAGATGGGCCTGCAACACGACCCGCTTCTCTATGGCGCCTACGTGCTTAACCCTTTCCTGGTAAGGGTGGAAATCGTGCCCATGCTGGTTGTGGAGCAGGGTGAGGTAGCTGTAATCAAAGCGTATGTGGGATTGTCCACCAAAGAGGCATCCGGTGAGCAGTTCAAATTCGGTTCCCTGGTCAAGCCGGGGCACAGAGGTATTTGGACCGAGACTCTGAGAACCGGGAAGTACGCCTTGAACCCGCACTGTTACCAGGCTGAGATAGTACCCACAAGCATATTGACCTTGAACTGGGCGGAGAAGGTATCCCATGCACACTACCTGGATGCTCAGTTGTCACCTATCGATGCGAAGAGCCGTGAGGGTTTTATATTCAGGCTGGACCTGCAGGTGCAAATCCATGTGGCTGTGGAACAGGCATCTAAGGTTATCAGCATGGTAGGCACGATGCAAAACCTTGTCACTGAGGTATTGCAGGCCGCAGTCGGGAACCACTTCAGGGATAAGTTGCAGTCAATGCCTGCGGTTACATTCATAGAGACCAGACAGAGAGTGCAAGAGGAAGCCTTCAAACATATAGAAGGCCAGCTCAAGCAGTACCAGGTGGAAACGAAGGGCGTGTATATACAGGATGTTATATTACCGCCGCAGTTGGTCGAAGTGCTGACCCAGCGAGAGATTGCAAATCAAGAGATTGAGACCTGGAAGAAGAAGACACTGGCCCAGGAGCAAAAGCAACTCACCGAGAAGGCCATAGGCAGGGCTGATAAACAGAGGGAGTTGGCCAGTGCGGAAATTGAGGTAGACATCAAGAAAAACAGGGCCGAGGCCAGGAAGAAGGAAGCAGACGGCGAGGCCTATTATGTTGCCGAGACTGGTAGGGCAAAGGGAGCTGAGGTTGAGGCCGTGGGACTGGCAAGGGCTAAGGCTTACAGAGCCCAGATGGAAGCACTTGGGCCTGAGAACACAGCCCTTGTTAATGCCATTATACCGCTCTCCGAGAATAAACTGTCGTTTCGTTCCCCAGGTCATGGTAACGGGGGGTAATGCCATGGAGGGACTTGCGGGAACCGTAATGAATTACCTGCTTTCAGGTAAAAAGCCACCCCAAGCGCCATCAATTGGGAAGACAGAAAAAGGGGAAAAGGGAAGTTAACCCCGAAATAGCCAGAGAAACGTCAATGTCCTCGGTAGATTAGCAAAATCCTAGTAATGTTGACAATATACTGGAAGCCCCGCCTCGTGTCCGGGCTTCCAGTATATTAGCTCGATTAGTGAAACCAGCACAGGTCACCATTGAACGAACATAGGCATCACTACATGGATATAGTTCTCTTTGCCCACGGGGCGTATCACTCCAGGGCTTGAGGAGGTTGTAGTCTCCAGAGCCACCTCTTTCTCTCCGATGACCTCCAGTACATCCACTAGATACTTGCTGTTGAAGGCTATCTTGGCTTCTACCCCTTCCACATGGGCGTCGATCTCACCTACGTTATCCCCGATCTCCTCGGCCCGAGCTGAGATAGCGAGCTTCCCTTTCCCGTCCTTGGGTATTATCTGTAGCCGCACAATACCGCTGCCGTCCCTGGCGAATATTGAGGCGCTCTTGGTCACCCTGAGGAACTCCGAAAGATTGACCACAGCTTTTGTACCATAGCTTTGCGGGATAAGCTGAGAATAGTTGGGGAAGGTGCCCTGGATTAGCTGGGAAACCATCTCCACGTTTCTCATGCGGAAAAACACCTGGCTCTTCTGGGAATTGACGGTGATTTCCAGAGGCTCCTCTTGGTCGCCAAGCAGGCGATTCAACTCATTGAGAGAGCGCGCCGGTATAATGATAGCCATCTTCGATGCAGCAGGCGTAGCCAGGGACATCTTATGCACAGCCAGCCTGAAGCCATCGGCGGCAGCAAGCGTGAGCTTATCACCTTCGAACTCAGCATGGACGCCAGTGAGGACAGGGCGCGACTCCTCCGAGGCCGCGGCAAACACCACCTGTCTGATCGCCAGCCTCAGGTCCGCAGCCTTCACCTTGACGTTCATGCCCTCGGTGATCTTTGGAATAGCAGGGAAATCGGCAGCATCCAGCCCGCTGATGTGTGCCTCATGGCGGGCGCATTTCAACTCCATGCTCTTAGTACGAGAGGAAAGAGACATATCTATCCGGCTGTTGGGGAGAGAATTAACGAAATCGGTTACCAGCCTTGCCGGAATAGTGATCGTGCCTTCCTTTTCAATAGTGGCGGGGATCCAGCAACTGATGGCAATCTCAAGATTGGTTGCAGCCAGCTTTAGTTGAGAGCCCTCCGTCGCTATCAGGACATTGTTGGTTATGGGCAATACAGCCCTCGTTGCCACCGCCCTCCCTACCAGCGCGAGTCCTTTACTTAAGTCCTCTTGAGAACATGAAACTTTCATCGTTCACCACCCAGTCAGATTGAATAGTGGCAGTAGTATACCCCGCAATCGCCTTTTGAGTCAAGTAGCATCATGAAACTTGGAACTATTGGCACTATGTGGCGTCCCCTTTATCTGGCTTAAGCCAGCTCCGATGCAGCTCCATAATTACGAAATTGCTTCCCTTTTTAGAGAGCCTGCCGCAGACCACGAATCCGCATTTCTGGAAACATCGCTGCGCCCTTTTATTCCAATCCAGGGTATCCAGATAGACCCTGTCCAAGTCTGTCTCCGCAAAGATATATGAGACTAGAGAGTTCAAAGCATCGGCTCCGTAGCCCTTGCCCCAATACTCGCGTTCGCCGATTATGATACCTATCTTCGCATGTTTCCTGGA
Source organism: uncultured Chloroflexia bacterium (assembly GCA_963827295.1). Taxonomy (GTDB): domain Bacteria; phylum Chloroflexota; class Dehalococcoidia; order SZUA-161; family SZUA-161; genus CAWHAI01. The sequence continues at coordinate 21,631 of CAWHAI010000035.1, forward strand.
CTCATCCACATCGTAATACATGCAATTCCCGATATGCTTCCCATCAAGGCTATCTATAGCAAACCAGCGCCGCCCTTCCTTGGGATTTTGAAGTTGCTCGGTGTAGTAGAGCATATACTCTCGAAATGACAGCTTTAAGGGCACGGTTGCATCATAACGAGAAAGCTCCGGATCGCATCTCCAGGCATAATCGTTATCGGCATCGCTGGCTCTTTTCTCCCGCAATACCGCCTTCTGCCCTTTTATTATCTTCTGTTCCTCTATCATGTGCTTAGGATTTTATTCTTTGCATGTCCCTGAGTCAACACAAGATAGGAAAGCTATCAAGTAGTGTCTATAAACGCACACCCTCTAATTTCACTTGTGCTATGAAGTTGCGTGGGCTATAATGAAATATTAGCAAACTTGCGGCCGAGGAAATCTATGGCAAATAAACGCGACTACTACGACGTCCTCGGTGTTACCAAGAACGCCTCCGAAGAGGAGATCAAGAAGGCGTTCAGGAAATTGGCATTTCAGTATCACCCCGATCACAACAAGGACCAAGGGGCCGAGGAGAAGTTCAAGGAAATAAAGGAAGCCTACGATATCCTTAGTGACCCCCAGAAGCGCGCCAGCTACGATCGCTTTGGCCATGCCGGGGCTCAAGGGTTTGGCGGCCGTGGCTTCGAGGGCTTTGATTTCGGGGGGTTCGGCGATATCTTCGATGCATTTTTTGGAGGTGCCACCAGCACAGCAAGGCGCGCTGGCCCACAACAAGGCGCCGACCTAAGTTACAGCATCACCATTTCTTTTGAGGAGGCGGCCTTCGGCTGTGAAAAAGAGCTGGAGATAGTGCGCACTGAGACATGCTCCGTTTGCAACGGAACCAAAAGCGAACCAGGGAGCCAACCTGTTAAATGCTCTAGCTGTAACGGCACTGGCGAGGTGCGCCGAACTCAGCGCAGCGTTTTCGGCCAGTTCATAAATGTAACCCCCTGCAGCCGTTGTCGCGGTGAAGGTAGAGTCATTACTACTCCGTGCTCTCATTGCAGCGGCCAGGGCAGGGAACGCGTTACAAGCAAGATCGCCATCAAAATACCAGCAGGAGTCGATGAGGGTACTCAGATCCGACTGAGTGGTGAAGGGGATACCGGCATAAAGGGAGGCCCTCCTGGTAATCTTTATGTTAAACTCTCAGTGCGGAAACACAAGCTGTTTCAGCGGCATGATTACGACATTCTATATGAACTGCCGATTAACTTCGCCCAGGCAGCTCTGGGCGATGAGATCGAGATCCCGACCCTGGATGGCAACTTTAACCTTAAGATACCGGCAGGCAGTCAAACAGGCAAGGTATTCCGCCTCAGGGAGAAGGGTATACCCCATCTGCACCGACCGGGGCGCGGCGACCAGTTGATAAGGCTTTTTGTGGTTACCCCGCAGTCTCTGGATGAGAATCAAAAGAAGCTTTTTAAGGAGTTGTCGAAAATCCTGGGCAAAGCAACATTGCCCAAGGATGAGAAGAGTTTCTTTGACAGAATCAAGGATACCTTCAGCGGCGGGGCGTGAGGTGGAGGAATACGCCGGTTCACTTCGGTCCTTGAAGGCCCCATTATTTACAGGTCAAGGTTTTGATTGATTATGCACCGCTTTTTTATTCCCGAAGATTATTTCACCAAGAGCACAGTAGTTATCACCGGCAAGTTGGCTCACCAACTGCGCAACGTGCTTCGCCTGGGTACAGGGGACCTCATTACTGTTCTCGATAACAGCGGCTGGGAGTATATGGTTGAACTTAAAGCGGTGGAGAGCAGCAAGGTCGAGGGGAAGATTGTCAACAAAACCCTCGCTGCCGGCGAGCCTCGAACCAGGATAACTCTGTATCAGGCGCTGCTTAAGGCGAGCAACTTCGAAGTAGTCCTCCAGAAATGTACAGAGGTTGGCGTCACCGCCTTCGTCCCCACAGCCTGCGAGCGCTGTGTGGCAGGCGAGCCCGACAGCAAACGGCTCAGCCGCTGGCAAGATATCATCCGCGAAGCAGCGGAACAATCGCAGCGAGGCAAACTGCCTGTTCTGCATAACATGACACCATTCAGCGAGGCATGTCGATCGGCAAGAGGAGTATCCCTGCTGCCCTGGGAAGGCGAAAGAACCGGAGGAATACGAGATAAACTAAGAAGCTATAGAAAACTGAAAATGCTCCTGAGGTCAATATCTTCGTCGGCCCCGAGGGTGGTTTTTCCTCCAGCGAGGTTGAGTTTGCTCGAAGCTGCGGGATTGTACCGGTGAGCTTGGGACAACGCATACTGCGCGCAGAGACCGCTGGCCTGGTAGCAGCCGCTGTCACACTTTACGAATTCGGCGAGATGGATAGCGGTTAAGCGTTCTGTTGTTTAAGTGCCCCCGCTACGATCTCAGCCAGGTCCAACACCTGTACTCTATCGTCAGCCTTTTTATCTTTTAGTCCATCTGCAAACATAGTCAGACAGTACGGGCAACAAACGCAAATCGTCCTTGGGTCTTTCTTCAGTGCCTGCTCAACGCGCGCTACATTGATACGTTTCCCGGTGCTTTCCTCCATCCACATCCGCCCACCTCCAGCGCCGCAGCAGAAGGATTTGTCGTAGCGACGTTCCATCTCGGTTGGCACCTGGCCAGTAACTGAGGCAACAACCCTACGCGGGGCTTCGTAGATGCCATTATAGCGTCCCAAATAGCATGAATCATGGAACACCACATTACCCAGGTCTTTGCTCCCATTTAGGCGCAGCTTACCCGCTTTGATCAGGTTATTGATTAACTCAGTGTGATGGATGACTTCCAATTCCGCCCCATACTGACGATAATCGTTCTTCAGGGTGTTATAGCAGTGCGGGCACTCGAGTAATGATTTTTTTAACGCCCCTCTCCTTGAATATTTTGATATTATCTTTAGCCATGCGGTCAAAAACGAATTCATTACCCAAGCGGCGTAGGCTATCACCACAACATAATTCATCTTTCCCCAGGATACCCCAGGAAATACCGCCCGCATTCAAATTCTGGAAATAGCCAAAGTCACTCGTCGGCTGCGGGCATCAAAAGCAGCCGAAACAGCCTACGTAAAACAGATATTCAGTCTTGCCCTGCTCAAAAGGCTTGACATCGATTTCCGCAGCCCACTTAACTCGTTCCGCAGGAACAATGCCCCAGGGATTGCTACGCTGTTCCATGTTCTCAAAAAAGGGCAGCAATTCGTTGGGGAACTTGGCCTTCATCTCCACCAGGTTTCGGCGCATATCCACAATCCTGGGCACATGCTCGATAAACACCGGACACACTTCCATGCAAGCAGCCGCAGGTGGTGCATGCCCAGAGAACCTCGTCAGCTACGCTACCCTCCTTGCCACCACCGATTAAGGGCAATACTGTTTCCTTTCTTCTGGCAATCAGCGGCCCATTCTTCAACAGGTTGACCTTGATATCATGGATGACCAGCCGCGGGTTCAGCAGCTTGCCGGTGAAGGTAGCAGGGCACATATCCGAACAGCGGCCGCACTCAGTGCAGGAATAAGAGTCAAACAAGCCTTTCCAGGTAGAATTGGTCTATTTGCCCCACACCGAAAGCATTGCCCTTTTTGAATTCCTCCCGGGGTTGGGTGTTGACCTTAGTCAGACTTCTGAAAAAGAGGTTGGGGATAGACGTAAGAATATGCATGTGCTTGCTGTAGGGAAGATAATTCAGGAAACTCAGCAGCACTACAGCGTGGAGCCACCAGAAGGCATTGATATAGCTGCCCAGGCTTCCTAGTTGAAACGCCCGAAAGAAAATGTGGAAGCCACAAAATTAGATATAGGCATGTATTTGGCAGCTATTTCGTTTCCCTGAGCTATCTTGCTGGCGTGCAGGCCGAAAAAGGCAATCATCAGCAGGGCAACCAGCACCAAGGATGGTGAAGGCATCCCGCGTGCGTGCCTCAATGTAAGAGGGCGCGAAAGCCAGGCGGCGGATAATAGCAATGCACACCGCTATCAGGGCAAGAACTGATACAACGTCGAAAATAAAGGATAGGGTATAGTACGCGCCATGAGGCAGCCGCGAGAAGCTGATGTAATCCGGGAACAGACCGTGGAGCAGGAACTCGGTATTGGCAATCAATAAAATTGTAAAGCACCAGAAAAGGACAAGATGGTTTAAACCAAAACGGTATCCGTGGGAGACTGTACACCGCTGCCCAAAAGCATAATACAGCACACCCCGGATACGCTTACCCATATCCTTGAAGCGGTTTTCGGCCCTGCCCAGAAATACCAGCGAAAACGCCTGAAACAACTCCAGACAAAGAACGCTACAGCGACCACAAAAACAGCTATAAATATCGTGAGATTAGGCGACACAACTTACTCCTTTTTAATGCTAGACTCCTCATACTACACGCTAACCTGACTTTTCAGCACGTAATTCCCTAATACGATTGATAATGGCTGGAACTACCTGGAAGACATCACCCACAATCCCATAGGTGGCTACCTCGAAGATAGGCGCTTGCTTATCCTGGTTGATGGCGATGATGATATCCGAACCTTGCATACCCACCAGGTGCTGAATAGCGCCACTGATGCCGCAGGCGATATAAATCTTGGGCCTGACCGTCTTGCCTGTTTGGCCGACCTGGCGTTCCACAGGCATCCAGCCAGCCTCTACCGCAGCTCGGGAACAACCTACCACACCACCCAGTTCATCGGCCAATTGTTGCAACATGTTAAAATTCTCCTGGGCCTGCATGCCTCGTCCGCCGGAGACAATCACCTCCGCTGCTGCCAAATCAATGCACTCAGCCCCCTGCCTGACGTCTTCGATTACTTGCAGCACCTTGGTAGCAATATCTTCTTCTTTTATTGGTATAGACTCGCGGATAATCTCGCCATTGCGTGAGGTGTCCTTCTCCGGCAGGGGCATCACGTGTGGCCGCACCGTGGCCATCTGCGGCCTCGTGCGTTCGGTTAGAATAGTAGCCATGATATTGCCGCCGAAGGCTGGACGAGTCTGCAGCAAGAAACCTTTATCGTCAATAGCCAGGCCAGTACAATCTGCAGTCAGTCCGGTATTTAGTTTCGTAGCCACAGCAGCCGCCAAATCCCTTCCCAAGCCGGTGGCGCCCACCAGAACAATCTCCGGCTTATATTTTTCCACCAGGTAGCAAATAGCCTTGTAATAAGGCTCGGTGCGATAGTAGTGAAATACAGGGGCGTCAATTAAATAGACCTTGGTAGCCCCATAGGCAAAAGACTCCTGGCAAAGGTTCTCTACCTTGTCGCCTATAACCACCGCGCAAAGCTCGACACTCAGGGTTTTGGCTAGCTCAGCCCCCACACCCAGCAGTTCCCAGGAAACCACAGCAGGCTCGCCTTCAGTATGCTCCACGAAAACCCAGACACCCCTGTACTCTTTAATCTCTGCCAGCGTCGCCGCTTCCTCAATGCTTACCTCTTGTGCCGCCTCTGCCCCCTTGGCCTGTGCAGCTATTTCAGCGAGTATTTTCTTTTCCTCAGGGGTGTAATACATCTCCAGAGCGTCAGCAGGGCAAATCCTGACGCATCTGCGGCAGCCAATGCACTTCTCTACGTTGATGATTGGCTCGCCCTTGTCATTCATCTCTATGGCATCTTTGGGGCAAGTAGCCTGACAGCGGGCTCCGCACGCGATGCACTTGCCTGGAATGAGTTGAGCTACACCGCGGGGTTTCTTTATCTTTTTCTCTTCTTCCATGAATATGTGCCCCTACTGATTCAGAAGTTACTCAACTCCATATCCATCACAGACAAGGAGGCCCTTTTCAATCAGCTTATCCACTAAGAGATTAGCGGCCTCCTGAGGGTTGCTGACCCCATCGCCCAATATCTCGCCCCTGGCTCTTTGTGGCGAAAAGATCCTACGCACCTGTGTTGCAGAACCCTTGAGCCCGATAGTGTCCTCCCGCAGACCCATCACCTTGTTATTCCACAACGTAACCCGGGCATCCTCCGCCATCAAGCGCATTGGCACAGTAGGATATCGGGGACGGTTTATCTCCCGCACCACCGCAATCATAGCCGGTAAGGATGCCTCCACTACTTCGTGCCGACCTTCCAGTTTTCGGCTGACCCTCACCCTTCTAGCTTGCAGGTCTACATTTTCGATGCGGTCTACCAGAGTCAGTTGTGAGTAATCCAAACGGGTAGCAATGCCTGGCCCGACCTGAGCTGTGTCCCCATCAATGGTCTGCCTGCCGCAAAGCACCATCGCTACTTCTTCTTTCTGCCCGAGCCTCCTGATGGCTTCAGCCAGAACCAAGCTGGTCGCCAGAGTGTCGGCTCCCCCGAAGGCACGGTCGCTCAAAAGTATAGCCTCATCAGCCCCCAGGGCCAGAGCCTTCCTCAGAGTAACCTCCGCATTAGGAGGCCCCATAGAAATCACCGCTACCCGAAACCCATATTTTTCTTTCAGCCTGAGGCTTTCTTCTAATGCATGGGTATCAAATGGATTTATAATGAAAGGCACGCCCTCTCTAATCAGAGTGCCAGTAACCGGGTCAACTTTGACCTGTGTGGTATCTGGTACCTGCTTGACACAAGTGACTACTAACATTTATTGCTCCGCTTGATATCAAAACGCAAAGGGCTTGGGGCAGATTATATCACACATTCAATCATAGAGCCTGTTGTTCAAACGTTTGATGCAACAGGCTCTATGATTGTTCGGCTTCAAAAAGTAAGAGATCAAAGCAGGTCAGCATGAAGTAAGCAGCTTGGGCTTGAAATGACGCGGCATCAAGCCTAGAACATCGCTCAGGAAATCTATCAATTCCGATTCGCTGGCATTGATTATCTCCCATTCGCTGAATCTATGAACTTCGTACCCACGGCTGCAAAAATAGCGATCCACTCTGAGGTTATCGGTAAATGTCTCTTCATCTACCACCCATTTCCCACTGGAACCAAGCCTTAAATAGCGCGAAAGGCTATTTATCTCGACGACATGCAGCTTATTCTCGAAAATCAGGATGAAGTCCACGCATTTGGGCGCTTTCATTTCGTTCTCATTTTGTCGTTCCTCGGCAGATGAGCAATTGAACCAAACTTGGGGGATTAGAGCTGGCGCTACTATCGAATCGAGAATAGCACCAACAACCTCTCGGGGCTCCTTTGCCTCTGGTGATAACTGAGGTTGGTTCCCATAACATGACTGTAGAAAATTTTCATATGTTTCTCTGAGATCCCGAAGACAAAACATGGCATCCTCTGGAAAATCCATCCAGGAAATAGCCAAGTTGTAGTATGCTTCTGCAAACTTTTTCTCAGCAGGCGTAGTCGTACAGCCCAACAGCGCAGATAATACTTCGCACTCGTAGAGATGGGGCACCTTATGCAAACGCACTTTTCTAAGCTTTGAGCTGCCCCGGGCACTCGATCAGATGCTGTATATAGCTCCTCGTATTTCTCAGCTAGCAATGAACACGGCTCACATGTTGTTTCGCATTCCGGAAGAATTACGCTTGTATTCATCAAACAGTAGGGGCAATTCCTTGCCATCTTAAACAGGCTGCCTACAGTAAAGGTTCCTCTACCATTCAAATCGGAGTCTTCTCGATATAGATTATAGTTGTTCATGCTAAACATATATTGTCTGCTGCCCTCGATAATCATCTCTATCCGAGGCAGCTTAGCACCGAAGATTATATGCTTAGGTATGTTTGGAGTTTTCATGACAGCATCATCTATTTCGAATTCGCATTCTGCACAACTCAGAAACAATTTTTATTACGCCGTATTCGGCTTTGTACCATCCTCCATCCTGCCGACTATAATCAGCGGAATACTAGTTCCAGGCACTGCACTCCAGGCCCATCCGTCTCGCAGGCATGGATTATTCGTATGTCTAGAGGCCCTTCTTTTTGAGATGCTCCTCGACCTTAGCGATTAGCTCCTTGGGTTTTAGGGGTTTTCTAAGATACTCAGAAACTTCGAATGGAAACGGCTGCCCTAGTGAGTCAGAGAAACTGGTCAGTGCTAGAACCGGGATTTTTTTAAGCGACGGATCTTTACCGAATTGCTCAGCAAAGTTAAATCCGTCCATTACTGGCATCATTATGTCCAAGAGAATTAAATCAGGTTTTTCGTTTTTGGCCTTTTCAAGTCCTTCTTTCCCATTATAGGCTGCTATCACCTCGAAAGCCTTGCTTTCCAAAGTCCCTTTCATTACTGCCACAAGATCGACATCATCGTCAACAACCAGGATCTTAGGTTTCTGCTTCATGTCCTATTACCTCCTTGGCTATTTATTTTACCACAAACCGACATGGGTTTATTGCCGCTTCTCCTCGGGCACAGCCGTTAGCTTTTTAGGAAGAGTAAATGTAAACCTGCTTCCTTTGTTGCTTTCAGGGTCAGGGCTTTCAGCCCAAATTCTGCCACCATGAGCTTCGACTATCCTCTTGGATATAGACAGTCCCAATCCGGTTCCCTTGCTCCCCACATTGCTGCCGCGGAAGAAGTCGTTGAACAGCCGCGGCAAATCCTCGGGTAAGATACCAATCCCACTGTCTATCACTTCCACACGTACCTCGTTGTCGTTGTCAGAAACCCTGACCAACACCGTACCCTCGTTTGTGTAATTGATCGCATTACTTGCTAGATTGGTTAACACTTGCTGCAGCCTGCGGCCCGCCCCGTTGATTTTGAGCGGCCTCTCAGGAATCTCCACTTTCAGAGTCAGGCTTTTCTGCTGTGCCAGGTTATCAAGACCCTCAAGTGAACGTTTGAGTACTTCATTGAAGGAGAGTTCCCTAATTTCTCGCGTTATCTGACCGGATTCGATACGAGGGATATCAAGCAGGTCAGTAATCAATGTCAAGAGCCCATCGATTCTCCGAACACCCCTTTCCAGTAAATCCCTTTGCCCATCCGTAATCGTCCCGGTAAATCCGTCTAATATGTAGGATATGAAGCTCTGGGTAGCGACAAGAGGAGATTGGAGGTCATGAGCGACAACGCCCAGAAACCGGACGAAGTGACGCCTTTCCTCTTCCAGTTTGACTACCTCGTTGGATGCCTGTTCCAGCTCCATAGTTCTTTTCTCAAGAAGCTGGTCTTTCAATTTTACCATTTCCTTTTGCCTTCTCCTCAACTCCCCAGAAACAGCAGTGATCACATATGTGCAGCCATAGACCAAAGTGGCCAAAGCAACCAGCACGCCAACGACGCGGCTCGTGTCCTTATATCGAGTGTCAAGTACAAATCCCTGAAGATTCACATGGGGGATGACACCATAATACTCTAATAAGACCAATAGCGTAATCGCTAAAAGCGCCAAGGTAGCCAGCGCATATGCCCTTCCTTGGGGAAGCAATATGCTGGCAGCAATGGTATGGGCTAAATAGAAGAATATAAATGGGTTTTCTATGCCCCCGGTGAAATGTATCAGCGCGGTCAGCATTAACAGGTCGAGGACAATCTGGATATTTCCCGAGGTCTGAGCTCTTTTAATTACCAGACCGACTTCATCCGCTTTCAGACTGCGTGCCTGGCGAACAAATATCAGATTATACAAAGCGATAATGGCGCAGATGATATAAACTGGCAGAGTGGAGAAACCGATATGAAATACCCTGGAAGAGACTAAGAGTGGCAAAAACGACCATAAGAACAATAAGCCACCTCATGTTAATATACACCCTGAGGCGCAGCACTAATGCTCTCTCCTCAGGGGTATGTTCTCTGGCGGCTTGTTCTTTAGGAATCACGTTATCTATCTTCTTTAATACCACCTAATCTCTAGCTTCAATCTCTCCGATTCAGCTAAAGACGATGCCTCAAGCCCAACAACGCTGTTCCCAGCTAAATTGCAGGCGACGGACCGGTGAAATCTTTGTGTTGATAGATATTGTGGCTCACAGTAAGCCATCTGTCTAAGCCAAACCAGATGGCGGTCTCGCCAAATATAATTCAGTTTGTGACCAGAAGTCAAGACCTCTGCACAGACCTTATCAAATTGCCCTGCTTGTCTCTTATATTAACTATCAAGGGCATCTCGCCAGGCAAGGTGTGGGTGGCACAGCCAAGGCAAGGGTCATAAGCCCTGAACGCCATCTCCACCATATTGAGCAGTCCCTCTTTCACCTCTGAGCCCTTCACATGTTCCATAGCAGCCTTCTTCACAGACAGGCATATGGGGGCTGCGTTATGCTGGGTCGCCACGATCAGGTTAACCTTTGTAATTATCCCTCGGTCGTCGGTCTCATAATGGTGGATTAACGTTCCCCTGGCTGCTTCGACGCAACCGATCCCCCTCCTCTTCAATCTGAGGTCCATGTTACGTATATCTCTGCTGGTGAGCAGGGGGTCATTAGCAATCCTCTGCATATGCTCCGCAGCCTGGAGGGCTTCGATCAACCTCGCCCAATGGTAAGCCAAAGTGTGGTGACTTGGCTTACCACCAAGTGTATCAAACATGGCTTCATATTCCCTTTGTGCCAGCGGCGTCAACATGCCCTCAGCTACGTTTAGCCTAGCAAGAGGACCAACACGGTACAATGAGGTTCCTTTATCCTCGTTCAGGCCATTCCATCCTACCTTCTTTAGATGTGTTAACCTTATGTATGTCCAGGGTTCGACCCACTCTCCTATTTGGTTAATGTAATCTCGATAGTCGAATAGCGCGTATTCGCTTCCCTTGGGATCAATCACCCTCAGCTTACCTTCATAAAAGTTAACCCTCTTGCTCTCGTCCACCAACCCCATATAGTAGGTGTTGAGTTTGTAAGCATCACTGAGGACAAGCTTCACGTATTCCTTGTTGTCCAGAACAACTTGCTTGAACAGTTCCAGGGCGAACCGAGCAAATTCAACGCTGAAGTCGGCTGTTTCCCTTATCCATTTCCTCTCCTCCTCGGTAATACCTCTGGGGACCCCTCCAGGCAATCCTCCTTCTGGATGGCACGGCTTGCTAGCAATGAGCTTTATTATCTCCCTGCACCTTTTCCTTACATCTATCACCTTACCGCCAATATCCATTCCTACCTTCTTGACCACTCCGACGACGTTCCTCAAGGCGGGGTCGGCATCCGGACCAAGCACGAAATCCGGGGCAGCCAAGAAGAAAAAGTGGATATAGTGGTCTTCCACATAAAACGCATTGTAGTGGAGTTGCCTTATCAACTTGGCAGTAGGAGTAGGCTCCACCCCGTACAGGTCATCAAGGGCCTTCGTTGACGCCATATTATGAGGAGTGGGACATACGCCGCAGATATTGGGCACTATCCTTGGCATCTCCTCAGCAGGCCTGCCAATACAGAACCTTTCAAAACCCCTCAACTCAACTACCTGAAAGTAAGCGTCCGCCACATTTCCTTTGTCATCCAAAAAGACCTCGATTTTCCCATGCCCTTCAAGTCTGGTAACAGGATTTATCGTTATCTTCTTAGCCATCTTCACAGCTCCTCAAATTTGTTAATCTCTTTTCTTTCTCAAGAGGGAAACAGGCAATGTAAAACGATAGAAGTAGCCCGCAGGGTCGTCTATCTTGTCGACGATCCTCTTTATCTCGGCCTCGTCCTCTGCATCAATGATAGATGCCAGAGCAGAGACAAACTTTGCGCCGGAGTCTACCACTCCCTCAACCGGGCCGAAACATCCCCTGCAGGGGATATTGATACTGATACAGGATTCTCCGCACCCGCTGCGTGTCGCAGGTCCCAGGCAGATTATCCCCTGCGCCAGGAAGCAAGATTCAGGATCAGCCTCGACCTCATGAATCCTCTTGATCTCCTTCAGTGCTATCCTAGCCGGCTTGGTTTTATTTCGGGGGCAGGTATCACATAAAGCCCTGTGTGGTGACAATGTTGAACCTTTGGGAGGAAGCTTATCTTCAAGAACTGCGCTCACAGCATTCATCACCAGATAAGGAGGAGGAGGACATCCAGGCAGGTAATAGTCAACATTTATCACCTGGTTCAGAGCAAAAACCTGCTCATAAAATCGGGGCAGCGTTAATTCCCTTCCATCAACCCGGGTTTTCGGCTGAGGAATAGTTCCCTTTGGGGTTGACCACCGTAGGCGCATCGCGATAAACCCAGTTGAAAATATCATCTTTGGTTCTGAAGTTAGCCATGCCTGGTGTCCCCCCGAAACAGGCACAGGCACCGAAAGCCAGAACGAGTTGTGATTTCTTTCTGAGCAACTTCGCTATTTCCTCTTGCTCAGAGTTCCTGACATTGCCGTTTATGATGCTCAGCGCTATTTCACCATCTTTCATCGGCTCTATATGGTGGTACTTGAAATCCAGGGCAACTGGCCACAGCACCAAGTCAACAACGTTTGCCACACGCAAAAGCACTTCATTTATGTCAACAACTGCCTCGTCGCACCCCCCACACCCACCGAGCCATGTAATAGCAACCTTCGGTTTCACTGCCATCTTCGTTTCCTTTCTCCTAGACTGCTGATGCAGTTCCTGCACGCTCCCCGACCTTTTTCAGTGGGCCCAGCTTTTTGAGTCCCTCGCTCATCTCCTTAACAAGCTGCGGGATTCTGTTACCTTCAGGGTCCGTCGACAGCTCTATCCTGAGCCTTTCCTTCTCAATCCCATAAGACTCGAGTATTCTATGGAGAAGCAAAACCCTCTTTTTGGCTTCATAGTTGCCGTCCTGGTAATGACAATCGCCTCCGGGGCAACCGAGTATGAGCACTCCATCAGCCCCCTGCTTGAAGGCATTGAGTATGTGAGAGCTATCGACTTTGCCGCTGCAGACGATAGGTACCCAGTTCTTTATCTGCCCAGCCAACTCCCCCTCATCGCCCAAATACCCCCAGCCGAACTTGCAGGAAAAGCACACCAGTTTAGGTTCGTAGCTACTCATTTCTTCTCCCCTTCAACTACTTATTACAGAGATGCGACAACCTTGGCAATTCTCTGCTCAGTATCATCATCGACCAGTCTTCTGGCATCCGAGGGACAGGCCACAACGCACATGCCGCAAGACTTGCACTTGAACATGTCAGTTTTGGATATGGTTCTCCCCTCTTGGTAAACCAAATAAGGAGCGTCATAGTTACAGGCATAAACACACATGCCGCAACCGCTGCACCTTCCCTCGTCCACCTCAACCGCATACAACGACTTCTCGAAACCGATGGAGACGCACGCCTTACAGGACACACAGGGCCCGCAGGTAATACACCTCTTCGCCTCCGCTCTCGCCTCATCCAGGGTAAGGCCCTTCTCAAACAATTGAAAATGCATCCGTTTTTCAGGAGGTATCCAGACTACTTCAGTTTCAGGTTTATAACTTTTCCTCAGCGGAATGCTATATCCTTCGTAATCCCTTTTCCTCCCCTCCCTCATATCCATACCCCTCAGGTATCTCTCTATCGATTCAGCAGCTACCATACCCTCCTTCATGGCTTCCACCATGAAGCCTATCCTCCTGACATCCCCACCTATGAATACCTGTTCCTTTCGCAGACTCTGTAGCGTAAAGGGCTCAACCACAAGCCTCCCTCTTTCATCCAACAGGCCTTCTCTCTGCAAGAAGGCCCTGTCCGGTAACTGCCCCACAGTGATTATGAGCAAGTCTCCTTTCAGGTCTACACAGTCGGAGCAATCGAACTTGGGGTTGAATCCTTTCTCATCGAATACGCTGGTGCACTTCGGGCAGTCGATCCCCTTGAACTTACCGTGTTCTCCGATAATCTTTCTCACACCGCGAGAGTAGACTATCCTGATCCCCTCCTCCCAAGCTGCGCTTATTTCTTCTTCATCTGCAGGGATCCCATCCTTGGAGGTCTTGTCCTCGGCCTCCAAACAGACAATAGTTACATCACCACCCAACCTTCTTGAAGTTCTGGCAACATCAAAGGCAACATTACCACCACCGATTACAACCAGCTTCTTCCCCTTGAAATAATCTGGCCCAATGTTCCCGTGGCTGACCTCATAGAGAAGGGTATGCCCATACATGACGCCTGAAAGGTCCTGCCCTTCCACTACCTCGCCATCGAATGTCAAAACTCTGGGGTAAGGCGTTCCCTTAGCCAGGAAAATCGCCTTATAGCCCTCGTTCTTCAGCCTCTCCAGCGTTAGTTTCCCCTCACCCAGCTTCGCGCCAAATCTGACATCTATCCCAGCAATTCTCACCAGATTATCAACGGTTGTTTTCAAAACCTCCTCAGGCAAGCGATAAAACGGTATCAACCACAACGCCCCACCCAACCGATTGGAGGCTTCAAATACCGTTACCCTGTATCCTTTTTTACTCAGGGCATAGGCACACATCAGCCCGCCCGGGCCTCCGCCTATTACTGCGACATTCTCCTTGTCCTTGACTATATTGAATTCATCTTTCTGCTTCAGATAATCAGTGTAGTAATCAGACAAAAACCTCTTAAGCAGCCTCCTCCTAACTGCTCCTCCCTTGGTCTTGTAATTGCACTCGAGTTCACATATCCCGCAGATATAGCCGCAAACGTTGAAAAAGGGGTTTTTATTATAGAGGTACTCACTGATTTGAATTATCCCGTCCCTCGCCTGATTAGGATCCTCGGGGAGGAGAGAGATAAGCACGTTTGTCCGTTGAATATCCTCATTGATGGGACATTTTATCTGACAGGGGGGTAGAAACTGCTTTACCGCCTCCTCGGCACGGGCTATCCCTCTACTCTCGGTCTTCCACATATCAATACCTCCTTCGCAGTTATGAGAGCCATACTACCTATAAAAGATAGATATAAGCTATTTCTGAGTGGGAAAATTAAAAGTGCCAAATGGAGACTCAGGGGAAAAGGTAAACTACCCCTTGCCCAAAGAAATACCAGCAAATAAAGACAATCAGAACCTTTAAGTTATTGTGCCTGTAATTCTCTGTGGCTCTCCCAAACCAATAGCAGCCCGCTCATCCGCTACCGGTTTGTGAAACTAATCACTATCCCCCTATTTAATATAAGTTAAATTTCAAGAAATGTCTAGAGATTCGCTAAAATTGATTTAATAATTGTTTCTCAGCCCCTAAATCTCCCGATCTTGGGAGGAAATGCCCTCCACCACTTGAGAGCTACAATCGGTTGCCCCAACATAATATTTGGCGCGTCAACCGTGTAATTCACACCTTGAATTTTGCTAATTAACCCCCTAGTTTTCTTCCAGAGGAATTATAAGAGTTCTTTTTTGCCTCAGGCGATTTTCCCTTTTAAGTCGGAATAGGTTGAGGCCAGCGCTTGTGGTATCACCCTGATATCGGATACCACTGTGGTGAAATTGGTGTCGCCATTCCAGCGAGGCACGATATGGGTATGGACATGGTCCTCCACCCCAGCCCCTGCCACCTTGCCCAGGTTTATGCCGATATTGAACCCATCGGGCTTGTACACCCCTTTCAGCGCCTGGGTGCATCTTCTCATCAGGTCGAAGTGCTCGAATAGCTCTTCATCGTTTAGCTCTTCAAACGCGGCTAAGTGCCTATAAGGTGCCACCATCATGTGCCCGGGATTATAAGGATAAAGGTTAAACATCACGAAGTTCTTCTCCCCCCTGAAGAGAATATAGTTTTGCGCATCGCGGTTCTCCTTTGGCTTCTGGCAAAAGATGCACCCTTCCCCCTTCTTACTTCTGATGTACTCTATTCTCCAGGGTGCCCATATCTTCCTCATTTGACCTCCTTTTACCTGAAAGCCCGAATGTTGATGCCCTGAGCATTCTAACAGAAGTGCACCCTTTTTTCGACCCCATGCACCGCCTTGGAGTGGGGAAGCGATTATGATATACTCTTGAGGCGGATTCACTAAAGCGAGATAGCTCCGGTAACAAAGGGGTGCGATGATTACTCTGTACTTTGCCTCTATGGATGAGGCTGCGGGGAAAAGCGCTCTGTGCTCTGCCCTGGGCATAAGTCTCAAGGCGGAGGGGAGAAAGGGTGGGGTTCTTTAAACCTATAACAGTACTCACCGATAAAGCTAACGCCGGTACAGTGGATAGAGATACTGAGTTCATCAAGCAGCTTCTAGCCCTGGAGGAACCGGTAGATTTACTCTGTCCGGTCTCTCTGAGCACAAAGGAGTTCTCAGCCACTGCGAACGAGAAGGATCCAGCTTGGCTCGCAAAAGTTAAAGAGGCTTACCTCAAGGTTTCCCAGGGCAAGGACATGGTCCTGATTGAGGGCGTAAGCGGTTTTAAGGCAGGTAGCGCCCAGGCGCTTGCAGGGAGCCTAATCGTAAAAGCTCTCGGCGCTAAAGCAATTCTTATTGTCCGCTATCAAAGCGACCTCAAGGCAAGCCAAATCATGAGCGCAGCCCAGGCGCTTGCGGGGCATCTGCTTGGCGTGGTTATCAATGCTGTGCCGCAGCGCAGGATGGAGTCAGTGAAATCCACACTGGTGCCCTCCCTGGAGCAAAGCGGCATTGAAGTCCTGGGCACGCTGCCAGAGGACCGAGTGCTGCTCACTATCAGCGTCGGCGAGCTTGTCGAGCACCTGGAAGGCAACATCCTCAACTCCCCCCAGAGTTCGGAGAATCTGGTGGAAAGCATTATGGTGGGAGCCATGTCCCCTGATCCTGCGGTGTCCTACCTGAGCCTCAAGTCGAATAAGGCCGTGATCACCCGTGGCGACCGCCCCGACATTCAGTTGGCAGCTCTGACGACTTCAACCAGTTGTTTGATCCTCACCGGCGATATAAAGCCACTGCCCAATGTCCTGGGTAGGGCAAAGGAAATTAATGTACCAATAGTGGTAGTGAAAGAGGGCACCGCTCACACCATGGAGGCTGTAGAGAGGGTTCTCGACAAGGCAAAGTTCTCCCATCTCAAGAAGGTGGAGTGGCTAGAAGGGCTTCTGGAGGAACACCTCAACTTCGAGCCCATCTACCAGGGTAGTTAAGCTGAACAATATCATTATGTAGAGCACAGCATGCGGTGCTCAGAAACGCAATTTACACCTCAAAACCCCTCAATTCACCGAACTACACTAACAATGATATCCAGTACCCCCTTTTTGACAGTATCCGAGTAACACGGCCCCCGGTACGAAAGTAGGATACAATCACTTCAGGCGATGTATTATACTTGTAATTCGCAGAATGTTAAATCTATAGAAGCAAGATGTAGAGTAGAGCAAGTTGTATAATAGAGATGCTATGTCGCCAGTGCTCCAATGGATGAAGGGCCGGATGAAAAAGGCTGTAGAGAGGGACCGCCGTGCCGAGCGATATGTGGAAGCGGCCTCAAGATTCATCTGGCCGTGGCAAGAGCGGCAGCTTCTTTTCTTCGTGGGTGTTGTGGCTGTTCTGGACTACGCCAGCACCTACGCCGTTCTGGAGCTAAGCGGAAAACGGTATCTCAACGAAGGCGGGGCGCTAGCAAGCTGGGCTCTGGAGAAGGGTGGGTTTGGGGGGCTGTTCCTGGCAGACGTGGGCGCTGTGCTCGCTATATCACTCGTAGCCTTAATCTTACGAGCTATTCTCTTCAGGTCTGGTTTCAAAGGATTCAGCAGAGCCGCACTTGTGTTCCTGCTTGTGCCCTATGCAGTGATGGCTATCGTCGCTGTCTTCAACAACCTGATACTGGCTTTTATATAGTTTAGAGTACGGTAACTTTATTTCAACCCCCTAAGTACCCCAGTCTTGGGGGATACCCCAGCAAAGGGGATTTCGTCCCCTGCACTCCCCAGTTGATTTATCTAAGTTTACGTGCTGTCTAGAGGCAATTCGACAGTTACTGTCGTTCCCTCACCCCGCTTCGACTGCACCCACAAGTTACCGCCAAGCAATCTCGCTCGTTCGTCCATCCCCGCGAGACCCAGCATACCCGTACTGGCCAGATCGCCCAGCCTTCTCGGCAGCTCGAAACCCCTGCCGTTGTCGGCAATCTTCATGGTTACCTTGCCGCCCCCATATTCCAGTTCGATCGAGGCTTTCGTTGCCCCGGAATGCCTCTTGACATTGGTCAGCGCTTCCTGTGCAATGCGGAAAAGCACCAGCTTGGTCTCAGGAGATGGGTCTCGCTCCACCCCAATCGCCTCGACGCTGACTTTAATTCCACGCTCACTGGTTATGCTCTCAGCCATCCACCCCAGGGCCGCTGCCAACCCCATGTGATCCAAAATGGCTGGCCTCAACTCCTGAGCATAGCGCCGCAAGCCATCGAAGATTTCCAAAGCCAGGCTGTGCAACTGGGTCAGTCTGTCGCGTACCGGCTTAGGCAGTTTATCACTCGGGTCGGAAATTATTGCATCCAGCCGATGTATCAGCAGCAACAAGGATTGACTGGCATCATCATGAAGTTCACGGGAAATGCGCTTACGCTCCTCCTCCTGTGCCCTGAGAACCTGTTTCAGGTAGAAACGAAGGTTATCCCGCATCTTGCGTTCTTCGGTGACATCACGTCCGATATTCTCAAATCCAACAGGCTTACCATCGGCGGTAATTAGCCTGGTTGCCAGCTCAATGATAGCCTCACTGCCATCTCTTCTAGCTAGATGCTGCTCATAGCGCTGCTCGATTCTTTCTCCACTGAGTAGTTTGTTATGGATCTGCCGGGCGAGGTCAAGGGCATCACCACGCAGAAACTCAGTAACCTTCTTGCCCACCAACTCGTCCACAGTGTAGCCAAGCAGCTTCTCGCAGGATTTATTCGCCTCGGTAATATTACCTTCCATATCATGAAGCAAAATAGCATCGCTGGCATCCTGGAACAGCTCTCGATATTTTGCCTCGGATTGTCGCAGCAGCTCCGTCATCCAAAGTTGCCCCTGATACAGGCTGGTTCTGTCTATGGCAATGCCAATCTGATTACCGATGGCTGTGAGTAGCTCTACCTCCTCGGTACTGAATTCTCGCTTATGTCGTGTAGCCACACAAATCGTGCCCACAACCTGTCCCCTCGATTTCATCGGGACAACAAGCTGAGCCCGCAGCCCTTCGCGCCGAACCGCCTCCCTGGATAGACGAGGGTCTTTAGCAGCATCGCTCACCATCAAAGGCTCCCCTGTCTCAGCTACTCGTCCATTAAAGCCCTCGCCGAGCTTCATCCTATCCACCCCCCTAGCGAACTCTACAGGCACGCCTCGATACGCAGACAATACCAGCGCATTTCTCCTGGCGTCCAGCGAATAAATCAAAACCACCTCGATCTCCATAACATCGGCAACTATCTCAATAGCGGTAGCGAAGATATCCTCTAGCTTATCAGCTTGAGCCAGCAAGCCTGAAAGGGTGCTCAGGATAATCAGCCTTCTACTTCGATACATTTTCAACCCAACCTGAAAATCAGTACGTATTTTGAGCTGACTTTGGATACTGGGACTTAAGCTAACAGGGTAAACAGAAGGTAGTGCCACTGGGAAGCACAAGGTCATTAGGGCTTCAATCATTGTCGACGTTAGTAGGAGCTTTATCAAGCTCAAGCCACCCCTCTCTCATAGCCTTAAGTATAGCTTCAGTACGTGAAGCTACGTCCATCTTAGCGAACACGTTAGAAATATGAGCTTTCACAGTGCGCACGGTTACAGAGAGTTTCTCCGCTATTTCCTTATTACTCATACCAGTTGCCGCTAGCCTCAATACCTCGATTTCACGGTCGGTGAGATTTTCCTTCCCTTTAACCTTGTTATCTTCAGCAGAAAACCCCATCGCTCGCTTGAGGAGCATGGCAATTATAGAGGGGTGGAGGACCGACTCCCCCTCCCTCACAGCGCGAATTGCAGCCACAACATCGCGACCGCGGGCGCTTTTCAGAAGATACCCAGCAGCTCCAGCCTCGAGCAAGCCCATTACATACTGAGCATCATCATAGGCAGTGAGGATTAGGATAGCAGTGCCTGGGCTGACCTTCTTTATCTCCTTGCTTGCCTCGATTCCATTCAGCCTGGGCATCACGATGTCCATTACAGCAATGTCTGGCTTCAGCTTAGAGCTTAACCTTACTGCTTCCTCTCCATCACATGCCTCCCCGACCACCTCTATATCTTCCTGGCGATCGAGCAGGTTTCGCATCGACTCCCGCAGCAAAGCATGGTCATCAGCAATGAGTACCTTGGTTTTTTGTTTCATCTGATATTAATAGCCTTTTAGCAATCTGCGCCAAGTCAATTCTAAAGCATCGAAGGATACTTGGCAAATAGCAGTCCGAGTTCATTTTGAGGGTTTTTCAACAGCTGCAGCCCCTTGGTCGTTATGGACCTAAAGTACAGCCTGGAAGCGTCAGGCACTGTACCAACGGTCGTCCCAAGATACAATCACAGCATTGTACCTTTGGACATAAATAGATTGACCCCAAGTCCAATGTAAACAAAGCTTCTAAAAGGTATACTTTATGTAGAGGAAGAAAAGGGGGCGAGAGAATGGCTATGGTACTAGAATCAAAAAAAGGCAAACCGGTAGAAGCAGAGAAACTGCCCAAGGGAGAAGCCAAGAAAGCCCAGAGCAGCAAAGAGGCTATCCTCGAGATACTTGGCCGAGCTGCTGACGACAGCAACTTCCTAGCCCAGTTAGCCGACAACCCCGAGAAAGCCCTTTCTGAATACTATGTCCTCAGTTGGGAGGAAAGGGCAGCACTCGCAAGCGGCGACATCAAAAGGATAGAGAGCTGGGTAGGCAAGCTGGACAAGCGTCTGGCAACCTGGCTGTGGTGTCGACTCAGCGAAATGAAATGGTAGCCTTTGGCTAATGCTGATTGGCAGTAAACCTAAATGGCGCTCATAGAAGAGACACGCGAGGTGCAGAAATGAAAGTTGCTCAAGCTACCGAAGGTGCGCGCACAGTCAGTCCAGAGCGCGATAAAGCTATCGATAGCCAGATGACTGAAATCTTGGCGCACTTCAAAGGCGAGAAAGGCGAATTGATCCCAATGCTACAGCAAGTTCAGCAGAGATTCGGCTATTTGCCTGAGCAAGCGATGAAGCGGATAGCCGAATTCGTTCATGTGCCGCCGAGCACAGTCTTCGGCATAGGAACATTTTATGCTCAGTTCAAGCTCGTGCCAACCGGCCGAAATATAGTAAAGGTATGTCGGGGCACAGGTTGCTACGTACGTGGAGCGCCCCGGATAATCAGTGAGCTGGAGAGTAAATTGGGCATCAAGGACGGAGGAACTACGCCGGACATGGAGTATACGCTGGAAACCGTGGCTTGCTTCGGTTCCTGTGCCTTAGCGCCGGTCGTGGTAGTAAACGATAAGGTACATGGCAGAATGACGCCAGACGCAGCGAAAAAGTCAATAGAAATGGATAAGAAAAGCTAACACCTTGAGTCTGGCATCAGCATACAGATAGGGGGCACAATGAGTTTCGAAGAGATAAAAAAACAAGCGATATCGCAGTGGAAGGCAATGCAGAACAGCTCAAGACCCCGTATCTTGATTGGCACTGCCACCTGCGGCATGGCATCAGGTGCCGAAGGTATTCTTGAAGCTCTGAACAAAGAGTTGGCAAAGAACAACGTCACGGCAGATATCGTTCAGGTGGGCTGCATTGGCCTTTGTTTTGCTGAGCCGCTATTCGAAGTAGTCAAGCCAGGCAAGCCCAGCGTCTTCTACGGCAATCTCACTCCTGCGCTTGTAGCTGAGATTGTCAGGGACTGGCTGGCCGGAGACAATCCCCGCCCCGACCTCGCTATGGGAACTCGCGGCGAAGGTACCCTGGAGGGAATCCCCAAGACTCTTCGAACTCCCCGTACTGAAGCCACAGATTCGTATCGTTCTGCGCAACTGCGGGAATATAGACCCCGCAAACATATACCACTATATCGCTAACGGCGGTTACGAAGGCTTTATCAAAGCGCTGAAGATGAAGCCCCAAGAGGTCATCGATGAGGTTAAGAAATCGGGATTGCGCGGCCGGGGCGGCGCAGGCTTCCCCACAGGGATGAAATGGCAATTCTGCCACGATTCGCCCGGCACCATTAAATATATAATATGCAATGCCGATGAAGGAGACCCGGGGGCTTTCATGGATAGAGCAGTAATGGAGGGGGACCCGCATGCTGTGCTCGAAGGGATGCTCATCGGCGCTTACGGCATAGGGGCATCGGAAGGTTATGTTTATATCCGCGCAGAATATCCTCTGGCAATTAAGAGGCTACATAGTTGCCTTGAAACAAATGGAGGAATGCGGGTTGCTGGGCGATAATATCCTGGGCTCTGGCTTCAACTTCCATATCAAGATAAAAGAGGGTGCCGGCGCATTCGTCTGCGGCGAGGAGACAGCTTTGATGGCTTCCATCGAGGGCAGTCGCGGCATGCCTCGATCCCGCCCTCCTTTCCCGGCTCAATCGGGCCTGTGGGGCAAGCCGACGAATATCAACAATGTGGAGACCTGGGCTAACGTCTCAGCCATCCTTCAAAGGGGCGCCAACTGGTTTGCCAGCTACGGCACCGAGAAGAGCAAAGGGACCAAGACCTTCTCACTGGTAGGAAAGATTGAGCGCACCGGGCTCATTGAGGTGCCCATGGGCATCAGCCTGCGCGAAATCATTTATGGTATCGGCGGTGGGATCCTGGGAGGCAAGAAATACAAGGCAGTACAGACCGGTGGACCATCGGGTGGCTGCCTGCCGCTTAGCTTCCTCGATTCGCCCGTCGACTTTGAGTCCCTGGCCGCCGCCGGCTCCATCATGGGCTCCGGCGGAATGGTAGTGATGGATGAGAATACCTGCATGGTTGATGTAGCGAGGTACTTCCTCACCTTCACTCAATCCGAGTCTTGCGGCAAGTGCGTGATGTGCCGATACGGAACAAAACAGATGCTGGACATCCTGCAGGATATAGTAAACGGGAAAGGCAGAGCGGGAGACATCGAACTGCTTCAGGAAATAGGCGACGCAATCAAGAACGGTTCGCTCTGTGCCCTGGGCGGTACAGCTCCGAACCCGGCGCTTACCACTATCCGCTACTTCAGAGATGAGTATGAAGCTCACATAAAAGAGAAACGGTGTCCGGCGTTGTCCTGCAGGGCACTTATATCCTTCTACATCATTTCTGACAAGTGCCAGGGCTGCGGTATCTGCGCCAGAGCCTGCCCATCCGAAGCAATCAAGGGCGGCAAGCGTATGGTGCATGTCATAGACCAGAGCTAAATGCGTGAAATGCGGAACCTGCCTGGATGTTTGCCCTGCCAAGTTCAGCGCGGTCGCAATATCCTCCGGAGTACCTGTGAAGACCTTGGCAGAGCCTGTTCCCGTAGGCGGTAAGGCTTAAGTAAAGGGAGGAATGAGATGACTACGACTGCCTCAGCTACCGCGGAAGAGAAGAAAGTGGCGATGATTACCTTGACCATTGACGGCAAGAAGGTCGAAGCGCCCAAAGGGGTCACCGTGCTGGAGGCGGCGCTGGGTGCTGGCATATACGTCCCTACCCTTTGCTATGACCCTGACCTGAAGCCCTATGGTGCCTGCCGACTTTGCGTCGTTGAGATAGACGGAATGCGCGGCATAGTCAGCTCCTGCACCACGCCAGCAGCGAGATAAGATGGTAGTGCACACTGAGACGACCAAGGTAAATCAGGCACGCCGCGTGGCCATAGAGCTAATCATGGCTAACCACGTTGGTGACTGCCTTACCTGCGCTAAGAACCAGCAGTGCGAGCTGCAGAAGGTGGCGAGGTATCTGGGCATCGAGCAGGAGCACTTCGATCGACTGCGCAAGGGCACGAGAGTGCTCCCCATCGATAAGAGCCACCCCGCTTTTGACCGCGACCACAACAAATGTATTCTCTGCGGCAGATGTGTGCGCGCCTGTCAGGAAATAGCGGGCGTCGGTGCCATTGACCTGGCATACCGGGGCTACGCAGCCAAAGTGAGCACGTTTGGCGATAAGCCAATCCATGATTCAATTTGCGAATCCTGCGGCGAGTGCATCGCCAGGTGCCCCACGGGCGCCCTGGTTCCCAAGCACACCAAGCAGGCGACGCGCCAGGTCAAAACTATCTGCACTTACTGCGGCGTCGGCTGCTCGATATATCTGGGCATGCGGGGCAATGAAATCGTCGAGGTTCAGGGCGATAAAGAGAGCCCTGTCAACAAGGGCGGCCTCTGCGTCAAGGGTCGCTTCGGTTTCGACTTCGTCAACCATGCAAGCAGGCTGACCAAGCCCTTGATCAGGAAAGAGGGCAAGGGCAAGGATATACAGGTTAACGGCAACTTCAGAGAGATATTCCGCGAGGCTACCTGGGATGAGGCGCTCGACCTGGTGGCCAAGAGACTCACTCAGATAAAAGAGAAATACGGACCTGATAGCATCGGAGTGCTAAGCTCGGCCAAGTGCACCAATGAGGAGAATTACCTCCTGCAAAAGTTCACCCGGGCGGTAATCGGAACCAATAATATAGACCACTGTGCCCGTCTCTGACACTCCCCCACAGTGGCCGGTCTGGCCCAAGCATTCGGAAGCGGAGCGATGACCAACTCAATCGCTGACGTCGCCAAGTCTGACCTCCTCTTCATAATAGGCTCCAACACCACGGAGTGCCATCCCCTTATCGGGCGACTCGTTCGCCAGGGGGTGAAATTCAAGGGCACCAAGCTTATAGTTGCCGACCCCCGCACCACCGAGCTTGCCAAGATGGCAGCCGTACATCTACGGCATAAGCCCGGAACAGACGTGGCTCTAATCAATGCCATGATGCATGTAATTATCGAGGAGAACCTTCATAACAAGAAGTTCATCCAGGAACGCACTGAAGGCTTCGAGCAACTGGCTGAAACCGTCAAGAAATACACGCCGGAGATGGCCGAGAAGATAACCGGCGTTCCCAAGGCCGACATAGTAAAGGCTGCTCGCCTGTTTGCCGGTGTGGCTAAGGCTTCCGTTTTATACGGCATGGGTATAACCCAGCACACCACAGGCACGGACAACGTCAAGAGCCTGGCCAACCTGCTGATGCTGACCGGCAATATCGGTCGGGAGGGCACGGGCCTGGCCCCGCTAAGAGGCCAGAACAACGTCCAGGGGGCCTGCGACATGGGAGCCCTACCTAACGTCCTCACTGGCTATCAGGCGGTAACCGACCAGGAGAAACGGAAGGCGGCTGAGGCTGCCTGGGGTGTCAGTGCTCTGCCGGCGAAACCCGGGCTCACTATGGGAGAGATGATGAGCAGCAAGCCGGAGGGTGGGGTTAAGGCGATGTATATCATGGGAGAGAACCCAATTATCACCGACCCTGATATGAAACACACCCGCCAAAGCCTGACCGGCCTGGAATTCCTGGTGGTACAGGACATATTCCCGACGGAGACGGCTGTCACTGCCGATGTCATTCTCCCTGCAGCCGCTTTTGCTGAAAAAGATGGCACTTTCACCAACACTGAGAGGCGGGTACAGAGGGTGAGGAAGGCCGTCGAGCCGCCCGGAGAGGCTAAGCCGGATTGGGAGATTATCACCTTGCTGGCGGAAAAGATGGGCCATCGTTTCGGCTACAAGAGCCCCGAACAGATAATGGAGGAGATTGCATCACTGACGCCGATTTATGGCGGCATACACTACGATCGATTGAACGGATACGGGCTGCAATGGCCCTGCACGGATAAGAGCCATCCCGGAACCCCCGTCCTGCATCAGAACAAATTCATTCGCGGGCTGGGCAAATTCCATGCCGTGGAATACAAGGCTCCGGCGGAATCGGTCTCACCAGGATTCCCGCTCATCCTTACCACAGGAAGAGTGTTGGAGCACTACCATACCGGCAGCATGACCCGTCGGTCTGATGTGTTGAATAAATTGAGCCCCAGCGGCACGGTTGACATCCATCCTGACGACGCACTGAAGCTCGGCATCGTGGATGGCGATATAGTCGCCATAGCATCCGAGCGCGGTAAGATAGAAGCGCCGGTTCGCATAACAGATGAAACTGCACCCGGACTCGCCTTCATGGCCTTCCACTGGAGCGAACTGCCAGTAAACATTGTGACCAACACCGCATCGGACCCCTCGGCGAAGATTCCTGAGTTCAAGGTCTCCGCAGTCAAAGCGGTGCTGGCGGTGCTGGACAGGGCTACTCAGGATAACGCCTTCTTCGCCAGGCTGGCGGAAAATCCTGCCGAGGCGCTGAAGGAATATGACCTGACTCCTGATGAAAAGGCAGCTATCGCCAGCGGCGACATTAGGAAGATAGAGTCCTGGGTAGGCAAGCTGGACGAGCGGCTGAAGAAGTGGCTCATCGCCAGATTGCAGCAGGAGAAGTGGTAAATAACACCTAAATTGAGGGATATAAACGCACATTACTAACTGATTAGCTTTTAGCGGCTATGTATCAGGTGGGAAACTGCAGGAGCAAATGCCAGATATGCTGCGCTCCCGAAGAGAAGTTCCGGAGCGCAGCCCAGTTTGAGCAAGCAGAGCAGTAGAGTCCTTTTGGCCTCAGTTCTTAACCGTGACATCCACAACGCTCTGCCTGGCGATGGCGTGCTCCTTATTTCCCTCTCTCACGAAGACGTGCATAAGTCCCAGTACTTCGTATTTCCCGTTTTCTAGCGTGGACGTATCCCAGGTGACAGGGAAGTTTTGCGCTCTATTACGGGATTCTCCAATCTTGATCCAGGTATCCGTGCCCTTCCTGCGGTAGTACCAGGGGTTAGTGACTCTATCTATTATCCCTGCGAGGCTGAGTTCCTCCAGCTCCTTTCTCAAGAGCTCCTCGTCGTATTCCTCCCGCAGCATTACGATACCGGAATAGGACTTCAGTGCCTCCGAGGGAACGATGAAATTAGGCCCCCAATTGTACGGCATAGCACCTCCTTTCGCATTAGATTATTTGATGCTAAGACAATTCCTTTGATAGGATTGTACACGCACAACGTTACAAACAGACTTCCGAGGTATTACAAAGATGCCACAAAATCAGGTAACAGTCAAGTAAGCCTTCAGCAGTTTCTGACTAAAGCAAACGGAGGTCAATAAAAGAAAGCGGGCTCCGACATATGTCGGAGCCCGCTTTTTCTGTCGAATCTCAGAACTAGCTGTCGAGAACCTTCATGGCCTCTTCTCTGTAGGCTTCCATCAGGTAGGGTATCCCAGTGACCTTGGCGCATTCTTCGGTCAAGGACATGAGATCGTTCCTGCTGATTACGGGCACACTGAAGCATCTGGCACCTGCCATCAACTGCTGTAATCCCACCCTGATCTTCTCAGCATAGCTGTAAATTCCCACCGCACCCAGAGGGATATCCTTCATCTCACTCTTGCCCACTATATTCGAAACAGCTTCCCAGCAGACGAAGATCTCCTCCGGAGTGGAACCGAATTCGCTAACCGTCTTGGGCAGGTTGTTTTCCTTAAGCCAGATGGCGATGTTCTTGCCCACCATGCCCGGGATCATTAAAGCTCGCCCCATGCAAACCGCTTTGGCAAACGGTGCGCCCAGAGCAAGCGCCTTGAACACGCCATCTTCGCTGCTGAATCCCCCGGCGAAGGCTATATCAGGTGGGCGCTTGCCTTTGTCAGCCAACCTCTTGCAGAACTCGTAGGCTGCGGAATGCAGATAGAGAGACGGCATACCCCACTCTTCCATCATCGGCCAGGGGCTCATCCCGGTTCCACCGGAAGCACCATCTATCGTAAGCAGGTCGATTTTGGCTTCCGAGCCCCATTTGATGGCCATCGCCAGCTCGCGCAAGCCATAAGCACCTGTCTTCAGGGTAATTCGTTTGAATCCGATATCCCTTAACCTCTTGACTTCATCGTAGAAACCCTTTTCATCGATAAAACCGAGGCGGCTGTGTCGTTCGAACTCCTTGATAGCGCCGCTTCCGAAGGCAGCCTGGCTAACGGGATTTGAAGGGTCGGGGGTTATAAGATATCCGCGTTTCTGGAGCTCCAATGCCCTGTCCAGACTATTGACCTTGATCTCACCGCCAATACATTTAGCCCCCTGTCCCCATTTCAACTCGATAGTATCAAGTCCGTGCTTCTTGCTCACGTACTCGGCAACACCCAGCCTGGTGTCCTCTACGTTCATCTGCACCAGGATCTCGCCATAGTCCTGGTGGTAGCGTCGATAGACCTCGATTCTGCGATCCATGTCCGGCGCTGAAGCGATTTTGCCCTTGGAGTCAAGCTCAAGCTTCGGGTCGATCCCGCAAACGTTCTCGCCACAGACCAGCGTGACACCACTGATGGCAGCGCCAATTGCGAAGTGCTCCCAGTTCTTGCGGGCTATCTCTGTGGAACCCAGTGCGCCGGTGAAGATGGGAACCTTCATCTTGACCTTCTTGGTCCAGCCATACTCAGTCTCGGTATTCACAGCAGGGAAAATAGCTGTGTCAGGATTTCCCTTAACACCCTTGGGTAATCCTTTGGCACCGAGGGCGTATCCCTGGATATTGAGATGTGAGTAATCAACAGGGATAGTTTTTGTCGCAGCCGGCGGTTATTTCGCCGAATGGGCCCGGGTATATCAGCTCTCTGCTGCGAAACGATGCCTTGAATACCTCGCAGTTTCCCCGGCAGCCATCGATGCAGCGTGTACAAATGCCGCTGCCGGGCACTACATCTGCGGGAGCGATTGGCTGTCCTGGTCGCCTCGTTGGAATTCGGTTGTCTCAGGTTCATCTTATGCTCCTTACCATTGGATTTTATTTTAGTAATTCTTTAACTAGGCGTCAGCCGCCAGATTTATAGTCTTACCGGAATTCCTTTCTCCTTAAGATACTTCTTAGCTTCAGGTATCGATATTTCCCCAAAGTGGAAGACCGAAGCACACAGCACCGCCGATGCCTTTCCTATTACTACAGCCTCATAGAGATGCTCCAGTTTGCCCGCGCCGCCTGAAGCGGTGACCGGGATGGATACCGCTTCAGCGCACGCTTTCGTCATCTCCAGGTCATAACCTTTTTTTGTGCCATCGGCATCCTTGCTGGTGAGTAGTATCTCGCCGGCACCCAGCTTCTCCACCTTTTTCGCCCACGTCACGATATCGAGCCCTGTCCCCTCGGTGCCGCTTTTAATCACCACTTCCAGCCTGGGGGCTTTACTGCCCTTGCGGTTCTTCTTTCCATCGATAGCGACAACGAGCTTTTCTTTGCCGAATTTCCTGGCAGCCTCTTTTATCAGGTCAGGGTTTTTGACAGCGGCAGTGTTGATGGAGACCTTGTCCACTCCCGATGTTGAACAGCTCCTTCATATCCTCAATGCTTCCTATGCCGCCGCCGACTGCGAAGGGAACGGTCACCACGTCACAGACCTTTTTGACCCATTCCAATCTGGTCTTCCTATTCTGTACAGTGGCGAAAATGTCGAGGAAAACAAGCTCGTCCGCTCCTTCTTTGCAATAAGCTTTCGCTGCTTCCACAGGGTCGCGGGCATCCTTCAGGTTTACAAACTTTATTCCCTTGACTACCCTGCCATCCTTAATATCCAGACATGGTATGACTTTCACTATATCCATCTACAACTCCTCAAATTTGATTAAGTCTCGATATTCCATTACAGTGCTCATGCCATGATTCTCAGCCTCCACGCCAGCTTCCTCAGCAGCAGCCACAGGATTCATCCCGCCCAAGAGGATCATCCCGATTCTGTTGAGTTCAACAGGGATTTCACACACTGGCTCGCTGGTATTTCCCATCACGAGAAGGCCACCCAAGCCAGCGGCTTTGAGCCCTTCCACCACCTTCTCCGCTATACCGCGGCAGAGGGCTGGTATCTCACGAAAGTTGGCCAGTATCTTACCATCGCCTTTTTGAATAGCCTCATTTACAGAGGTCATCCTGGCCCTGATGAATACCTCTGAAGGGTCCAAAGACGAGCCTGCATAGTTGATGAGTTCCACGAAGCGAAATGGTTTACGATTCCGAATCTGCAATATCCCGCCGAATCTGGAATCCATGGGAACCCCAGCCTTGAGCAAGGAGCCATTAATCACGATGCTGCAAACAGTGGCCAATCCCATACTGCCTTGGGGAACAACGAACTCGCCGAGCCTCTCCCCCTCAGAAGCTACGGCAACCAGGTCACTCACGCAAAGGCCTGCTTCAAAGGCGGGCTTCATTGCCTGGAGTGCCTTCTTGAACTTTTCCTTGGGGAAAAAGGAGACATTGGTAGGAATCGGACCCCGGCGTTTCTCGAAATCGAAGTCGGTGCGGAAGGCGAGCAGCTCGATTCTGGAGATAGCGAACCCGACCTTGTATTTAACGAGGGCGCTCTTTACCTCCTCCAGCCCCTGCGCGGTTAGTGAACGCCCGTCTCGACCCTCGAGGCGTGTAAAGCCGCGCTCATCCATCAGCTTGAGGTGGTAGCGGACCGCCCTCTCGCTCAGCTCGATGCCGTAGTCCTTGAGCCGGTGGGCAATGACCCTGGCCCCCAGCGGCTCCTGGCAATCACTTAGAACTTTAAGGATCGAGAGGCATTTTCTCTCAACATCCTGTGTTTCAAAACCCATTACAACGCTTCTTATATAATCACAAGCTCGGCAGTAGGAAACTGTTTTCCTAATGATACAATGACAGAGAACCCTTGTCAACAACTTAGATTGAGAGATTCAGAAGAGTCCGGAGGCAAAGCCTTATATTAACTCACCTCAACAGGATGACCCGATTCCCATCAAAGATGGGAACAACATCATACAGGTCTATCCTGGAGGCGAACACCAGGTCATCCTCGAAACCAAGAGATTCCAGATACTGGCCG
>CAWHAI010000036.1:0-15910 GCA_963827295.1 uncultured Chloroflexia bacterium
AAACTGAATGTGGTATTTAAAATTGGCGTTAATTGAGGTTTTTTGTCGTGCCTAACCGATTGATTACCGAGGCGAGCCCTTATTTGCTCCAGCATGCGCATAATCCTGTGGACTGGTATCCCTGGGGCGAGGAAGCCTTGGGGCGCGCGTGAGCGAAGATAAACCGATCTTCCTCAGCATAGGATATTCTGCCTGCCACTGGTGCCATGTCATGGACAAGAGTCGTTAGAGACCAGGTATTGCCCGCTTCATGAACGATAATTTCATCAACATCAAGGTTGACCGCGAGGAGGGCCTGACCTCGATGCGATCTATATGGATGCGTGCAGGCGATAACCGGCAGCGGCGGCTGGCCTCTTACCATCTTCTTAACTCCCCAGAAGATGCCTTTCTATGGGGGCACGTACTTTCCTCCGGAAGACCGAGGTGGATTGCCGGGCTTCCCGCGAGTCCTGCAGACGGTGGTGCAGGCATACAAAACACGCAAGGGCGAGGTCGAATCCGCCGCAGCGCAGATAATTGCCTACCTGAATCGCTCGGCCGGGCCAGATAAAGATATTGAGCCTCTTACGGAGAAGATGCCCAGAATCGCCTACACAGCCGTCAGGGCTTCCTTCGATGCACAGAACGGCGGCTTTGGCTCGGCTCCTAAGTTTCCTCAGCCCATGCTTCTCGAGTTTCTGTTGAGGCAGTGCCTTCGTACAGGCGATTTGGTTCCCCTGGCTATGGTTGAGCAAACCCTGTCGATGATGGCGAAGGGTGGCATCTACGACCAGATAGGAGGTGGCTTTCATCGCTACAGTATGGATGCTTGCTGGCTGGTGCCTCACTTCGAGAAGATGCTCTATGACAACGCCCTGCTCAGCCGAGTCTATCTCCATGCATATCAGGCGACAGGTAAGCAATTTTATCGCCGCATAGCAGAGGAGACGCTGGACTACGTTCTGCGCGAGATGGCAGATAAAAATGGCGGCTTCTATTCATCTCAGGATGCGGACAGCGAGGGTGCGGAAGGTAAGTTCTACGTCTGGACGCCTGCAGAGATATTGGAGGCTCTGGGCAAGGAAGAAGGCGAGCTGGTCTCTAAGTACTTCGGAGTAACGAAGGGTGGCAACTTCGAGGGCAAAAGCATCTTGAGTCAGGCACTGGAAATTAAGTCGCTGGCGGCGGAACTCGGCATAGTCCCCGAGGAGGTGGGAGCCAGGATTGCCAGAGCCAAGGCAAGACTGAGAGAAAAAAGAGCACAACGGGTGCTGCCGCATCGAGACGAGAAAGTGCTGGCAGATTGGAACGGTCTGATGCTCGCTAGCATGGCCGAGGCAGCATCTGTTCTTGAGCGCGATGATTATCTCAAGGCGGCTATCGCTAATGCCACATTCCTGACAAAAGCGTTGTATGACGGCGAGACCCTGAAGCATTCCTGCAGGGATGGACAGGCAAAGGTCAATGGCTTTCTCTCAGATTATGCTTTGGGCTGCGAGGGGTTGCTTGCGCTGTATCAGGCCACCTTTCAGGGGCTCTGGCTGAATATCGCTAAAAAGCTGGCAGACACTATGCTGGAACAGTTCTGGGACGAAGGCAGGGGGTATTTTTACGATACTGCTCACGGACACGAGACCGTTCTGGTTCGTCCCAGGAATATCTATGACAATGCACTGCCCTCTGGGTCGTCGGCAGCGGCATTTGTCCTTATCGAGCTTGCAAGATTGACCGACAATAAGGAATACGAGAAGGTAGCAGCCACTGCCATTCTCTCGGCTCAAGGTTCGATGCTCCGGTATCCTCCTGGCTTCGGGCACTGGTTATGCGCCTTGGATCTGTATCTAACCAAGCCGTTAGAGATAGCAGTGATGGGCCGCCCTGGAGATCCGGCGACTAAATCACTGATAAGGGTAATAAACGAACGCTATTTGCCTAACAAAGTTCTGGCAGTCAGTGACCAGGATGAA
Organism: uncultured Chloroflexia bacterium; assembly: GCA_963827295.1. Classification (GTDB taxonomy): domain Bacteria; phylum Chloroflexota; class Dehalococcoidia; order SZUA-161; family SZUA-161; genus CAWHAI01. The sequence continues at coordinate 1,950 of CAWHAI010000036.1, forward strand.
CCGACTAGAATAGATATACCCTTGCTTCGAGATAGAGGCATGATTGATAAAAAGCCTACTGTGTATGTCTGTGAAAATCGTGTCTGTAAGATGCCGGTCACTGAACCCCATGACTTGGAGATGCTACTTGATTAGATATGTTATGCTATGGAGGCCGATGCAAAATACAGCAGTTCAGGCTGTGTGGGGAGAGAATTAAGTGAACGGCGGCGATAGCCAGGACATTCAAAAGATATTGAGTCAGTATCGCACGGTTGCTATAGTAGGTGCCTCGCCGAACCCCGAGCGCCCCAGCCATAGGGTGGCTGATTTTCTAAAGAAAGAGGGCTTCCGTGTAATACCGGTAACACCCAATGCTGACAAAGTCGTTGGGGAAACCGCTTACCCCAATCTTACTTCCATACCAGTCTCTGTCGAGGTTGTAGACATCTTCCGCCGCTCTGAAGACGTGCTGCCTATAGTAGAAGAGGCAATTGCCATAGGAGCCAAAGCGGTATGGATGCAAGAAGGCATTGTTAATGAAGAAGCAGCGGCCAAGGCGAGAAAGGCAGGCCTACTTGTGGTTATGAACCACTGCATGAGAAAGGAATTGCTGAAAAAGCTGGGACGCGAGAAAGAGATTTGAGCAGAAGTCAGCTTTCCATTCCATTTATTCTGACTGCTGATGGCTGAAGACTTATTAAATAAACGGAGGTGTAAGAGATGGCAAAGACAGGTGACAATCTCAAGGAAGCGTTCGCCGGCGAGAGCCAGGCGAGTACTACATATCTGGCGTTCGCGCGCAAGGCAGAGCAGGAGGGACAGCCTCAGGTATCCAAATTGTTCCGCGCCGCCGCACTGGCGGAGACCCTTCATGCGCGCAACCATCTAGATGTTATGGAAGGTATAAAAGCTACCCAGGAGAACCTTCAGGCAGCGATCTCTGGGGAGAACATGGAACATGTGAAGATGTACCCCGAGTTCATCGAGCAGGCGAATAAAGAACAGAAGCCCAAAGCGGCGCGCACCTTCGATTTCGCCCGTAAGGTGGAGATAATGCACGAAGGGCTTTACAAAGCCGCGCTCGATGCGATTAAGGGCGGCAGCAAGCCCAAAGCCACGGACTATTATGTATGTCAGGTATGTGGTGCCACTATCGAGGACAGCGCTCCTGATAGATGTCCTGTCTGCGGCGCACCTAAAGCCCAGTTCGTGAAGGTTGATTAACTGTGGGGGCGTTTTTCGACAAGGGCACCCCTACAATTTTGCACCCTTGACTTAACAGGAAGTCGTTTTGTATAGTTATGCCATCCTAACGGAGGAGGAAGCGATGAACACGGAAATTGTTGGTCTGCTTAACAAGGACCTTGAGGGGGAGCATGCAGCTATCATCCAGTATCTGACTCATGCCTATGCTATGGGCGAGGGCGAGCTGGCTTGCGAGATTGAGGCCATCGCCCGTGAGGAAATGCGCCACCTCGACTGGCTCGCTGAGACCATAGTGAATCTCGGTGGGGCTCCTAGCTTCAAGAGGGGCGAGATGCGCAGACCAGGCAAAGTGGTTGCCGGCTGGATGACCGACGATGTGCATGCTGAGGAAGATGCTATCGCTATGTATAAAGAGCATATCAGGGCTATAGGCGACCCCAAGATAAAGCGGTTGTTGAAGCGCATCCTGTCCGACGAAATGGCACACCATGGCAAGTTCGCGCACTTCGTGGACAAGGTGCGAAGAGAAAAGATGAAGGATTTAAGAGGCCCGAAAAAAGATAGGGTCGCTGAGATTCTCAACTGGGGCATTGAGCACGAGTACACTGTTATCATCCAGTACCTCCTGCACTCATATATGGCGCCCAATGAGGACGTGAAACAGGAGATGCAGGACCAGGCCATAAACGAGATGCAGCACTTGGGATGGCTCGCTGAGGAAATGGTGAGTGGGAAGGGCACCCCAAGAATCGAGCATACCAAGGTCGACAAATCCAAAAAGATGGCTGATATGCTCAAGGCGGATATAAAGATTGAGAAGGAAGTAGCCGCCGAGTACGACCGCGCAGCTAAGGAGATTAAAGCGCCAGACCTGAAGAAGCTTATCACCCGCATTAGGGACCATGAGATATACCATGCTGAGGTGTTCAGCGACTTATTGAGAGAGGAAAAAGGAAAGGGGAAGAAGAAAGGCTAGTAAACGGTTTCTTGAGGAGGGAGAGATGGGCAAATTTGTGGAAGCAGGCAAAAAGGGCGAGTTGGCTCAGGTGGCGATGAAGGCAGTCACTGTCGAGGGGCGTAAAATACTCCTGGCCAGGGTTGGGGACAGATTCTATGCTGTTGACGGCACCTGCCCTCACATGGGGGGAGATCTCTCGCAAGGGAAGCTGGAGGGAACTATAGTGACCTGTCCTTTGCATGGCTCACAGTTCGATCTCAGCGATGGCCATGTCATCCGCTGGACAAATTTCCCGGGTTTAGTCTCGTCCGTTGCTAAGGTGATTAGAAGGCCACGGCCGTTGAAGACATACGCTGTGAAGCTGGAAGGCGACAGGATTTTGATAGAAGTGTAGGCTATCAGAAATTGGCAGTAGGGGCACGGTGCATTGTGCCCATACCTATTTCATTGCGAACTCTGATTTAGAATTTCTTCCTCTGATAGCTTTGAATAAACCGCTCTATGGAACGGTCGTAGGTCCTCTCCACATCCTTAGGGAAATAGCACGCTGGCAGCTCACCCGACTGCTGATGGTATCTGATGCATTCGCAGCAAATGCCTTTTCGGCTACAAGGCTCGTAGGTGCAGTTGCAATTCGCTTTGTTTTGCTCGACTTTACACTCTCTCATATCCGCTCTACCTTCGATATGCCAGGGTTCACTAGTCCGTGTCAGGATGATGATGGGGGAGAAAACGCAGGGCTAGGGGCACTATAGCAGCAGCCACCGCACCCACTATGTAGAGTCCAGCCCCTATCGCCACGCCTACAGCGGCTACCGCCCATATGGTGGCTGCTGTGGTTAGCCCCGCAACCCCCCTCTCCTGGCGAAGAATTGTACCTGCTCCCAGGAAACCGACTCCCACCACAACGCCAGCAGCTATCCTCGAAGGGTCGGCGTTCCCAGCAAAACCCCAGGTTGAAATAGCAGTGAACAGAGCTGCCCCCATGCAAACAAGGAGATGGGTGCGTATGCCAGCGGGCTTCTTTGCGCGCGCTCTTTCGTAGCCTATCACGGCACCCAGGAAAGCAGCTATCACAATGCGAATCACCATCTCCTGATTGGCATTAGTGAAGATATGCCAGGATTCCATTGCATCCCTCCCTTGAATAGATAAAGAACCATCCCGTATGTATTGCAATTCTGTCATGGCCTGCTACACTTGTCAACAGGGTTCATTTAGGTCATTTGAAATTGGCAGTGCAGAGAAGCTAGCTCGCTCTGCCAGTCCTTCCTCGGAAGGATGGGGTGTCCCAATCTTGGGGGACACAGAGGGTTGACGAGGAGAAGGCAATGGCACTCGCGATTTTGTATAGGGACGAATTAAGAGAATACGACTTCGGGCCGGGCCACCCCTTTCGAGGAGAACGCTATGTCCAGTTCTATCAATTTCTACGGGAGCACCTGCCCCAGGACGATAATTACCGCATCATCAAGGCAGATTGGGCGACTGACGATGATTTGCTTCTGATTTGTCAGGAGGAATACATCGCCGCCACCAGGCAATTTTATGAGGATGCCTATCGCGGCTTAAGCTCCTCTGTCCAATTCTACCGATTCCACAGCGGGGATAATGTGCCCAGCGGTAAGCCGGGCAAGCTGGAGGAGGCAGCCAGACTGATTATCGGGCAGGCCAAAAAAGCTTGCGACTTGGTTCAGGCAGGTGAATTCAAGAAGGCGGTCTGCCTAGGCGGCGGATTGCACCACGCTAAACCCGACTACGGAGAGGGGTTCTGCCTTTACAATGATGTTGCCTTCTGCGCCAGATATTTATTGCAGCAATACAAGTTGCAGAGGGTTTTGATCCTGGATACCGATGCCCATGCTGGAAACGGCACCTCCGAGTATTTCTACGATGAACCCAGGGTACTGCTGATTGACCTGCATCAGGATCCCAGAACACTCTACCCCGGGACGGGCTTCGCCTATGACGTCGGCTCCGGCGCGGGAAAGGGATTCACTGTCAACATTCCTTTGCCTCCTTATGCTGCCTATGATTCCTATAGACTGGTCTTTGAGGAGCTGGTTCAGCCCATAGTAGGGGAGTTCAAGCCCCAGATTATCATCAGAAACGGCGGCTCAGACCCCCATTTCAGCGATGGCCTGACCAATCTGGGACTGTCTGTGGAAGGCTTCAGAATGATAACAGCCAAGGTTAGGGAGATGTCTGAGGTCTGCCAGGGTAAAGCTATTGACTTGATCGCCTCCGGCTACAATAAAGCTGTGTTGCCCTACGCCTGGCTGGCTCTGATCTGCGGTCTGGCGGGCATAGAGACCAGGATAGAGGAACCACAGGGGACCGCCACCGGATTCAAAGGAGACCCCTCGCTCTCGGAGATCGAGCATGTCATAGCAGAGGTCAAGCGGTATCACAAAGACTACTGGAAGTGTCTGAGGTAAAAGTCCGCTTACTCACCACACGTACCGCCACACGATTTTACCTCCCAATAGTACTATCTTGTAGCCAATAATACCACCTGAAAATGACCATAAAGGCTATAGTGTAACAATAGCCTCTGTGCTAATGTCTAAATACAGGCATCGAGGTAGCGAGTAGATAGGCAGAGGAGCCGACGATGGATATGCAGATTGACATTTATCAGTGTGGCAGCAATCACATCCACGTTGTCTTGCAAGGACAGGCTGAAGGTATGGCTGCTTTCGGTGATTTCGATGCGTTTGTCAAATTCATTGAAGCCTGTCAGGAGTTTATCAGCGAACGAACTCAAGTACCGCAGATTTTCCTCGATGCTTTCAAACCCGAGGGCAGTTCTTAGGATATTAAGAAATTGCTTGATGAAAATGCAGGGGCGTCCGCCTAGGCGGACGCCCCTGCTTCATTTCCACTTCGGCTGTATCCTACTAGATGTAGCCACTCTTAATCAGAAGCTCGGCCACTAGGACAGCCCCTCGGGCAGCGCCCATCTTGGTATTGTGCGAGACCAGCACGTATTTTATGCCGTTCTCCAAGGCGGTGTCCTTCCTGATCCTGCCCACCACGGTAGCCATGCCGTTATCGGTGTCGCGGTCGAGGCGCGGCTGTGGGCGGAAGGGGTCTGTGCGCACCACAATCATCTGCTGCGGCGCCGAGGGGAGCTGAGAGCCCCTGAAGCCGTCATACTCCTGCATCACGCGGGCAACATCCTCCGGCTCACACTTTTTCTCTGTAGACACGAAGACCGACTCCGTATGCCCTTCTCTGACATTGACACGGGTGCAGGTGCAGCTAACTGCGAACTTGGCAGGCTGAATTGCGTTGCTGGAGAAAGCACCCAGTATCTTCTGGGTCTCCCTCTGCACCTTCTCTTCCTCGTTGGCAATGTAGGGGATCACATTATCCAGGATATCCAGTCCGATCACGCCGGGGCTGCGCCCCGCACCTGACATCGCCTGCATCGAGGTCATGAGCACCATGCGAATGCCGAAAGCATCGTATATCGGCTTGAGGGTTATCGCCAGCCCGGTGGTGGTGCAGTTGGGTATGGGGGTGATAAAGCCCTTCCAGCCGCGTGCCTTCCCTTGCTGCTTCAGCAGCGCCGCATGTTCCGAGTTTATCCCCGGGATCAGGATGGGCACATCCTTCTCATAGCGGAAAGCTGAAGCCGTGCTGATCACCGGCTTGGTGGCAGCGAACTTTGGCTCCAGAATCTGAGCCTGGTCGGACTCTATAGCCGTAAATACCACGTCAACGTCTGAGACGTCCATCTCGCTTGCATTCTGCACCGGGAGGCGCATAACCTCCGCAGCCGGCGGCTCCTCGCAGTACCATCTGAGTGCGCCTGTCTTGGCGTCGGTGATTGCTTCTCTATAGGTACGACCCGCTGACCTCTCCGAGGCAGCGAGTGAGGTTATCTTGATCCAGGGGTGATTGTTCAGGGCAACGATGAACTGCTGCCCCACTATGCCTGTTGCGCCGACTATGGCAGCTCTCAACATATCTTGTCTCTTGCTTCTGGCCACCTTAGTATCCTTTCTGCTTTAAGCCGAAGATTGCTACATATTATACATTAAGCAGCGCTGGTGTGCTAGACGGCAAGAGATTGTCGGACGGTTATTTCTTTAATCAAACTCAAATTCTTTGAAGTCTTGACGAATACTAACAGAGGGTATAATATTCGTTAAGTTCTAGCAGGAGATACGTATAAGATTTTAATTCAAAGGCAACCTAGAAAACTATGAAGAAGAAAGTTATGCTGAGTTTGTTGCTGTGTATTTCAGGGATTATTATGCTTGCCCTTGGAGGATGCGGAAGCAATCACAGTCAAGATGACTGGTTTCACGGGCAGGCTATTCCAATAGAGATTGCCTACAAAGGCTACAATTATAAGATCACGGGTGAGACAGTTGGTGCTATAAAAATAGTGCCAGATAACCTCCAGTTCATTGGTCATGGTATAGAGATGGAAAGTCCCCCTCTAAGCCCGGCTGGGGAATGCAATCCTCAACCTGTGTATGAGGTCTACTCTATTAAAGGGATTGACGAAAACGAGGCCGTTGCGGTCAAGTTTGAATTGGTCGGGCAGAGTGGAGCCTACTATGTCTTTTTTAAGTATCAAAGGGAGTAGCGATAGCCCACCCCAACCTGTAGAAGGTTCTGAGCAAGCGATATTTCTAGGATAATCTCAGGGGGAAATGCAAGCCCCTGATTGCGAGGACAGGGGTCTCGTAGCAGCTATTGGTTCTTCTCTATTTAAAGTAGGGGCACGGCATGCCGTGCCCCTACTTTTTCCTCATAACTTCCCTTAACAGGCCTATTCCTGTAAAATAGCCCAAAGAGTGGCCATCATGACGCCAGTTCGAAGCCAGTATCTCAAAATTAAGCGCAGCTATCCTCAGGCTATCGTCTTCTTCCGCCTGGGCGATTTCTACGAGACATTCGACGAGGACGCCAGGTTGGTCTCCCAGGAGCTTGAGATCACGCTCACCTCGAGGGAAATGGGTAAGGGGCAGCGCTACCCCATGGCCGGGATACCTCACCATGCCCTGGATAACTATCTGGCCAAGCTCATCAACAAGGGCTATAAGGTGGCTATCTGCGAGCAGATGAGCGAACCCAAGCCAGGACGCGGTATAGTGGAGCGGGAGGTGGTGCGGGTGGTGACGCCGGGGACGGTGCTCGAGCCCAACCTGCTCGAGACCAAGGCTAATAACTACCTTGTATCCGTAGTTGCTGAGGGTGGGGAGGTGGGGATAGCTTACATTGACATAACAACTAGTGAGTTCGCTACCACCCAGATTACTGCTGAGAAAGCCATACTGGAACTGGAACGGCTTCGCCCCTCCGAGGTGCTTGCCCCACGCAGTTCTCAATTCGCTCAGTCATCACTCTCAGCGCCTGTCACTCCGCTCGATGACCAGTGGTTCGAGCTGGATGTAGCCAGGCAAACCCTGCTTGACAACTTCAAGGCATCTACTCTCGAAGGATACGGCTGTGCCCATCTGCCGCTGGCGATAAGGGCGGTTGGCTCCATCCTCCACTACCTGGAGCAGACGCAGAAGGGCGTGCTGGGTCAGATAAACAATCTAAGCACCTATTCCACTGAGTCATATATGACCCTGGATGCCCAGACTCGCCGCAACCTGGAGCTATTTCAGAGCAGCCGCTTAGGGCTCACTGCTGGCTCTCTGCTCTCTATCATTGATTTAACCAAGACGCCGATGGGAGGGCGACTGCTCAAGAAGTGGCTGGGACAGCCTCTCCTCGACATAAAACAGCTCGAGCGCAGGCAGCAGGCTGTGGCCTGGTTTCAGTCGCCGCAGCGTGCTGAGGTAATCGGCCTGCTCGGCAGGCTGGGCGATATAGAGAGGCTGATTAACCGCGTGAGAGCCGGCATCGCCACCCCCCGAGAATTAGTTGCCCTGCGCCGCAGCTTGGAGCAGGTGCCCCAGTTGAAAGCGATACTGGATAGTAATGGGGCTTTGGAGTGGCTTTTCTCGGAACTCAAGCCCTGTGACGATGTCGTGGCATTAATCGCAAGTGCCATCGTGGATGACCCTCCGCCGTCAGTAGGGGAGGGAAATGTGATAAAGAGCGGCTTCTCCAGCGAACTGGACGAGCTTCGCTCAGCTTCATCAAACGCCCGCAAATACCTGGCTGACCTGGAGCGAAGCGAACGCGACAGGACGGGCATAAAGTCGCTCAAGGTGGGCTACAATAGGGTATTCGGTTACTATATCGAGGTTACCTCGCCTCACCTCCGTCGGGTTCCTCAGGACTATATCCGCAAGCAGACGCTGGCTGGTGCAGAGCGCTATTTCACACCTCAACTCAAAGAATACGAATCGCTCATTCTCAACGCTGAGACCAGGATAGCCGAGCTGGAGAGCTCCATTTTCCGCCAGGTCTGCCGTCAGGTTGGTGACTGTGGAGAGCGCATACTGGGCATTGCCGCCGCTCTGGCGCAGATAGATGTGCTATCCGACTTCGCCGAGGTGGCGGTGAGGTATGGCTACGTCTGCCCCAAGCTGACCAACGATGACTCGATAACCATTGTCAACGGACGCCATCCCGTGGTGGAGCGCGCCCTGGTAGACGAGCGCTTCGTCCCTAACGATACCTATCTCTCTAATCAGGACGCTCAGCTCATAATCCTCACCGGCCCCAACATGTCGGGGAAGTCGACATATCTGCGGCAGGTAGCCCTTATCGTGCTCTTAGCCCAGATTGGCAGTTTCGTTCCCGCTGATTCAGCCATCATAGGGCTGGTCGACCGTATCTTCACCCGCGTTGGGTTACAGGACGACCTGGTAACGGGGCAGTCGACTTTTATGATTGAGATGGTGGAGACCGCCAACATACTCAACAATGCCACCTCGAAGTCGCTGATTATACTCGACGAAATCGGACGTGGCACCTCGACCTACGACGGTCTTTCCATCGCCCAGGCCGTGGCTGAGTATATCCATAACCATCCCAGGCTCGGTGCCAAGACGCTCTTTGCCACACACTATCACGAGCTGGTGGAGCTGGCTAACTTCCTGCCCCGGGTGAGGAACTACAGCATCGCCGTATCCGAGGAGGGCGGTAGGGTGGTATTCCTGCGCAAGATAATCCCCGGTGGCGCTGACAAAAGCTATGGGATCCATGTGGCTCAGTTGGCAGGCCTTCCCAAGGCTGTGGTGCATCGCGCTGAGGAGGTTTTGACCGAGCTTGAAATGGATGGAAACGTGAAAATTGTGCGAAATATAAAGCCTCGCTCACGGGAGAAGGGTTCCTCAGCTCAGATTCCGCTGTTCGGGCAGAAGTCCCCTGTGGTGGAAGAAATCATAAAGCTGGACATATCCTCGATGACCCCTCTGGAGGCTATCACCAAGCTCTACGAGCTGCAGCGTAAGGCCAAGGAAAGATAGAGAGGGCAAATCTCTGCTCTAATCGCCGAAACAAGTTCCCAAGCTGCGGGCAGCTTCTATCAATGGGTGGTCCAGAGGGACTGTTCTTGGTCCTTTGGCTACTTCCTCTAAAGGGACTTCAGCAAGAGAGTCGCCTTTGACCCCCACCATATATCCGCACTTCTTACTCTCTATCATATCAACCGCCTTGGTGCCCAACCTTGTTGCCAGCACTCTATCAAAGGCTGTAGGGGTTCCTCCCCTTTGTAGATGACCCATCACCACCGTACGTGTCTCGATGCCTGTCATTTTTTCGATCTGCTCCCCCAGCACGAAACCTATGCCGCCGAGCCGTATCGGGTCTGTGCTCTCTTTAACAATTCTCTGTATCACTATATCTCCACCCTTCGGCTTTGCCCCCTCGGCAACCACCACAATGCTGAATCGCTTTCCTTTTCTGCTTCTCTCCCTCACCTTCTCTGCTATAATTTCCGCATCGTAAGGGATCTCCGGGATGAGGATAATATCTCCTCCTCCTGCGATACCTGAATGAAGCGCAATCCATCCGGCATTATGCCCCATAACCTCGACTATCATAACCCTGTGATGCGATTGTGCAGTAGAATGTATTCTGTCAATACCCCACGTGGCAATATAAACGGCGGAATCGAAGCCGAAGGTGATATCGGTGCCTCTCAGGTCATTATCGATTGTCTTGGGCACTCCCACAATCAGGATTCCATCCGTGAAAAGGTGATGCGCTATATTTAATGTGCCGTCCCCTCCGATGCATACAAGGCAATCGATATCTAGCTTCTTTATATTATCGATAGCGGTTGCCGACATATCTTTAAACTCTAATTTTTTGCCTTTTTTCACAGCGTACCTGTAAGGATTCGCTGTCTTCGAGGTGCCGAGTATGGTTCCACCCAGGGTTAGTATTCCTGAGACATCGTCAAATTCTAATTTTCTGTATCGATTATGTATTACTCCATGGTAGCCATCCTCAATGCCGATGACCTCCATACCATATTCAAGGATTGCCTTTTTGGTGACTGCGCGTATGACGGCATTTATGCCCGGGCAATCTCCTCCTCCTGTAAGTAGGGCAATCCTCTTCATCTTTTTCATAGTAAACCTCCGTTTTGGATTACTTGATGACCAACGAGCAAAGCGTCAGAGTTAATACTGAATCCTGTTTGTATTCTTGACTATACTTAGTCAGTAGTATATAAGGTTTTGCGACAGACTGCATCACCTGGGAAGGGGGTAATTAAGCTATGGACATGAAAATCAAAGAGAAATTCGGTACGCTCTGGGGAAGATATTTCAACGATGCGGAGCTTCCTATCACTTTCTATTACACAGATGAGGAAGGACACGCCGAATTGGTCAAGCCTGATTCAGGGCCCAGGTGTGTAATCGGGGCAATAGCTAAAGCGAGGAGAGGAGACTCCTTCAGTTTCGATGCAGATTCAATCGGCTGCTTCGGCGGTAGAAGATATCTCGGCTTCGCTGAGAAAATCATGCCCAACTTTGAATATTTCCTCTCCTGCGGAATCCCCGGTAAACTCAGGGGAGAGCGCTATAAGAAGTCCCCCGAGCTTGTTAAGGAGGCGATGAAATATGCTCCTAAATTCAAAGCCCCTGCCAGTTTTATAGTGTTCAAGAGGTGGGATATGCTGGAAAAGTCGGACAACCCGGAGGTCGCTATCTTCTTTGCCCCGCCAGATGTCCTGTCAGGGCTTTTCACGCTGTCGAATTTCGATGAGGCAGACCCAAATGGGGTATTTGCTCCCTTCGGTGCTGGTTGCTCCTCGATTGTCCAGTATCCCTATCTGGAGAAGAATGCCAAACGACCCAGGGCTGTTATCGGATTGTTCGATGTCTCAGCGCGTCCATTTGTCCCTGCGAATGTGCTCACCTTCTCGGTGCCCATGAATAAGTTCCTCAGGATGATTGAGAATATGGAGGAGAGTTTCCTTATCACAGACTCATGGAAGAAGGTGCAGAAGAGGATAGGGTTGCAGGGTGAAAGGAATTAGTCCCAATCGTTAAAGGTGGCTTGATGGAGCTAATGTCAAAAAGAATCAGCCTGCCTCTAAGGCAGGCTGATTCTTTCTATATTTATTTGTTTTCTAGTTTAGTCTCCAGGACGAGCCACTGCCCAGATAGCGCGAACAGCGCTAATGCACGCCGCTGGTGCCATAAAGGTTGCCAGATAGGCACGATGTCATCTATTTTGTTCCTGCTTGTCCTCCAAAATGATTCAGAGGCTGAAATGGGCCGGTGCCGCTGTGCCTACTACGATCAGGGCGATGGCAGCGATGAGCAGGGGGAGCACTTCCTTCCCGGTGACGTTGAGCACCCCGACGAGGATGCCCATGATGACCAGAGCGAGACGTGATGCCACTGTTATCATGGTAGCCGATGCCACCGACTATCGCCAGAATCATCCCAACAAAGAAGGCCAGCAGGCCAATGTAGCCGAATAACTTCTTTGAGGAATCTGGCTTTTTGGCTGTTTCTGCCATTTTCTACGCTCCTTTCCTTTCCTATTTGTTACTAGCAGGAGATTCTACAGAAGTAAATCTGGATTGTCAAGAGTTTTTAAACTCAAAATTGCATGGTAAACGTAAAATTTTCACGATTGGCTGCTCGTGAGGGTTTAGGGTGTTTTAGAGTGAATCCTATGCTAGAATGTCTGTCAGCAGGGCGGCACACATCAGTGAAAGCATGACAGATAGCGAAACAGAGATAAGCAGAGTAACAAGGTCGAAGCTAGAAGCCAAGGTCAGCTATGACAGGTTAAGCAAACGGTATGATATGATGGCTGGCCGCTTCGAGAGGAAATACAGGGAAGCTGGCTTGCGCAAGCTGGGTGCCAGGGAAGGTGAAAAGGTTCTGGAGGTAGGATTCGGCACCGGACATTGTATCTTGGCTCTGGCTCAGTCGGTCGATGACCAGGGCAGTGTCTATGGGATCGATATATCAGAAGGGATGTGCAGAGTGGCTCAATCGAAGGTTGAGAAGGCAGGATTAGCGGAGAGAGTGAAGTTGTACTGCGGAGATGCCGCTCAACTCCCCTTCGAAGCTGACCTTTTTGATGCAGTCTTTATGAGCTTTGCTTTAGAACTCTTTGATACGCCGGAGATCACCATTGTTCTCTATGAGTGCCGGAGGGTACTTAAAGGTGGCGGGCGTATCTGTGTTGTGGCGATGGCTAAGAAGGGTGAGGATGGTGTGATGGCGAAGCTTTATGAGTGGTTTCATGGGAAGTTCCCGAAGTACGCTGATTGCAGGCCCATTTTTGGCAGGAAAATGTTGGAACAGGCTGGTTTTCGTATCCACGACGTGACGGAGATGTCTATGTGGGGATTGCCGGTGGAGATTGTTTTGGCAAGTAAATGATATTTTGAGACGGCGTACCGCCAAATCTTTATTAAGACCGTGATGTGGTGCAGCTCACCTGCTATCAGGACAAGAAACCGTTTGTGAAAACCACGAAGTAGGGTAGTAGAGGCACGGCATGCCGTGCCCCTTGATAACAGACTTGATATTAGAATAATGGCATCTGTTTTTCAGGATATGTAGATTCCCGTAGTATGAGATTTCTCTGTCTTTTGTGTACCTCTGGCATGGTGATTCCAGTCAGCTTCTCCAATTTTTTCAAGATCTCACTTCTCTTGTTTAGAGACTCAGGCGCATTGTAGTATGGCGAAATTAGCAACTTGTGCAAATCATCTAGCAAAGCGTATATCTTCTCGTCCTTTGCATAAATCTTTTTCAAACAAACAATTGCACCACGAGCGATGTTATTATCCTCATCCTCAGTTGTCATGAAAATGACGGGGAGGGTTGCAGGGTCCTTTCCAAAATCGGCCAAGGCATGAATCGCTTCGCTTCTTATTATTCGTCTATAGAGACCCATTGGTGCATCACGAAGTACGCTGATAATAATCTGACTGGCTTGGTCCCATTTCTCAATAGCGAACAGAGCTTGTGCGGCAGAGACTTTGCTAAAGTCAGAAATTGATCCGCGCGCTATTCTTTGCTTGAGTATAGGAGCTGCAGCCTTCAAGTTCATGAATCTAGCTGCGTCAATGGGTCGAGGGTCTTCAGTTACTTCAAGAGCTTCTAAAATCTTCCTCTCTGCTTCTTGCCGTTCGACCTCTGAGAGACGGTCAAAATACTCAGAATAAAATCCATCAGCATCATGTGAATCACCAAAGATGCCCCATAGAAATTTCTCCAAGTTGCTTTTCCCTGAACTCATCTTGTGCCATCAACTGTGTTTTGAGAAGCAGTATATGTTAACTTCTACCTCCAGTCAATTTAAAGGCATCGGATTGCAATTCATATCTGTCTCCCCTGGGTGGATGTTATCATCCACAGGGCAGAGTTTAGAAGGGTAGGGGCGCACGGCTGTGCGCCTCTACCTGTTCTTG
>CAWHAI010000037.1:0-44441 GCA_963827295.1 uncultured Chloroflexia bacterium
CACCAACATTGAATTCCCCACAGCTCTAACCTTCTCCCTGAACGCTGAAAGCAGTACCAATATCACTCAGGCCATCCTGAGTTACAAGATAGACAGGATAACCAACGTCGCAGTAACAACTGAGGTCGAGCCCCAGTTTAACGCCGCGTCCGAGGTGAACACAAGCTGGAAATGGGACATGAGCACAGCGAGCCTCCCACCGGGCGCAGAGGTTCGGTACAACTGGAGAATAGAAGATGCTGCTGGTCATGAGCTTGAGACTCCTTGGCAAACCGTCCAATTCGATGATAACCGCTATCGCTGGAAGAGCTTAATAGAAGGCAAGATATCCCTATTCTGGTATAAGGGTGACCAGTCCTTTGCTCAGGAGTTAATGAATACCGCTAACGAGGCACTGGATATGCTGTCTAGGGACACCGGGGCATCTCTTGAACAAGCTGTGGAGATATATATTTACGCCAGCCCAGAGGATTTACGTAGTGCCTTGATAAATGCTCAAGAATGGACTGGCGGGGTATCCTTCAGCGACTTCGGGATTTTGGCTATCGGAATAGCCCCTGCCAACCTGGCATGGGGAGAAAGAGCTATGGCACACGAACTGGCACATCTGGTGACCTATCAGATGACATTTAATCCCTATAGCGATATACCGACCTGGCTCAACGAAGGGCTATCGATGTACGCAGAGGGACCCTTGGATCTCACTTTTGAATCCTTGCTAGGTAAAGCGATATCTGAAGACGCTCTCATTTCAGTGCAAACCATATCAAGCAACTTCCCGGCCAACCCAACGGAGGCAGAGCTATCCTATGCTGAGAGCTACAGCCTGGTCCAATTTCTCATCCAACACTATGGCCAGGAGAAAATGCTGAGCTTGTTGAGAGTCTTCAAACAAGGCTCAACATACGATAATGCACTGGAAGAAGTTTACGGCTTTGATAGCAACGGGCTCGACAGTCTATGGAGGCAGAGCCTGGGTTTGAGCCCACGGCAAGCAACCCCTACACCGACACAAACCAAAAGGCTTCTTCGGCTGCCATCAGGCCTCGGCAAGCACACAACACGGCGGTCTAGCAGGGTTAGGAGCACTGGGCATATTATTGCTTCCGGTAATTGGAGAAGCTATTAGAATTAGGTCACAGCGAGGCAAAAGATGAGAAGGAGACTGCAACTATTGCTGCCTTTGCTCATTTGCGTCTCAACTGTATTATCCCTGTCAGGCAGCGGATGCGCACCAAGTACAGATACCCTCAATCTCTTTGGCAGCAGCCCATCGACACTCGACCCCGCCATGGCACAGAATGTTGAATCTCTGGAATACATTGTCGAAATCTTTAGCGGCCTGGTTTGCTTCGACCCCAATCTCAAACTTATACCTGACATGGCCGAAGGATGGGACAAGAACAGTGACGGCACAATCTATACGTTTCATCTACGCCAGGGCGTAATGTTCCATAGTGGTAGAGAAGTCACGGCCAACGACTTCAAATACTCCCTGGAGCGGGCCTGCGACCCCATAACAGGGTCACCAACGGCAGAGACTTATCTCGGCGACATAGTGGGAGTAAAAGAGAGACTCCAGGGCAAATCAAACGAGATTAGCGGGGTCAAGGTTATCGATGACTACACCCTTCAAATCACCATTGATGCTCCCAAAGCATATTTTCTGTCCAAGCTCTCCTACCCAACAGCCTTCGTCGTCGATAAAGCCAATGTGGAATCGGGCGCGGACTGGTGGAGAAAACCAAACGGCACAGGGCCCTTCAAGCTCAAGGAATGGCAGTCAGGCAAGCTCATAACGCTGGAGAGAAATGAGGCTCTACTACCTGGACCCAGCTAAGGTGAGCCAAGTTGTCTTCCGCCTCCAGGGAGTGCCCATGACGATGTACGAGGAAAACAAGATTGATGTCACTGATGTATCCTTGGGAGACATTGAGAGGGTGCTCGACCCATCAAACCCCTTAAACAAGGAGCTTTCCATTATCCCCGGATTCAGCCTATATTACATAGGTTTCAACTCAGCCAAGCCACCCTTTGACGATACCAAGATAAGACAGGCGTTCTCCTATGCCATAGACAAAGACAAAATAGTAGAACTCGCGCTTAAAGGTATAGTCAAAGAAGCTGAGGGCATATTGCCAGCGGGCATGCCGGGCTACAATAAAGACATTCAAGGGCTCGACTTCAATGTGGAGCAAGCAAAGAAACTGATTTCAGAATCGAAATACGGCAATGTCTCCAACCTCCCGCCAATCACTCTTACCACTGCAGGGCTGGGCACTGTCTCAAACGTAGAGGCGGCATTGGTTGATATGTGGCAGCATAATCTGGGAGTGAACGTAGAGGTTAGACAACTTGTACCCGATAGATATTTCTCCGTAATAATAGATGAAAAGAACGAGATGTTCACCTACAATTGGGGAGCCGATTACCCTGACCCGCAGAATTTCCTCGATGTCCTGTTTCACAGCGGGACCAAAAACAATGTAGGAGAATACAGCAACCCCGAGGTAGATGGTCTATTGGAAGAAGCTAGAGTTGAACAAGACTCCAGTGTTAGAATGAGCCTGTATCAAGAAGCAGAGCAAATGATTGTGGACGATGCAGCTTGCCTGCCTTTATTCTTCAATGTTGACTATACGCTGGTCAAGCCCTATGTGAAGAACCTACCACTCACCCCGCTGTGGATACCAAAGCTGAGGTATGTATCCATAGAATCCCACTAGAAAACCTATTACTTACCACCGGTCTGCCGCCAGACGTGGTAAATGCGTTGCAAGGCAGTGAAATTGGACAATACCGCTATTATCCACAGCACCACTATCATCTGGTTGAAAATGAGTCCAATTGCCAGCAAGATAATCCTCTCGGTGCGGGTAAACAGCCCCACCTCGTCCTTGAGCCCCAAGCCCTCAGCCCTCGCCCTGGTATAGCTGGTCACCAGCGACCCCATCAGAGCAGCGCCTATCAGCACTATCTGATGATATGAACCCTGGTTTGCGTAATAAGCTAATAGGCCTAAAAATAACGCTGCATCGGAGAAACGGTCGAGGGTTGAGTCGAGGAAGGCACCGAATTTGGTGCTGCGCCCCGTGGCACGCGCCAAGCGCCCCATCAAGAAAATCAAACGCCCCCGAGAGGAGCACCAGAAAACCACCTAAAAAAAATCGGCCTGTGGACAATACCCAGGCCACCGCTAAAGTCATCATAAAGCCAAAAACGGTCAAAGCGTTAGGGCTTATCCCGGTTTTGGCCAGCAACATCGCTGGTAATTTACTAATATGCTGCGCCAGGGTATGACGAACCTTGGCAAGCACAAGAAAACTCCTAATTAACCTTCCCGGTGCGATCTTGTAGCAACTTCTGGTAATAGGACATTACCTTCTGAGCAACTACCTCCCAACTATAATCCCTGGCCTTGAGCTTGCCCTTTTCCCCCATCTTCTCCCGCATCGACTTATCATTAAGCAGATTGAGAAGGGCACTCATAAGGGCTCGTTCATCCCTAGGTTTCACTAACAGCCCCTCGACACCGTGAGTGACAAGCCCCGCATAGCCTGGTATGTCAGAGGCAACTATCGGTTTGCCAGTAGCCATCGCCTCCAGCAAAACCATGCCGAAACTCTCCCATCCCGTAGCAGGGGCACAGAAGATATCGGCACTCTTATAATAACGAGGCAGGTCTTCATAAGAAACGTAACCAGCGAAAACAACATCCTTCAATTTGCGCCTAGCGGCAAGCTTTTGATACTTACTACACAAACGACCTGCGGGACTAACCACAATGAGACGGCATTGGGGGAACTTTTTCTTCACATGTTCGTAAGCCCCAAGCAAATATTTGAACCCTTTCCTTTTCTCCAGCCTGCCTACGAACAGAATATTTAACTTATCGTCGCAGTACTTCTCAAGCGGGAGCGCCTTATCTGTGAAGCGCTCCAAATCGATGCCATTGGGAATTATCTCATAATCGCCAGGGAAGTACCTATTGATGAACTCCTTCGCCGCTTTAGAGACTGCGATCTTGCCATCTAGCTTAGCCATCCACCTCTTGAGCAATGGCTTCCATATAGTGTAACCGAAACTGTTGCTGCGGGAGGCATGAAAAGTGCCAACATTGAGCGCCTCTGAGGAATGATGTAGCACAGAGATAGATAAAGCCGGCATCATTGGCTCATGAATATGCACCACATCGAAATTCTCTTGCTCTAGCATCTTTTTTATTCTATCTGAGAAAAGCAACATCGGTGACACCGGTGAACGAACTACAGAACCGCTGGCACGGATGGGAACCGGTTTACCGATTACGATAGCATTCCAATTTTCACGGGTCTTTTTGGGACGAGAGGACGGAGCTATAATCTTCACCTCATGCCCCATGCGGGTGAAGTGCTCCTCGAGAGAGGCGATATGGTTGTTCACCCCACCGGGGTAAGCGTAATCATAAGGAGAAACCAGAGCTATCTTCATGGCTACCTTACTTATGTCTACTCTGCTTTCTCGCTTTGCCGCTGGACTTTTTCCCCATGCCCTCGCTAACGTTGCCAGCAATAAAATCCTCGGTCAGCTTTCGGGCATGGCTATCAGTGTATTGAACTGGGGGAGACTTCATAAAGTAAGAGGAAGGGCCAACCAGAGCTCCGCTCAGACCTCTGTCAAGAGCCAGTTTGCAGCACCGTATGGCATCAATAACAACTCCCGCCGAGTTAGGGCTATCCCATACTTCCAGTTTAAGCTCCAGGTTTAGAGGGACATCGCCAAACGTGCGTCCCTCCATCCTAATATAACACCACTTACGATCCAGTAACCAGGGGACATAGTCGCTGGGGCCAATATGGATATCTCCTTTATCAAGAGCGTAGTCAAGCTGCGAAGTCACAGAATCGGTCTTGGATATCTTCTTAGATTCTAAGCGTTCCCGCTCCAGCATATTGAAGAAATCGGTATTGCCGCCAAAGTTAAGTTGATATGTCCTTTCCAGCCTGACGCCGCGTTCACGGAAGAGCCGGGTCAGCACACGATGGGTGATAGTTGCTCCCACCTGAGACTTAATATCATCGCCGATAATAGGCAGCCCTACTTCCTCAAATCGCTTCTGCCAGTAATTCTCACGCGCAATAAACACAGGTATACAATTGATAAAAGCGCATCTGGCAGCGAGTACTTGCTCCACATACCACTTCGTAGCCATCTCACTACCCACAGGTAGATAGCTAATTACTACGTCAACCTTCCTCTCCTTTAAGATACCTACTATATCTGCTGTCGAACCAGGTGCCTTGGTGATGACCTGAGAAAGGTATTTGCCCAAGCCATCGTGGGTCATGCCACGGTCTACCGGTACACCCGTCTTAGGCACATCGCAGAATTTGATAGTGTTGTTGGGTGGGGTATAAACGGCCTCTGCCAAGTCTTTGCCCACTTTATTACGGTCTATATCGAATGCAGCTACAAATTCAATATCCCTGATATGATAGCCGCCTAGATTGACATGCATCAGGCCGGGGACAAAATCATCCTCGGCTGCATTTCGATAGTAATATACTCCCTGGACCAACGACGAGGCACAATTACCCACCCCTATTATAGCTACTTTTATCTTGTCCAAGTATTCAGCACTCCTTTCTCATGTGCTAAGCTAGAACTCCCGGTCAGACACCAAAGCAGGCTTGCCCCTGAGGGAATCTTATGCTATCCTCGATACCACAAAGATGGTTTACGACTTCCATACACATACCTCTATAAGCGATGGCGCCCTCTCGCCACTAGAACTAGTGCGAAGGGCGCTCATCAATGGCTACCATGCTATTGCCATAACTGACCATGCTGGGATCGGCTACTTGGAAAGGCTGATCACCGAGACCACTGCAGATTGCCTTCTGGCCCAGAGTCACTGGGATATAACTGCTATCCCAGGCGTGGAACTTACTCACTTGCCAGCAGCTGCAATTGCCGAGACCGCAAAAAAAGCTAAGGAACTGGGAGCTAAGTTGGTGGTAGTTCACGGTGAAACCACTGCTGAGCCTGTTGAGCCAGGCACAAACTCGGCCGCACTCAAATCGCCACATGTTGATATTCTAGCACATCCGGGTCAATTAACCCTGGAAGAAGCAAGGCTAGCAGCTGCCAACGGTATCTACCTCGAGATCACAGCCAGAAAACAACATTCCACCACCAACAAACACGTTGCCGAAATGGCCCGCATCGCTGGAGCAAAGCTCATCGTCAATTCTGACGCCCACAATGAATCCGACCTACTTACTTCTAAACTAGCCTATAATATTGCCCAGAATGCCTCTCTTACCGAGGCTGAGATTACCAGCACACTTCAAGTCCACCCGCAAGCCCTGCTCCACAAGCTGCTTAAGCGATGAGTCTATGCCAAACTCAGGCGACTAGCCTACCCCTTCCCGATTCTAAACACGGCGGTCCCACATTTGCCGCATTTCCCTTTTGTTGCCGGCTTCCCATTCTTTAGCTTCACTTGTGTTGCGTTCTGAATCTCCACCTTTTTCCTGCACTTGAAGCAATATGCCTGCATCGTACCACCTCCCTGCTAACTGCTTAGACTATACACATTTGAGAGCAAAAGTCAAGATTCGCCGCGTTCTTTAAAGACCTTCTCTGGTCTCCAGTAACCTCGCTGCTCATCGTAGCGAAGGAGAGCGATAAAGCATCCATCGGAGGAATAGGCACGAAGAAGCTGCCTAGAAGTCTCGTTGACCAGTCCCAAGGCCAAGGGGCGGCCATTCATTATAGCCTTTTCATTCTCATCATTTACAGTAACCAAAGGTAAATGAAGCACAGCCTTATCTATAGGATAGATTAGCTCAGACCAGTGCCCTTGTCTGAAAGCTTCCTCGAGTCTGGAGATGGTAATCGCATCACTGATGTAAAAGGGGCCGCTCTTCAAGCGGGCCAGATTTCTCAGATGAGCACCACATTCCAGCTTCTGTCCTAGGTCCTGGGCTAAGGAGCGAATATAGGTACCTTTGCTGCACTCCACCTCCAGGGTAAGTAAAGGAAGCTGCCAGTCAACTACATCCAGACGATAAAGCTCTACCCTTCTCGCCTTTATGGGCACTTCAATACCAGCCCTGGCCCAGCGATATAGAGGTATCCCTTGGTGCTTGATTGCGCTGTACTTCGGTGGAGTTTGGTCAATGAAGCCGATGAAGGAGGCCACTGCCGCCTCAACCTGCTCTCTGGTCAATGAAGAGGTATCGCCCCTACAGGTTACCTTCCCTGCAGCATCATAGGTATCAGTAGATATGCCTAATTCGATCTCAGCACGATAAACCTTCTTTGCCTCAGCCAGAAACTCAATTAGCCTAGTCCCTTGACCAAGACAAACTGGCAATACCCCTGTTGCTTCAGGATCCAGCGTTCCGGCATGCCCAACCCGCCGTTCCCCGCTCAACCTCCTGACAAGAGCCACCACCCCAAAAGAGGTTCTGCCTCTCGGTTTATCAAGATTTAGGATTCCATCGATGGTCAACTCTTATCCACTTTGTCAGTACTATCACTGAGAGTCACCTCTTTAATCAATTCCAGAAGACGACTCCCACGCTCGATAGACTCATCACGGTGGAAACTTAGTTCTGGGGTATAGCGTAGCGACAACCGCTCGCCCAACCCTTTACGGAGGAAACCCGAAGCAGCAGCGAGTCCTTTTTCCGCCTGAAGTTTCTCCTCTTCTGTGCCCATAATACTGAAGAAAACCTTAGCATGCCTTAAGTCAGGAGAAGTAACCACCTCGGTCACACTAATTAAACCGCTAAGCCTCGGGTCCTTGACCTCACGCCTGATAAGCTCGCTTATCTCCTCACGGATAAGCTCGCCAACACGCTCCCTGCGTCGTGTCCCCATCTCGCCCCAATCTAGGGCACTAGAGCCTACGCTTTCTCTTTTCTATAGGTCTCGATGATATCACCGACCTCGAATTCCGAAAAGCCCTCGATGCCAACACCACACTCGAGACCGGCAGTCTACCTCACGCACATTCTCTTTGAAATGCTTCAAGCTCGATACCGATGATTCAACTGCAACCTCGCCTTTACGCACAACTCTGGCCGATGCCCCCCGGCTGATCTTGCCATCTGTTACGTAAACACCTGCTATCTTAGCATGCCTGACACTGAAAATAGCCCTCACCTCAGCATGCCCCTCAACAGTCTCCACATAAGTCGGCTCCAGCAAGCCAGCTAGTGCCTTTTCGATATCCTCCACCAAGGTATAAATAACCTGATAGGTGCGAATATCAACGCCTTCTTGCTCGGCAAGACGCTTCGCCCCAGGCTCCGGCCTGGCATTGAATCCGAGGATGATACCTTTGGAAGCAATAGCCAGCAAGACATCGTTTTCAGTGATGCTGCCGCTCCCAGAATGGACAATCCTCACTTTGACGTCACCAGTTCCCAGCTTCTCCAAAGAATCCCTTATCGGCTCAATGCTGCCCTGTACATCAGTCTTCAGTATTATGTTAAGCTCCTTCACCTGCCCAGCTTGAATCTGAGCGAAGACGTTGCTCAACCTAGGAACTCTAAAGGCACTGCTAACCTCTCTCTCTTTTTGGCGTCGCTCTGCCTCGGTTCGCGCCTCCTTCTCGCTCCCAACCGCCAGCAAAATATCCCCCGCCTGCGGCATACTGCTCAGGCCCAGCACCCCAAGAGGGGTAGAAGGCTCCGCTTTCTTCACGCGTTGGCCTTTATCATCGAACATCGCCTTGACCTTGCCCCAAATGTCACCAACCACGATATAATCGCCGATTTCGAGAGTGCCTGTTTGCACCAGAACTGTAGCGAAGACCCCCTTGCTGCTATCCAACTTTGCCTCGATAACCACTCCCTGTGCCGGCTGATTAGGATTGGCCTTCAGCTCCTCAATCTCAGCAACCAAGAGCAGGTTCTCCAGAAGTTCAGGTATGCCGTCTCCACGTTTGGCCGAAACGGGTAGAGCAATAACATCTCCTCCCCACTCCTCAATGACCACGCCGTTGTCGGCGAGCTGCTGTTTGACTCGATCCACATTAGCTGAAGGCTTATCTATCTTATTGATAGCGACCACGATAGGCACGCCAGCAGCCTTGGCATGGCTTATAGCCTCCAGTGTTTGCGGCATCACACCATCATCAGCGGCAACAACCAGAACAGCGATATCAGTAACCTGTGCTCCCCGGGCACGCATAGCGGTAAACGCCTCATGCCCCGGCGTATCGAGGAAGGTAATCTTTTGCCCATGTACCTCAACCTGATAAGCGCCGATATGCTGAGTAATTTGTCCAGCCTCAGTGTCCACCACATTGGTTTTTCTGATTGCATCTAGGAGCTTGGTCTTACCATGGTCGACATGCCCCATAATAGTCACCACTGGAGGACGTAGCTTTAGCCCTTTGCCTTCCACGGCCAATTTAGTCTTCTTGGGACCTGCCCCTACCGGAGCCTGTGGTTCCTCTTTGGCCTCGAATTCCAGGTCAGCAGCGACAGCGGCAGCAGTTTCATAATCTACAACCTGGTTAATATTAGCCATAACACCTTTTCGCATCAAAGATTTAATAGCATCGATGCCGCTGATGCCCAAGATATCCGCCAGTTGCTTCACCGTAAGCCTACGAGGGATAACAACTGTTGGTTTGACCTCCGGTTTAACCTCAGGTTTGGCCTCTTGTTTCCCGGCCACCGTGGACTTGCCGTGGTCAGCATGCTCTTCGCTGCCAACTTTACGCTTCATTCACAAGCTCCTTCGCCACGAAGCCCATAACAGTCTCTACTCTTCTCAGTAACGGTGGGGAGTGTCCTACAATACTCCATAAGTCCTTTGCGCTGCTCCGAACCAATCTCCATCTTCAGAGCGTGTTCCAGCCTCTTCTTGGTCAACCCAGCCTCCCAGCAACCCTGCAATCTACAAAGATATGCACCTCGTCCTGCCTTCTTGCCTCTATTATCTATTTCCAAAATGCCCTGTGGGGTGCGTACAACCCTCACCATCTCCCACTTCGGCTTCTTCTGGCGACAGGCAATGCAAGTGCGCTCAGGAACACGCTTGACATGCTTCTGACCCACATCCGCCACCTCACTCCTCCAACTCTTCCTCGAACTCATCCTTAGGCAATCGCTGCTTGCGGACCTTTCTCGCCTTGCCCCCCTCCAGTTTATCTTCCTTGGAAGACTTCTTCTTTTTGTCCTTCTTCTTAGTATCAGGCTTAGCAGCCTTAGGAGCGAAGATATCCTCAGCAAAGCGAATCTGAGGCTTCTCAGCAGGCACTTCAACCTCAGGAGGAGGCTCGTAGGGCACTACCTCCTCAGCCTCTTCTTCAACCTTCTGCGGCAACTCAGGCTCTTTTTCAACTAGAGGAAGCACATCGCTAACCGCTACCTCCTCCTTCACCCGTGTTATCGGTTCCCTTGCCTTCGCTGGTTCCCCTACCTTTGCTAGCTCCTCAGCCAGAACTGCCACCGGCGGTTCCTTCCCAACCAGCGTTTTCCTCTCTGCTTCAGCGACGCTGGCGCTCTTGATGTCAATCTTCCACCCAGTCAGTCTGGCTGCAAGCCTGGCGTTTTGCCCCTCCTTGCCAATGGCCAAAGAGAGTTGCCCATCGGGTACAACAACGATTGCGGACTTCTCCGCCTCATTAGTATCCACACTCAGCACCTGCGCCGGGCTCAAGGCATTAGCAATAAAGACCTTGGGTTGAGGATGCCACAGAATTACATCTATTCGTTCGCCACCCAGCTCATTTACTACATTCTGGATCCTCACACCTCGCAGTCCCACACAGGAGCCCACAGGATCGACTCCATCCTGCTGCGCTGTAACTGCTACCTTACTGCGATATCCAGCCTCTCGAGCGACTGCCTTGATCTCCACGATCCCATTATTAATCTCGGGGACTTCCATCTCGAAGAGGCGACGTACCAGGTTGGGATGAGAACGTGACAATATAAGGCGCGGCCCTTTATTGGTTCGATTCACCTCCAACAGGTACAGCCTTAGCCTCTGCCCCACGCGATAGCGCTCGGTACGCATCTGCTCAGTAGTAGGGAGCATACCCTCGGCCTTGCCTAAGTCAACAATCACCTGTCTTGGCTCTACACGCTGCACCGCACCACTGACAATGTCACCCTCCCTATCCGCGTACTCATCAAATATGAACTCGCGCTCTGCCTCGCGAAGGCGTTGCAGCACCACCTGCTTAGCAGTCTGCGCAGCAATACGTCCGGGGTGAAACGCCTGGGACTCCAGCGTAAGCGTCTCGCCCAACTGGACATCCTTCTTAATTTTTTTAGCTTCAGCCAAAGAGATCTCCCGATAGGGGTCAGTCGGTTTCTCCACCACAGTCTTAAGGGTATAGACCTTGACATCCCCGCTGGCGGGGTTTATCTTCACCGAGATATTATGCTGAGCGCCGACCTCATCTTTCTTAAAAGCAGAGACAAGGGCCGCCTCCACGGCAGAGAAAACCACATCTTTGGGCAGATTTCTCTCCGCTGCCAGCTGAGTAATGGCTAGTATGAAATCAGTCTTCATGCCGCCCTAGCCTCCTTCTGAAACCCCACTACCCCCAACTAATTAAAAAAGTGGGTGAAACCCACTTAGTACAACTTCCTCGCACAAGCACTATAGCACTTTTTGAGCCATAATGTCAATCCCTTGCACTCGTTCGACTTAGGTTCAGCAGCCAGCTATGCAATAAAAAAGCAGGGGCGTTCAATTGAACGCCCCTGCGATATGTCATTGCCGCGCAAGCAGGAACCCAGAGCGATTTATTTCAACAAAGCTTTAAGCTTCCCAGCCATCTCACCCAGCGGCACAAGCTCTATATCTTTCGCCTTGCGCAGCTTTACCTCAACGCTGGATGACTTCAGGGTACGTCGGCTCACTGTAAGCCTTATAGGCATTCCCAGCAGGTCAGCATCATTGAACTTTACCCCTGGCGACTCGTTGCGATCGTCGAAAAGCACATCAAACCCTTTACGGAAAAGCTCAGCGTAGAGCTTCTCCGCAGCTTCCGCGACCGTTGCTTCGTCCATGCCCAGGGCACAAAGGTAAATCTGGTAAGGGGCTATCTGGACAGGCCAGATAATGCCCTTGTCATCGTGGTTCTGCTCGATCACCGCTGCCAGCAGCCGACCGATGCCTATTCCATAGCAGCCCATGACCAGAGGCTTCTGAACACCGTCTCGGTCTAGATAGAAAGCTCCCTGCCTCTCGCTGAACACAGTGCCCAGCTTGAACACATGACCTATCTCGATCCCGCGCTTCGACTTCAATTCGCCATTGCACTTGGTGCAGCGATGTCCTGCCATTGCCAGTGCTATATCAGTTATGATGTCCACCTTGAAATCGCGAGGGTAGTTGGCATTCTTCAAATGATAGCCATCCTTATTGGCGCCGACTACGAAGTTGCGCCCCGTAGTAATCGAATCATCTGCGACAATCTTCATCCCTTTGAGCCCTATTGCTGATGCTGAACCGGCCACAAGCCCTGCCGCCTTCACCTCTTCGTCGTTAGCTAGCCTCAACTCGGACCACTTCAACGCATTCTTGAGCTTGACCTCGTTTACATCGAGATCACCCCTTATAGTGACGAAGGCCAGCTCTCCGTCCGCCGAATAGAAAACAGCTTTCAGGGTGCGGCTCTTGGGCACTCCCAGGAAATTGGCCACCTCCTCGATGGTCTTGGCTCCCGGGGTAGCCACCTCCTGCAGAGGCAGAAAGCGGCTCCTCAGCCAGCTTGGTCTTGGCGAAGCTGGCTCTCTCCACGTTAGCCACATAGCCGCAGCTATCACAATAGATAACCTCATCCTCACCAACCTCGGTGGCTACTATGAACTCATGGGAATCCTTACCGCCGATCGCGCCACTATCAGCTTCGATGAGCATGGCATCGAGCCCGCAGCGGGCATAGATATTCTTATATGCCTGAATCATCTTCTTGTAGCTGATATCAAGGGCTTCAGCATCAGCATCGAAGCTATAGCAGTCCTTCATAGTGAACTCACGCACTCTCACCAAGCCGCCGCGGGGCCTCGGCTCATCGCGGAACTTAGTCTGTATCTGGTAGAGCATCAAAGGCAGGTCACGATAGCTTTTCACATTGCGGCGTGCCAGGTCAGTGACCATCTCCTCATGTGTAGGCCCGAGCACCAGATGTGCGCTCGCGTCGGTCGATGAGCCTGAACAGCGACTTGCCGAAGGCGAGGTCGCGTCCGCTCTCCTGCCATATCTCGTAAGGCTGGAGGACAGGCATGTGCAGTTCCTGCCCGCCGGCGGCATCCATCTCCTCGCGGATGACCTGCTCCATCTTGCGCAGCGCCCGCCATCCCAGCGGCAAATACGAATACACCCCCGCCGTAACCTGCTGAATCATGCCAGCCTTGAGCAAAAGCTGGTGGCTGGCGGTTTCCGCCTCCGCCGGCACCTCCCGCAACGTTTTACCGAAAAGCTTTGATAAGCGCATACTCGTACCCCTTCTTTAACTCACATTAATTAGATTCTCTCTACCTCGCCATCAACACCTCTAGGAAATCGGACTCTTCCACTGTGCGCACCTTCTCGCCTTTTCTGAAGATGACGCCTCTGCCTTTGCCGCAGGCGATGCCCACATCAGCGTCCCTGGCCTCGCCGGGGCCGTTCACCACACAGCCCATCACAGCCACCTTAATCGTTTTCTTGACCCCTCTCAGCCTCTCCTCGACTATCTGAGCCAGTCCTACAATATCGGTCTCAGAGCGCCCACAGGAGGGGCAGCTTACCAGCGTAGGCCCATGCTCCCTGAGCTTCAGCGACTTCAGTATCTCGTAGGCAGCCTCAACCTCCTGACAGGCATCGGCCGTGGTCAGCGACACCCTGATGGTATCCCCGATGCCCTCGTAGAGCAATATGCCCAGTCCCACTGCGCTGCGGATAGAGCCCGCCCAGGGCAACCCAGCCTCGGTGATGCCCAGATGCAGCGGATAAGGAATCTTCTTGGCGATAGCCTGATACGCCTCGATGGTAGTGGGAACATCGAAGGCCTTGAGCGAGACCTTGATCAGATCGAAGTCCAGGCTCTCCAGTAGCTTAATCTCCTCGAGCGCCGCATCGACCATACGTTCCACCACCGACGCCCTTTTTCTTAGATGATTTAGGCAAGCTGCCCGCATTCACACCGATGCGTATAGGCACTTCCCTCTCCTTGGCAGCACGCACCACTTTGGCAATATGCTCAGGGTCGCTGATATTGCCCGGGTTCAACCTCAACCCGTCCGCACCCGACTTCAGTGCCTCCAGGGCAAGCCGGTAATCAAAATGGATATCCGCTATGAGCGGAATAGTAATCTTCCTCTTTATGTCAACAATAGCCCTCGCAGCGTCCATATCGGGCACTGCCACCCTCACGATCTCACAGCCGCACTCCTCAAGCTGGCGGATTTGGCTTTACGGTCGACTTCACATTGCGGGTGTCGGTCTTGGTCATAGATTGAACCACAATGGGGCCAGCTCCGCCGATCTTTACTCCACCGACCCTGATTACCTTCGAAGCCCGGCGCTTCATCATGGTGTCAGACTCTCCCCTCTGATCACACGCAGTATATCGAAGTAGCTGATCACCAGTATCAGGGCAATCAGCATGGCAAATCCTATCATGTGAACCATACCCTCTGTACGGGGTGAGACGCGTTTACCACGTCTCACCACCTCTAAAAGCACGAAGACAATCCTGCCACCATCGAGCGCAGGCAACGGCAACAGATTGATTATAGCCAAATTCAGGCTCAGGAAAGCAGTGAACTGTATGATGTAAGAAGGCCCAGCCTCTCTCACCTCACCCGTGAGCTGGAAGATGCCGACAGGGCCAGTGACCTCCGGTGCCTTCTTTTGCACAAACCAGCTAGTTATCTCGTTCCTCATCAGGACAAAGGTCTCCCCGATAGACGAGAAGCTCTTGGGCACCGCTTCCCAAAATGGGTAAGACTGGCTAATATTGCCGGTATTCACCATGCTCATCGCTATACCCACCGCCCCCTCGCCTTTGGGAGGATTCCATCTAGGGACCAAAGTCACTGTCCTTATGCTGCCATTCTCACCCCTAAGCTTAATGTTAACTTGCTCCCCCATTTTTAGGTGGACATCATATATAACATCACCGATATTTCGAACAGGTTTATCATTTATGCTGAGCACTATATCGCCAGGCGTGATCCCCGCAGATGCCGCCGGAGAGTCCTGAGCAACCTCTGCTATTTTGACATCCCCCACAGTCACCTGCCTGGGAACCATGAAGGCTATGGTCAGAAGCACGATAGGAAGTATCGCATTCATAAGCGGGCCTGCAAAGAGCGCCATGAACCTGACCGCGGGTCTCTTACTGGCGAAGCTTCTGGGCTCGCTGGGGTCTTCCTCACCCAGCAACTTGCAGAAGCCACCCAGAGGGACCACATTGAGCGAGTATACAGTCTCCCCGCGCTTGAAGGATAATAGCCTGGGCGGGAATCCCATGCCGAACTCCTCAACCTTAATCCCCGACAGCTTGGCAGCAACGAAATGACCCCCTTCATGAACAAAGATTAGGAGGCCAAGGATAAGCAGAAACACCAATAGATTTAATGCAATCATCCTCTACCTCAAAAACCAGCCCTTGCGGCATCCCTGGCCCAGGCATCAGCAGCGATGATATCCTTCAGTGAAGGATGGCTTAACCCAT
Source organism: uncultured Chloroflexia bacterium (assembly GCA_963827295.1). GTDB lineage: Bacteria > Chloroflexota > Dehalococcoidia > SZUA-161 > SZUA-161 > CAWHAI01. The sequence continues at coordinate 15,686 of CAWHAI010000037.1, forward strand.
TATGGCGCTCAAGGGTTTTCTCTACAATATCAGCGATATCTGTAAAAGCCGATTTTCTTCGTCAGGAAAAGCTCCACAGCCACCTCGTCGGCAGCGCTGAGCACCGCAGGATAAGTTCCTCCCTTTTCAGCAGCCTCCCTGGCAATTCTCAAACAGGGGAACTTCTCTAAATCCACCGCCTCGAAAGTAAGCGAGCCTATCTCGCTAAAATTAGTAGTGGGGAGAAAAGCACCCGGCCAACGCTCCGGGTACGCCAAAGCATACTGGATAGGCAACCTCATGTCGGGCAGGCTTAGCTGCGCTTTCGTCGAGCCGTCAACGAATTCTACCATAGAGTGAATAACGCTCTGTTTATGAATCACAACCTCTATTTTGTGATAAGGCACACCGAAAAGCCAGTGCGCCTCGATAATCTCCATGCCCTTGTTCATCAGGGTAGCAGAATCGATAGTGACCTTCTTCCCCATCTGCCAGGTGGGATGCCTCAGCGCCTCCTCAGGGGTAACCGCAGAAAGCTGCTGGAGAGTCCTGGACGGAACGGGCCTCCGGAGGCGGTCAGGATAAGGCGTGCTATCTCTTTCTTATCTTCGCCGCGCAGGCACTGCCAGATGGCGCTGTGCTCGCTATCAATGGGCAATATCTCAACACCATGTCGCTTAGCCTCAGAGGTAACGATCTCCCCCGCCATCACCAGCACCTCTTTATTGGCCAGAGCAACTGTCTTGCCAGCGCGGATGGCAGCCAGGGTGGGCCCCAGCCCAGCCTTACCGGCAGTGGCCACAACCACAAGCTCGACATCAGGATGAGCAGCTATCTCCTCCATAGAGAGATGGCTTACCTTCGGCATCTTTTCGCCTTCAGCGCCCGACTCTATGGAGACCAGCTTCGGTTTGAATTCGCGAACCTGCTCCTTAAGCAGAGTCTAGATTCTTCCCTCCCGACAAGGCAACAACCTTTAACCTTCCGGGAAAGGCATGAACAACCTCCAGAGTCTGCCGCCCTATAGAGCCCGTAGAACCGAGAATAGCCAGCCGCTTCACCCGATGAACCATCGCAAACAATAGTACACCACAACACCAGTGAAGACAATGCTGTCAAGACGGTCAAGGATGCCGCCATGGCCGGGGATAAGATTGCTCGCCTCTTTCACACCCATGCTTCGTTTAATCTTGGACTCAGCAAGGTCGCCTAACTGGGCAAAAACAGCGATGAGGAAACCTAGAAGAACCATTTCACTATAGCTGATGTCTACATCTAAGAGGAGGGCTAATACTATGACTACCACTATAGCACCAACCAGCCCGCCGAGGGCACCCTCCCAGGTCTTCCCCGGAGATATCGTCGGCGCCATCTTATGCCGACCCCAGGCCCGACCCACGAAATAGGCAAAGGTATCAACAGCGAAAGTGGAGAATAGGGCGAGAAGCACCCAGTCCCTGCCGTAGGAGTTCATTATCAAAACCCAATAGCTGAGAAGCCACCCAATGTAGAATATGCCAGCAAGGCTCGATGCCCAACTTGCCAGCGCTCCTTCCGCAGCAGGACGCAGGAAAAGCACCCAGAGCAAAGACAGGGCCACCGCTGAGGTAACCAGGGCCAAGGTCACCAAAAGCCATGTGGCCTCAGAGCTGTAATGATGCGCATAATATGCATTGAAGATAAAGAACAGCGTCCACAGCGTGCCGAAGAAGGTCAGAGGCCGCCAGCCCTTACGTGCAACCATAGCATAGAACTCGATAATCCCGAGGATGGCAGCGACAGCCACTACAATGGAAAACCAGGGGTTGCCGAACCAGATGGAAACGAAGAGGATGGGTACGAAGACTATTGCGCTTAATACTCTTTGCCGAAGCATCCGCTACTGAGAACCCAAGAGAACTATTCCCTTAGGTCCCCTTTGCTTCTCCTTCCGCTTTCAATCCGCCGAAGCGCCTCTCCCGTTTACTGTAGGCTATCAGAGCCTTCTCGATGTCCTCATCTCCGAAGTCAGGCCACAGGGTAGGCGTGGCGTAGTATTCGCTATATGCTGCTTGCCAGATAAGGAAATTGCTGAGGCGCATCTCACCGGCGGTGCGAATAATCAGGTCTGGCTCTGGTATAGTTGGAGTGTAGAGGTAGCTCCTGAACAGGGATTCGGTTATGTCTTCGGGGCGGATGCCATCTTTAACAATACGGCGAACGGCATCCAGTATCTCGGCTCGGCCACCGTAATCGAAAGCGATGCTCAGAGTTATCCCGGTATTGTTCTTGGTGAGTTCAATCGCTTTGTGTACCTTAGCCTGTAATTCCCCGGATAGACCATCCAGCCTACCCAGATGAAAAAGCCTGACATTATTTTTATGGAGAGTCTTGGTCTCTCGGTCAATCATCTCAGCTAAGATACGGAACAATCCATTGACCTCTTCGCCGGGCCGGCTCCAGTTCTCCGTGGAAAAAGCATAGAGCGTGAGATATTTCACCTGATAATCATGGAAGCGTTCCACGATACGGTTGACATTATTAGTGCCAGCCTGGTGGCCAGCAAGTCTGGGCAGACCACGTTGCTTTGCCCACCTCCCATTGCCATCCATGATAATGGCAACGTGCTGTGGCAGGGGTGAAATCTTTTTCACTGTTGCCGTTGTTGAAGATCTATCTACCACTACCCATCTCTCACATCACAATTCCATGAGCTCGGCCTCTTTGCCTTTTGCTATACGGTCAATTTCCTCAATGAATTTATCAGTGAGCTGCTGCAGCCGTCCCATGGCTCGCTTCTGCTCATCCTCGCTCATCTCTTTGCTTTCCTTGAGTTTTCGCAGCCCCTCCACAGCATCCCGTCTCACATTGCGCACTGCTACCTTACCATCCTCCACCCTCTTCCGTACCACCTTGACCAACTGAGCGCGCCGCTCTTCGGTAAGCTGGGGTACAGCAAGCCTGATGATATTACCATCGTTTTGAGGATTCAAGCCGAGGTCAGACTTGAGGATAGCCTTCTCTATATTCTGTAGAATCTGTTTATCCCAGGGCTGAATCACAAGCAGTCTTGGCTCAGGAGCAGAAATTCCCGCAATTTGGATTAGCTGAGTAGGGGTTCCGTAGTAATCAACCATGAGGTGCTCTACAAGCCCCGGGTGAGCTCTCCCTGTGCGAATTGTTGCCAGTTCACTCTTTAATACTTCAACCGCCTTACGCATTCTGGCATCTGCATTAAGCAGTACATCTTCACCGCTCATTTCCGGTCCCCTCATCCCAGAGTTAAAACCGCGCTAATGAGTTCAAACGAGTAGTCTGAACGTGGTCTTATTAGACTCTTAAAACTTAAAAGGCTGCCCTCAAACAGATGCTAATCTCCTCCATGGACAAGCGTGCCAATGAGCTCACCTACCACAACTCGCTCCAGGCTGCGAGGAGCTCGAAGGTCAAAAACTATTATGGGTAGTTTATTATCCATGCATAAAGAGAGAGCGGTGGAATCCATCACTTCAAGCCTCATTTTCAAGGCATCTATATAGCTCAATTGGTCGAACTTTTTGGCACCCGCATTGACTAAGGGGTCAGAGTCATACACCCCGTCAACCTTGTTCTTGGCCATAAGCAGAACATCGGCACCGATCTCTATCGCTCTCAGGGCAGCCGCCGTATCGGTAGTCATATAGGGACTGCCTGTGCCTGCAGCGAAGATAACCACTCGCCCCTTCTCCAAATGGCGGATGGCGCGGCGCCGAATATAAGGCTCAGCAATCGCCTGCACCGCTATCGCGCTCTGGGTTCTGGTAACCACCCCCTCCTTCTCCAGAGCATCCTGAAGGGCAAGAGCGTTAATCATGGTGGCCAGCATACCGGCGTAATCAGCCGTGGCCCGGTCCATCCCCCTGGCCTCAGCATCCGCCCCCCTCCAGATATTTCCTCCCCCCACAACAACGGCGACCTGAACCCCACCTTCCACTATCCGCTTCAACTGCTTGGCAATATTCTCCACAGTGGCAGGGTCAATGCCGTACTCGCCCTCCCCCATGAGAGCCTCCCCACTCAGCTTCAGCAAAACGCGCTTATATTTAGGACTATGCGTCTTGTCCATTCGACCCCAGCTCGAAGCGGACAAACCTTTTTACCTTTATATTCTCCCTGACCTTAGCAACTGCCTCAGTAACAACATCCTGCACCTTTTTAGCAGGATCCCTTATGAACGGTTGAAGCAAAAGGCAATCCTCATCGGCAGCTTCCTCACCCTGTGGCACTTCCTCCCGCCGCACAAATCTAGGCTTTGCAGCTACTACCTGCATAGCCAGGTCGTGGGCCAATTCCTTAAATTCAGCGGTACGGGCTACGAAATCGCTCTCACAGTTTAGCTCCACCAAAGCTCCAATCCGTCCCCCTCCATGAACATAAGCCTCGACCACCCCCTGCCCCGCAACACGATTCTCCTTCTTCTTAGCCATCGCATAGCCACGCTGCTTCAGCATATCAGTAGCTTTCTTTACATCGCCTCCGGTCTCTTGCAATGCGCGCTTGCACTCCATTATTCCAGCGCCAGTCTGCTCACGCAGCACTTTTATCGCTTCTGTGGAAACCTGCATATATCCCCCTAACCTTCCTTCGCAACAGAACTTGCTTTAGTTTTACCAGGCTCTACGTTAGCCCCCTGGGCCACAGGCGCAGCCACCTCCGCCTCCTTCGCCTCACCGGCAATTTTCTCAGCCACTGCCTCACGAGTCTGCTTCCCCTGGATAACTGCATCAGCGATTACGGCACAGAAAAGTGCCACCGCCCTGATGGCATCGTCATTGCCTGGGGATTGGATAGTCAACCTCATCAGGATCACAATTGGTATCTACAATAGCAACAATAGGCACCCCGACTCTCCTGGCCTCGGCAAGAGCGTTCCTCTCTTTAGAGGGGTCGATAACAAACAAAGCGCCCGGGATCCTGGTCATCTCCTTGACGCCGCCCAGCAAGCGATTGAGATGCGCCATCTCCTTATCCAGCTTCATAGCCTCTTTCTTGGGCAAGCGTTCCAATTCACCACGAGCCTTGCGGTCCTCCAGACGCACCAGATAGTCAATACGAGACTGGATAGTGGAAAAATTGGTCAGCATCCCTCCCAGCCAGCGCTGATTGACATAGAACATGCCGCAGCGCTTCGCCTCCTGCTCCACCGCCTCCTGCGCTTGCTTCTTGCTGCCCACGAAAATGATGTTATCGCCGTTCGCAACAACCTCGCGGATGAAGTCGCAGGCCTTGCTGAGCAAGACCACAGTCTGTTCCAGATCAATGATGTGAATACCGTTACGCTGGCTAAAGATATAACTGCTTCATCTTCGGGTTCCAGCGTCCTACCTGATGCCCGAAGTGTACCCCGGCCTCCAGCAATAGTTTCATCGAGATGGGTTCTGCCATTCTTAAATCCCTTACCCTCTCCAATTATCCAATCCTTCACCAGAATGATATCCGATGAAGGACCAGAGATTTTTCGCCTACGTATTTTTAGGCTGAAAGACAGTTTAGCATAGGGAGGAGGAAAAGACAATAGCCGCAAAGGTGGCACCATCTCACACAGGACTCGATTCCACACACTTTAGCACTTGACATATTTCATCCAAAATGATAAATTATTTTTAGTTAGCACTCATTAATTAAGAGTGCTAATATACAAAGAAATAAAGGCGAGCCTCGACTAAAGGGCGCCTTTTCCGTGAGGTAATAAGCTTGCCTATCTACGAATATGAGTGCAGCAGTTGCCGTTCTAGATTCGAACGAAGGCAAAGGTTCGATGAAGAGCCTGTAGCTGTCATGCCCTGCAGTGCAGAGGGAAAGCCCGCCGCCTCATCCACTCTGTCCCTGTCATCTTCAAAGGGAGTGGCTTCTACTGTACTGACCATGGCGGCGCGTCAGCCTGTAACTCCACTGGCAAATGTAAAGAACCTGAGTGTGAAGCGAAAGCGGAGACAAAAGAGACGAAAACAAAGAAGGAAGAGAAAACCAAGGAAACCACTTGAGAGCCCTGGTGCAGCGTGTCTCCAAAGCCTCAGTCAGCATACAAGACCAAGTAGTTGCCACTATCAAACATGGCCTGGTTGTCCTCATCGGCGTGGGCAAAGGTGATTCGGAGCCAGACGCCCAATACTTAGCAGACAAAATCGCCAATCTCCGCATCTTTTCCGACGAGGCAGACAAATTCAACCTCTCCGCACTGGATATCGGCGGAGAGGTTTTAGTTGTCAGCCAGTTCACGCTCTTCGCTGACACCCGCAAAGGACGCCGTCCCAGCTTCACCGAGGCTGCTCCACCCGAGGAAGCAGAGCCCCTGATTGAAAAATTCGTGCAGCTTCTACGCTCCGCCGGACTCAAAGTGGAAACAGGACGCTTCCGCCAGAATATGCTGGTGGAGATCCACAACAGCGGGCCAGTCACCATCTTACGTCGACAGCGAAGAACGCCTTAAACCCCGGCGCGGTTAGTTGCCAGGATTTCATCAGTTAGAGGTACATAATTTGCTTATTGCAACTAGTTGCAATAAGCAAATTTCTATGTTATTATTTTCTTTGAGGGCAAAGAAATGAGTTGCACCGAGACTTTGCGAGAGCAGGGCTACCGGCTGACACCGCAGCGCCTGATGATACTTTCCGCGATACATAACACTGACCACCATATCAGCGCCGAGGAGATATACGCTCAGGTGCGCGCCAAATATCCTCAGGTAAACATCTCCACTGTATACCGCACCCTGGAGCTGCTTAAAGAGCAGGGGCTAGTGACCGAAACTGACCTCGGCAGGGGAAGATCCAGCTACCACTCCGTAGAGAACGGGCATCACCATCACCTGGTCTGCCGTAAGTGTGGCAGAGTTCTCGAGCTAGACGAGTCTGTGCTTGCACCACTTGAAGAGGTCATTCTGCGCCAATGCGGTTTCAAGGCTGACCTGAGCCATCTCGCTGTGTTCGGCAACTGTGTGAAATGCCCAAAATAAATTTTTTTGCGAACTTAATGCAACTAATTGCAATTGCACTTGATTTTGATGGGGGAGGGGAGAATATGTGAAGCTACAGCTTACCTTGTGGGCAATGGTAAGGAAAAGGAAATTATGCGGGATGTTGCATTGGTAGAGGTTCAGGGGAAGACGCCTGCATGTTTAGAGACATTATTGGCAATGAAAAGAAACTCCAGGCCAAAATCAAAAAAATCGACCTGTTACAGCATAAGGTTGCTGTTGAGGAGCTTTAGACAACACAGCGTAGAAAATGAGGTAGAGCGTGAATAAGGCCAGTCTAGCAGCTAGTTTCCTGATTGGTGTGATTTTATTAACCCTGGTAGTGTTGCCTCTGGGGTGCACCAGTGAGGCTACGTCCAATCTGAAGGTGGTTACCACCACCTCCTTAATATCTTCTATTGTCGAGAAGGTTGGAGGAGACAAGGTTCAAGTAGCTAATATCATCCCACCGGCCCAATGCCCGGGACATTTCGACGTCAAACCCAGCGACATTAAGGTCCTTTCAGACGCCACGCTCTTCCTGATGCATGGCTGGCAAGGCGAGATGTTCTCCGCAGATTTAATCAAATCCGCTAACAATCCCGAGCTTAAGGTTGTCTCCCTTAATATCCCGGGCAACTGGATGACACCGACGGTTCAAGCTCAGGCAGTAGGGAATATCACTTCTGCTTTAGCTGAAATAGACCCACAAAATGCCAGCTATTACCAGAACAACGCCAAATCACAGCAAGCGTCTATCACTGCTAAAGGCAACGAACTCAAGGCTAAGCTTGAAGCAGGTAACTTGAGCCAGGTCAATGTAATCTGCGATGACCAGATAACTGATCTTGTGCAGTGGGCAGGGTTTAATGTTGTTGCCTCTTACCCGCGTCCAGAGGATATCTCAGCTAAGAAAATGCAGGAACTCATTGACCAGGGGAAACAAGCCGGAGTAGCCCTGGTAATCGGCAACCTCCAGAGCGGCACATCAGATGCCGGGGTAACTATGGCGTCAGGAATTGGGGCCGTTCAGGTAACCCTGTCCAATTTCCCCGGCGGCTTCGACAATACCGAGACCTGGGAAAAGGCTATAGAGAAAGACGTCGACCTGCTGCTTGCGGCATTAGCTCAGTACAGGAAGGGGTAAGTTTTGAGAAACAATCGAGATATGAGCAATACCGCAGTAAGGATTGAACGTGCTGTGGTCTCCTACCGCGAGGATGTAGCCCTCCGCGATGTCTCGCTGGAGGTAAAGAAAGGCGAGTTTGTGGGTATCATAGGTCCCAATGGGGCCGGAAAGACCACCATCCTCACTTTAATCAATGGATTGGGGAAGCTCGTCCAAGGCCGCGTTTGGGTATTAGGACATAGCATCAGCAAAGGCTCTGTCAACGGCATCAGGAAACGGGTAGGTTATGTGGCTCAGCTCCAGAATATCGACCCCCGGATGCCTATCAGCGTCCATGAGGTAGCCATGATAGGGCGCTATGGTCAACTGGGGCTATTTCGCCGACCTGACAAAGCAGACCGTGATATTGTAGATGAAATGCTGGAGCTGGTGGGGATGAGCCATCTGGCAAAGCGCCCCATCGGTCATCTTTCAGGCGGCGAACAGCAACGGGTAGCTATTGCTCGTGCCCTGGCTCAGGAGCCGGAGATGTTCCTCCTCGACGAGCCAACCGCTTCCCTTGACTGGCGAGCGCAGAAAGAACTCCTAGAGCTGGTAAAGACAATCCATAAGAGCCAGAACCTGACAACCTTATTTGTGACCCACGACCTGAATGCCTTACCTGACTCATGCGACCGCGTGGTTTTAATGAAGGAAGGCAAGAATCTGGCAGCAAGGGAAACCGGAGGAAGTACTCAAGCAAGATATCCTGAGCCAGCTTTACGATGCCCCAATCTCGATCAAGGAGCACGAGGGAAGGCAGATATTCCTCAAAGCAGGATAAATGGACTTCTCTATCTTCGGCTACCAATTCATGCAGAACGCCATCCTGGCGGCTTTCTTGGGAGGCGTGGCCTGTGCCATCGTCGGCGTCTTTGTGGTGCTTATGGGCATCTCTTTCATCGGGGTCTGTCTGGCCCACGCCGCTTTCGCCGGAGCCATCCTCGGCGTTCTACTGGGATTTAATCCGCTGCTCGGTGCCTTCCTTTTCAGCCTGGGCGTTGCTGCCATCATCGGGCCTCTCGCCAGTCGAGGCGAGTTGAACCTCGACACCTCTATCGGCGTTCTTTTCTCATTGATGCTGGGGCTGGCCTTCATCTTCATGGGTCTTCAGTCTGGCCCCAAGACCCAAATGCTAGGGTTACTCTGGGGCAGCATCCTCACCGTAACCCAGACTGACTTGATTTTACTTGGCATTGTGGCATCGGTAGTTGTAACGCTTGTGGTGCTGTTCTACAAGGAGATCCAGGCAGTTATCTTCAACCGAGAGATAGCGTTAGCGGTAGGCATCCCCGCTAGCCTTATCCTCTACGGCATCCTGTTCTTAACGGGGTCTACCATTACCGTCTCTCTGTCACCCATCGGCGGTCTACTCATCTTCAGCCTCATCATCAACCCGGCAGCCGCTGCCTATCAGTTGACTTACAGTCTAAAAAAGATGTTCTTTCTGTCCGCAATTTTCGGTGTGGTATCAGGCTGGATAGGGTTGTTAGCATCTTACCTTTTCAACGTGCCCAGCGGAGCTGCCATTATAGTTACGTCCTCGCTCATCTTCGGACTAGCTGCCCTGTTTTCACCGAAAAGAAAGGTTAAGAGATGGCAGGCAAAAGATGAACCATCGAGAGTACTTTAATCAACTGGCAGGAAAATGGGACCGGATGGTCACTGAAGAGGCTAAGTCTCGATTGCCTCAGCTAATAAAGGAATTGGCCATCAAGCCAGGCGATGCCATACTCGATGTAGGAGGCGGCACAGGCATTCTGCTTCCTTTTCTCTATAAAGCTGCAGGTGACAGGAGCAGGATAGTCTCTCTAGACATTTCAGAGGAAATGCTCAAACAAGCCATAAACAATGGCTACCCGAGCAGCATACATTACATCCACGCCGATGTCGCCGCTATCCCCCTGGCGAGCGAAATATTCGACCTTGTCATCTGCTACTCTTGCCTCCCCCACTTCCCCGACAAGCCCAAATCCCTGGTTGAGATGGCGAGAGTGCTCCGGAACGGAGGCTGGCTTGTTATCTGTCACACCGCCAGCCGCCATGAGATCAACGAACTCCACAAGTCTATTGGCAATGTGATAGGGAACGATACCATCCCCGACGAAGCAACGATGCGCAATATGCTGGCAACATCAGGGCTGAAGAGGATTAAGATACAAGACGAGGCTCATCGCTACCTCGCCATCGCCATCAAAGTTACGAATCATGAAGAGTTGAAATCTAACCCAGTGCTGACCCCGGAGTTTTTCTGCGGAAAATCTTTGAGTCCAAGCTCAAGAATTCCCCTTTATGTACCAGTATCTGGAGTGCCAAGACCAGAAGCACAAAATCAATTATAAGGGCATCCCGCGTGCTAAACTGCAGCGAAGCGATATTTCCGAAGCAACCACACTCCCCATACAGTCCACGGTAAAGCCTAGTGCTGTTGCCAATGATGAAACTCAGAGCCGCAAGGCCACCGATGCCGGCAGCAAATCGTGACAGAAGCCCCAGGATCAAGAGCGCTCCTATAACGATCTCCACATAGGGAAGCGCAGTCCCGTAGACCCGGGCCAGTGCGTGCGGTAGAATGTTTGCCTCTTCGACTTGGTCAACAAACGCCGCTCCTTCAGACAACTTGCCAGCACCGGATATCAGGAAAACAACACCGAGGGCTATACGCAAGACGAAGGTAAGATAACGATTCCGGAATATTTCACATGATAGTTCAGCAAATCTTCTTAGCTTCTTCATCTAGGCTCAAGCTCGAGGCTTATATCCAGCGCTCTTGAAGAATGTGTCAGAGCCCCGATAGAGATGAGGTCTACTCCGGCCTCAGCAACAGAGCGCACATTGTTTAAATTGATACCACCCGATGCTTCAAGCACGGTTCTCCTTTTCGCTAACTCCACCACCTTGCGCATGTCTTTCACTCTCATATTGTCCAGCATAATGATATCTGCGCCAGCGGATAGAGCTTCCCGAGCCTGCTTTAGGGACTCAACCTCGACCTCAACCTTCACAGTACGAGGAGCCCGCCTGCGAGCCATTTTGACCGTCTCCCCCAATCCCACACCAGAGGAGCGAAGCACCGCCAGGTGGTTATCCTTGATTAGAACGCCATCGCTTAGGTTTAAGCGATGGTTACGCCCCCCACCGACCCGAACGGCGTATTTCTCCAGCAGCCTCAAGCCCGGAATAGTTTTGCGCGTATCGGTAATCACGGCCTTTGTGCCCCTAACAGCCTCCACATACCGCGCTGTCTCAGTGGCAATGCCGCCGAGATGCTGCAAAAAGTTCAGGGTGACCCGCTCCGCCTTGAGTATGCTTGCCGCCCTCCCCTCGATAGTAGCAACCACCTCACCCTTATGAACCTTAGCCCCGTCTTTGACCAGAGCCTTAAAGTGGAGCGATCGGTCAACCTGCCGAAAGACCTCTTTAGCCACCTCGATACCAGCCAGCACGCCCTCTTTCTTGACCAGGATAGATGCCTTACCCACAAGAGCAGAGGGAATAATCACCTCAGTGGTGACATCGCCAAAAGCAAGATCCTCAGCGAGGGCATTTTTGACTATTCGCTCAACCTGCTTTATTGAGACTCTCGATGGTTTTACCATATACCTGCACCATAGAACTGACGGAGTTAAGCCCTTTTCCTGAAGACAATATGCCTAACCCAAGCATCCGATGGATTAGGGAAATCAGAGCGATAGTGCGCCCCACGGCTCTCTTCCCTAATCAAAGCCGCTTCCGTCATCAAGCGACCCACCAGCACCATGTTAGCCAGTTCGTAGGAGGGGCGGTCTGTGGCCGGTTTGATCGCCTTCTCCCAGGCAGCGAGGACATTGACTGCCTCACCCAACCCTTCCCCAGAGCGCACAATGCCCACCTTATCCCAGAGCAGCGACTGTAGAGCGGTCACACTCAGATTAGGATATTTAACGCCAGACGTGCCTCGTCCCTTAAGGGAATAGACTCCTTCCTTGGTCGGAGCTGCAACGCTTGCCTCTCCCACTTTAGTCCTCTCCACAATCCTCTTGCCGAAGACAAGCACCTCCAGCAATGAGTTCGAGGCTAGACGGTTCGCCCCGTGCACGCCGGTAGACGCCACCTCACCGCTGGCGAACAGACCGGCAATGTTAGTCTCTCCCTGATAATTTGTCCTAACACCGCCCATTATGTAGTGAGCAGCAGGGACGACTGGAATCTGGGAAGTGGTGATATCGAGGCCATGGTCCAGGCAGAATCGGTATATCTGAGGGAAACGAGCCGATAAAAGACGCGCCGGCAGATGTGTTACATCAAGGTAAACGCGGTCAGTTCCGGTCGCTTTCATCTCAGCAACGATGCCACGGGCTACCACATCTCTTGGCGCCAGGTCGCCCTGAGGTGAGTACTTGAGCATGAACCGCTCTCCCTTTATATTGCGCAGTATACCCCCTTCACCCCGCACCGCCTCCGAGATGAGAAACAGCGGCACCCCAGGCAATCGCAGCGCTGTGGGATGAAATTGGAAAAACTCCATATCCACAATCTCAGCACCAGCCCTATAGGCCAAAGCTATGCCATCGCCGGTGGCTATATCAGGATTAGTGGTGATCTTGAATAGCCGCCCTATACCACCAGTAGCCAGAATAAGGAAACGGCAGCCAAATTCCTCTGCAGTGCCCGAGCGCAAATCCAGAGCATTTACTCCGTATACCTTACCATCTCGAACCAGTATCTCCGTAACAAGGAAATACTCAAAAATAGTGATCATCTTCGACCGGCGAGCGGCATTGCTCAAAGTAACCTCAATACGCTCACCGGTGGCATCGCCCCCAGCATGCAGAATACGAGGTACACTGTGAGCAGCCTCCTTGGTTAGAGCGATCTCTCCGTCAACCGTGTCGAAGGGAACCCCAAGCCCAACAAGGTCAGCGATACGGTCAGCAGCTTCTTCGGTTAGAATGCGCACCGCCTCTGGGTCGCACAAACCAGCACCCGCAGCTATAGTATCCTTGAAGTGAAGCTCAGGGGAATCGAGGCTGCTGATAGCCGCAGCTATACCACCTTGAGCATGCTTTGTGTTGCACTCATCTATGCTGCCTTTGGTGAGGATAAGGACACTTCCCACCTCCTGAAGCAGCAAGGCATCATAAAGGCCAGCGATGCCGCTGCCGACGATTATATAATCATATTGTTTCATGTTTGACCTCTAAGTTATTTCCAGCATGCGGTCCAGAGCTCGTTTGGCCTTCACCCTTATATCCTCAGGGACAACAACCACGTTTCTCTTAAGCTCCATAGTCTTAGCAAGTTTCTCCAGAGTGGTCTTCTTCATATTAGGGCACATCAGAGCTTTAGAAATCACATAAAATGTCTTATCTGGGTTCTCTTTCTTTAAGCGATGAATCAATCCCTCCTCTGTCCCAATGAGGAACTTCTTCGCCTGGCTCTCCTTGATATATCGCGACATCTGCGAGGTGCTGAGCACGGCATCGGCAAGCAATATGACCTCAGCGGTACACTCTGGATGCACCACAACCTTAGCATCAGGATGGGCTTCTTTTGCTGCAAGCACCTGCTTGGCGTTAAGACGGGCGTGGGTTATGCAATAACCGGGATAGAGTATTACCTTTTTCTTCGTCTTGGTGGAAACATAATGTCCCAGGTTCTGGTCCGGGATGAACAGTATCTCGTCGTTGGGCACCGCCTCCACCACTTTGACCGCATTAGCGGAGGTGCAACAGACATCGCTCTCAGCCTTCACCGCCGCCGTAGTATTGACATAGCAGACCACAGTCGCCTTGGGATAACGTCGCTTCCATTCTTTAAGGTCATCCGCATCTATCATATCGGCCATGGGGCAGCCGGCACTGCTTTCGGCTAGAAGCACGGTGCGGGTGGGATTGAGAATAGCAGCGTTCTCAGCCATGAAGTGCACCGCACAGAAGACTATGACCTCAACGTCGAGCTGCGTAGCTTTGCGCGCCAGTTCCAGGGAATCGCCCACAAAGTCAGCAATGTCCTGAACCTCGGGACGTTGATAGTTGTGGGCCATGATGACTGCGTTGAGGTCTTTTTTGAGCTTTTTAATCTTCTCGCGGAGTTCGTCTTCGTTGTTTACCGTTGCAGCCTCTTATTCAGGTATTTACTGATAGCTTAATCCAATTCATATAGAGTGTCAACGCAAGAATAGAGGAAGGTATTGCACATGTTGGATATTCAAGGTAGAGTTAGTAGGGGAAAATTCCTTTCCTATCGAGACATAACTTTCGTACACAAAAGAGAAAAATCTTGATTATCACTCATCTCAGCCTAACCAACTTCCGCAACTATGCCAGCCTCGAGCTTGACCTCCCGCCGCATATGATGGTGCTTCAGGGGGACAACGCCCAGGGCAAGAGCAATCTGCTGGAGGCAATTTACGTGCTGGCAACCAGCAGGTCTCCCCGCACTTACTCGGACAGGGAGCTCATCAACTGGGCCGCCTTTACAGAAGAAATCCCCACATGCCGTATTGCGGCCGGCGTTCAGAAGGCTGGCAGCCATCTCAAGTTAGAGGTCGCACTCAGCGCCAAAGCCGCTGCTGTTCCCCAACCAGAGGATTTCTTCTCACGATGGCAGCCTTCGACCAAGGGCACTGCTGCCCAGAAACGTATCAGGATAAACGGCGTAGTCCGCCACGCTGCTGACCTCATCGGACAGCTCAACGTAGTAACGTTCAGCGTCTACGATATCGACTTGGTGGGAGGTGAGCCAGCGCTGCGACGTCGCTATCTCGATATCACCAACTCCCAGATCGACCATAAGTATCTCCGCAACTTGCAGCGATATAACCGGGTACTCTGGCAACGAAATCAGCTCCTGCGCCAGATAGCTGAGAACAAGGCAAACCCCGATGAGCTTGTCTTTTGGAACCAGCAACTGGTTGAAACAGGGACCTATCTCATAGTCCAGCGGGAGCACACTATAGCCGCGTTAGACCACCGGGCCCAGACCATCCACGATGAACTCAGCGGAGAACAGGGAAAGCTAAGCTTAGTCTATTTCAGGAGCATAGATAAACTGAGAGGAAAGGAGGACTCGCAGATCAAGGAAACAGCTGAGATATTTGCTAAGGCGCTGACCTCAGCACGAGATAAAGAGATCGCTCAAGGGATATCTCTGATAGGGCCCCACCGCGATGATCTTCGTTTCTTTGTCAATGAGGTGGATGCCGGTGTTTTCGCTTCTCGTGGGCAGCAGAGAACCGTTGCTCTCTCTCTCAAGCTCGCCGAGGCCGAGTTCATGCTGAGCAAAACTGGGGAACACCCTATCCTGCTTTTAGATGACGTCCTCTCAGAGTTAGACGCCCTGCGGCGGCATCACCTGCTCAGTTCTGCAGCCAAGCACAAGCAGGTTATCATCACCACCACAGACCTCGACCGCTTCGAGCCCGATTTCCTGGCGCAAGCCTCCCTATTCAGGGTAACACAGGGACGGGTGGAGCCGGTGTCAGCTTAGCGCGCTGAACGCTTCTTATCCTTGGTGCAGAACTTTAAGATCTCAGCGAAGTTGTTAATCTTGACCTGATTGTTAGTCTCGAGGAAACCGTCGTAAGTAAGGCTGATCCAGGGCTTGCCGTATTTCAGGCTGAGCTTCTCCGCTATAGCAGCCACAATGCCGCCCGGCATGCAGCCGTGCGGCATCACCGAAATCACCCCATCGAACCTCGGGTCCTCCAGCCACTCCACTCCCGCACCTATACTGAGAACAGCCTCGCTGCCGCACTTCGGGGAGAGATACCCCTTAGATTTGTTGAGCAATCCCTTCGTTGTAGGCTCACTGGTATCAATCAATTCCTCAAAATTCACAGTAACAGAGTGCTCATCGCGATTCAATAAATACCTTCTGATATAGCCAGCCATAATCCTCTTCAAGTCCCGGTCCCTTACGCCATCCTCAATGTTCCTATGTGTGATGTACTTAAGCCACTCCCCTATCGGGGAGACCACGACTTCCAGTCCCGCCTTCTCACACTCTCTGGCCAAATTGCTGTTGCTGAATTTATTTGACCGCAGGAATATCTCGCCGTTGATACCCACCAGCGGCCTCCTGGGCTTATCACGGTCTATCAGCAACCTGAACTTAGAAGTAGCGTCCTTCAAAATATCATCAAGAGGCTCTTTTTTGCGAACGCAGTCTGCTATTCTGAACAAATACTCATTGAATTGCTCGTCAGCAACTCCCTCTGACTTCTCATAGGGGCGGGTGCGCCAGAGCAATTTCTCCAGATAGTCGACGGCAACGATGCCTCTCCAGGCCAAACGCTCGAATCCCGCACCAAGTTTCAAGTCGTGATAGCCATTGTTCGACACAGTGGTGCGTATCGGAAAATCAAAGCCCAGTTCGCGGAGTATCCTGATCTCCTCCACTGCATACTTACCGAAGCGGCAGGGACCGAATGCGCTGGCCAAGAATCCCTCGACATCCTTAGGGTCAATTCCATACTTATCATTCTCGTAGAAAAACTTCATGAAATCGCCAAGAGTCACTCGGTAAGGAAGACATTCCTTTCCCGACGTCACCTTGTTGCTGTACAGAATGTTTCTCTCATCCTGCTCGGGGAGCACAACAGCGTTAACCCCGAAGGCTTGCATGGCCGCGCCCAGCGCTACAGCGCCAGAACACATCCTCGGTATCAGGATAACCTTGTTCGAACTGACCTTCGTGTAGGCAACCCTCCGGATATCTCGGCCTCTCACCAAAGCCTCACTGGCTTTACTCGAGCTGGCAAAACCCCTGATAGTATCCACGAAGGCTTCGAGACGCGTAACAATTCCTGCTTCAGCAGCATGCTCGTCGATTTCCAACTGTCCCAGAGGCTTCCCGCCCATAACATCTTCCACAATATTGAGAATAAATGAATTAGGACCGCAGCCGAAGTTGGTCAGCACCAACCCGTATAACTGCGGGTCTTTGGCGACTATATCGGCACCTGCTATGTGCTTGCTTTCGTTGAACCAGTAGGGACGGTCCGAGTATTCCCTCACATTTACCGACGCAAGAGGCAGAAAGTCGAGCGGTATTGGTACCACACCCATCTGCGCCAGCTTCTCGGCTATGCCCAGGTTCGCTCCCGAGTCCTGCGACATGTAAGACCTTGCTATAAGCACAACGCCCAACTGGCCGCTTTGCTTAAGCTGCGCCATTATCTTCTTGCCCAGCTCAGCCTGCGCTTCTTCGAAGCGACGCTTCGCCTCGATACCAGCGATTGCGGCCTTCTTCCCTTCGCTTCTGCTATAGCCCATCTTCACAGCGACATCAGTAAGGTTGTGTATCACATCCTCATCGCCCCTGCTGAAGTCAATTATCGGTATCAACAGCCTCTTACCCAGACCAAGGGCCTGGCGTATGATGAACGGCGATGCCTGCACCAGGGGGCAGGAGTATTTCTGGTTCTCGTCCCCATCTTTCAACCCCATGCGGATGGCACAGGGATAGAGAATATAGTCCACATTCTTAAGGCTCGCCGCATGGCCGTGCACCAGCTTGACCGGGAAGCAACTATCCGTATAGCTCAGCTCGACAGACTCCTCCATGATTTGATTATTGGTCTTGCTGGAGAAATATACCTTCGCACCCAGCGCATTGAGGAATCCGATGAGCATCGGGGCATAATCATACACCACGAGAGAGCGAGGAATGCCCACCGAAGGCCCTGTGCCTTCTCCCTCCTTGTAGTCCTTGAACAGCAGCCTCTCGCGCTCGTCGAAAGCGGTCTCCATCCTCTCACGGCTGATGGTGCTGTCGAAGAGGTCGCACCTGCTGCCGTAGAAAGTGGATTTCTCGCCGGGTATCTCCATGCGGCTTATGGTGCAGTTGTTGTCGCATCTCTTGCAGATAAAAGTGGTAAGCTTGTAGGAACTGTCAACGACCTTCTGGAACCCTTTGAACTTGGAGCCTCTGCCTTCCATCGACTCCTTAGCCAGTAGCGCAGCACCGATGGCGCCGCTGACCTCCTTGTGTTCAGGCACCAGCGTGGTCTTGCCCTCAAGCGCTTTCTTAAATGCGGAGACTACAGCATCGTTGTAGAATACCGCTCCGGTCAGTATCACCTTGCTGCCCAGCTTCCGGTTGCCTAAGACCTTGGAGAGATAGTTCCCGGCGATGGAATTAGCCAGGCTCGCGGTTATCACCTCGATGGGCACGCCTTCTTGCTGGGCTGAAGCCACCGCCTGCCCCATGAAAGCAGCGCACCTGGAGCCCAGGTCTATAGTATGAGATGCGTTGAAGGCAAGACCGGCAAACACCCCGTTTTGCACATGGATGCCAAGCTGTTCAGCCAGTTCATCGATGAAGCTTCCGGTACCGGCAGCACAGGCCTTGTTCATTTGATAGTCAACGACCACGCCGTTGCGCTTGATAACTAGCTTGGAGTCCTGCCCCCCGATCTCGATGATATCAGCCTCGGGGTCTATCTCAGCCGCAGCCCTGGTCTGCGCCGTGATCTCGTTCCTTATCAGGTCAGCGCCGATGAAGCTGCCTACCAGATATCTGCCAGAGCCAGTGACGCCCGCGCCTGCGATCCTGGCGTTATCCCCGATGTCACGGAGCAGGTTGTGAAAGACCTGCTTGACCGCCTCGACCGGCTTCCCCGCAGTCATCAGGTAGTTCTTCGCCATCACCTTCTTGCCTGAATCGTCGAGTATCACTGCCTTGGTGCTGGTGGAGCCGACATCCACACCCAGATAGCCTGTAAATGGCGCCTCTATCTTGGGGGCTTTCCAGCCGTCCTTCTGGACGACCCTCTCCAGGCTCGGCATCTCGAAATAGCGCGACTTGTCCTCAGCCTCCTTGGAGACGACCACCTGCGAACTCTTCCCCGATTCCTTGGCCAGCAGTGCCGAGCCCATAGACTCGATATAAAGATAATTCTCTGGAACAATGATATCAACGGGATGGCCAGTGCGTGCCGACAGTGCCTCATTGAGTGCCTTCACCATCGCGCTGTTAGCAGCAACGCCTCCCACGAAGTACATAGGTTCCTCGAAAGCGCCCTTCTTCAAGGACACGACCATTCGGGCTATGCTCTCGCACAGAGCGTAAAGCATCGCTGACATCGGAACGCCCTTCTGCTGCAGATGGATAAGGTCGCTCTTGGCGAAGACACTGCACCTGGCGGCTATTCGGGGCGCGGTGCCTTCGCATTCCAGCGCAGTGCGGGCAAAATCCTCCAGGCTGATCCCGATACGGTACGCCTGCTGCTCCAGGAACCTACCCGTCCCCGCAGCGCAGAGGGGGTTCGAGACAACCTGCCAGGGCTTTTTCAGCCCATCCTCAAGAGTTATGACGAAAGAGCTCTGCCCGCCGATTTGTATGATAGTCTTGACATTGGGGTAAGAATGTAGAAGACCTGAGGCAATCGCCAGCGAGCTGGAGTATTCCGCCCAGTTCAGCTCCTTGGGTATCACACCTCGGCCGGAGCCGGAGACGCCAGCCGTGGAGATTTCTTTGAGATTGTACTTCTCGCCCAGCCTTGAGATGAGAGAGTTTACCGCTGACTTGGGACTGGCGGTTATCTTCTCGGAATCGAGATAGACCCCCTTGCCATCCTCAGAGATTAGTGCCACCTTGGCACAGACCGAGCCAACATCCAGACCTAAAGAGTAACTCATATCCTTGCAATTTTAGCACAAATCAGATTTCTCTTGAAGGGGTCAACAGGCTCTTTTTGAATTCTGCACCTACCTAAACTTATCTATACTTTCTCAAACATACCACGGTTTTTCCATTTGAGCAAGACCTTTTTGTCGCATCCATTTATCAGAAGCTATATATCTATCCTTAATTTCTCCCTTATCTCCGCCCTCACCAGAGCCACAGCCCTCTTATTCAGATGAATCTCATCGCCGGCGTATTCCTTCAGCATCAGGCCATCTTTGTCGGTAACCTTATCATAAATATCTATAAACATATACCCATTCCTCTCGCAAAAGTCCTCAGCCTTTCGTTGAACATCCTGTTTATTTGGCTTCTTATCTGAGGTGTGCCGTAGAACGGATATTTATACTCATTCCCCACCTGAGTCGCAGGGGAAATGCAGTAAACGCAGAAATTCACCCCCCGCTCCTTCAGTTGCGCCATGACCTCGCCGTAGTTAGAAATCGTCCTGTCAATCAGCCCTCCTATGGAATATTTCCCGTTGCTTTTCTTGTGCTGGTAATAGATATGTATCCTGCAATCTATCTCACCGAAGGATAGCATCACCATATCCCTCTTGCCGAGCCTATCAATCACCTTGAATAGTTGCTCGTTGGACCTGGTGGTGCTGTTTTTCTTATTGAGATTGTATGCCGTCGCAGCGCCGAGATGATGGGCCAGGAATAGCATGCTCCCCCTGAACAGGACCACGTGGCTGTCCCCTACCACGTGGATAAGCGGCTTCTTTAGCGCTCTGGCGTAGAGAACCGTAAAGGCATCGACAAGAAATACCCTGAAGTTAGTTAGACCGTTCTTAACAGGGCTTATCGCCCACAATATTATGTAAATATAAAAATAAGGTCTCCCTTGCTCTTTGGAGACCGCTCTCGCCACATAAAGAGTGCCCTTTATACCCCGGGGGACATTATTCTGACTCACGGGTATTATTCTAATATAGGGCTTCGAGAAAGTATATGTAGATAGATG
The DNA here is from genome assembly GCA_963827295.1 of uncultured Chloroflexia bacterium. Taxonomy (GTDB): domain Bacteria; phylum Chloroflexota; class Dehalococcoidia; order SZUA-161; family SZUA-161; genus CAWHAI01. Next base: position 36,442 of record CAWHAI010000037.1, read on the forward strand.
AGGTTTACTTCATAGATTTCTTGTGTTAGGATATATGTCGCAAGGGAGTATCACACTAAAGGACATATGTGTGAAGAAAGGCCAATTATGAACTTTGATGAAGAACAGGCCCAGATATTGAATGAAGTGGATAGCTTGTTAGCACATTGTGAAGGTAAAGGGCCTAGTTGGGGTCGATATAAAGGCGATGTCGTTTGTAGAGTAGTGGCTGAGCATATCCAGAGACACCTTCCTCGCGACTACAAGGTAGGGGGACCTTCCATTTATATTGAGGGTTTCCCGTGGGAATTTGATTTGATGATTGTTAGCACCGAAGCTAAGACAATTCAATATACAAATGCATATCAGGCAAACCAAGTTTACTATGTAATAGAGATTAAGAAGCACGGAATATATGGCAAGAGAGAAGAGCTTGAACAAATCGTAAAGACAAGGATAAAGAATGTATTTGATGTTGTTTTTAAGGACCACTCTCAAATAAAGCCGGTGTACCTTGCAATTCAAGAGACGATCAACCCAACCAAGCCAGGAGCCATACGGTACGCCGACATAACTAGGAAATCTCTCGACCCTTACCCTGTTTACGTACTCCAAGACACTCGAGGAAAACTCCTCCAGAAAGGTGAATGGCAACGCTTCATAGAGTATATAACATCAGGTCTGTACTAGATTTAGCAGCGCGGGTGAAGGCATCGACTCCCCCTACTCTGTTTGCCTGCGGATGATAACATCCACAGAGAGCTAATATTTACAGATTATCAATCACCGCCTTCAGTTTGGCGCTCACCTCCATGCCCACATCTCTCAGCTTTGGATTATTGACGGCCGCCATTGATGCCACGGGGTTTATGGCAGCGACCTCTACCTTTCCTCCCGGAAGCTCCTGCACTATTACGTTGCAGGGCATCATCAGCCCGATCTTGTCCTCCACCTGCAGCGCCCTGTAAGAGAAGGGCGGGTTACACGCCCCGAGTATCCTGTATTTCCTGAAATCCACATTCAGCTTCTTCTTCAACGTCTCCTTGACATCTATCTCAGTGAGTATGCCGAATCCATCCTTCTTCAGCGCCTCGGTCACCTTAGCAATCGCTTCATCGAAAGATATCTTCAAGGTCTTGCTGAAGTAGTAAATCATGGTTCCGCCTCCCTTCAATTACCCTTCAAGAAATCAAGCACCTCTTTATTGAATCTGCCGCTCATTTCCATAAAGAAGGCATGTGAGCCACCCTTTATCTTGACCAGCCTGGCACTTGGTATTCGGCTCGCTATCAAATCCGACATGGAGGGAGGAACAAGCCTATCACCCGCACCGGTTATCACCAGAGTCGGGGCCTGTATCAGGTGCAGCCTATCCAAGGTATCATAATCTTCAACAGCCGCCAGTTGGGCAAGACAACCCTCTGCGTTGACAGATTTCAAACTCCACTTCGACAAAGGTAATAATATCATCCTGTATAGCATTCTGTTGAAAGCTAAGGAGACCATAATGTTCATCAACTTCCGGAAATCAATGCTCCCGATATCAGCGTTAGTGGAGCCCTCTTTGACTCCTGCTGCTTTCAGCATATCCGGATGAACATCAACGATTTCCCTCCCTGCAAAGGTGCTTCCCAAGACCAGCTTCCTCACCCTCTCCGGGTGGGTAAGGGCAATCTCCTGAGCTACCATGCCCCCCAGAGATAACCCCAATACATGAGCCTTATCGACGCCAATATGATCCAGCAAACCGATGACATCATCCGCCATCGTCCTGATAGTATAGGGTTCGCTAGATTTGTCACTTTTCCCTATACCCCTGTTGTCAAAGATGATTACCTTGTAGTACTTCTTGAAAACACGAGTCTGGAAAAACCAGGCCTGATGATTTCCAGCGAAGCCTTGTATCAGAACCAAGGGCACTCCCTTGCCTAGGATTTCATAGTGCATATCGATTCCATTCACTTTAGCCTTCGGCACGGTATCCTCCTGAGAAAAATGTTGCTAGCATTGATGATGATACCATATTTTAACAATGAAGGGGGCCAGGCGCTGTGACCCTAATATTTGAATTTCGAACTTGTTTAGAATTTCGGATTTAGAGTTAAGAACTCCTTTGTTCTGGAGGGATGTATGAAAAGCTTGAGGAACTTGAAAGACTCTGGTGGTAGCGGAGGGATTTGAACCCCCGACCAAGGGCTTATGAGTCCCCTGCTCTACCGACTGAGCTACGCTACCACGGGAATATATGATAGCACCGTGTGCAGATAGCGTCAATCTCAGATGAGCAGTTCAGACATCGGGCATCAGAAAATTTCAGAATGCTGAGGACTGAAAGCTAAGGACTATTTGCCTGCCAGGAGCGCCACAACCCTGTCCAGTATCCTGTGGGCGATCTCTGATTTGAGCATCAGCGGGAGTTGCTCCACTTTGCCCTCGCGGTCTATGAAGGCTACACGATTGGTGTCTGTATCGAAGCCACTGTCCTTGGCAGTAATGTCGTTGACCACTATGAGGTCAAGTTGCTTCTTCTTGAGCTTTTCGGTTGCTCTGTTTATCAAATCACCGCTCTCAGCAGCGAAGCCGACCTTGATAATATTCCCCTTTACCTCGCCCAGGATATCGCTTGTCTTCACCAGCTCGATATTCAAGGTCTCGGCTTCCCTTTTTATCTTGCCCTCCGCCACAGTGGTAGGACAATAATCAGCCACTGCAGCAGCCATGATAAGGACATCAGCCGCAGCAGTCGACTTGAGCACTGCGTCCCGCATCTGAGCAGCGGTCTGCACCTGCATTATATCCACGCCCGCTGGAGCAGGGAGAGCTGTGGGGCCGGTCACCAGAGTAACCACCGCTCCACGATCCCTGGCAGCCTCAGCTATGGCATATCCCATCTTCCCTGACGAACGATTGCCGATGAACCGCACCAGATCGATGGGCTCCTGGGTACCACCTGCGCTGACCACTATCTGCTTCTCTGCCAAATCTCCATTCCGCCCTAGCACCTGGAAGACGGCCCCCAATATCTCCTCGTTCTCGATGAGCCGCCCCATACCCACCAGCCCCGAAGCCAGACGGCCATAGCCCGGACCCACTATAATAAAGCCACGAGAACGCAGCTTGTTCACATTATCCTGTGTTACAGAGTTCTGCCACATTCCAGCATCCATCGCCGGCGCTATAATCACCGGAGCTCTGGTAGCAAGTACTGTGCTGCAAATCATCTCGTCAGCGATGCCCACCGCCAGCTTGGCAATTGTGTTGGCAGTGGCAGGGGCGATGACCACCACATCTGCCTTCTCCGCAAGGGCAATATGCTCCACGCTGAACTCCGAGGCCAGGTCGAACATATCGGTGACCACCGGCCTGTGAGTGATGCTGCGAAAGGTCATCGGCACCACGAATTCCTGTGCAGCCCTGGTCATCACCACATCGACGCATAGCCCCCTTTGGGTCAGCTTGCTGGCGATGTCCACAGCCTTATAGGCAGCAATGCTGCCAGTCACCCCTAAGACTACATTCTTCCCCTCAAACACGCTACCTCCAGATATTTACTGACTACCGCTATTAAGCTCATGAATCAATCTCAGCCCCACCAGGGTCAAATCAGGGTTCAAAACCTCTATAACATTGGTCTCATTGGCAATAACATCCGCCAGCCCACCTGTCGCGATCACCCTCACCTTCCCACCCATTTCCTTCCTCATGCGGGCTACGATGCCTTCGATAAGACCTACATAACCAAAGATGACACCCGACTGCATGGCAGCGACAGTACCCTTGCCGATTGCTTTTTTGGGAGAAACAAGCTCCACGCGTGGCAATTTTGCTGCGCGCTCGAAGAGCGCTTCGGCAGCGATACCGATGCCAGGGGCGATAGCCCCTCCCAGGTAATCCCCATCCTCCGATACCGCGTCGAGTGTAGTAGCTGTACCCAGGTCTATAACAATCAACGGACCGCCGTAGAGGCGATGCGCTGCCGCTGCATTGACCACACGATCAGGTCCTGCCTCACGTGGATTGTCAAGTAATATTCGTACTCCAGTCTTAACCCCCGCGCCCACCACCAGCGGCGTGACCTTGCAATAACGCTGGCATAGTTCTTCAAAAATGGTCACCAGCGGCGGCACCGAGCTTGAGATAATGGCCTTGTCTATATCGGAAAAGGAGAGACCTTCCAACTTCAACAAATTAAGCAAGAGGGAGGCATATTCATCAGCAAGCTTGTGGACATCGGTAGAAAGCCTCCAGGTAGCTTTCAGCTTCTTCTCATCGAAAATGCCTAAAGCAACGGTGGTGTTACCGATATCGATTGCCAGTAACATTTTCCCTCACCTCCAAACCGCTTGCCGTTTCAGAGTGGGTCTATTATAACGAAGTTCATTTGAGGATACAACAACTTATTGGAGCGACAAATTGGGCACCCATACATTTTGCAATTTGAATCTTGAATTTATGGCTTAGTCTTTCTGGCTTGCTGACGCTGACTCCTGAAATAATCCAGACCTTTTTTGGTATCACTAGCCACCCGCGCCTTATCACAGTTGGTAAGACGATATTTGAACAGCCAATATGTGAACTCCTGTAGCTGCCTAACGGTGATAGTATCGCTTTCGGGGAAACCCTTATCCTCCCGGAAACGTCTTAGCAAAGCCTCCTGGCTATCTCCATAGACCCGTTGATAGCCATCGGTAGAATCTTTCTCCTTCCCGGAAAAAACGTGGGAGTGGCTTTCTTTATAAATCTCCTCCTGAATCGCCAGAAGAACAAACTCTTCGACAATGACGCCGTAGAAATAGTTCAGATAGGCGCGATACTTAGCGCCGCCGATAAGCCTCTGGAAATCCTCCTCGGAGAGCTCCTCAGGGAATTCGCCGAAAAAGAGGAGGGCAACCAGTTCCTGCTCCGGGATGAAGCCATCCACTTCTTCGCTCAGGCGCTCAGCGAGAAGAAGCCAGTCAAAAGCCTCCCCATCTATAAGGTAACAGTAATGCTGCCCATTATGGCTTTCCTCGGGCCAACTCCAGAGCCCGATAGCCTCGAGCAGAGCAATATGCCACGGGCTGCCGCTTGCGACGGCTTGCTTGAGATGCTGGATAGCCTCGCTATCACCAGCTGAGGTCACAGAACAAGGATTAGGATTATCTTGCCACATTTCACATGTCTTGGTCAGTGAGTTTTTAACCCTTCCTATCAGTTCACCCCACAACCTACAATCATCCCATAAATACACAGATTTCGCAAGAATGAGACCCCTCAAACACTTCTATCCTGCTTAAAAAACGCCTCGACCTCACGCAAACTCCTTGTGTTCAGAATATACCCCGCCTCACACCACCCCCGCCGCGCCACCCCAACCCCAAATCGCATGAGATCCAGCTGGCCCACACTGTGGGCATCCGTGCCGATAACCAGCTTCACCCCCAGCTCCTTCGCCCTCAGCACATGTATATCCTTGAGGTCGAGCCTATCGGGCATAGCGTTTATCTCCAGCGCCGTGTTTGTCCTGGCTGCAACTCTGAAGACCTCCTCTAGGTCAACCTCCACGGGCTCCCGCTCTCCGATGAGCCTGCAGGTAGGATGAGCCAGGATATCGGTATGAGGGTTCTCCAGGGCGCTGACGAGCCTTTTAGTCATCTTGTCTTTATCCTGCCCCATTGCGGAATGTACAGCAGCGACCACGACATCGATCTCGCTTAAAAGCTCGTTAGGATAATCAAGAACGCCATCAGCCCGTATATCCACCTCAATTCCGGTGAACAAGCGAATGCCTTTCAGCTTGCGGTTAAGCCCCTTGATCTCAACCATTTGCTGCCGCAAACGATCCACATTCAAACCATGGGCAATGCCTCTACCCGCCGAGTGGTCGGTTATAGCCAGATACTTATAGCCGCGAGCCTTGGCTGCGTTTGCTATCTCTTCGATGGTGTCATGCCCATCGCTCCACTCGGTATGCACATGGAAGTCCCCTTTCATATCAGAGACTTCGACGAGCTTGGGCAGCGCCCTTCTTTCAGCCATCTCTATCTCGTTGTGTCCTTCGCGCAGCTCCGGTGGGATGTACTGAAGCCCAATCCTCTTGTAGAAGGCTTCCTCGGTTGTGAACTTCTCCGTCTCACCGGTCTTGACTATCGTGATGCCGTACTCACTGAGGCTCAGACCCTGTTTGACCGCTCTTTCCCTGAGGGCGACATTATGCTCCTTACTGCCAGTGAAATGCTGGAGCAGCGAGCCGAAGGAATCATGCTCTACCATTCGCAGGTCTACCTGAAGCCCACTTTTGACTATGGCGCTGGCTTTGGTCGACCCCTGCGCCAGGACCTCCTCCACCTGAGGAAGACGAACAAACGCCTTGATGACGCTCTCAGGCTCGTCAGCGGTGCCCATAATATCTATGTCGCCGATTGTCTCCCTGAAGCGGCGCAGGCTTCCCGCAGGGGTCAGGTTGCGCACACCTGTTTGTTTCTTTAAAGCAGCCACAATTTCCTCAGCCAGCGGCAGCGCCTCGCCTAGAGGGATACGTTTATCCTTGCGGCGCATAGTCTGGATATGTCGCAGGATGTTATCAGCGGTTTTCTCGCCTAAACGGTATAGAGAGGCAACTTTACCCTCCAGGATCGCCTTCTCCAGCTCGTCGACATTAGAGATGCCAAGCTCTTTGGATAGGCGCAGCGCAGTCTTGGGGCCAACGCCGGGGATAGTCATGAGGTTGATGATGCCCACGGGGAATTCGGAGCGGAGCTTTTCGTAGGCCTCGAGTTTCCCAGTTTCTAGAAGCTCAGTTATCTTCTTGGATATTGCTTCGCCGACGCCAGGGATTTCGCGGAGCCTGCCCTCCTTCATCAACTGGTCAAGCTCTTCGGGCAGGGTTTCGATGGTGCGGGCAGCCTTCTGGTAAGCCCTGATTTTAAAGGGGTTGTCCTCCTTGAGCTCAAGGAGGTCGGCCATATCCTGAAAGACCTGAGCAATGGCCACGTTGTCCATGAGAATTCCTTATCATCCTGTGAACTTCTTAATCAACCCCCTAAGTCCCCCACTCTTGGGGGATTTAAAGAACTGGGGGACACCCCCAGTCTCCCGGCAGGAGGTATCCTGCACCTCCTTTACTTCCCAGAAGGGGTAGATTGAAGCATCCGCTCCAATCATACTGTGCAGACGTTCCATTCTACCGTTCTAAAGTTTTCAAGGCTTTCTTCCACCTGCATGCTGTTACCTAAAAAGCTAGTGTTTAATAACTTCTACAACCACGTTAGAATAATCCGTGAAGCTGCTGCAGAATTTTTCCGCGTCTCTTATGATGGTGACATCGTAAACAATGAAAATCAAATTAGAGTACTTCGTGCTATATGCTTGAATGTCATCATTAATTTCGTGGATTATTTCCTTCTCACGTCTTTGATTGTTACATAGCTTTACTTCAACTGCGGTGCTAATTGATGGAAAGGTGAAATCAGGAACATATGACGTAGATGAATATGGTACACGCTCAACTTCGCGATGAAAATCAAACCCCTTTACATTAAATATCGTTTCAAGTTCATCTTGAACTACTTTCTCGTTATCTGGGGTATTCCTGATAGACCTCCTCAGATTACTTCTAACTGCCGATATAATGTGAACTATTAAGTTTGATTCCTTGACCGGATCACCCATTTCGTAAACATTCTTAATTCCTTTTCTCTTTATTACGTCGATCCCAGCCTGCATACATCCCCTTGCTATTCCCAAATCCTGCAAATAACATTTGTGATTCAGCTTTTCCAGCGCGTCCTCTATATCAATGCCTCGAAAACCATTCCTGGCTTAACACGATACGTTAACGCCTGTAAAGTCTGATATATCCCAGACCGGGGGCCAAAGATTTCATGAAGCAGAAAAGAACTGTTAACTATCCACCTAGTATGCCTATCTGTGTATGACCTAGGTTCCTTCTCTAGTTCAAACGTATCACGTATTGCTGAATCAAGCCGTTCTAATGCTTCCTCTTCCGTCATCGCATCCCTTGCTTGATCCATTTCTACTCG
>CAWHAI010000038.1:0-11527 GCA_963827295.1 uncultured Chloroflexia bacterium
CGATGGCCGCGTTGTCCATGGCTTACCCTTATCACCGATACATTCCAAAAGGTGAAATTATTATGTTCGCCTTACTTCCCACAGCACTTCTTATATTTCTTGCCGCTGCCGCAGGGGCAAGGGTCGTTCCGCCCTAGATGCTGGGCCACCGGAGCCTTCTCACGCTCTCGCGGCTTCTCCTGCTTCACTATGCCCACATGGTAAATCGTATGCACAATGTCGTGTCGAACTTCGGCCATGAGGTTCTGGAATGCCCCGTGTCCTTCCGTTTTGTAAGCCACCAGCGGGTCTCTCTGCGCCAAAGATTGCAGCCCGATGCTCTCGCGCATGTTCTCCATAGCAGTGAGATGCTCCACCCAGCGACTGTCAAAGGCCCGCAGCATCACCAGCCTCTCTACAATCCTCATATTCTGCGGCCCCAGCTCCTTCTCCCGTTCCTTCATATAGCGACTCAGCATACTCCAGAAGTTTCTGCTCGATCTCCTTGCGGCTCATCTTGGAGAAAGCATCCCTGCTTAAGTTTGGGGGCAAAGGAAGTATAGCATTCACAGCAGCAACGAGCCCATCCAGGTTCCAGTCTTCGCTGCGGTCATCGCCAAGTTGAGAATGTACAATCTCCCTGATTGAATCTTGAATCATGTCCTGGATATTGGCTTTCAGGTCCGCCCCACTCAGTATCTTCCTTCTCTCTTCATAGATTACTTCGCGTTGTTTATTGACCACATCGTCATAGTCAACCAGGTGCTTGCGGATATCGAAGTGGTAGGCTTCAACCTTTGTCTGAGCATTTTCGATAACCTTGCTCACCATACCATGCTCCAGCGGCGTGTCCTCATCGAACCCGGCCCACTCCATAAACCCCTTAACACGGTCGCCGCCGAACCTGCGCATGATATCGTCCTCAAGCGACACATAGAAGCGCGAGCTGCCAGGGTCTCCCTGACGCCCGGCACGGCCCCGCAACTGGTTGTCTATGCGCCTTGCCTCATGGCGCTCCGTGCCCACAATATGCAATCCACCCAGTTGAACTACTTCATCGTGCTCAGCCTGCCACTCTTTAGGATCTCTTGCCTCGGGTTTACCACCCAGGATGATGTCAACACCACGCCCCGCCATATTGGTGGCGATGGTGACCATTCCCTTTTTCCCTGCCTGTGCCACAATGTCCGCTTCCTTCTCAGCCCGTTCCGGTTTGGCATTGAGCACCTGATGCTGGATGCCCTTCTTTTGCAGCATCTGGCTCAGGTGCTCCGATTTCTCAATGGAGACCGTGCCCACCAGCACCGGACGCCCCTCTTTGTTCAGCTCTTCAATCTCTCTCACCACCGCCCGGAACTTGGCTTCCTCGTTCTTGTATATCTGGTCCCGGTACTCCTCGCGAATCAAGGGCTTATTTGTGGGAATGACCACCACATCCAGCTTATATATCTTGTCGAACTCCTCAGCTTCAGTAACCGCCGTGCCAGTCATCCCGGCCAGTTTCTCGTACATACGGAAGTAATTCTGGAAGGTGATGGTGGCCATGGTTATGCTCTCGCGCTGAATCTTCACATTTTCCTTCGCCTCGATAGCCTGGTGCAGTCCCTCGGAGTAACGGCGGCCAAACATCAGCCTTCCCGTGAACTCGTCAACAATAATGACCTCTCTTCTTGCGTCCATCTCGATCCTTCTGACCACATAATCGCGATCCTTCAAATAGAATTGTTTGGCCTTGAGGGCAGCTTCCACATGGTGACGCTTCCTACCTCTCTCAATAACGTGGGTAAAATCTTCCTCTGGCCGGCTAGCGCCGCCATACATGTCAGGATCGCCAAACTCGGCAGCTATTCTATTCTCCCCACGGGGCGTCAGAAATAGACTTCGTTCCTTCTCATCGAAACGGTAATCATACTCACTATCCACTTTCGCTAAAGCAGCTTCCTTCCCTAATTCCCTTGCCATCTCCTCAATTTCTGCGCTCGCTAATCCCTTTGAAGTTTCGGACTGCGCGGGCTGCTTTAACATACACCGAGGTCGCTTCCTCAGCAGCGCCGCTGATGATGAGCGGGGTACGCGCCTCATCTATAAGGATGTTGTCCACCTCATCGACGATGGCGTAATTGAGGTCACGCTGCACGCACTGGGAGAGATCGCCCACCATATTGTCCCTGAGGTAATCGAACCCGAACTCGTTGTTGGTGCCGTAGGTGACATCGGCCTCATAGGCCTGGCGGCGGGTAATCGGGCGCAGATGCCTCAGCCTGGCATCCTCAGATTCATAGGCTGGGTCAAAGAGGAAAGCAGCCTCATGTTGGATACTGGCAACAGATATGCCCAGGGCATGATAGATAGGCCCCATCCATTGGGTATCGCGCTTCGCCAGGTAATCGTTCACAGTGACTACATGAACGCCCTCGCCGGTCAGCGCATTCAGGGTAACCGGCAGGGTAGCCACCAGGGTCTTGCCTTCGCCGGTCTTCATCTCAGCGATCTTGCCCTGATGGAGGACAATCCCTCCCATAAGCTGGACATCGAAGTGGCGCTGCTTTATAGTCCGTTTCGCGGCTTCGCGAACAGCAGCGAATACCTCGGGCAATAGAGAATCCAGCGACTCATCCTCTTCCAGGCGAGCTTTAAACTCTGCCGCCTTCGCCTTCAACTCATCATCGCTGAGCTTCTCGAACTCGGGCTCGAGAGCGTTGATCTTATCAACTGCCGGCTGCAGCCGCCTGAGCTCCCTCTCGTTGGAATCGCCGATAAAGCCAATAATCCGCTTGAACATGAATTCCCTCTACTGGAACATCGCGCCCACTGAGAGACCACCATGAATACGATGCATGGCCTCACCGATTAGGGATGCCAGGGAAAGTACAGTGATTTTATTGATCTTTTTTGAGTCAGGCACAGGCACAGTGTCTGTAACCACCAATTCCTTGAGTTGGCTCGAGGCAATGCGCTGCACGGCAGGGCCTGACAGTATAGGATGTGTGCAGCAGGCATAGACCTCGGTAGCGCCATGTTCCTTCAGAGCCGAAGCAGCGATTGTAAGCGAGCCCCCCGTGTCCACTTCGTCATCCACGAGCAGTGCACGTTTCCCTTCAACCTCACCGATAATAGTCAGTGTCTCTGATTTATCCACGTTGCCTATTCTGCGTTTCTCGACAATGGCGAGGGGGACATGGAGCCTGGCAGCGATATCTCGAGCACGCTTACTGATGCCGATATCGGTCGCCACTACTACAAAGCTATCTACCGCTTTCTCCTTGAAATAGTCGCTGAGCATGTACATGGCAGTCAATTCATCTACCGGGATATTGAAAAAGCCCTGTATCTGGCCGGCATGAAGGTCTACAGTCAGCACACGACTAGCCCCGGCTACGGTGATCAGGTCAGCCACCAACCTGGCCGTTATCGGCACTCGGGGCTGGTCTTTCTTATCCGTGCGGCTATAGCCGTAGTACGGCATCACTGCCGTTATTCTCCCTGCTGAGGCGCGCCTCATAGCATCAATCATTATCAGGAGTTCCATGAGATTCTTGTTAACAGGGGAACATATCGGCTGAACGACAAAGACATCACGCTCTCTAACATTCTCCAGGATTTTAACGAAGATATTCTCATTGCTGAATTCGAACACCTCCACCTTGCCCAATGGGATGCTCAAATAATCGCAAATCGACTGAGCCAGCTTCGGATGGGCGTTGCCAGTGAAGACCTTCAACTCGTCAAACACTTTCATCCCCCTTACAACTGATGACACTATTTATTTTACTAAACAAATATAGCACAAACGAATTTGACGGGCAATCAAGCTTGCACTGCACTATATCAGCAATAGAAGACACCGTTAGGGGTATCGATGAGATGAAATTAAATGTCTAACCTTACCGCTTAGCCTCGCGCACTATCTTATCGATGACCGGGGTAATATCTCTGGAGGTATCGACGGCGAAGTAGTTGCGGCTAATCCGCTCTACACGCGTCCTCATCCTCTGGTAAATACTCCAACCGGCATCCGACTTGTCTTCGCGATTGATACCTTCTGCCCTACCTTGAAGACGCTGTCGCACCAGTTCACGTGGTGCTTCCACCCGAACTATGATAAGCTTTGCACCAAGGCGTCTGGCGATACGGTATAGTGGTTCGCGGTGGTGCTCTACCAGGTTGGTGGCATCAAGAATGACAGGGACCCCTTTGCCGAGAAGCTCCTCAATTAGGCGATGGCAAGCATTGAACAGGCGATGGCTCTCTTCAGCGCTGTAAGTAGGGGTGGGGAAGAGCTGCTTGCGTAAAGCGTCGCTCTCTATGACAGCGCTGGGCAGCCGCTCAGCCAGCTTGCGACTGAAGTAGGATTTACCTGTACCCGGCAAGCCGCTGACTATAACAAGCGCCGGCTTGGCTACAGGCTCTGGAAGCCCGCCCAGCGCCTTCTTTAGCTCTTGTACATCGCTAGTAACCCTCTCGGCATCCATTGTCCCATGATAATTCAACATCGTCCATTCAAACAATAGTACCTAAGTACTCCCAACTCAAACAAAAAAGGCATCTCTTATGCAATGCCCATTTTCAGAATTAGCCTATATCTCGCTTCTATCGAAGAGCAAACGGTTTAGCAACATGCTATTCTTCCACGATGGCTTACGTAAGTCCTCGCTCAATTTGGCGGTGAGCCTTCTCACCATGATCATTACGAAAAGAGCAACAAAGGCAAATACCACATCTCGTGGTTGGCCCACCGCCCAGGCAGCTAGAGGCATCACTGCAAAACACCCTGCCATACCCAGCGGTAGGCTCAAACTGGGCGGCCCTCCGAACCTTAGTTTCTCGCTCAGAGTCTGGTTTCGCTGGAGCAAGCGGGGAATTGTTCTAACAGCGGCTCCTATTATTACAGGCACCAGAGAGATAAACATTGCATAGGTAGCCAGTGCGCCCGACATCGCCAAGCCTATGCTGTTTCCCCTCTCCCCATCGAACTTCAAAAACACAGGCCACATCTGCCCCGCCACGGCAGCAACTCCAGCGAACGCAACCCAACCAGGATCAAAGCCGAACGCATTCCGCGCCACCAGAACGACGATGACCGCTTTGGCGAAATCGAAGGTCACCCCGACAAACCCCTCCACACGCCCCACATTTCGCCACAAGGCAATGTGCATATCATCATACTTTCTGAGGTCTACTCCATGAAGCCTGCCTATCAGATACAACAAAGGAAACGATCCTAAAATATAAGAGCCTATGATAAGGCCAACTTCATCCCACATCTTTATCCTCCTCGCTGTAGAAAGCGAGAGCGAGTGTCCCAGGTCCGGCCTGGACACCCATAGTTGGCGCAAAGTCAGTTATATAAAGTTCGACACAATCAAATCGAGACGATATCCGCTCCCTCAGTCTCTCCGCCTCCTCAGCTACATTGGCATGCATTATATTAACATGAATCGGCTTCCCTCCAGTTCTCTCCTCCATAATCTCTAACAAACGATTCACCCCTCGGGGTTTGGTTCGAGCCCTCTCCAACAATCCTATCCCGTCATAGGCAAACGTGAGGATAGGATTTATCTTCAGCATAGAGCCAGCCCAAGCAGCCAATCTGGGAATGCGACCCGCCCTTGCTAAATAGTACAGGGTATCCAACACGGCTATCATGTTTACCCGGGGTATAATAAGCTCGGCTACCCTAGTCACTTCGGCCAAATCCTTGCCCGCTGCAGAAGCTCTGGCTGCCGCTAGTGCCACAAACCCTTGCGCCCCGCCTGCAGTCCTAGAGTCGACTACATTTATGCGAACTCGAGGCGTCTCCTCTTCGGACATTTGCCTTGCCTTCATCGCTGAATCAAACATCATGCTAATATCCGAGCATATAGTAATACAAACAATGCCATCCACCGACTTACTGAGTTCCCTATAGGCTTGAATGAAATCGCCGGGGGAAGGAGATGAGGTAGTAGGAGTATTCTTGTTATTTTTGTCTTCCACAAGACGGTAGACCTCTGTCGGAGTTATGTCAATGCCATCACGATAAACATGGCCATTTATGATAAGACTTATAGGCACAATCGTAATAGGGTATTTGTCAACCAGTTCCTTGGGCAGACAAGCAACGCTATCAGTAACAACTGCAACTCGACTGATAATACCCCCTATCCGACATCCGAACTTATATTACCTAAGGCTTTGAATCTGGAGCATAAAAGCTCAGGCCGATTGACCCGGGCCCGGTATGCGTGCCTATTACCGGCGTAAAATCGGTGACGTAGAACTCCAGACAATCGAACTGAGATAGGATATCAGCCTTAAGTCTTTCAGCCTCCTCAGGAACTCCAGCATGCATCAGATTCACGCATATTGGCTTCCCCCCACTCCGCTGCCTCATTATATATAGCAACCGCTGCAACGCCCGTTTCCTGGTACGACAGCGTTCCAGCAGACGCACATCGCCTGTGACATCCAATAAGGGCTTGATCTTAAACAGCGAGCCAGCCCACGCTGCTGCCTTTGGGATGCGCCCTCCTTTGGCCAAATAGTAAAGCGTGTCCAGTATTGCCAGCGCATTGGCTCTATTCATCATATCCTGTGCAGCCTGGACGACCTAAGATAAATCTTTGCCTGAGGCTGCTGCCTGAGCTGCCGCTTGAACAATAAACCCTTCGGCCAGCGCAGGGCTGCGAGAAGGAAAAACCGTTATGTTAACGTGAGGTATCGACTCTCTTGCCATCTCTTTGGCTTGAGTTGCCGAGTTAAATGCCATGCCCAGATGGGGTGGATAAGTTATACAAATGATGCCATTCGCCTGCTTAGCTACCTCTCGAAATGCCTCAAGATACTCACCTGGCGACGGAGAAGAGGTGGTAGGAACCTTTTTCGCCTTCTTCAAAAGCTCATAGAACTCTTTTGATGTTATATCTACCCCATCTCTATAGGATTTGTCCTCGAAGATGAGTATCAAAGGCAGTATGTGTATGCCGTATTGCTTAACTACCTCCTGAGGTACGCATGCACTGCTATCCGTAACAATAGCAACCTTACTCATAGAAGGTTAATTTCTATCTTCCTCCCACTTCAGCCTTAATGCTTACAACCAGGCACCCAAGGCAACCAGGTCGTCATTGGCTGCCTTCATCGGTTCACTATGACTGAGCTGCTTTCCTTCTACTAATAAATGCTGCATCTATGATGACCATAATGGCCCCGAGACCGATTAACATCCACGGGATAACGGTTTCGAACCAAAGGAGCATCCTTTGAGCATCCTTGGCAACATCCATCAGGTCTACGATCTCACTCTCGGCATAACGGACGTTAGATATCTGAACAGGCACCTTAGTGCCCATAATATCCATGCTTGTGGTGGTGGTGCTGTCCTGATCGACCACAGTCCCAGTTTTAGGATCAATTGTTAGAGTTATAGTAGTATCCAGCAACAGGGGCAATTGGCTTTGCCGGTCAGTGCCAATTGTAATGTTGCCTTCCTGGATTTGGAAAACGACAACCTTCATCCCTCGGAACGTGTCATCCTTGACATATCTGGCCTCAAGTGCTTGGTTAGCACCAGGGTTCCACAAGTCGAAACTATCTCCCTCTCGCAAACCCCTGGGAGGACCCCAGTAACCCGAACGATGGTTTTCGTCAATATCCGTCACGATCTTTAATGTATGCCTGTCCACCACCAGGGTCTGATCAAAGCCATAATAGGCTGAGATGTCATCGCCAGTAGCTGCGTTTTTCACTATATACTTTTCATAAATGAACAAAGCCCCATCCTGAGTGCCGGTGGCTTTCTGCTCCAGAATTTGGTTTATGGGAAAAGGAGTAGCCCAGTGCCCCCGTAGAAGGGTCTGCCACAGTAAAATTGCCATCGAAATAGAGGGTGCGCTCATAATCCGTAGGTATCTTATCCAGTGCTGGGAAGATAACTGCAATCCACAATACACCCAGGATCACCAGTATCAACCCCACTATGGATACGATAAACCCTCTCCTCTTTTGTTTTGCAGCGGCCATAGAACTTCTCCTTTCTCATTTTTTGTTCTAAACCATTATTCCTTAGATAAACTAGCCCGGCACAACTCGCCGATCTCGTCTTCAAAATGGGTTCGCATCTCCCGGACAATCTCGCTCTCGGCTGTATGATCCAGCTTAGAGCACGACTTGACCTTCACTAGATATTGCTTAAGCTTTGACGCCATCTGATTATTAACCCCGCTCCCATCCTGTATTTGCCGGTTCGGTAACCAAATTCACTGCGGCCGAGAAGCCCCGCCATTCGTCTCTCTTCTCATGCAAGACACGTCGTCCCATCTTTGTGAGGTAGTAATACCTCCTCTCCTGTCCATTCGAGATACGTTCCCACTTGCCTTGGAAAAGTCCTTCCCTCTCCAATCTATGCAAAGCCGTATAAAGTGTGCCTTCCTTGAATTCGAAGTAACCACCACTTCTCTTCCCTATCTCCTTAATCAATTGATACCCATACATCGGCTCATGGTCGATCAGAGACAGGATCAAATGGTCAGTGCTGCCCTTCAGTAACTCACGTCCGTATTTCATATTGCTCTATACACTACCTCGTAGTACGAGGTAGTGTATAGCACAGGCCAGTGCCCCTGTCAAGCGCTTTACAAAAGAAAATGGTTTACACCCGGTTTCTCCGTACCAACTTTCAAGGCCAAAACATGCGGATAACTCTGTGGACAAGCATTGCAAAAAAGATTATATTCTTTTGGGAGCAAATTTAGAATATATCTTGTGAATTATAAGCATTTCGCTTCAGCGAGGAGGGGAGTATGGAAAATAAAAAGGCCGAGGCTGAGGCAGCTAAGAAGCTTAAAGCGGCTGAACAGATGGGACGGCAGATCATTGAGGAAGCGCGAAAAACAGCCAACAATGAGGCTATCAAGACACTCAAGGAACTCGAACAAAAGGGACGCCAGATTATCAATGAAGCAGTAAAGATAGCCGAAGAAGACGCAAACAGAATAGTCGCACAAGCTGAAGAGAAAGCTCGACAGATTATCGAGGAGGCCAGAGGAAGAACTCAGGCCGAAGCCAAGCCAGGCAGGCCAGCATCAGAAGCCGAGCAGGAGGGGCTTCGGATTATCGAGGATGCCAGAACAAAAGCTGAAGCAGCAGCAAGGAAGATACTCGCAGAGGCCGAAAATAGGGCTCGACAGATGCCCCAAGAGGCCAAGAAGACTCAAGCCGAAGCTAAGGCAGGCAGGCCAGCCTCCGAAGCCGAGCAGGAGGGGCTTCGGATTATCGAGGATGCCAGAAAAAAGGCTGAGACAGACGCAAGCAAAATAGTAGCGCAGGCCGAAGAGAAAGCTCGCCAGATTACCGAAGAGGCCAAAAGTAGGGTTGGCTCCGAGGTAAAGGCAGACAGGATAATAGCTGAGGCTGAGCTAAAAGCTCGCCAGATTATTGAGGAGGCACAAAGAATAGCCGCTGCTCCCGTCGCAGAAAGGCCACAGAACATTGTGAAGGCAGCGAAAGATAAGGCTGCCCGGGGGACAAAGGCCAAACAAGAAAAACGTGTAGCCGCTTATAATCGAGCAGAGTTAGTGATAGTGCCACCGATAGATTTCGCTCAACTGGAGAAATTGCGTATATCATTGCAGCAGCTCACCAATTTGCGTATCCTGGCAACAGAGGGCTCTTCAGAGGGCGGGACATCGATTTCCATAATAATGAAAAAGCCTGAGCCTCTTATTCCGGAATTAAAAAAGATCGATGCAGTAGAAGAGGCGATAGAAGAAGAACTGCTTGATTCCCACCCACTAGGTAACATCGTCAAACAGGAATTGCCCACACGACCACCAAAACGCGATGATGAGCAGAGGATCCTGGTGGTGCTTAAGAGGACTAGGTAGAGGCATAGATTTACTTCTGCCAGATGTAAATATAGGGGTATTTTGTGAAATGCCCCTATACCTCTTATATTAGCCATTGTGTACCCCCTCAATCTAAACTTATTTACCCCTCAATACCTGTGGACAAATACTGCAAAAAGAGTTATATTCTCATCAGACAAATAGTAGATATTCCTTGCGAGTTACAATTATATGCTTCGACAAGGAGAGAGCTATGTGGAGAAAGAAGCCTGAAGCAGAGATAATTCAAGAGGCTAAGAAGAAGGCTGAGGCTGAGGTAAGCAAAATAATTTCCCAAGCCGAGCAAAAAGGGCTTCAGCTCATAGATGAGGCTAAGAAAAAGGCCAATGCCGAGACAAGCAAAGCGCTTAAAGAAGCCGAACAGAACGCGCCAAAAGCTCACCGAGGAGGCAAAGAAAAAGGCTGACGCCGATGCAAGTAAGATAATCTCCGAAGCTGAACGCAAGGGGCGCCAGATTGTTGAAGACGCTAAAAAGAGAAAAGAGCTTGAGGCAAGAAAAATAGTCGCTCAGGCCGAGCAAAAAGCTAGCCAGATTATTGAGGAAGCAAAGAAAAAGGCCGACGGCCGATGCGAAAAATTTAGTTGCCCAGGCTGAGCAGAAAACTCATCAGATAATCGACGAGGCCAAGAAAAAGGCTGAAGCCGATGCAAGCAGATTGCTTAAGGAAGCCGAGCAAAAGGCACGCCAGATCATAGATGAAACCAAGAAAAAAGCCGATGCCGAGGCTAGCCAAACCATCGCACAAGCTGAGCAAAAGTCCCAGCAGATCATTGAAGAAGCTAAGAAGAAAGCTGATGCAGATGCAGGTAAAACTGCCGCACTAGCTGAAGAAAAAGCCCGACAAACCACTGAGGAGGCCAGGAAAAGGGCAGAGGCGGATACTAGCAAGATATTTGCTCAAGCTGAGCAGAAAGGACGTCAGATTATCGACGAGGCCAGAAGAAAGGCTGAGCCTGAGGCCAATAGGTTGATTAAGGAAGCCGAGCAAAAAGGGCGCCAGCTCGCTGACGAGGCTAAGAGAAAGGCTGAGACTGACGTAAGCAAGATAGTCGCGCAAGCTGAAGAAAAAGGGCGCCTTATTATAGAAGAAGCTAAGAAAAAGGCTCAAGATGAGACTGCCGCAAACAAAATGCTCACCCAAGCCGAGCAGAAAGCTCGCGCGATTGTAGAGGCAGCGGAGAAGATAGCTGCAGCTCAACCCGCGCAAAGGCCCCAGCACATCGTAAGAGCCGCCAGAGAAAGTGCTGAACTAGAGGCAAAGGCGAAAGCTGAACCCCCGAAACCCACCTACTATCAAGATCAGGTGGAGCTTGTGATAATACCGCCGATAGACTATACTCAATTGGAGCGATTGCGCGTATCGTTGCAGCGGCTACCACATACTCGTGTTCTATCAACCGCTGGCTCCCCGTATGGCGCTACCCAAATCAGCGTGTTCATGGAGAGGCCAGCCCCTCTTGCCGAGGCCTTAAGAAGTATAAACTCAGTAGAAGAGGCAATAGGAGAGGAACTGCTTGATTCTCACCCTCTAGGTGACTTTTTGAAGAAGGCACTGCCAGAACACATTTCAAAACGACGTGATGAGAAAAGGATACTGGTAGTGTTAAAGAGAGCTCAGCAGTAACATTCGAATGTTAAGATATGTATGGGAACGGAGCGCCG
>CAWHAI010000039.1:0-15326 GCA_963827295.1 uncultured Chloroflexia bacterium
TTTTCTAAACGAGCAGTAAGGATAGCTCTTCGTTGTTAACAAGGCGCTGTTCAAGTTTTCGCAATTCGATTTTCTTGAATTCCACTCAAAGCTTTTGCTGCTTGATCGATTACGAGCTTGACCACTTGTTGAGTTTTGGATTCATGCCTTTCAGTATATTGCTCCAGTAACTCGTCGGTCCTCGTTTGTTGGGGTCCCGTTAATTTTTGTCTCCTAATTGTTTCCTTCTCCGGTTCTGCTCCGCTTTTAGTTCTTCTAGCACATGATTGTCAACCCAGAAAGATATCTCGGCTAGCATCTTATCGATTAATTCGTCAAATTGTTGCTGCGTCTTTAGCTTAGGTACCCAGTCGGGAGTCGCGACCCTTGAATAATAATCTCCTACCAACCAACCTAGTTTTGCTTGAAATATCTCTTGCAGTTGAGCAAAACGTGTGGCAAGACAGATATCATATTGGTCTGACTTTATCGCCACAGAGAGTGCTAGAAATGTCACATGAGGGGTAGGCAATCTCTAGTTCGGGGTACTCTAGCTAAATAGAATGTATTCAGGGAGATTGTTATTCAGTCAGCTTTTAATCAAAAAATCCCTGAGGTAATAACGCTTCTCGTTAGAGCAAAGTTTGCCGTCTTTCTCTTAGGAAATACTCTGGTGCTTCTCAAGTTCACGCTTTATTAGTGTATCTAACGGTCTAACAGCAGCGAGCGTTAAGTATCTGGCTTTGCATCTTCCGTCGCGGCGGGCAAGGTCGACAAGTTTGAGTGAGGACCATCAAATAGTGATAGTCCGAATTATTGGCGTAGTGAGGGTGAAATTGTTGTAACACTTGACGTAGTTCATCAGAGACTTTGAGCAAATCGCCTTGCTGTAAATCGTCCTCAGGTCGCTTATAGGTAAAATGCATGTCGTAATCCTAATTTACCTTCATTTCAGCCTTCTAAGGCGTGTATTAAGCTTCACAAATATACGCCGCTCTAGCTCTCGCCGGATATCGATTTGGAATTTCAGAGCTTGCTGGGATTTTGCATTTACACTATCGGCATGTAGTCTTCCTTCGATTTCAGCGGAGTTGGCGGGGCAGTCGGTAGTGTCATTTTGTATAGGCTGTCTTAAATGACTCTTCTCACGGGTTTGATAATCTCCAGTTGGAATCGGCAAACTTGTGATATTCTCCTCTTTTTTCATTGGTCACCCTCCACAGGAATTTCAAATACCTGCTCGAGAACTGACTTAGTTTTCGTTCGGTGATTTAGGATTTTACCGTTAATATGGTTCTTTGCCGAAATAGTAGTTGGTGTATCTGAATGAAAATTAAACTTCATGAATAGTTCTCCATCTTTAATTTGAGCAGAGAGTCTGAGTTGTTGTCCTCATGCTTCAAAATCCACATGAATTCTCTAGATTGGATTATCAATTGCTGGCTAGCAAAAAGCTCCCCGTGAGCACTTGGGAACTGTCTAAGTAGCTCTGGAAGTGCGGGAGCGATCCGATACCCGAAATTGATACCCACGTTAGTTACTGGAGTATGAGTTAGGAGATCTAGGATAGTACATGCTATCTGCTCCATTCGTAGTAAGGTGGAGTCATCTAAATCAGCCGGCGCAAGAATTAAACTAGATTGAGTTGGAATCAAAGTGACCTTGTTGGCTGTTATTCTTCGTGGCATCCCGGGAACCATCCCGAACTCGAGGCCTATTTCTTGTGTTTGGAAAACGTTTTGCGCAAGCCATTCTGGACTGAATATAGCTGTATTCCATTTCCCAAGAATCACTATTGTCCAATGATCCCTGACTGCTTCCAGCATTCTGTTTTCTCCTGTGACGATATCAGCCTATGGGACGTATCTGAACACAGCTTAGTATAGAATTGAGCCCAAGCTAGCCAAACCAGAAGTAACCTTATACAACCATGTCAGTAGTGAAAATTTGCCTTGCGACATTCTATTTGGTATGTACAAGAATTTCAAGCTATAGGATGATTCACATAAAAATGTTTATGGCAGTTCCTATAGCTGAAATCTTTGTGACTTATGAAGATTATATACCACACTCCCATAGGAATCAAGCTTGGCGAGAGGCTGCTTCGTTCTTCAGGGGAAGGATAAAGCAATGCCATGAGGGGAGGCTATTTCAGGAGGCGGCGGCGCATCATGCCGAGGGCGAGGGGGAAGAAGATGGCGATGAGGCCGATGATGATGGCGAGGCCAGAATGACCCACTACCCCCGCCAACTTCAACTTGACAAAAAGCACAAAACGTGCTATATTAATAAACAGCCTCGGGTGGGCAAACCAGTAAGAATGGCCAATCCGCAGGAGGACCTGAGTAGGAGACCAAAGGGGCCAGTGAGGGCGGAGAGGTTAAGGAGACTGGGGAGATCACCTGAGGTTTTTTTATGTCCAGCGTTCCTTTAATAACCCCTCTATTTTGATAGATTCAGTGTGTTCACAATTTGACAAACTCGTGTGCGCGAAGTAATATCCCAGCAGATGCAGGGTACCCAGTTGTTCTCCTCTCCTACTGTGTCAGAAGCTAGAGACTCGTAACCACAGCAGCCTGTTGTATAGCACACCCCTAGTGTTTACCTGACGGGTGGGATGTCCTAGTCCCTGCACCAGTTTTAGTTCCAACATTACACGGGTAGGTTGCCCCTACTCAGCCAGTGAAGTTTAATTTCGTATAACATGGAGGTGGGGATAAGATGAAAGTGCTTAGCTACGATTGCATTGACCGGCATCATCTTATAGCCAGATGTCCCGAATGTGGCAAGGGGATGGCAATGGTAACCTGCAAAGAAGATTTCAATGGCATCGCGGAGGCTAATTGCAGTGAATGCAATGCACTTCTGGCTTTCTATCTCATAATGAAAGAGCGCAAAGCCTGGATGTTAGGCATGTCGATTGAGATGGTAACCAAGCAGTTAACATAGTCGACCCTTATAAAGGAGTAGCCACGATAGTCAACCTAAAGCCTGCTGCCGGTTCAGCAAAAGAAAACCTCGATAGAGCCAAATCGGAGATGGAGCGTGTCATTCTTCCTGAAGAAGGACCGCAATGACATGGTGTGGGGGCACGGTGCACCGTGCCCCCACGGGTTGGAGCTGATGCTCCAACCTACCCAGGAGAGTGATAGGCCCTTCGACAGGCTCAGGGCGAACGGATGCTAATCCCCCCGCCTCATTCCCCGCGGCTATATCCGTTGACAATAAGCTACAGCTAGTTTATTGTACGAGTGGAGCTACGGAGTGATAATATCTCGTCGGAGGTTGAAATGGTAAGCCGAACTCCAAAGCGTATTCATCGCGTAGTGATGACCCTAGCTGTAGTTACTTTGCTGGTGACAGCCGTGGCTTCGCTTTCAGCCTGTCAAGAGGAGCCGGTTAAAACAGCAGCCGAATTTCATCTATATAACCTTCAAATAACTCCCCACGATGTTCAAGTTGGTCAGCAAGTAACCATCAGCTATAGGGTTGAGAATTCTGGAGGCGCCGGAGGCACCTATCTGGTAAGCCTCAACTTGAATGGTACGGTTTATAGCCAGGATGATCTCTCCCATGTTATTGGGTTACGGCTGCCGAGGGGTTTTCTATTGAGGCGTATCAGTCCTACAATGTAAGCTTCAACCTCACTGCACGCTATGTCGGCAACAATACCATAAGTCTGGCTGGATATCGTGGATCCACCACAGATGTCTCCGGAGAACC
Source organism: uncultured Chloroflexia bacterium (assembly GCA_963827295.1). GTDB lineage: Bacteria > Chloroflexota > Dehalococcoidia > SZUA-161 > SZUA-161 > CAWHAI01. The sequence continues at coordinate 3,703 of CAWHAI010000039.1, forward strand.
TACGTTGGAGGAGGCCTACGGCGTAAGTGGGTGGTTTTTTGTTTCACCTGCAACATCACCTACGCCTACACCGACTCCTACGCCCACACCTACGCCTACTCCTACACCTTCACCATCGCCTTCAACGAGCGCAACTCCGACTGAGAGTCCACCTCCAGCTTCAACCACTCCAAGCCCGACTCCAACCCAGACCCCAACTCCAACACCTGCAACCCTGGAGACATGGGGCGCGGAAGCTTACGCCCAATTGTCTGATGAGTATTATTCTCCGCCCTCGTGGTCTGTCTTAACTGACAAGAGCAGTGTACGTGAAGATCAAAATTGCCAGCCGGCGCTATTTTACAGTAGCTTTCTCGCTATGAATGCCAAAGTTCATTTGAAAATTAAGGTCTTGAAAGAATATGAGCTTGACGATGACTACATAGGTTTTGCCTTGGGCTTCCACCCGGAAGACACGAATAATCACAGTGCTGATTACCTTCTTATCGATTGGAAGAGCAATTTCCCCGGTGAGAGCCTCGATCATAATTTTGGTGGCCCTTCTTGCGGCCCAGGGGGACTGGCGAAAGAGGGTTTAGCGGTATCCCGCGTTACAGGTATACCCACAGCCGACGAGTTCTGGCAGCATACTGACCAGGACGTTGCGTGTTCTCCCAAAGGCGAGGGGGTAACCGAGATTGCTCGTGCAGCGACCTTAAAAAGTACTGGCTGGGTACTTGATCATGAGTATGATTTCAGTTTCGAGTTCAATGAAACTTCGTTAAAGGTCTATGTGGATGGTGTTCTCGAGATAAATATTAAGGATAATTTCAGTGATGGAAGGTTGGCGTTCTACAATTTCTCGCAGGCAGGGGTCACCTATAGTATCTCTGCAACGAGCACTCCATAGCTAGCACACCTGTGGATAGCGCTCAAACGCTTGTGATCTGCCCCTGCGTTTGGACAGACGGGGGCGTCTGTGCTACCTGGTTCTCAACCCCCTGAGTCCCCTGGCAAAGGGGCTACGCCCTTACGCACTCCCTCATTTTAGAATTGTTGGGTCTCAGAAGCCCAGCTTCTCTTTTACCAGGATAGTGGATATACGTTGCGGTGCGGCTTCCCGTTCATAGATAACTATCTTGCCGATGAAGGTGCCCGTCGCGCCTATCTTTTTCATCCTAGCGTCTTCCAAAGGGACGCAGTGTTCGTGGAGCCGTTTGAGCGCCATATCCAGGTCGGGGACCACTTTGTTGAGTCCCACTACCCAGATTACATTCTTGGCACTGAATACATAGCCTCCCTGGCGGCTGCCCCAGGCGTCTGTGCCCAGTACCTGTCCTGTCTCGGTTATCGCCTGGACGCTGCCGAGGAAGTATTCGGAGAGGGTTGCGGCACGCCGCAGGTCTAGCTGCTTTTGAGGGTCTTTTTCTGCGAAAACCTTATCTTTTAAGTTTCGCCAGGGGTGCTTGTTGCTGGCGAGAAGGTCGATGAAGCCTATCTCTTCGAGGGTTGTGGAGCCGCCGGTCATTACCTCGGAACCGGCGGGAATCATCTGCTTCAATTTTTCCAGAGCACTCTGTCTGTCCGGCACGACCACGGGGTTGAAGTTGCGTTCTCGCATGCCGGCGAGGATCTTCTCGATTGTGGGCTGGTCTGGTATTTTGTCCCAATTCATAGCTTCACCCCCCCCTTGCGAGAGCGTTTGCAAACGCTCTCATCAACCCCCTGCATCCCCCAATCTTGGGGGATTATGAAAAAGTTGGGGGACACCCCCAATGCCCCTGGCAAAGGGGCTACGCCCCTCTGCACACCCCGTTTGGCGGGATACTGTTTTTTGGAGTAGAGGGCTATTTCTTGAACCCTCTGAGTCGCCCCAGTCTTGAGGGAGTTCAAAAACCGGGGGCTACCCCCATCCTTCACTTGTGTGGGACAGGCAAAGATGTCTCGTCCTTACGCACTAGATTATGTTAAGTTAGGATTTGCCTCGGTGCGGTTGCAGGAGGACGAAGCCGCTTGCCTTGTCTTTGGTGCGCGCCACTTTAGCGCCGAGGATTTCGTAGAGGATGGCCTCTCCCACGACCCAAGTGGTGACGCCGGGGCGCAGGCAGCCGGTCATGGTATGCCCAGCCCTTCCCAGCGCAGCGTGGATGTGCAGGACAGGCTTGCCGTCCTCGCCGGGGGCGAGCACTCCCACCCCCGCTACTTCGTGAGCGCCGTCTATGGGCAGCAGCATGGGCTCAGGCGGCATTTTATGGGAATAGCGAGGGCCGACCACAATCTGGCCATCTCCGAGCCCGCCCACCAGGATAACGTGGCCCACAGATATACCTTTCTCCTGCGCGAATTTTTCTATACATTTGGGGAGCACATCGCCGTCCTCAAGTCTGATCACGAAAACACGTCCCAGCTTTCCTTCGCTCGCCTTCATGAGTGGCCTCCTTATTCTTAATCAACCCCCTGAATCCCCCAGTCTTGGGGGATTTTAAATAAGTTTGGGGGACACCCCCAAGTCCCCCAGCAGGAGGTATCCTGCACCTCTGGGAGCGCTTTTGGCTTAGTCAACCCCCTGAATCACCCCGTCTTGGGGGATTATAAGAAGTGGGGGATGCCCCCAAGTCCCCCGGCAGGAGGTGTCCTGCCCCTCGGCACTCTATGCGTAGGGGCTTGCCCAGATTGTATCAGCGAGCTAGAAGATGGGCAAGGGTGGGAAAGACCACGTGCTTGACGAACCAGGGGCAATCTGCTATTTTGCACAGGAGATAGCAGGGAGGCAAAGATGAGCGAAGAGAAAAAGCCTGAAGAGATAAAGGGAGATAGGACAAAGGGAGATAAGACAAAGAGCAGCACGGGGCTGGAGTCGAACATAGCCGGGCTGCTTTCGTATGTGCTGGGCTGGATAACCGGGCTGATATTCTTTTTGCTGGAGGAGAAGGACGAATATGTCCGCTATCATGCCATGCAGTCCATCATCGTTTTCGGTGCGGTAACGGTGGTTGAGATTGTCCTCGAGCTCTTCGGGTTGATTCCCTACGTCGATGTTGTGTTTCTGGCGCTTCAGGGGCTGGTGGGACTCTTCGCCTTCGTGCTCTGGGTTGTGCTCATGGTGAAAGCCTACCAGGGGGTGCGCTACAAGATACGCTGGGCCGGCGAGCTTGCTGAGAAGTATTCGGTAAAAAAGTGAAATCATGGCGCTGTGAGAAACGCTATGGCAGTTACTAGAATAAAACCCCGGAGGAAGCTGCTTGAGCCAGGGTGGGCGGGGCAGCTTTCGGATAGCGAGATAGAATTCATCCAGCGAGAGCTTAAACGGTACCCGAGCTTATGGAGAAGGTGGGGTTATAAGAAGGCTATGGTGAGGGGGGTGCCCATACCTGCTTCTACCATACGCCGTATCGCCATACACGGACTATCATAGGTGCGCAGGAAGCTATTTAGACCTCTGAATCAACCCCCAAGTGCTACGGCTGGTCCTTTTTGAAGAAGCGGAAATAGAGCAGCAGAGCTGCGATCAGGATGGCTAGCGATACCAGGTTGGCGGCGATTACTATAGGGTCCCTCAGGTGTGCTCCATAGACAGCCCAAAGTACGACACCGGCGATGATTTGGATTATCATCAAAGGGCTGACGTCCCTCACTGACTTGGTGCGCCACATTTTAACAAGCTGGGGCACGAAGCCGAAGCTGGTGAGAGCCGCCGCCACTGCGCCAAGTGCATACCAAGCCACGTCATTCATCGATTATTGAGTAACATGCTAGACTGCTACCTGCTGACTGTCAAGGGCCTCTAATGATTAGGCTGGTGACTCGGAGAGATAAAAGATGTAGAATATGGGGCAATGAAAAAAATTAGACGATTTTTAAGGCTGCTCAGGGAGAGGTTCAGGGCAGCTTCCAAGGAAGAGATGCGGCTGGAGCTGCCGCCCATCCCACCGATCTTTAGACGAAGGCCCGGGGACATGATATTCCGCGTAACCAGGGTCAGGCCCTGGCAGATACCTCTGCCGCAGGTCCCCAGGCCGAAAGCTCCTGGTTTGTCGCCTGTGTTGGTGGTATATGGCTTTGCTGGCGTAATAACTCTGGGCATGATTCTGCTTATGCTACCTGTAGCGAGCAGATCGGGGCAGTTCACCTCTCCTGTTAACGCTCTGTTCACCTCTGCTTCGGCGGTATGTGTTACGGGGCTGGCCGTGGTGGATACGGGAACCTACTGGAGCTCCTTCGGCCAGGGGGTTATCCTGGTCTTGATTCAAGTCGGAGGCCTGGGTTTCATGACCAGCGCCACTCTCTTGTTATTGCTGTTAGGCCGCAGGATAGGGCTTCGGGGAAGGTGGCTCATCGGGCAATCTCTAGGTTTGGAGAAGGTGGGGGGCATGGTCAAGCTGGTTAGAAGGATTGCGGTTTTCACGTTAATAGTAGAGGCTATCGGGGCTGCAATCTTCTATATTCGATTCTCTGTGGAAAACCCAGCGGGAACAGCCGGATGGAGAGCGATATTTCACGCCGTGTCGGCCTTCAACAATTGCGGGTTAGACCTCTTTGGCAACTTTCGGAGCTTGCTGGGATACAATACGGATACAACGGTGATACTGACGACCGCAGCGCTGATTATTATCGGGGGCATCAGCTTTGTAGTTGTGGCGGATATAATCAAGGTGCGCAGCTTTGGCAGGCTGTCGCTCGATAGCAAGCTGGTGCTGGTCACCACACTGGGACTGCTGGCAGTGGGGACTATAATCATTCTGCTCACGGAGTACTCAAACGCGGATACACTTGGCCCTCTTGCTCCGCCTTATAAAATACTCAATGCCTTCTTCCATGCCGTGACACCCCGAACTGCGGGCTTCTCCAGTATCAACATAGGCAGTATGGCAGCCTATTCGCAATTCTTCACCATCCTTCTTATGTTCGTGGGCGGGGCCGCAGGCTCTACCGCAGGAGGCATAAAAGTAAATACATTCGGCATGCTCATAGCCACAATCTGGAGCTCGATCAGGGGCAAGGAACATGCCGGAGCGTTCGGCAGGGAATTCTTAAGCCAGCAGGTAAACCGGGCGCTGGCCCTGGTGATGTTGTCTCTGGCACTTATCACTGTTGTAGTATTCGTGCTGACGATCACCGATAAGGGATTCACATTTCTACAGCTTCTGTTTGAGACGGTTTCCGCTTTCGGCACGGTGGGCCTGTCCACCGGTATAACCCCCGAGTTGTCTGTAGCTGGTCGGTTTATAATTACTGCTATGATGTTTATCGGGCGTCTGGGGCCACTCATCTTGGCGTTGTCCCTGGCCCAGAGCCAGCAACCAAGTACATATCGGTATCCTCATGATGAGGTGAGGATAGGATAGGAGAAAGACATGAAGAAACAGGTGTTGATCGTAGGACTGGGGCGGTTCGGGGCCAGTCTGGCTACCACATTCTCCAGCATGGGGCATGATGTTCTGGCTATAGATGATGATGAGAAAAAGGTCCAGGCGATATCAGCTCAGGTAACCCATGCTGTGCAGGCAGATGCCACCGATGAGGCGGTTCTTAAGGAACTGGGCGTGAGCAACTTCGATGTGGCTATAGTGACCATGGGTGAGGCGATACAGAACAGCGTGCTGTCTACCATCCTGCTGAAGAAGCTGGGGGTTCCCCATGTAATAGCGAGGGCTGAGAATGATTTACACGGAAGCATCCTAGATAAAATCGGGGCTGATAAGGTGGTCTTTCCCGAGCGTGAGATGGGGATTCGGGTGGCTCATGGGTTGACCTTGCGCGATGTCCAGGACTATATACCGGTGGCCCCCAGCTATGGGGTCGCCAAATTGGAGGCGCTGCCTGGCTTTGTGGGGAAGACGCTGTCCGAGCTTGAATTCGGTCGCGGAGCCAAATGGGGTTTAGCGGTGCTTCTGATTCGCCGTGGGAATGGAGTTATAGTCACTCCAGATCGGACGGAGGTTGTCAGGGAGGGCGATATCCTGATAGTATCAGGAAGCGATGACAAGCTAGAGCAGTTCTTACATGAAGCCAAAAAGAATGAGAAGGAGAGGAAGGAAGAAAAAGAGCAATAAAGAGGTTTAAGTTCAGGGCATTTTATTGGTGTTGAAAATTGTTGAGGCGGTTCGCGAATCGTCTCAACAATTTATTTCAGGGTTCTCGTTGAGGGTTAACTTAGCGGGTTTTCTCGCGCATTATTCTGAGGAAATCGGCGTGAACGGCCTTGTTGGAGGCTATGACGGAGCCTTCCCAGCTACTCAGGGGCTTGCCCTCAATGTCGGTCACTACCCCACCGGCTTCGGCCACCAGCAGGGAGCCGCAGGCAAGCTCCCAGGGATATAGCAGCAGATGGAAATAAAGGTCGAGCCGGCCGCAGGCGGTGTAGGCCATGCCCAGGGCTGCGGAGCCCATAATCCTGTAGGCATACATTTTGGGCCAGAGGGAGGTGATGAACTCCAGCGACTTTTTGCCTTTTTCGTCCACGTAACCCAGGTCGAGCCCGATGAGTGACTCCTTGACCGTCTTTTTCTTTGTGACATGGATGGGTGAGCCATTGAGTGTGGCCCCCTTGCCCTTGCGGGCTGAGAATATCTCGTCGCGCAGCGGGTCGTAGACAATGCCCAGCAGAACGTCATCGCCTCTGGTCAAGGCGATTACGACGGAGAAAAAGGGGATGCCGAAGGAGTAGTTGTTGGTGCCGTCCAGCGGGTCGAGAATCCATTTATAGTTTGAGCCCCCAGTTACAGGCTTCGATTCCTCGGAGAGTATGCTGTGGTCGGGGTACTCGGCTCGCAGGAATGTTTTGAGGCTCTTCTCCGATTGCAGGTCTATATCGGTGACGATGTTGGCTCGACCCTTGTACTTTACCTGCGTCTTCTCTCGGAAATGGGCCTTGAGGATTTCCCCCGCCTGTCTAACCGCCTCAGTCGCTACCTCTAGAGCACCCTTTCCACTTTGTGATAAAGGCAGGGTGGTCATGGCAGGCCCATCTTATCCTTGACCTCTACGAGGGTCTCCCTGGCTATGACATGGGCGCGGCGAGCACCCTCAGCGAGCACTTCATCTACATATCCGGGCTTCTGGGCGATCTGGGCCCTCCGTTCGCGGAAGGGTGCCAGGGCTTTGTTTATATTCTCGGCGAGCATTCGCTTGCACTCGACGCAACCGATTTCAGCGGCTCTGCACTTCTTCGCTATTTCATCCAGTTTCAGGGAGGTGTAGAAATTGTGCAGGCTGTAGATATTGCACACCTCGGGATGCCCGGTGTCGTTGCGGAACTTGCGGCGGGGTCGGTGAAGGCGGCCATTATCCTCCTGGTGGTCTCTTCTGGAGAGGCTGCAAGCTCGATATGGTTGTCGAGGCTCTTGCTCATCTTTTTCTCCCCATCCAGGCCGAGAACCATAGGGAAGTTGGTGAGCTTGGCCTGAGGTTCGGGGAAGGTGGGGCCGAAGATATTGTTGAAGCGGCGCACGATCTCACGCGCTATCTCCAGGCGGGGCAACTGGCCCTCGCCCACGGGCACGGTATCCGCCTTGTAGAGCACGATGTCTGCGGTCATCAGCACTGGGTAGCCCACCAGCCCGTAGTTCACATTGTGAGGCTGCAATTTGACCTTTTCTTTGAAGGTGGTGACACGGAGCAGCCAGCCCAGAGGGGTGACCATGCTGAGCAGGGTATGAAGCTCTGTCACCTCGGGGACGTGGGACTGTACAAAGAGGATGCTTCTCTGGGGGTCGAGCCCCGCCGCCAGCCAGTCGGGGCCATATTCGGGTATTTTCCTTGAGCAGGTGTGTATCCTCGAGGGTGGTGAGGGCATGGATATCCACGATGCAATAAATGCAATCGTAGTCCTGCTGAAGCTTCACATAATTCTGGATAGCCCCTAAGTAGTTGCCGATGTGCTGCTTGCCTGTGGGCCTGGCGCCTGAGAAAACGCGACCCTTTTTCAACTCGTTCCTCCTGAAAATATCCAATAGAGTGTAGCATAGATTGAGAGTGAGGGCAAGGTAAGGAAGCCGGATTATGGGAGAGGGCGACCCGCTGGTACGCCCCTGACGGATATTATTTGGGCATGGCATGGTAAGGACAGGGGTAATCGCGTCGATATTGTGTAGGGGCATGGCATGCCGTGCCCTACGGGTTGGAGCGGATGACTCCAGCCTACCCAATCAGTTCGTCAATATCTAACTCCCCGGGTCTCTTTTAGGAAAGGGCGGGTTTCAAACCAGCCCCTACGGTAGAAATGTACAGGGGTGGGCAGGGGTCGTTCCATCGAACACCCCTACAAGTGTATACAGTCAACGAAAGTGGGAGAGTTGGGGCTTAGTAATTAACTGCCGCTTGCGAAGCGAGTGCCTGTATGTTGTAAGGCTAAGCGCATTATGATCGCTAAGTGCTCTTATACTGTTTACCTATGTGCCATGCCTGGGCAAATCGGTTGCCAATCGTCCAATAACCCCTATCATTCATGACGAAAAGGATGGGACGCACCTTTGGCGATATCCACAGTACCGTCTGTCATGACATTCATCCTCAGCAATAGGTTTCTATAACCTCACCGATGAATATGTCGTGCTTTGGGCAAATCTAACTGTCTGGACCAGTTTACACTCCATGTTGACTGGGGCATTTCCTGATCATTGGTGCCGTCTTCAATATCCCGTAAAAAGTCTCAAAGATTTTTGCCTTATCGACGTTTTTGCCAGATACTAATCCGCAATAATCGGTCTCCTGGACCATATCAACAGAGGGAATATTGATGCTGAAAGTGCCGGTTTCTTTGATGCCAGCGTTGGTGTAATGTGCTTTATTCATGCCGAGGGATACTGAACCAGGATCCATAATTCCAACGTGGGCTATAGTGATGTAGTTGGGCTTGCCGCCAACATTAGCTCCAACCAATACGGTGGGCAGCGGGTAGAGACAATTCTTGGCTCCGAGCTTGGATTTCATTGGTTCTCCTTTCTCAAAGGATGAAGGGTGTCATTGTGCAGCAGATTATATTGATTTAGCGCTAACACTGCAAGGCTTGTGAAAGAGATTGTGTAGGGGCGACCCATTGGGGCACCCCTCATTGTTCATCCTAGTACTTAGATTCTTCAGAAGCAATGCGCAAGTCTTATTCTTGAGGTCACGGGTTCGTGATGTGCACGGCATGAACCTAAAGACGACAATAGCCCCTACGACGAAGATGGCGCACGAAATGATTGCCATCGTTTGCCAGCCATCCATGAAGCTCTGTTTGGCCGTTTGAGCCAAGGCATTCGCCACTGCCTGGAGGCAGTTGCCCCGAGTTTGCAATACCGATGGCTACACCTACTGAGTCGCTGGCTTTCTTGGCTAACGCCGCCGGTAGATCCGGGAATAGCCGCTGCCGACTTGACAAAATTAGAGGCATAGATGCTGGTGAGAACGGCACCCAGAGCCGCTACGCCGATGGTGCCGGACACCATCCTGAAGACGGTGTTCATAGCGGAGCCGATGCCGGCTTTAGCTTTCGGTAGGGCCCCCATAATTGCATTCGTGACCGGAGCTATAATGTTGCCCAAGAAGAAAGCAGAAAAGAATAGTTCAGTACCTAATTGCCAGAACGGTGAATCTATGGTAAATCTCGATATTAAGATAAATAAAATTGCAGTGCCAACGAAACCGATCGCCATGACCCACTTTGTCCCCAGACGTTTTACTGCATTATCGGCCATAACAGCTCCCAACAAAATCCCCAGGGCTAGCGGCAAATAGCGCAATCCGGTTCCCAGTGCGTTATAACCTTTGACAAACTGCATGTAGTAGGTCAAGACATACTGGAACCCATTCAAGCCCAAGCCCAGAATGACGAGAACTGCGATACCAGCAGAAAAACGGGCTTTCCGGAAAAAACCGATCTCCAACAACGGCTGAGATGACCTTCTCTCCCACAACACAAACAGGGCGATAAGCAGCACAGAGCCAAGCAGTGTTGCGAGCACCTGAGCGTCTGTCCATCCCCGGGAACCGCCGTTAATCAGTCCATATATCAGCGCTGACAGGCCTGCCAGTGATAATATATTGCCGACAATATCCAGCTTACGCGGGTTGCTATCCCGGCTATCCGGTATCAGAAACCATCCTAATATCAAGGCTATTACAGCTACGGGGATATTAATCAGAAAAATCGAGTTCCAGTTGAAGTTCTGTACCAGCGCGCCGCCGATAATGGGTCCCCAGAGCTATGCCTGATGGCATTAAGGCCCGCCCACACCCCGATAGCCCTGCCCCTTTCTTCCTCGGGGAATATGTTGGTGATAATAGCGAGGGGGCGGCAGGCAGCATCATGGCCGCGCCGGCGCCCATGAAAAACCGCCAGATTATCAGGTGAGTTGCGGTGCCGGAGAGATATGCTCCTATACTTGATAGACCAAAAACAGCGATACCGGCCTGTAAAAGTCTGACCCGGCCCAGACGGTTGCCGCGCAGAGCGCCTGTAGTCAGCATCAGAGCGCCAAATATCATCGTATAACCATTCACCATCCACAGGAGTTCAGAGTTGGTGGCATTCAACTCTCTCTGGATGGTGGGTAAAGCTACGTTCATAACCGTGGCATCCAGTACTATGACCAGTACACTCAATGCGATAACAACAAGCGTCCGCCATCTCAGACGATAGATGCGGCTTTCTTTAGTTTCGGTGGTGTCAATCGTCCTGTCGGTCATGTCAATTGTCCTCTTGCAGTTAATGCTATAGATTTGGTAATATTGCGCTGGAATTACTCTAATAATTAGATAGTAGCATAATTATTGTAATTGTCAATATGATTTTGTATAATAAAGTTATTAATTATTTGAGTGGGAAGACAAAAGATGGACGGGTTTGAACGAAGGAAAGAGCAGAGTAAAGAGAATATTCGAAAGGCAGCAGGGGAGCTCTTTGCCAAGTTCGGTGTAGGTAAAGTCAGTATCAATGACATCGCCCGCAAAGCCGGCGTTTCTCAAGCTACAATCTATAACAACTTCGGCAGCAAAGATGGGCTGATTCAAGATTATATCCAAACCGTCGCTAACGGTTTTTTTGAACACTTCCGCGAAATATCAAAAGCCAACAAACCTTATGGCGAGAAGGTGGAGGACGTTGTTCAGTACATGATAGAGATGAGCGAGCCTGGTTCCGGATATAGTGATGTTGAAATAATGAATAATCGTCAATTCAAGCAATTTGTGGACTCACTTTTGGAGCAAGTTCAAGAGCAATTCTTAGGATTCATTAAGGAAGGCAAGAAAGAAGGTTATGTTAATCGGGACATTTCTGATGAGGCGATAGAGGCCTACGTAGAAATCTTCACACAAGGAATGAACGCCAATCCGAAGCTTCATGCCAGGACGCATCACGATCCCAAACTGTTCCATGACTTGCTTACGATAATGCTGTATGGCCTCAAGGCATAAGGCGACCCGACGGGTCGCCCCCTACGGATATTATCGGGGCATGAGCTTGGTAATAAGGGGCAAGAGCTTTGAATGTAGGTAGGGGCACGGCATGCCGTGCCCCTACGTTTGTTTCCAAGAATATTGGTCTGGTGATGACAGGACTACGAGACCTGTTCGTATGGGTAGGGGCGTTCAATTGAGCGGCCTACGTTTCACCCTCATCCTTCGACAAGCTCAGGACAGGCTCTAGCCTCTCCCGTCAA
>CAWHAI010000040.1:0-10328 GCA_963827295.1 uncultured Chloroflexia bacterium
TGTTGCGCAAGATAAAATTTACTTATGATAGCAGGAGGTGGGCCATGAACCTCGATTACTTAAAGACGTATCTTGAGGTGGTCAGGCGCGGGAGCTTCTCGGAGGTGGCGAAGAAGCTGTCCATAAGCCAGCCTGCTGTATCCTTTCAGATTCAGAAGCTGGAACGCGATCTCGGCGTCCGCCTGATAGACCGGGGTCAGAAGACAATCACTCTAACTGATGCCGGGAAGCGATTGATGCGATTCGCTGAGGCTGTGGAGAAGGAACGAGCACGTTTGACACGCGACCTCGACCAGCTTCGTGAGGATGTCACGGGCACGATTGTCATCGCTGCCAGCACCATACCTGGCGAAATACTGCTTCCACCCATACTGGGCGAGTTTAAGTCGCTGCATCCTGCTGTAGGTGCGCGCGTTGACATTTCCGATTCCCTCAACGTCATTTCAGGAGTTCAAAATGGGGATTACGACCTGGGATTCTGTGGCATAGCGCTTGAGGGCAAAGAGCTGGACTATTCCAAGGTGGCGGAGGACGAGATAGTGCTCATCGTGTTTCCGGAGCATCCCTTCGCCAGGAGAAGGAAAATCTCGCTTATGGAATTGGAGGGGGAGCCTCTGATTTTTCGAGAGGAGACCTCAGGCACTCAGCAGAGCCTCAAGTCGCTTTTGTCCAAAGCCGGAATCGACACGGAGAAGTTGACAACGAACCTAATTCTGGGCACGAGTCAGGCGGTGGTATCGGCAGTGGAGGCTGGGGTGGGCATCGCTTTTGTGTCGAATCTGGCGATCAAAAAGAGCGTTGCTTTGGGGTTGGTCAATGAGGTCGCGGTCAAAGGTTTGGAGTTGAGACGGGACTTCTACTGTGTCTACCGCAAGGAAAGGGTAGTCTCACGCCTGCTCAGCGAGTTCATCGCCTTCGTCCAGTCCAGGGCATCCCAGGGTTGAGGACGCCGACTTTGCTAGTTAAAGTAGGGGCGCAGCCTGCGTAGAAGCTGATTTCCGAAGAACCCTGGGAAGAAATCATGGAATTCGATGAGAAACCTGTAGCTGGAAGGCACGACTGTCATGAAGCGCTCTTTTTCGATGGCTTCCCTGATTTTCTGGGCAACTTTTAGCGGTGGCGTTTTACATTCGCTTTGATAATACTTCCCTAGCTTGGTGGTGGAGTTGTCGAATATCCCCGTGCGGGTGCCTCCGGGCAGGACTATGCCAACATGGATCCCCTTGTCTTTCAACTCGTAGTATAGTGCCTCCGAGAACCCATGGAAGGCAGCTTTACTGGCAGAGTAGACTGTAGTTCCCGGCACAATCAATTTGCCACCTACTGAAGTTATGTTTATGATCACGCCCTTACCTTGCTTTCGCATAATGGGGACGACTGCTTGAATGAAATGTACTCCACCGTAGAAGTTGACGGCCATCTGCCTGTAAAATTCCTCCTGTGACATTTCATCGAAGAATTTCACTATCATCATTCCAGCGTTGTTGACCAGGATATCTATTTTCCCGTAGCGTTCGTTTATAGTCTGGACCAATTGCCTGACCTGTGTTTCCTGGCTTATATCGCAGACCTTTGCTGTGGCATCGGGGGCATACTTGAGGACTTTAACCAGCATTTCGACCAGCTTCTCCTCCTTGATATCAACCAGTACAGGGGTGCAGCCGTGTTTTGCCAGGTGTAGGACTGTCGATCTCCCGATGCCACTGGCTGCGCCGGTAACGATGGCTATTTTGCCTTTTAAGTTCATATCAACCCCCTATGTATCCCTCTGCACTCCCCATTTAGCAATTAGCTATCAGGGGTTGCCCTGCGACCAAAATTAATGGATAAAATCACCGAAATGACGAGTGCGCCCAGAACTACCATCAGGAAATCGCGAGTAAAACCGAACGTGAAGTCTCCTATCTTGAAAATGAGGGTGTAACCGATAAGGAAGTTTGCCAGTCCCCAGAGGACATTGACCAGCGGGGGCGATTCACCCCTGCCCGGGGGTGAGGCGAAGGGGCTGGGGAACTTTTTCCCCGATATGCCGTGCACGAAGTGGGGCACGCCGTTAGCTAAGAAAAAGCCAGCGAAGAAATAAGCCAGATAAGCATACCATGCCATATGTTGTTTCTCCTTTTTACACCGTCTCCACCTTGAGCATGTTGGTGGTGCCGGGGACGGCCAGAGGCAGGCCAGCGGTGATGACGATGAGGTCGCCCTTCTTTGCCACTCCGCTTTCTTTGCACACTCTCACGCCTTGTGCAAAGAGGTCGAGTACTGAGGGTGGGTCGGGGACTTCGTAAGGGTACACTCCCCAGGAGAGAAGCAGCCTTCTCTTCTGCTTTGGGCTCGGGGTAGCAGCTAGTATAGGGATGCCGGGGCGGTATTTGGACACGCGTCTGGCGGTGCTACCTGAGCTGGTAAAGGCAACAATGGCTGCTGCGGCAAGCTGGTGGGCGGTATGGCAGGCATCGTAAGCTATGGCATCGTCGGTCTGGGGTTCGAGGTCCGTACCTTTATCCTGCAGCATCTTGCTGTAGGGAAGCGTGGCTTCTGTGTTCAGGGCAATCTTCATCATAACCTGCACAGCCGCAACTGGGTATCTACCCACAGCGGTCTCACCCGAAAGCATAATGGCATCGGTGCCGTCGAAGATGGAGTTGGCGATGTCGGTGACTTCGGCACGGGTGGGCTGGGGTGAATTTATCATAGACTGCAGCATCTGGGTGGCGGTGATCACAGGCTTACCCGCGTGATTGCTTTTTCTGATAATCTCCTTCTGAACCAATGGCACTCTCTCGATGGGGATCTCCACCCCCAGGTCACCACGCGCCACCATCAGGCCATCGGATGCTGCTAAAATCTTATCCAGATTCTCCCACGCTTCCCACTTCTCTATTTTGGCGATGAGTGGGATATCTGCCCCTTTTCTTTTGAGGAATCTTCTCACACTGAGCACATCCTCGGCTTCCCTGACGAAGGAGAGGGCGATGAAGTCCACCTCATGCTCTATGCCGAAGAGAAGGTCTTTGAAGTCCTTCCCGGTGAAGGATGGTATCTTCAGGTTCACCCCGGGGATATTGACGCCCTTCTCCCAACCCAGGGCGCCTCCTACAATTATGCGGCACTTCACTTCTCTGGCAGTAGGGTCTAACACCTTCAGCTTTATTGCCCCATCGTCCAGGTAAATGATATCGCCAGGCTTCAAATTCTGGGGCAGTTGAGGCAGGTTCACGCTCACCTTGTGCTCATCACCGATTATTTTCTTCGTGGTGAGGACGAAGTTGGAGCCTTCCTTGAGTTTAACCTCTTTACTCTTGAGCCTGCCGGTTCTGATTTTTGGCCCGGCGATATCCTGGAGTATGGCTATCGGGGTATTCAGCTTCGAAGCAGCCTCGCGGATGTTTCTAATGTAGCCGGCGTGCTCCTCATAGGTACCGTGGGAAAAATTGAGGCGAGCGATGTTCATCCCTGCCTTGATAAGCTTCTCGATAGTAGATAGCGAGCCGCTGGCAGGGCCGATGGTGCAGACTATCTTTGTCTTCTGTCTCAAGGTCATGATTTGGTCACCTCGGGGCTATGAATGGCTTATATCAACTCCCTGAATCCCCCGGCAGGAAGCATCCTGCACCTCTATACTGCTATTGTTAAGACTAGGGGAATTGTACCACAGTCCTGTGGGAAAACAAAACGCATGGTCAAGAGGTTTTCTGAATCAAGGTTCTCTCACGAAATACTTGCATAGCGGAGTCTAATAAGGTAGACTTTTTATCGCATGTGAACGGGGCGGAGGATGGTTTTTGATTCGACATGGAGGTAGTAGTTTATGGTAGATCAACTGCTTGCGGGATTGAAGGTGGTGGAGTGCGGTAACTTCATCTCGGCAGCGCACTGCGCCAAGATGATGGCGGACCTCGGCGCCGAGGTCATCAAGATCGAGGAGCCAGGCAAGGGAGACGAATCCAGGGAATACGGCCCCTTCCCTGATGACATCCCTCACCACGAACGAAGCGGGATTTACCTCTACCTTAACGCCAACAAGCTGGGCATTACACTTAACATAAAAACGCCAAGCGGACAGAAAATACTCAAAGAATTGCTTAAGGAAGCTGATGTTTTCGTAGAGAATAACCCTCCCAAGCTCATGAAGAAGTGGGGACTCAATTACCCCAAGCTCAAGAAGATAAACTCGCGCCTCATCGTGACCTCGATAACCCCGTTCGGTCAGACAGGCCCTTACAAAGACTACAAGGCGTATGCCATCAACTGCTGCGCCGCCGGAGGCGTGAGCCAGATAACTGGGCATCACTGGAGGGAGCCGTTAACGATGCCGGTGTCGCTGGGGCATTATCAGGCGGCCATAAGTGGCGCAGGAGCTACGATGGTTGCTCTTCTCGTCCGGGATGCAACGGGGCGGGGTCAGCAAGTGGATATCTCGGAGGCGGAGATATGGGCTACTTTCCATGTAGGGTTCGGTGTAACGAAGTACACCGGCGGCGCCGGGGACGGCTTGACGAAAGGTTATCTGGGAGGCGGGATGACGTATCCCGCGGGCAGACTTATCCCCTGCAAGGATGGTTATGTTGCACTGATAGCGCCACAGCTCAAGCAGTGGGTAAAGTTTCTGGAGCTGATGGGCACTCCTGATTGGACCAAGGACCCTAAGTACCGTGACCGCCATGCCATGCAGGATGACTATCCCGAAGAGGTGGATGCCCTGCTGACGCCGTGGTTCCTGGAGCGCACCAAGAAAGAGATATTCGAGATTTGCGAGAAGAATGCCATCCCATTCGCGCCGATGTATAACATGGCGGATGAGGTAAATGACCCTCATCTTAAAGCTCGCGAGTTCTTTGTCGCTGTTGACCGTAAAGAGGTGGGGAAACTCAAATATCCAGGTGCGCCGTACAAGCTGCATGATGCGCCGTGGGCGCTGAAACGACCTGCACCTTTGCTGGGTGAGCATAACGAGGAGATATATTCCAAGCGTCTGGGTTATACCAAAGAAGATTTAACAGCGCTGAAAAGGGCAGGGGTTATCTAGCGAGAAATGCAAAATGCAAAGTGCAAAATGAGAAATTACGCTGTTGAGAAATAAGGCAGGAGGTTTTCTGGATATGGCAAGGCTTCCGTTGGAAGGATACAGGGTGATAGATTTTGGCTCTGCCTGGGCCGTACCCCAGATGACCCATATTGCGGCAGACATGGGGGCCGAGGTCATCAAGGTTGAATCGCATGTGCGAGTGGATTACGTCAGGGTGGCTAAGGTGGCTGTGCCTAAGGGCGTCTCCATAAAGACGCCGGCTGATTTGGCGGCGTTCGACCCTGAGCAGTTGGAGACGAGCCCTGTATTCCATATCATGAACCGAAACAAGCGAGCAATAACCGTGGACTTCACCAAGCCCCGGGGCGCCGAATTGCTCATTGAGCTTTGTAAGAAGGCCGACATCGTCGCCGACAACTTCACGCCGGGCGTTCTGGACAAATACGGACTGGGCTACGAGGCTTTGTCGAAGCTCAAACCAGATATCATAGTAGTCTCGCTCTGCTTCGCTGGCCATACCGGGCCCTTGAGGAACACGAGGGGCTATGCGCCTATCATAACCGCTCTGGGAGGGACGGATAGTCTGGTGGGCTATCAGGATGAGCTAACCCCCTGTGCCATGAGGTTCGCCTACGGTGACCACGTGTCTGCGACGTACGGGGCTTACGCTATGCTGGCTGCCCTGGTTTACCGCAACCGCACCGGGAAGGGTCAGTACATAGATATCTCGGAGTGGGAGGCGACGACATCGCTGCTAGGTGAGCCGCTCCTGGACTACATAGTGAACAAGCGTGTGCAAAAGCCCAAAGGCAATCGCGTTCCCGACATGGCACCGCACGGCTTCTATCCGTGTAAGGGCGATAGCCAGTGGGTCTCCATCGCCGTTAAGACGGAGGACGAGTGGCGCAGCTTCTGCAAAGCGATAGGAGGTCCGGCGTGGACGGGGGAGACGAGGTTCAACGACCTGCGTAACAGGCTGAGGAATCAGGATGACCTGGACAAACTGGTGGGCGAGTGGACTAAGAACTACACACCCTATGAGGCAACGGAGATTCTGCAGAAAGCGGGCGTGGCCGCCGCCCCCTTCATGATATCTAAAGACCAGTATCATGATCCCTATTTCAAGGCGCGGGGAACGTTTGTGAATGTCACTCATTCCAAGAGCGGGCCCGAGGTGATTTACGGCGTTCCCTGGAAGCTGAGCGACACCCCGGGGAGTATTCGCAGCAGCGCGCCCTTGCTGGGCGGAGACAACGAATACGTGTTCAAAGGATTGCTGAAGGTATCCGACGAGGAATACAACAAGCTGTCAGAGGAAAAGGTGATATTCTAGGGCTTTAAGCAAGCCGCTTCTTTGGATACATAATGACGACGACTGTTCTTTTGGTGCGCCACGGGCAGACCAGGTCGAATGTAACGGGCTATTACATGGGCTGGTCTGAGGAAGACCTCGATGAGGTGGGGTATGCCCAGGTGCGCAAGTTATCGTCTAGGCTGGCTGGCTTGTCTATAGCTTCAATCCATACCAGCCCACTGAAAAGGGCTTACACCACTGCTTCTCTTATCGCTGAGCCTCATGTACTCGAGGTGAAGCCACTGGATGACCTGATCGAGATCAAGCTGGGCGACTGGCAGGGGCTGCACGAAAGCGAGATTGCGCGAAGGTGGCCGGAGATGTGGAGGCAGTCTCAGATCGACCCCTCGGGCCTCGCCTTCCCCAATGGCGAAAGCTTCAAGCAGGTGGCTGAGAGGGCGGTTCGGGCCTTTGAGATGGCGGTGGCTGCCAACCTGGGTAAGCAAACGGTGATGGTGACACATGATATCGTGGTGAGGATACTGGCGGCATACGTTATGGGTGTGACGTACAGCATTTACCGCAGGATAAAGGCGAACAATGCCTCGTTGAGCGTGGTCTGGGTTAATGAAGGCACAAAGCGGCTTGCTATATTGAATGACACCTCACATTTCGAGACGATGCCGGCTTCTCCCTCCTGGAGGGCGGCGCTTTGAAATGTGAGAAGCATGAACGGATTGGTGGGTTTCACTAAACACTACATATCCTAATTTATCTCTTTGTCTAATTTCGCATGAATTGAGTTTTGCACTATGCGTATAGTTACTTGGAATTGCAATTGTGCATTTCGAAAAAAACAGGGATTTCTTGAAAGGTGTTATTCACCTGATGTTGCTGTTATACAAGAGTGTGAAAATCCAGAAATCGGAGGCTATTCGATTTATTCTCACCATATTTGGGTTGGTGACAACAAGAATAAAGGATTAGGTGTTTTTTCAAAAAGTCCGATTCCATCTTTCCCTTCGAGCTTTCCTTCAAAGTATCACATGTTTTTTGAAATTAATGGTGTGCCTTTTGTGGCTTTTTGGGCAATGAACGATATTCACAAGAAAAATAGATATATTGCACAAGTTTGGAATGTACTTGACAATTGTCGAGATTTTTTGGACAAAAATCCCATCGTATTGGGAGATTTTAATTGGAATATTAAACTTGATAAAACTTCTGATTATCCACTCACGGGTAATTTTCTATCAGTCAAGGACTTATTGAGGTCTTATGGATTGAGAAGCGTTTATCATGAAATCAATAAATTCGATTTCGGTTCAGAGAAGGACTCCACTCTATTTTTTAGGAAGAATGTCGAAAAGCCTTATCATGTAGATTATATCTTTGCGCCACCAAATTTTATTGAGCGTACAACATGTTTTGAAGTTGGTCCTAGTAGCATTTGGATAGACAAAAGTGACCATATGCCATTGTTTTGGGAATATTCTCTGTAAATGTGATAAGTTTGTAATAATTTACCTTCTTTATTTTATGATTTCTCCATCTTCCAATCGTTATCATTAGTACTTGGGACTAGAAATTGGTATTTAGAATTTTTCAGTGGAGGTTTAAATGGAAGGCGATAGAATCTCTTACCACGAGTCGGTGCGCAAGGTATATGAGCGGATTAAAAAAGACGGCATGGACAATATCTGGGACCGTTACGAGGCTCAGGGCCTGGGCGCCCCCGGATAAAAGGTGTCCTTTCTGCCAGGCAGGTGTCCGCTGTGATTTGTGCTCCAACGGGCCCTGCCGTGCGGATGCGGCTAAGGATAAAAAGGGCGTGTGCGGCATCAAGGCCGATGGCATGGCGATGCGCATGATGCTGCTCAGGAACGTCATGGGCGCATCCACATATCATTATCATACGGAGCAGACTATCAAGACGTCTGCGAGCCACAGCCCAGAAGAAAACGCCCTTCCAGATAAAAGAGCCTGGGAAATTGAAGGATTTCGCCAAACGGCTGGGGGTGAGCACGACTGGTTCGATTGATAAAGTAGCTATTCGGCTCTGCGATTTCGCGGAGGCCGATTTCAACAGGAAGCTCGATGAGCCCAGCAAAATAGTTGAGGCTCTGGCTCCAAAAGAACGTAAGGAGCTGTGGAGGAAGCTGGATATCTTCCCGGGCGGCATCCACGGCGAGATGATGTTCGCCACGAGTTCCTGTCTTACCAACGTTGACGGCTATTACCAGAGCCTGGCCCTGAAGGCGATGCGGCTCGGCGTGGCCATGGCGTACCAGAGCCAGATTGTCAACGAGTACTGCCAGGATGTGCTCTACGGGATACCCAGGCCTCATAAGATGCGTGTAGACCTCGGCGTGCTAGACCCCGACTATGTGAACGTGCTGCCCAACGGGCACGAGCCTTTCCTGGGCTTCGCCATGGTGCAACTGGCGCGGAAGCCGGAGTGGCAGAATAAGGCAAAGGACGTGGGTGCCAAGGGGCTGCGGGTTATCGCCAACATCGAGACCGGGCAGGAGATGATTCAGAGATGGGAGATGGACAGCACTTTCTACGGCTTCACGGGGAACTGGATTATGCAGGAGGCTGTGCTGGCCATCGGGCTGCGTTGACCTCTTTGCCTGCGATATGAACTGCTCCATGCCCATCGACCCTCTGTATGCCCAGAGATACAAGTTCAAGCTGATACCGGTGAGCGAGCTGGTTGCTTTCGAAGGGATTACTGACCGTATAAACTACGAGCCTGAGAAGGCGGAGGAGCAGGCGGCGCGGCTACTCCAGATGGCGATAGACAACTTCAAGGTCAGGAAAGCTTCCGTGGAGCCGTTCACTGGGTTGCCCATGAGGGAGGCTGTGGTGGGCTTCTCCACCGAAAGCATCCTCGAAGCCCTGGGCGGCAGCCTCACGCCGCTCCTGAATGCTATAAAGGATGGGACATTGCGTGGAGTAGCAGGGCTGGTCTCATGCACGACGTTAAGGGATACCGGCCAGGATGTGCACAGCGTGCGCGTAGCCAAGGAACTGATAAAGCGTGATGTTCTGGTGCTTGTCTATGGGGTGTGGCAACGGGGCGATGCAGGTTGCGGGGCTATGCAGTCCCGAGGCTAAGGAGTTCGCAGGCCCCGGGCTTAAGAAGCTCTGCGAGAAGCTGAATATACCTCCTGTGCTCAGCTACGGGACATGCACCGATACAGGGCGTCTGGCCGACCTGCTGGCGGCGGTTTCGGCAGCGCTGGGGGGCGTTCCTATGCCTGACCTCCCTGTTGCCGCCGTAGCACCGGAGTATATGGAGCAGAAGGCTACTATAGACGCCATCTTTGCTTTAGCCTTAGGGCTTTATACCTACGTTAACCCTGTGCCGACGGTCACCGGAGCGCCGAATCTGGTGAAACTACTGACCGAGCGACCTTAAAAATGTGACCGGCGGCTTACTGAATGTGGAGACGGACGCGGTCAAAGCGGTGGATGGCATCCTGGCGCATATCGAGGCCAATCGGAAGAAGCTGGGGATTTAGGTTAGCGCAGGTGCATTCCGAATGTAGGGGCAATTCATGAATTGCCCCTACATTTTTAATGCGGCGGGACTGGTGTGCCTTTCCACTAACAGCAAACCGACCACCCCTATAACAATCAAGGCTATTGAGCCTATCTTTATTGCAGTGGCGGGCTCCTTGAAATAGAGGACTCCTATTGCAGCTATAAGGGCTGTGCCTACCCCGGACCACAGTGCATAAGCGATGCTTACGTCGATTTTCTTCAGGGCCAGAGTGATGAAGGCGAAGCTGAATCTATAGAAAACGAACATCAGGGTCACCGAACCCACGCCCTTTGGCCTGCACGATCTCAAGTTGGCTGTGGAAACGGTGCGCGAACTGAAACTGCCGTGCGGTGTCATCATCAACCGCGCCGACTGCGGCGACGGGCGGGTGGACGATTACTGCCGCACGGAGGGGATACCCGTGCTACTGCGGATTCCTGACGACCGCCGGATTG
>CAWHAI010000041.1:0-42016 GCA_963827295.1 uncultured Chloroflexia bacterium
AAACGCAGATAATGCTATCAATACTCATCTTACGTCCGGTCTGCTGGATAATCTAGTGGCTAAATAGGATTGTAGAGAGCCCACAGCGTCGATGACCCGAGGTACTGTAACTTAATAGACCTTAGAACAGCCAAGCAAACTATACCTTGGTTGAAACAGCTGGTATCTCTTTGTTGCCTAACACTAGCACAGGATATTTAGTAATTGCCCCTCGGTTCCTAACGAACACTGTCCTGTCTGCAACCTGAAACTTAAGCACTCCTTTAGGAATCAATGCGAAAGGATTGCAGCCCCAATCATGCATAGTCTCCCCATCGACCAGTAACCGCCCACCTCCTGTAGCAAACAAACCGAGAGCGGTGTTTAAGAGAATTTCAATTTTATGTTGTTGCCGCTCTATTTCTACATTCCAACGATATCTCACTATTCCTTTCTCCCCCCGCCGCGGTAGAGAATGATATTTTAGCCTCTCATCTCTTTGGGCAGCCCTCCCGTTTTCTTCCTTTGCAACAATCTGCGGTTCCTTCTTTGCAGGTTTCCTCTCTTCCATCTGCAGAGACTCAACCTCTTTTCTTGCGTCATGAATGGCCTTCTTGGCCTCTGCCTCAGCACCCTCAATCGCTAACTGAATAACGGCGAGCCTTTCCAGCGTTGCTGCTTTGAATCTTTCTTGTATGACATCTTCTGTTCTTGGCTCGGCTTCGGCCTCAATACCGTCTATTTCCACCTTACCATTGCGGTCAGCATCTGGGATGATGGCAGATGCCTTAGCATTCGCTTCTTTCTCAATTTCGCTAGCGATACGCTGTACCTGCTTATATAGCTCAACTGCGGTATCCCCCAAGCCATTTGTGAACGAATCTGGGTCTTCCAATTTGCGAGTGGCCTCCAAATTCTGGCTAAGGAGCGTAATGAGAAGCGACTTTATCTCATCCGGGTCGACAGCACTTTGGGCTGTACTGAAGTATGTTTCTAGAATGCGCCGTATTTCGCCTTCATTTATTTCCATGACATGGCTCCCTAGGACACGCTCCAGCCTGTTTGCTTAGGTCAGAACACACTGAACTTGACCTTGGCAGATACACCATCTCTAGATTGGTTACATAAATGCCTGCTCTTCAGCGAAGGCAAAGCAAATAGGTCCAAACAAGACCATTACGCTTGGTACGAATCTCCTTATAGAATAGATTATAAGCTATGGCGCAATACTTTAGCACTTGATTTCTGTTGCCCTATCCGCTCATGTGCGGGATATCTTACGGACAGCATGGAACACTACAGGGCGGTAGTGTGTAGCTACCGTTTATTCATAGTAGCGACAATCGGAAATAATAGGCTGAGTTACCGCGAGCTGTTCTGCTCTCGTGGTATCTCTGAAAGGAATAGGAACAAGAGCGAGAAGAGTATTGCGATAGAAATAAATGCTATCCACTTTTCAGCTAGTGCCAGCCCAGCCAATAAACCGACCACCAGCACCAGCATGCTAGTAACAAGGGCGTAGAAACCGAAAGACTTTTGCACGATTCCTATTCTAAATAATCTGCTTCTCAGCGTCAAGCTAACAGACTGTCCCGAGGCCCATTATTCAAAATCAGAAGGCTCTTCAAATCAAGTACCCTGGTAACCGAAATCCGCCACCATCCCCTAGCCTTCTTATAACAAGCATTCAGAGCTAATCAGAACATACTAGCAGCCAATCACAGAATAATGGCAGCAAGGGATTCAAAAGGGGGATACATTTCTATACCCCCGCACTAAAAGATATTTGAAACAGAAATGCCGAGAGTAATTACTCCTCCCAGGCTATCAGAGGGCACTAACAGGAGGCTAGGCGGTAGCCAAAGACAGCAAGCAGCGCTGCAGTCAAGATCTGAGAATTTAATGTGTTTTGGATGGATTTGAGGTCAGCGACGTTATGAACCTATCGAAGGAATGCTCTGACTAACGGAATGCCTCCAATGTCACCATAATTGACCTGTTCTCAGGCGCCGTCCGACACTCGGTGCATACAGCGCAATACGTAAGGCATTGCGTATCAGGCTGGCCTTTGCTGTCCCTGAGGTCCCGATATCAAGGCCTATGAACTCGGCATAGTTCTTCCACAAGCTCAATAACTTGTTGATATTCAGAACCCCAGTATCATGCCACTCTTGAACGAGCTCAGCCGATTTTCGCAACCATCCATACCTCCTGACGATAGCGGTTTCATATCCTTCCATATCATTCCAATGCTCAACGAGAAGCTTGGCGGAGACCATTGCAGGGATTATTCCAGCTCCGCTGATTGGATCCACCAGGCCTCCGGCTTCTCCAACTGCCCATACATTTCCTCGAACCAGTGGAAATATGGGGCCTGTCCCTCTCAGCAGTCCCTGGCAACCACATATTGTCTTCGTGTCTCGTGCCAATTCCTCAACAACTTTTGCCATGTCTGCGGCGTCACGAGTAATGGACCCCATGCCGACATGTGCATTGTTGTCCTCCAAAGGGATTATCCAGGAATAGCCAACGCTGTGTACAGACTCCGCAAGTTCAGGTGGTCGAGGAAATCTTACCTTCTTCTGTATACATGGATAAAGAATGTCAAACTCATACCCCCCTATGTAGGCCCTTGCTGTGCCTGTGGCATCTATTACTCTCTCCTTGGGTTCATCCCTCGGCTGTGGTCTTACGATAGATCCCTTCATTAAGTCTCGAACGAAGGCCGGCTTGTCAATGGAGAAAACATGTCCTTTGATGTTGAATTTGACATTGTTTGCATACCCTATCTCTGGGCGAGCAAGTATGTACTTATCTGGGTCGAGTCCCACCTCACGGCAGAGCGGGAAGAATTGCTTGGTCACGGCAAAACCGCATGAGGAAATGCCGCAGCGCGTTGGGGAACCCGGGTCAGCAATCTCGATATCATTATTGTTCGTGCGCTTTCTCGCGAGCAGTTGCCATAGATAGCCGCCAGCTACACCCGCTCCCGCAATGAGTATTCTTCCCACCTTCTATACCTCACATTTATATCGTTTGTCCTTCGCCACTCCGTCTTCCTCGAAAAGCGATTGTGTATCTAAACTAGAGTAGTGTCAAGACGGCCAGTGCATATGAACTTGAAAAACAGCCTGAAGCACCGCAGCGCGGTGTTGGAATCAACCTATTCACATTTCTTGGCAGATAAAGTGACTACCTTGATGGTCTTCCTGACCTTCGCAGGTGTCCATTCTTGGAGGTAGCCATAGCCCTCGATAGCCAGTGCTAGAGAATTGTTTCCATAGATGACAGTTAGCTTCGGGGGGTAATGAACTAGTTCAATGTACCTGAATTTTGAATTTCTGGGGTTTTAGCATTGAATAGTGCGGCACAACTCGTTTTCCCATTTAATAATCCAATAGCAACATCAAAGCCGTCATATGCAACATTAATGACTCTCCTTAGACTCGGTGTATTTCTTCCTCTCAAAAATGCAAATATCCCTCTGGCATACATGTTAGCCATATCTAACATAGTTAGGACTCTCCCCCTTCTACGACAAACTTTGACGTATCATAAACAGGTTCCACATAAGGACTTCCCACTTTTGTGAGCAAACCCCCTTTACATAGCTCTTCCATCGTACTGGCTACTCTGTCATAGTATACTTGTATGTTGCTATTCGCATTTGGCGAAAGGATAAATTCACCATGCACGCTCCACCACCTATATGGTTGGTAACGGATTCTAGCATCATTGATCTTCATCATAGCGTAACTTGGAGTTATAAGTCGTTCTGCTTTATACAGGGTTCTCGCCAAAATTTTTGACATAGCTTTCCCAGTAAGCTCTAGAAACAAATTCTGTGAGTCGAATAAGGGAACCATGAATTTGACGAATGTTAAAGGGAACACCAGGGAATCAGTTTCAAGACCCCCCATACATGAATCATAGTTTAGCATTGATACATCCATCTCGGCTACTAATTTACTAGTCCTTAACAGCCTACTAGTTTTGTAATAAGGTTTTCTAGCATCTTTCCTCGATATACTTATGTAATCAATATCGCTAAATCTTCTCAGAGTTCTTACTTCTTCATTATCTGAAATTCCATACACTGCAGAGCCACAAGACAGGATACTTTCAGTATCTTTGTGCCAAATTCTGCTAAATACAGTCTCTCTAAAGCACCGACTGGAACTTGTCTATAACACGATTGTTTTCTTTTAGCCTGAAACGGCGGAAAGGCCAATATGTTTTCCGTGATTTCTTCTAAATGCGACGCTCTGCAGCATAGGAATAGACAGCCAGACTCAGGAGAGCCAGACGGCGTAGCACAATATCTTGTCCCGTGCTAAGCAGCATCTCAAACTTGGTTGGCGGCCAGTGATCCAGTGTCCAGTTCAGTTGGCTGGAGACCTCTTGCGATATTCTACTGCGAAATGTGGGCCAGTGCAAGCAGCCCTGTGGTCAAAATCCAAGGGCTCTAGAAGCGAATGCTGAGCTGAGGGCACTTCGAGGCACCACTGGGGTAGTAATTGTAGACTGTGCAGTAAAGACTCAGAGGAGGGGCACCCTTGTGGATAGGTTGCGATGAACTAATTGGCAATGTGGTGACGATATACTCCCATTTCACGTTGCCCATCAGAACATATCCCCAGCTAATCACAGCATAACGGCAGCGAGGGATTTAAAAGCGGATATACATTTCTACACTACCCACCTGCTGCGTTATTGTGTCACTATCCCCGAGAGTGTTTCTTAGCCACAGAGAACCGACAGTTAATGCCAGCAAGCTAGAAGATAACCACAGATAGAGAGAAGGCCCGACAACAGCCGAAGCTCCACTCTCCCGGAAGGGAAAGACCGACTTTAGGTTGTATCTCCGTTCCATTTCTTGAGACAACGGAATGCAATGCCTGCTCCCTGAATTGGCTTGACATACACCCGAGTTCTCTCGGCCAGCTAGCGTCTAGTCTCGCAAGTACCAGCCATTTGAAGGGAGCTTCGCACAACCTCGCCGGGCTGTCTTTAATGTAGGCTGACGGCTCCGGTCAATGAAGCCCACTTGTGAGACTGCGCCCTAGGTCTTACTTGTTTCTCTGCTTCTCGCGTCATAGATAAGAGCCAGGAGCGCAAACCAGACTCCACCGAGGAAGCCAGCTATCCCCAGTTGGATGTAGGTAGAGGTAAGCGCGAGTAGCGGCGTGTGCGCTCAAAGCTGTTATGAGAGCTATGAGGATACACAAGGTCCCTACTGAGAAGGCGAAGACTGATAGCGCGAGTGACAATGCTGCAATCGTCCTCTCCATTTGTTCACCTCCAAACAAGCATAATTATGCTCGGGTTTGTCAGACCCTTGGCGTCGGACATGAATCCCTAAGCTTCATCTCCTGAATAGCCATTTCCTTAAATCCAGTCTGCCTCGCTCAGGGTTGTCCTTAGCAGTTCCGTTGACAAGCTCATAGTAATTGACTAGCTCGCCAGGCCGCCTATTAACACAGCCTGAAGCCCTACAGGGCGATGGTGGGGGTAAGTCCGAACCCGTTGAACCATACTTGCGATTCCTGGCCAAAGATGGGTGTTAAAGCGGTAGCGTAATTACCCTTTCTGCTGGCAGTAGCGCGTCTATTTGGGCGACTGTCAACATAAGAAGCCCGTCCTTGATGAGATTGAACGGAGACAGACTATTCTGCAGGCTGTCATTTGTGCTGTATCTGGTGACTTGTCTACGCTTGTTCTTGGCAATCTTGTGGACTATTCCTTTCATTAGCCGCTCATAGACTTTGATTGGAGGATGACCAGTCTTCTCTGATTGTGCAAGGGCTTTCACGGCTAATCTCCCACTTAGCGCTGCGTTGTCCATTCCCAGCCCACGGTATAGGTCTACCAAGCCTGCAGCATCACCTATCATGAGTATATTTCCACGACCTAAGTAGATTGAGGTATCCATTGGCGAGGAGAAGCCTTCCTTCCTGACCATCTTTCCACGAATAGCGTACTTTTCCTGGACATAACTTAGGAACCTTCTTGCGTACTGCAGCAAATCTCTATCTGCACCTGTGCCTATGACCCACCAGTCATCCTTCCTGTAAACCCAAGCGAACATTAGAGGGCAGAACTCCCTATTGTAGAACATGTAAACAGTGTTAGGGTCCAGATTTGCTTCGCCATCAAAATAGTAATTTATGGTCGCTCCCCAAGCTTTTCTGTTGACACCCTGGGGCTGCAGTTTTTTCCTTATGGCGGAGTTCAAACCATCAGCACCAATAAGATGGCGAGTACTGATTTTCCTTTCTCCCTCTTTGCTCAAAACCGTAACCGTTGTTCTTTCCTCTCCTTCATCTAAATCTATAAGCTTAGTATCATCTAAGAATTGAGCACCAGCGTGGACAGCAAGTGAGTTCAGCCAGCTATCAAAAGTCGACCTCCAGAAGTTCAGCATCTTCATGCGGCCTCTTGTCACTTTGCCGGTGGGCGTAATTATCTCCACATTATAGAGTTCATTCTTGCAGAGCGCTTCCTTGGGTATCTTTTCACCCACGAGTTTCTCAAGATAGGGGAATTGTATTCCAGAGCAAGGCTTGTTTCGAGGTGTCTTGAATCTCTCAATAAGCAGGGTCGACAGCCCATAGCTCGCTGAGAATCTAGCGGCCACGGAACCTCCTATTCCACCGCCAACTACAATTACATCGTAGATTTCCATACTTCAGCACCCATCCGAATCGAGTCAACTTATTATATCCGAGGTGTTCGTTCCAGTCCAATGGTCTATGCATACTCACACTGGAAGCAGCAAGCCTGCATAATGGAATCCTCTGTGTTCCCCTTGAACCTTTCCCCTGCTATGTCCTCGACTCCCAAAAACAGGCATACAGAGCCAATCCGAACATACTGCCAGCCAATCACAGCATAACGGCAGCAAGTAATGTTTCTGGGGGCATACATTTCTATACCCCCTTAATTAATAACCCATCTAATATAGATCCCTATTATGTGCATAGAAGCCTTCATAGCTTAGACGTGTTAATCAGAGACTTCGGTTCGCTCCCAGTCGCTCAACTGCTATATAATTGAATAGAAGAACAGCTATGGGAATGCTCGATTCCAACCTGAAAAATGCTTTGCGAAAGCAGCGAATAGCCCTGCTTGTTCTATCATCGTCTTTAATCTGCTTCTTGCTCATAGCTTTTCTGAGAGGCAGTTTTTCTGCGGTGGATGCAAGCGTAAATTCCTGGGCAGCATCTATTCAGTCTACTTCATTTACACACATAGCTAAGCTTATTCATTATGGTTTCGGTACAACTGCTTTGTCCATAATCACTCTGTTGATAGCTGTGTATCTTTTTTACAAACACTACAGGAATTATGCGCTGTTGTTGGTAGGTGCAATGCTTGGAGAATTCCTAATAGTTGCCATACTCAAGAGGTTAATTGACGCTACGAGACCTCTGAATGGCATTACTCCAAGAAACGGGATTTTCTTTTCCCAGCGGTCACGCTACGGCCGCTGTAGTTTTCTTGGGCTTGCTCACCTATTTTATATGGCAGCATTTCAAATCTCGAAATGCAAAAATGTTATCAGGCATCTTTTTTGTTTTAATATCACTCGTTGTAGGATTCAGTAGAATCTATCTTAACGTTCACTGGCTTAGTGATGTTTTGGGAGCATATTCACTAGGAATATTTTGGCTAACATTTTCTATCGTGGCATTTCGATTACAGAAAGCCCAATAGATTCCCTCTTTGGTTCGACAAGTCTTAGAAGTCAGTACCAAAAAAGAGGCGTCAGAATATTAAATAGGGCATATGTCTCTCTGCTATCTTACCCTATATGGTCATAAAAGCCTTCAGACCCTTCACTAGTGTTCATTAACAAGTTGTGTAGGCTTTGCAAGCATCGTAGTAAGCCCGACTAGCTGATTCTAAGCCCCTATTCATACTGGCTAGATGTTTTTCATCGTGCAGAGCAATTGAACCTTTGCCACGGTATTTCATTGCCTAAAACAAACGCTCTATATTGACATAATAATATCCCCCACACAGAAAGCTTCGTTCTCGCAAAGCTACGCCCCACTTTTGTTAACGTAACCCCCGATGAGGGAGAGTCCTACGCTTCATGTTGTTTATCAGAGGCCAACCGCTATATAATCGCGTTGCCCTATATGCAATTGTCTATAGATCGATGTGCCCTTGCTTAGGCCATAGAACCTCCTCGGCTAACCCAGTATCTGCCGTACGCGACCTATGCGTCGCCAGGGTGCTGACTACGATTTAGCATTTTTACCAAACAAACCCAATTTTAGTTCTGACGAGATACGTCTAGGTCTATAGCTATAGGTGCGGTTGGCTGAGCCCCCAGCCTTGCCATCTGCAGCCTCTGCAGCTCATGCAACGCTTTGTATAGTTGCCTCTCTATAGCTGTCTCATATCTGTTCAGGTTCAACCACGCCTTGCGCATATGCAATTCCTGGTTAGTCACCTTGCCCCACGCTTTGGGCTCATCCAGATACAGTTCAGGACCACATTCATTCAATCGAGCCTGGATGAACATCGTCTCCACCTTGATCGCCCTACCCAACCTCCAGTAGCACGATACAATGCGGTCCACTAGCATGTGCTCGAGTTCTCCTTGAGGACAGAGTTCCGCTATCAGCCTCTCCCTAAGCTCGGCCAACGCATCCTCATCCTCATCCTGCAGGAGCACGTCCTTACACAGCAAACCATGTTTTAAGGCGTTAAGCCTGACGGCGGCCTTACCTTGCTGGGTTTTCACGCCGCCCTTTTTAGCATTCTCTCTGTTAGCAGCCAATTGCTTCTCAGAAACCATAATCATCTCACCTCCTCTTTATGAGATTCGTTCAATCGGCAGGTGCCTTAAGCCAACTGCCCCTTGAACAGCACTTCTATGATCTACTATTCGCCACCAGCTTTACCCGCCCCTACCCCTTCCCGGTCAATGCTCCCCGACACAGCCTGCAAACCCCCTAATTTAAGTGTAGCAGGATGCAAGCGATTCTTAAAATGCTACCTTCTCTGCGTGACGACTGCTCCAGGCATATATATTTCGGGTATTGAAGTTGGCGGAGCAAAGCATGGATGGGAAGCTAATCGAAGCTAGCGTTTTAAACAGAATGTTACCAGAGGATCCACCTTGATCAGAGTAGGGGATAAGTCTCGCATCTCAACACCAGGTTGAATTCATAGTCACCCTAAAGGTGAAGCCTTATTCCCTTTGACGAACGATGCGGGGCATGGTACACTGTTGTAGATCATTGAGCAGATTGGAAACGAATTCAACTAACGGCTAGAACTCCTGTGGAGGGACCAAGGCATGGAGATCGGAACAGTCAAGTCAGTCAAAATCGAAGAGGAGATGAGAAACTCCTATCTGGACTACGCTATGAGCGTTATCATCTCCCGTGCCCTGCCTGATGCCCGGGATGGCTTGAAGCCAGTCCAGCGCAGAATACTCTACGCCCTGAACGATATGGGGCTGCATTATAACAGCGCCTACAAGAAAAGCGCCCGTATCGTCGGCGAGGTTCTGGGCAAATACCACCCTCATGGGGATACTGCGGTCTACGACGCTATGGTGCGCATGGCGCAGGACTTCTCTATGAGATATGTGCTGGTTGATGGACAGGGCAATTTCGGCAGCGTGGATAACGATCCCCCGGCAGCGATGAGATATACCGAGGCTCGGCTCTCCCGCATCGCTGCGGAGATACTAGCCGATATTGAGAAGGACACCGTAGACTTCGCCCCCAACTTCGACGGCAGCCTTAAAGAGCCACTGGTTCTCCCCTCCAAAATGCCCAACCTGCTCCTTAACGGCGCCTCGGGAATAGCCGTGGGCATGGCGACTAACATCCCGCCCCATAATCTCGGCGAGCTCTGCGATGGCGTTTCCCACCTTATCGACAATCCCGATGCCAGCATCGATGACCTTATCAAGCTCATCCCAGGCCCTGACTTCCCCACAGGTGGCATTTTGGAGGGACGCGAGGGTATAAAGAGCGCCTATGCTACCGGCCACGGCAGGATGGTGATCAGGGCCAAGGCGCACATCGAGGAGGCAGCTAAAGGGGGCAGATACCAGATAGTGGTCACCGAACTGCCCTATCAGATCAACAAGGCCACACTGACGGAGAGAATCGCCGAGCTGGCCAAGAACAAGAGAATCGATGGGATCTCCGAGGTGCGCGATGAGTCCGATAGAGAGGGCATGCGACTCGTCATCGAGCTGAGGAGGGAGGGACACCCGCAGCAGATCCTGAACAATCTCTATAAGCATACCGCTATGCAATCCTCCTTCTTCGCCAATATGTTGGCATTGGTCGACGGTCAGCCCAAGGTGATCACCCTTAAGGGAGCTCTGCTCTATTACGTTGACTTCCGCCGACAGGTCATCGTGCGCAGGTCGAAATTCGACCTGCAGAGGGCAAAGGAGCGAGCCCACATCCTCGAGGGCTTCAAGATCGCTCTTGACCACCTTGACGAGGTGATCGCAACCATCCGCCGTTCGCAGACTGTGGAATCAGCCCGCGAGAACCTCATGAAGAAATTCGGGCTCTCCCAGATTCAAGCACAGGCCATCCTCGATATGCAACTGCGAAGACTGGCCGCACTGGAACGCAAAAAAATCCTCGATGAATACACAGAGGTGCTGAAGACAATTGCTTACCTCGAGGACCTCCTGGCCAATCCCAAGAAGATCGACTTCCTGATCAAAGACGAGGTCACCGAGCTCAAGTCCAAATATGGAGACCCCAGGCGCACCCAGATCATCGACGAGGAGTTAAGAGACTTTAGCGAAGAAGAACTCATACCTAAACAGCCCATGGTGGTCACCCTGAGCAACAGAGGTTATATCAAGAGGGTGGCTACGGACACCTACCGTCAGCAGCACCGTGGCGGCAAAGGCATTATCGGTATGGAGACCAGGGAGGCAGACACTGTTCGGCAATTACTTGTCACCAGCACCCACCATTACTTGCTGTTCTTCACCGATCGAGGCCGTGTATTTCAACTCAAGTGCTATGACATACCTAGGGAGAGCTCTCGAACTGCCAGGGGGATACCTATTGTTAACCTGCTCTCCATGGACCCCAAGGAGCGAGTAACTGCAGTTGTAGCTGTCAGCGCTTTCTCCGAGGATAAATTCCTGGTGATCGCCACCATCAAAGGTGAAGCCAAAAAGACAAGCCTCGCCGAGTTCTCCTCAGTGCGCGCCAATGGGCTCATCGCTATGGATCTGGAGCAAGGCGATGAGTTAATTGCAGCCAGGCTCGCGGGAGCAGACGACGAGGTTATCATGGTTACAGAGGGTGGACAATCAATCAAATTCGCTGTCTCTGACTTGCGAGCTGCCTCGCGAACCAGCGGCGGTGTGCGAGGCATTCGTGTCGCCTCCGACGACCGCGTGGTTGGTATGGAGGTTGTTGACCCTGATGCCTGCATCTTTGTCATCAGCGCCCACGGATTTGGCAAACGCACATTACTCAAGGCTTACCCCCTTCAGGCACGTGGCGGTAGCGGGGTGAGGACTTTTAAGGTCGTTGCCAAAACTGGCAAGGTCATAGCAGCATCCCTTGTTTATCCCCACCAGGGGCTAATGCTCATATCAGCCAAAGGGATAGTGATACGCACCTCTATCGATGACATCCCCATCCTGGGTAGAGATACCCAGGGCGTAACCGTGATGAAGGTAGAGCCAGGGCGATCAAGTCGCTTCCTTCAGTTGCTTCAGCAAGGAGTAATCCTATCAGCTTACCCCTTGCTGAACGGTGTCTGCTGTTCTTATCTTCCTCTATGGCTATGGCATAAGGAGAGTGTCAAAAAATGGGGAAAGACGACCCCACACTTGATACCGCAGGTGGCAAGAGGGAAGATAGTAGTTCACCAGATGGTCAGAAAGTCAAGGCTGAGAAACGAGCCTTCCTGTCGCGTGAGCTGTGTCTGCGCATCCTGGTTATCATCATCGTGCTTGGCCTCACCGCCGGTATCTTTGTCTTTCGTGGCCGTGTAGCGAACCTCGCTGGTTACGGTTACCTAGGCGCCTTCCTCATCAGCCTCATTAGCAGCGCCACCATACTGGTGCCCATCCCCGGCATAGCTGTGGTCTTCGCTCTTGGGGCCACTTACAATCCCTACCTAGTAGGGGTTGCGGCAGGAGCAGGGTCAGCCTTGGGTGAGCTCAGTGGCTACATGGCAGGGTACAGCGGCCAAATAGTGGTTAAGAACAGCAAGACCTACCTGCGCATGGAAAGATGGATGAAGCGGAGGGGCTCTATCGTTATCTTTGTCCTCTCATTCGTGCCCAATCCGCTGTTCGACCTGGCAGGGATGGCTGCAGGTGTGCTGAGGTATCCCCTTTGGAAGTTCATAAGCGTATGCTTTCTGGGGAAAACACCGAAATTTATACTCGTCGCTTTGGCCGGCGCCTGGGCACTTAACTCGGTGCTTGAATTCCTGAAGAGGTATTTCTAGCCCGTTCTGGCGAAGTGTTGCAGGGCTAGCTTTATCTTATCCTCAAGGGACAGGGCAGAGGTATCATCAGGGAGAGCAGCAATGGCGGAGTTGGCCTCCGCTGCTGAATAGCCCAAACCGATCAACGCCGCTTTAACATCCTCCTGAAGGGGACGGCTCGCCACGCCTACCTGCTCGAACTTGCCTTTAAGCTCCAGAACAAGGCGCGCAGCTGTCTTCTTACCCACCCCTGGCACCGAGCTAAGCGTGTCGACATCTCCTCTGGCGACCGCGATCTGGAATCGTTCCGGGCTAAGGGATGAAAGCAGCGCTAGTGCGGTCTTGGGCCCGATCCCCGACACATTGATTACAAGTTCAAACAGCCTAAGCTCCTCAGGGGAGGCGAAGCCGTAAAGAGCCAGGTTGTCCTCCCTCACATGGAGATGTGTATGGAGTTTCACCCTGTCCCCGGGGATCCCCAGTATGCTTATAGTGGAGGTTGGGGACTGAAGACGAAAGCTTACGCCGCCGACATCCACAACAACCCCATCTTCGCCAAGTGATTTCAAAATACCTTCGATGGCAGCGATCATAGTTGAACTCTCACTGCTTAGAACTACTTGCCAGAAGACGGGATAAGCGTGACTCGCTTACATGGCAGATGGCAACCGCCAGGGCGTCGGCGGCATCATCCGGCTCAGGTATGCAGTCAAGCCTGAGTTGCATTCTGACCATCTCCTGGACCTGTCTCTTCTCACCACGCCCATAGCCGGAGACCCTTTGTTTGACCTCAAGCGGGGTATATTCATAGACAGGGAGCCCTTTATTAGCTGCAGCCAGGAGAGCTACCCCACGCGCCTGGCCCACCATGAGCGCCGTTCTCAAGTTCCTGGCCACAAAGAGTTCCACAGCAACTTCTTCAGGCTGGTGGCGTTCGATAAGGCCGATGACGCCCTCATAAAGAGTGCGTAGCCTTTCGGGGATAACTTGTTTGGCCGGTGTGGACAATACGCCGTATTCTACAGCGGTTAGCTCGCCGTCGCTGTCGTCAATGATGCCATATCCCATCACTGCGAGACCCGGGTCAAGGCCTAAAACACGGGTTGGCATCGAGGCATCATCGTCCCTAGTACTTCCCAACTACATCATCGGGGAAATCAGCGTTGCTATATACATGCTGCACTTCATCGAGCTCCTCGAGCTTCTCCAGGAGCCTGAGCGCCTGAAGTGCAGACTTTTCATCGAGTTTGACCATCGTCTTGGGGACCATGGACAGTTCAGACGAGGTGATCGGAACCTTATTCAGTTCCAGTGCTTTTCTTACCGCTTCGAGGTCCTGGGGCTTGGTAAGTACCTCCAGGGTATTTCCCTCGATTTTGACATCTTCGGCACCCGCATCGATGGCAAACAGAGCCACTTCCTCGGAATTCAATTTAGCAGCATCGATGATGATCACACCCCTGGAATCGAACACCCAGGTCACCGAGCCGCTCTCACCCAGGTTGCCACCGCCCCGGCTCAAGATGTTGCGCACCTCAGACAGCGTCCGGTTCTTATTGTCTGTGAGAACCTGCACTATAATGGCGCTGCCGCCGGGGCCATATCCCTCATACGTCACCTCAGCCAGCGCCGCTCCGTCGCTGCCTCCGCTAGCACGCCTGATGGCACGGTCGATGTTATCCAAAGGCATGTTGTTGTCTCGCGCTTTCTGTATAATCAGTCTCAGCTTAAAATTGGCCTGTGTGTCGGCACCTCCCTGGCGCACAGCAACGCTGATCTCGCGACCCAGCTTCGTGAAAAGCTGTCCCCGTTTGGCATCGGCCACGCCTTTTTGACGTTTAATTTGTGACCATTTGGAATGCCCCGACATACTATCCCCCTCTTATCCCCAGCCGAAAGCGCCGCCTATTTCGCCTTCTTCTCAGCCACAGCCTTCTTTATGAACTCAGCGATATCCTTGGTAGAAGTGCCAGGCCCAAAGATACCTTTTATGCCTATTTTGTGCAATGCTGCGTGGTCCTCCTCTGGGATAATGCCACCGGCGATGACAATCGCTTGCGCCCACCCCCCTCTTCTTAAGCTGCTCTACGATGAGCGGGAATACTTCGAGATGCGCCCCCGAGAGAATGCTAAGCCCCACAACATCTACGTCCTCTTGTAGTGCGCTCTGCGCAATCATCTCAGGGGTCTGGCGAAGGCCGGTATAGATTACCTCCATTCCATAATCACGCAGGGCACGAGCTACTACTTTAGCGCCTCGGTCATGCCCATCCAGACCGGGCTTGGCCACCAGAACGCGGATTTTCTTTTCTTCAGCCATGGTAAACTACCCTCTATATTTGAATTACCTTTAGCTGTTTAAACCTTCTGCGCCAGCTCTATGAGCACCCCTTTGCCAGACTTAGGATGCAGGAAGCCGATCTTGCCCGCCAGACCTGGCCTGCCCTTCTTGTCTATAGTCTCAACGCCTCTGGCTGCCATCGCCTGCAGCTCTTTGTCGACATCGTCGACCTCAAAGCAGATATGATGTACACCCTCGCCCCTGGTCTCCAAAAACTTGGCCACCCCGGTTCCAGGGTCGGTAGGCTGAATCAACTCGATCTCGACATCGCCCACATGAATCATCGCTGCCTTTATCTTCTGGTCGGGGACTTCCTTCACCTGCGCGGCCTTATGACCCAGTAGATTCTCAAAAGTCTTCAGCCCCTCATCGAGGTTCTTTACCGCAATAGCCACATGGTTGACCCTCTTTATCATTTTTCCTCCATTTTATTATGCTGCCTTCTAATCCCTGTTCCAGCAGCTTAGAATACCAGAAACTCCTGTTGCTCCCCGAACACGCCGCGAAGCACATCGCAGATCTCACCTAAAGTAGCGTAAGACTCCACGCACTCGATGAACGCAGGCATGGTGTTCCCCTTGCCGCTTGCCACTTCCTTCAGGTTATTCAGCGCCTGGGTGACCTTCTTCTTATCCCTCTTCGCTTTAAGCGCAATCAAACGCTGCCTCTGCTTCTCAGCCTCGACCGGATTGACCTTCAGCAGCCCAGTTATCGGTGGATATGGGGAGACGAACTTGTTAACCCCTACTACGGTTCTCTTCCCGATTTCTATATCTTTCTGGGCACGATAAGAGCTTTCCTGGATTTCCCTCTGTTGGAAGCCACGCTCAATGGCAGCCAAGGCGCCACCGAGCTGGTCGATCTTCTCTATGTACCTCTCGGCCTCTGCCTGTACAACATCGGTTAGATGCTCCACATAATAGGAACCGCCCAAGGGATCGACGCAGTCACCGACGCCGTTCTCATAAGCCAGAAGCTGCTGGGTGCGCAAGGCAATGGTAACCGCCTCTGCACCAGGAGTGGCATAAGCCTCATCCCGCGAATTGGTATGCAGCGACTGGGTCCCTCCTAGTACAGCAGCCAATGCCTGCATAGCGACCCTCACTATATTGTTGTCGGGCTGCTGCGCCGTTAACGTGTGCCCACAGGTCTGAGTATGGAAACGCAGCATCATGGAACGCGGATCCTTGGCCTTGAACCTTTCATTCATAATCTTAGCCCAGAGCCGCCGCGCCGCCCTGAACTTGGCCACCTCTTCCAGCAGGTTATTATGAGCAGCGAAGAAGAAGGAGAGCCTGCCGGCGAACTTATCTACATCCAGGCCGATGTCTATAGCGGCTTGGACATAGGCTATGCCGTCGGCCAGGGTGAAAGCCACCTCCTGGGGCGCGGTGGACCCTGCTTCTCTAATATGGTACCCGCTGATGCTGATGGTGTTCCACCTGGGAAGCTTCTCGGTACAGTAACTGAAGATATCTGTAATCAACCTCATCGATGGTCTGGGCGGGTAGATGTAAGTGCCGCGGGCAATATATTCCTTAAGCAGGTCATTCTGGATGGTCCCGTCTAGCTTAGATGGGTCAACTCCCTGCTTCTTGCCCACAGCGATGTACATCGCCAGCAGGACAGGGGCAGTGGAGTTGATCGTCATCGAGGTGCTCACCTTGTCGAAAGGAATACCCTTGAACAAGGTTTCCATATCCTCGAGACTGGATATGGGCACCCCCACCTTGCCCACCTCACCCTGTGCCTTGGGATGGTCTGAGTCATATCCGATCTGGGTAGGCAGGTCGAAGGCAACACTGAGACCGGTCTGGCCTTGCTCCAGTAAATAATGATAGCGTTTGTTGGACTCCTCAGCTGAGGCGAAGCCTGCGTACTGTCGCATGGTCCAGACCCTTCCCCGGTACATGGTTGGCTGCACACCGCGGGTAAAGGGATACTCTCCGGAGTAACCCAGCTTCTGGACGTAATCGAACCCCTGAAGGTCATCAGGGGCGTATAAATTATCGATCTCAAGCCCAGAATTGGTCAGGAAACGTTCTTCGCGTTCCGGGGCGCGCTTCAGCGACGGTTTTAGGGTCTTCTCCTGCCACTCTCGCTTATTCTTGCTGGTGTCCATTCATGCTCCTTTTTGTTTTGAAAATTCCTTTGCCGACAAAAGTGTATATCATCTGCCAAGGGGTGTCAATTACACAAAAAAGGTCTTCGGAGATACTTAGCAACCCTTTAACCTCCCTAGATTGGAGGACCCCGAATCCCCTCAACACGTTTGACATAGAGAAAACTATGCTGTGACCGCAGCCTCGGCAAATAAATCGTAATCTGATATAATAGGCCAGAGTGTTGAGGAAGAGGAATGATGGAGCGGATAATATCGGCTAAACCCAGAGCAGAAGACATCGTCCTGGATAAGGGCCTTCGTCCCAAGCGCCTCGATGACTTTGTGGGCCAGGATAAGGTCAAGGACAATCTTCAGATAGCTATGATTGCTGCT
The DNA here is from genome assembly GCA_963827295.1 of uncultured Chloroflexia bacterium. Taxonomy (GTDB): domain Bacteria; phylum Chloroflexota; class Dehalococcoidia; order SZUA-161; family SZUA-161; genus CAWHAI01. The sequence continues at coordinate 17,268 of CAWHAI010000041.1, forward strand.
CAAGAGAGAAAGGAATCTCTAGATCACATCCTTCTCTATGGCCCGCCGGGCTTGGGTAAGACCACCCTGGCATATATCATCGCTGCTGAGATGAGGGTGAACATCAAGATCACCTCAGGCCCTGCAATAGAGCGGCCCGGCGACATCGCCGCTATCGTTACCAACCTCAACAAGGGTGATATCCTGTTCATCGACGAGGTACACCGCCTGGGACGGGTGGTGGAGGAAGTTCTATATCCGGTGATGGAGGAGTTCGCCCTCGACATCGTCATGGGCAAAGGGGCAGGGGCCAGGAGCCTCAGGCTGAATCTACCTCGCTTTACCCTGGTCGGGGCAACCACTCGCTTTGCGCTGCTCAGCCCGCCGCTTCGTGATAGATTCGGAGCAGTGTATCGGCTAGACTTCTATGACCAGAGCGCTATCGAGATTATACTCGCAAGGTCGGCTCGCCTCCTGGGCTTAGAAGCCGAGAAGAGAGGACTGGAGGAAATCGCCAAGCGTGCCCGCGGCACACCCAGAGTGGCTAATAGATTGCTCAAGCGCGTCAGAGATTATGCTCAGGTAAAAGGGAAAGGGGTAATCACAGAGAAGATCGCTTTAGAGGCGCTGAAGAGGCTCGAGGTAGATTCTATCGGCCTTGACGAGGTAGACCACAAGATCCTGCGCACTATTATCGATAAATTCAACGGCGGGCCAGTGGGGCTGGACACCATTGCCGCTGCCATCAGTGAAGAAGCAGATACTATTATGGACGTTTATGAGCCCTATCTGCTGCAATTAAGCTTTCTGGAACGGACTCCGAGGGGCAGGGTAGCTACTCGCTTCGCCTACGAACACCTGGGATTAACCTATCCCAAGGGCAGACCCGACCAACCCAGCCTTTTATAGGCAAAGTTCAGTTGGAAAGCCAGAAAATGACCACCGTTCTCCTCCACGTCTGCTGCGGCCCCTGCTCCACCTACGTGGTGAAGTCATTGCAGGACAAGGGGCTGAAAGTCACCGCTTTCTGGTACAACCCCAATATCCACCCTTTTCGGGAGCATCAGCTTCGCCTTGAAGCTATGCAAACCTTCGCCGATCGGACAAACCTGACCCTCATTACCGCTGAGGGCTACGAAATGACGGATTACTTTCAGGCTGTGGTCGGCCATGAGAGCAACCGTTGCCCTGATTGCTACAGATTGCGGCTGGCGAAGACCGCTGAGGTTGCTCAAGAAATAGGGTTCGATGCCTTCACTACTACATTGCTTATCAGCCCTTACCAGAAGCACGACCTGCTGAGGGGGTTGGGAGAGAAGCTCGGCAGGGAAAAAGGTGTAAGTTTCTACTACGAGGACTTCAGGCCGGGATTCAGAGAGAGCCACCGTCTTGCCAAAGAACTGGGGCTATATCATCAGGGATACTGCGGCTGTGTCTACAGCGAATGGGAACGCTACGGTAAGGTGAAAATCTAGCTCTAAAAGCCACAGACTTGGCCAGATCCCGGGCAATAAGCAAAAGCCTTAGTAGATAACCTTTTCCTCCCTAAGACGATTAAATTCATCATCAGAAAGGCCCATTAACCCTTTGAAAACATATTCGTTATGCTGCCCGAGCATAGGCCCGCTACTCCGAACCGCGCCCGGCGTATCACTCAACTTCAGAGGAATACCATAAAAGGTTTCGGTTCCACTTTTAGGATGGTCCACTTTTACAAAGAGACCACGCTCGTTAAAATGAGGATCATCATATTGTTCTCTAGATATTAGAAAGGGTGCTGCCGCAACTCCGGCTTTCTGTAGAATCTCTGTCACCTCACGTGTAGTATATTTGGCAGTCCATTGGCTTACTAGCTTGTCCAGCGCATCTTGATTGAGCAGCCTGCTATATCTGTCGCTGAATCTCTCATCCTCAGCCCAGAGCGGGTTGCCTGTAGCTTGGCAGAAGTTGCTCCATTCCTCCTCAGTCTTAACAGCGATAGAGACCCATTGCCCATCTCCTTTGCATGGATAGTAGCCATGAGGCGACATGATGGCATCGCGATTGCCCCTTGGCCCCGGTATTCTGCCATTCATTACATATTCCATCAGCGGCTCACCTAACAGGGAAGTCGTCGCCTCCCATTCTGAAATATCGATGTACTGCCCTTCTCCTGTTCGGTTACGATAGATTAGCGCCATCAGCATGGCAAGAGCTCCATGCAGAGCGGCCACATGGTCGCCATAGGCAAACCTCGGCCCACAGGGTATCCTTTCATCAGGATAGCCGACAACACTGTCCAGGCCAGCCAAGGAGGTTATTATCGGGGCATAGCCTCTGGTGCCTTTTAAAGGCCCGGTATGACCAGCAAAGCAGAGAGAAACTACAATTATGTCCGGCTTGACCTGCACCAAGTCTTCATAACCTAGACCATATTTATCCAGAACACCTGGGGTGAAGTTGTCAGCAACGATATCGCTCCTCCTGATTAGCTCCCTGACGAGCTCAGCCCCTTTGGGTTTGGTGAAATCCACAGTGATGCCCAACTTGCCCCGATTCAGAAGATGGAACACAGGGTTCAGCTCCAATCTGTCAGGAGCAGATGCCGCTATTGCCTCCGGTGTCTTGGTCAACAGGTCTTTGGCGCTGGCAGCCCCTCCCATCCTGCCATAATCTATCCTGTTACGCGATTCTATTTTTATTACCTCAGCCCCCATATCAGCTACAATATGTGCCATCTGAGGGCCAGCCCAAGCAGAGCCAAAATCAACTACTCGATAACCCTGTAAAGGATACCATGCCATATATTCAGGCCTCCTAACCTCATGGTTAGGTTGCAGCACCCGCTCCAACCAGCATGCAACTTATGGACTCCTCCTGGGATTTATATAACCCCGGCTCTCCGTAGTTCTACCAAGTCCTCTTTTGAGTAACCCAGACGCCCGCAGTAAATCTCCTCGTTATGCTCTCCTAAAAATGGCGCAGGACGATTTAGAGACCAAGTCGTCTTGGAGAATTTGTAGGGCGCGCCCGGATATTTGAGATTTGCGGTTTCATCTCTGCCAATTGTGGCAAAAAACTCGCGTTCCTTGAGATGGGCATCGTTTACCTCGTCAGCCATGTTATAGAGGGGAGCAAAGGGAATAGCGTTCTTCTCAAATAGTTCGAAGAGTTCCTTCTTGGTATGCTCGAAGAACCACGGCGTCAGCAGCGCGTCAACCTCCTCAGGATAATCGTCCTCCATAGCATGGCGGTCCCTGTACCTGGGGTTCTGGGTCCACTCAGGATTACCCATCAGGTCGAGAAACCTTAGCCATTGCTTGAGTTGAGGGGCGCACAACGTCATATAGCCGTCTTTGCAGGGGATAACCCGACGGGCGGGATATGTCCAACCGCCGCCGATATACCCCTTCCTCAGGTTATCCTTAGCCCCGAAGGCGTAGATTGTTATCCCGAATCCCACATGGTAAGTCGCCCAAACATCCGCTTCCGAGATATCTACATGCTGGCCACGACCTGTAACATCCCTGGCTAGAAGGGCAACCATGGTAGCTACACTGCCGCTCACCGCAGCTTGATAGTGTCCCTGCGATAGCGGCGCTGTTAAGGGCTCGCGCCAGTGGTGCCCGATACTCTGACTTACGCCTCCGATCGCACAGCAATTGATAGGATAAGCCTTGTAATCCCGATAGGGCCCTGTTTGCCCGAAAGAAGTGATAGAGGTTACAATCAGCCTAGGGTTTAGCCGCTTTAAGTTGACATAATCCAAGCAGACCTCACTCATGAGCTTGGGAGGATTGTTCTCCACGAAAACATCGGCCTCTTTGAGCAATTTCTTTAAGATCTCCTGCCCTGTTGCGGTTCTTACGTCCAGGGTGATGCCGAGCTTGTTGGTGTTCAGGTAAAGGAAGAGCCCACTTCGTTCGGGATGGGGGATATCATTAGGGAAAGGCCCGTATTCTCTGGATTCGTCCCCTTTTTTCGGCTCTTCGATCTTGATGACCTCAGCACCGAGATCAGCCATCAGCTTAGTACAGTAGGGCGCAGAAATGAAGCTTCCGCATTCCACAACCTTCAGTCCCGAAAGCGCCTGTTTAGCCATTCGCTAGACCTCCAAATCACATATGGGCCGACAACATTATGCCTGAATTCCATCGTAAGGGCAATCCCCTGTTAAAGTTAAGGGGCGTTTCATGAAGCGCCCCTAACCAGAGTTTTACAAACTAGGCTCTTTTATTGTTTCAACAGTCGGCTTAGGAGTTTTCCTGCTCCCCTTCAATTTCAAGATCTGATAAATCATTACGTTTAGGAAACCTGGTTACCTTGCCCTCCCACGTTGGGTAAGGTACGTAGTTACTGAATTCGCTCACAGCGCCACAAAACTTACATCTACCTAAGCTCGTAGGCCCCTGTGGGCTCTCGATCACCCAGTAATGAGTACACGTCGCCTTTGCTGTAGGTCTCTGTTTTTCATGCAAAGCCCTGGATCTTCGCCTCACCATACTACCCCACCTACCAATCAAGAATATTGTAGGTTGTGGTATGGTCTTTGTAAGTGACTTTTGTCTCAATGTAGACATAATGATAGGGAAAATCCATATATTAGTTCAGCAAACGTAAGGGGAGAAGGACAGTGAAGAAGAACCGAGCAGCGCCTAGCGCCCTTCGAGGACTATCTCGAATGGACAACATATGGCACCAGTAGGGCAAACAGCTTCGCAGAGGGTGCACCAGCCACAGCGTCCTGACTCTATAAAAGTGATAAGATTCTCAAAGAGCACAAGCGAGCCACAGGAGCACACATTTACACACAACCCGCACCCGTTACATCTATCCTGGTCTATTATAGGGATTTCAATCATTTGAGACATATATCGAACCTTACGTTATACTATCCTAAAGCAAGGGCAGGTATCCGTCTGTGACCTTTGTCTCATGTAACCAGCCCGGCCATTCTTCTGAGGGCTTCCTTATCGGTAATGACTATGCGGTGATGATCCAGCCTGATCACCCCTTCACCCTCCAATTCTTTGAGCGACCTGCCAATTATCTCCCGGGCAGTGCCCGCTATAGCTGCCATCTCCTGCTGTGTAAGCCGCTGTCTGGGAGCTGAGCCATCGCCGGCGTATTCCAGAAGTATCTTGGCTAGCCGAGCAGTGACATGTTTGAAGGATAAGTCCTCCACGAGCGATACCAGATTCCTCAGCTTCTGTGACAAAACCTGCACTACATTCAGAGCTACCTGAGGGTGATTCCGCAGTATTCCCTCTCATGTCGCTATTTTTTATGCTATAAAGGACAACCGGCCCCATAGCTTGTGCGCTGGCCGGGTTGGGCCCTCCATCGAAGATAGGTACGTCGTTAAAAGATTCTCCTGGGCGAATCAGCTGCAGAATCTGCTCCTTTCCCTCAGCCGATGTCTTGAATACTTTCACTACCCCTGAGATGACAAAGTACAATGCGTCAGCAGGTTCGCCCTCAAGCAAGATAAATTCCCCTCTCTCAGCCTGCCTCTCGGAGATGAGCCCCTTGACCGAATCGAGCTCGGCAGGGCTTAGGCCGGAAAAGTAGGGGATAGATTTTATAAGCTCTAATTGTATAGCCATATCTTTTCAATAAATCTGGGGTATACCCCAGAACCTGAGCAGGAAGTATCCTGCACCTTACGCCATTTTCTCGAATTCGCTCTTAGCCGCACCGCAGACAGGGCATACCCAATCCTTGGGCAGCTTCTCAAACGGAGTGCCGGGCGGTGTGTTGCTCTCGGGGTCACCTTTCGCAGGGTCATAGATATATCCGCAAACGGAGCATTTATATTTCGCCAATTGGATACCTCCTTCTTTATGCTCATCAATGTAATGGGGAGCTGTCTTGGGAGTAGTTCCCCGCTTGACCTCATGGTAATAGGCATAGGTCATAGGCTCGCCTTGCCTGAATAACCCCGGCATCCACAAGCTCGCCGACAAAAATAGTATGTGTTGGTGTATCCAACGAACTGACCATCTTAGCTTCCATATAGGAAAGGGCATTATCCAGAACTACAGGCGCTTTGGTGACACCGGTCTTGTAGTTGATGCCCTCGAACTTGTCCACATCTCTTCCCGACTTGAAGCCGAAGCGGCCGATAAAGCTCAGAGGGGTCTCTTTGGACAGGACTGACACAGTGAAGACTTTGCTGGCTTGGATAAACTCATGGGTCAGATTCCCTTTGTTGATGCATACAGATATGGTGGGAGGCTCTGAGCAGACCTGTATCACCGTATTGGCGATCTGGCCGTTTATCTTGTCGCCCTTTCTGGAACATATCACATACATACCGTAGCTTATCGGGTATAGAGCCTTGAGGTCCATGGCTGCCCCCTTCTTAAAATATTTCTAGAGAAGTTCCTTTTCGCTTGTCTCGATTGCCTGTTTCAACTGATCAGCAAGCTCCGACGGCAGACCTTCGATATCAACATGCAGGAAGCCCCGCACTATCGCCGCTGTAGCCTCATCACGTGTAAGACCCCGCGCCATGAGGTACTCCACCTCCTCCTCGGCGATCTTCCCCACCGCCGCCTCGTGTGAAAGGTCCACGCCAGCTATCTCACCCCTGAGCTCCGGTATAGCGTGGATTACGCCTTTTTCCGAGAGAATCAATCCTCGGCACTCTAGGTGTCCTTTTACAGATGGAGCACTCCCTCCTATATAGCCTCGTGAAATGATAGTGCCACCGGTGGTAATAGTTCGCGCCACCACCTCGGCGCGGGAGCCTCTAGCTTCAAGTAAAACCCTGGAACCAGTGTCCAAAGTAGAGCCCGGCGGAGAAACAAGGATAGTGTTAAATCTGACTATGGCCTTTTCGCCCACACATCTGGCTACCGGATACATCTGCAGGGTACGCACCGGCTTCATGTTTACATAATTACTGAGAAAAACGCCTCCTTCTTCTACAATGGCACCACTGCGAGGTCTGACTGCTACCTCAGGGGCCCAGTTATGAATCATAGTGAAAGTTAGCTTCGCCCCTCGTTTTATATAGAACTCGGAGATGCCGATATGCAATCCTGAGGCACTCATCGGGCTGGCGACGCAGCCGGTGATAATATGCAGCTCAGAGTTTTCCTCGGCTATTATAATATTATGCACCTTCTGCGCTAGGTTACGATGAGCAAGATAAAGACACGCCTGAACAGGGTGAACAGCTTTCGCTCCAGGCAGGGCCCTAATGAAGTAACCGTTATCCAGATTAAGCTCTGTATTTGCAGTGAACTTGTCAGCATCTACGCTCACTGCGCGCCACCAATAATCATCAAGCCAGTCATACTTCTCAAGTGCCTCAGTGATGCTCAACACCTCCAGCCCTTCCTGGCTCGACGAGGTATGAACTACAGAACGGTCCATCTGGACAAAGGTGCCTGCCCTCTGGCTCAAATCATCTAGAGTTACGCCTACCTCCCGCATGCGCCCTTTATCTCCCGAGGCAAGCCTTGAAGGCTCCTTCTGGTACGGGTGTGTACCTCCACCAGACGAGTAGGCTGATAAGTCGATGTCTTCGCCCAGAGCCGCTTTCTTATCGATAGCCTTTTCGGCTAGCTCTCTCCTTTTCTTAGACCTTGCTACTCCTTCAGGCAAAGGCATTTCACACATCCCTCATAACCGTTCTCTTTTATAGAGTCCAGAACCTCAAAAGCATCCTGCGCGCAGGCAATCGTCCCGTTTAAAAGAACATAGCCCTTACTGGCATGAACATAATTCAGGATATGGCCGGTGTGTGTGATGATAAGTCCGGAGCGTGTTCGCTGACGCTTCAGATCCTTCTGCAAAAGCTCGTTAATCATCTGGCCAATGAGAGACATATTCACCAGGTCAACACCTGACTCCGGCTCATCTAGGAGAACCAACTCAGGGCTCTGAGCAATAAGTTGCAATAGCTCCGAGCGCTTTATCTCGCCTCCGGAGAACCCGTAGTTTATATCTCGATCCATCAGCTCACCCATCTTTAATCTCTCTGCCATCTTGCCTACAATCTCACCATCTCCTCGACTTCTCAGACAGGCTTCGACCATATCGCGTGTCTTGACCCCTCGTACTACAGGGGGACGCTGGAATGACATTCCAATGCCCAGACGGGCTCTTTCATCCAAGGACAACTCGGTTATATCCTGCCCCTTGAAGACGATTTGCCCCCTCGTTACCCGATATCGGGGGAATCCCATTATGGCCATCAACAAGGTTGTCTTGCCGCCGCCGTTGGGCCCGAACAGGGCATGGGTCTCTCCAGCGCCGATCGATAGATTGATACCTTTCAGGATTTGCTTACCCTCCACCTCTACGCTTAAATCCTTAATCTGCAGCATACATCCCTCCCGGCCAACCTTCTCACAATAAAGTCTTACCCTACGTCGAGCCCTCCAGGGCTCTTAATTGCTCACGATGTCCGATCACTACCAACTGGTCTCCATGCTCTAATACCATTTCCTCAAAAGAGTCTGTAAGAAGCGTTCCATCCTTTTTCCTCACCGCCAAGATAACTGCTCCCCCGCCGCACTGCTGGCCTTCCTTGCAGGTTTTTCCCGATACTGGCGAACCTGGTCCAACTGCTATTTCCTCGAGAACTAGTTCGCGCTTGTGGCTGTGCATTGCTGTGTCCACGAAGTCAACAACAAGAGGACGCAAAGCAAACATCGCCAGCCTCCTTCCACCGAGTGCGTGAGGGAATATTGTCCGGTCAGCTCCGGCGCGTTTTAGCTTAGCCTCCGACTCCTGGGCACCAGCGCGAGCAGTAATAAAAAGGTCTGGGCGCAATCCCCTCGCCGTAAGAGTTATAAAGACATTGTCAGCATCGCTGCCCGCCGCTGCCACCAGGCCTCGTGCCTGCATGATACCAGCCTCCTTTAAAACTTCATCACTACTGGCATTGCCCTGTATATATAAACAGCCATTACTCGCGGCTTCAGCGATAGCCTCTTTGGCAAGGTCAATGACTACAAACGGCATGCTCTCCTCCTGGAAGACACGCGCCACTTCCTTCCCTACACGACCATAGCCGCAAACGATAATATGGCCTTTCAGCTTTGCAATCTTCTCTTTCATCCGACGTCTCCCCAGTATATTTTCGAGATTACCTTCGATAATGTATTGCACCACAGTGGTGAGGGCATAGAATATGACACCCACACCGATGATGATAAGCACAATGGTGAAAACCATGCCTCCGGGTTGAGAGAGGGTGTACCTCCCTGTACCCTACAGTGCCTAGGGTTATAACCGTCATATAAAGAGAGTCGAGTAATGACCATCTTTCAATCAATCTGTAGCCAATGACACCAATAGATACAACCGCAATCAGAGCATATATTATTTGCAGAAAACGTCGTAATGGGCTCATCGCAGTATTGTTGTATTATAGAATAGCCATGTTACTGTTGAATAGCAATCTCCTACTTGTCAGATATCTTGAAAATGCAACAACAAATATAATTAAGGCAGCCCCAGATTGCACAAACAATCTTATGTCTGCCTTTCAATCGCTTAGTTAGGCCAGCCCTTTGAAATATTGCCGATTGCCAACGCAGGCTCTATTTGAAACGAGCCTCCACCGTGCCCCAGTTAATGTTATTGAAAAATGCTTCTATATAGTCAGCTCGCTTCAACCCATAGTCTACCATAAAGGCATGCTCGAAAACATCTAGCACCAAGATGGGGGTGCAACCTGCAGGATGGCCGGTATCATGCTCGTTTATCCACTGATTTAATAGCTTGCCGGTCAGATTATCCTGATATAGAATTACCCAACCAATGCCCCGCATAGTGGCAGTGCCTCTGAAATCCTTCTCCCAGTTCTCGTAGCTGCCGAACTCATCAGCCAGCTTCTTGCCCAGCTTGCCCGCTTTGTTAGGCCTGCTTTGCCTCCTAGGTTTTCAAAATAGTATTCATGGAGCCGCATCCCATTGAATTCCCAGCCTAACCGCCGCTTCAATTCAGCGTACTCCGGGGTTCCGACCTTGCCATCTTTAAGCATGGCGGCAAGGGTATCCAGCAGCTTATTGGTGTTGGTCACATAACCCTGATAGAGCGTGAAGTGATTGTTGAGCAAAGTATCGCTGAAACCCTTCATCCCGATTAAGCCCTTGTAGTCCTTAGCAGCATACGCCATTTTTACCTCCTCATAATTCTTATTGCCCTTTTGGGCTCATGTTACTTAAAACAGCAACTTTCAGCTTCATTTCTTAAGCAGTTCCATATCCTGCCCGCAGCAGACCAGAGTACCGCCACCAACCTTGGTCACCGTTACCTCGTTACCGCAGACATTGCACCTGTACTTTTCGCCCACCTTCTTGACTGCCATGCGTTCACCTCCTCATATTTGTTTAACTAGAGATCAACCCTTCGCCTCTCATTATCTTACTTTACGTTATGCCCGAATATAATAGCAAGGAGCAAAGCGCGAAGCAATAGAAATCGTTTCTAAAGAAACACACAGCGATAATAATATCAAGCAGGTATAGAGAAGTCATAAAATGAACGAGAAAAAAGTTAAAAAGTTATCACATTTCGCCTCCGAGAGATACAGTTTGACACTATGTTGTGTCAGGGGGATAATTGGGCACATAATTCCAGTTGTTATAATCACTTTGGCAAAGTGCCATTGACCTGTAAGAGAGATGACACACAAATTCGTCGCGATTCCTGGTCAAACTAATCGATTTCTCGCATTTCATACTATTCCTGAGATGCAACAAGAGGATATAAAAAGAACTAAAGGGTGGTGACAAGGTGTCTCACCGGATGAAAAGGGTTGTCCTTCCCTTCACGGCGATAGTAGGGCAACAGAAACTCAAACAGGCTTTAGTCCTGAACGCCATAAACCCCAGCCTCCTAGGAGTTTTAGTCAGAGGTGAGAAGGGAACAGGCAAATCTACCGCTGTCAGGGCTTTGGCCGAACTTTTGCCGGATATTGAGGTTGTCAGGTGTCCTTTCAACTGCAGCCCTCAACAACACCTTCTCTTCAGTGCAATACCTGCAATGCTAAATATATGCGAGGGGAGAAACTCCCCACAATAAAGAGGAAGATAAAGGTTGTAGAGCTGCCTCTGGGAGCTACCGAAGATAGGGTAGTAGGAACACTGGATATAGAGAAGGCACTGAGAGAGGGGATAAAAGCTCTGGAGCCGGGGATATTGGCTGAGGTCAACCAGGGCATCCTGTACATAGATGAAGTCAATCTGCTGGATGACCACCTGGTAGATATTTTGCTCGATTCCGCTGCCATGGGCGTGAACATTGTAGAAAGGGAGGGCATCTCAGTTTCGCATCCAGCGAAGTTTATCTTAGTAGGAACTATGAACCCAGAGGAAGGAGAAATCCGGCCTCAACTCTTGGATAGATTCGGGCTATCGGTAGATATCAAAGGGATAAAGGATGCTAAGGAAAGGATTGAAATCATAAGAGTGGTGGAGGAGTTCGAAAAGGATCCAGAATCGTTCTCCAGAAAATACGAAAAGGAGCAAGTTAAGCTCAGACAAAGGATACTCAGGGCTAGAGAGTTTCTGAATAAGGTCGGGATTTCAGAAGACATTCTTAAGACTGTAGCTAAGATCTGTCTTGAGTTTGAGGTACACGGTCACCGGGCCGATTTCCTCATCGCCAGGGCTGCAAAAACTATGGCTGCGTACAACCAGAGAAAGACTGTAAACGAGAAAGACGTGGAGGAGGCGGCAGAGTTGGTGCTGCCTCACAGGGTAAGGAGGATGCCCTTCGAGGAACCGAAGCCAGTAAGCCAAAGACTCCGTGAGATTATGCGGCAGAAAAGGTTCCCCGCTTCGGAAGGTGCGAAAGGTGAACAGAACAAGGGCGAGGTCGAAGCCTCAGAAGAGGATGATGAAGGGGATCACATTGGACAAACAGAAGGGAAACAGAGTCTAAAGAAAATCTTCGACCTTGGACAGCGAAAAAAGGCTGAGATAAAAGGAAAAAAGGACAGAAAGCTCAGAAGTGGCTCTGGTAGAAGGGCCAGAACACTGAGCACTCGCAGGGGCAAGTATGTTAAAGCCAGGATGCCGGAGGGCAAGGCCCACGACATCGCCATAGACGCCACAATAAGGGCAGCTGCAGCGAGAAAGGGCACCACAAAGATAGACAAAGATGACCTCAGGGAGAAGGTCAGGGCAAAAAAGATCAACTCCGTTATTGTATTCGTGGTAGACTGCTCAGGCTCCATGGCAGCGAAACAGGGGATGGAGATGGCAAAGGGGGCTGTTATGGCGCTTCTTGAGGATTCCTACCAGAAAAGGGATAAAGTTGCCTTCATAGCTGTAGCAGGAGACAAAGCGAATATCCTGCTGCATCCTACCTCCAGTGTGGAGTTGGCCGCTAGATACCTGAGAAAACTTCCCACTGAGGGAAAGACTCCTCTTTCCGACGGGATGTACAAGGGTCTCCAGGTCTTAAAGGCTCAGCTGTGGAAAAACAGGGACATAATCCCTATTATAATTCTCGTCTCGGACGGAAGAGGTAATGTACCTTTAGTGTCCGATGCAAAACAGGAGGCTATTTCTCTTGCAAAGGAGATTAAGAAGCAAGCCATAAATCTGGTGGTCATAGATACCAGCGATGGTTTTCTCAATCTGGGATACAACAGGGAAATCGCTGATGCGGGCGAGGGGAGATACTATCGTCTGGATGAACTGGATTCCAAGAAGGTTGTCGATGTAGTCAAGGCGCTCTCGATATTTGGAGGGGAAGCGAGACATCACGCTGATGTAGATGTCCTATGAGGAGAAAGGATACTATACTGACAAAAGGGGAGCGAGACGTCCTCGCCCTGGTTGCCCGAGGGTTAACCAACGAGGAGATCGCCGAACGTCTCAGTATATCCACCAATAAGGTGAAGACGTTTCTCCACCAGGCATGTGTCAAGCTGAAAGCACGCAACAGGATCGAAGTTGTTTTCTTCGCCATGAAGCGAGGGGCCTTAAGCCTCCACGAAATCTTCTCCCTAGATGAGCTGGCAGAGCTGCTGGCCTCACTGGGACCCGAGTCAGTAGGAACGATAGCCAGACTGGTGAGCCAGAAGCTTGAGCATGGGCTCCTACCCATTGCCGAAAAACAGGTTCTGAATTTGGGAGGAAAACAAGACACCATATTAACAAAGAGAGAGCAAGACGTTCTTATCCTTGTTGCCCATGGACTGACAAATGAAGAAATTGCCGATAAACTATTTACATCAACAAGCACAGTGCGGACCTTCCTGTATCAGGCATGCGCTAAGCTTGAAGCAGGCAACAGGGCCCAGGCGTTTATCTCGGCAGTAAAGCAAAGAGCCATCAATGTTGGTGAGGTCTTCTCCCTCGATGAGCTGGTGGAGCTGCTTGCATCATTGGGTCCCGAGTCAGTAAATACAATAGCTCGACTTCTGAGTCAAAATGTTGAGCAGGAGCGTCTCCCCTCGGGCAGCTAATAGATACGCGTATTTTCGCCCTGGGCGAATTCCCCCTTCTGTTTTCCTGAAAGTGTCCGAAAAAACACAAAAAATCAGACAAAAGTTGGGCTAAATTTGCTTGACGGGAAATGTCTCATACGTTACCTTAATCCCACTGGAATCGGAATTCAATCCATTAAGTCTGTTTACTATTTATTGTTCGCGCTGCTCTCGTTGAAAGGCAGCCCTCTGTAATAGGCACAGGTGTAGGTAGCAAGGAAACAGCGCCTCTCTGGCCTAGTGGCATCAAATCTATTTTGGCATAAATTGCCTACTCCTACCTATCTTATATAACTTATGAAAGGAAGTAGTAACTATGCAGAACAAGTTCGATGTTCTCATCATAGGAGGAGGCCCCGGAGGCCTATCTATAGGGAGCCTGTTGGCAAAAGAAGGGGTATCCTCGGCGATTATAGAGAGGGAACCCACTCTCGGGGGAAGATACCGCGCTGTTAATTTCCATGGTTGTCGCTCGGATAACGGTGTTCGCATGCCAACGGCATTGGTTCGCACACCCAGGGAAACCTACATGTATAAGTTCTTGTCTTATATGGGATTCCCTCCAGAAGCCAAGGTGGTAGATTGGACTATGGGGAAGGTCAGTAAAGACAACCCCAACAGGACCGAATATTTTTCCATGGACCCGAAGAAGGGGGTAGAGAACTTCTTTGATTTTTTTGCTTTTGGCAGTGGCCTACCTATGGAGAAACCATCGAGGCAGGCGCTTATGAAAGCCTTTCGTATTATGGAAGACACATCTGAAGAGGAATGCCGTAAGCTGGTAAACGTAACTTTTGCTAGCTGGATAGAGAAAAATATTGATGACCCAATTGCTAAGGCGGTTCTCGAGCTGGCCGCCCCCCTTATGGGTGCCCCTGCCACAGTCGTTAATTACGGAGCGTTTGCCAACGTCATGGGCACCTTCCCGCGTGTTGGAGCCCTTCTATTCTGGTATCCCAAGAAGGGCAATATGGAGGATATGGTCATAACCCCTTTGACCAATTATTACAAAGACCACGGGGGAAGAGTGCTAACGAATAGGAGAGCCAGAAGTATTTTGATAGAAAATAAAAGGGTGAAAGGGGTTGTTGTTCAGAATAATAAAACAGGTTTCATAGAAGAATATAGCGCTCCGGTTGTTATATGCGCAATCCCTATCTTCGAAGCGGTAGCAAGAAACATCCTTAGGTCTGAATTCCTGACAAAAGACTGGGCCAAAGCTATCGAGTTATGCGCAAAGCTATCCTACGAAGACCTGACCGGATTCTATCTTCTTCGAGAGGAGGTTATCCCCAGGAAAGGCCCTGGCTGGGTACACATCTTTGACGTTGACTATGGCCTCCCCACCTACGTGGGAGACTGGTGCGTGGGATCGCTTTACAATGCTGTAGAGCCGCCAGGCAAGCAGCTTATTTACTCTTATATCCCTGGCGGATTGCCGGATACCCACTTTGGGCTTACCTCCCCGATGGAAACAGTGAAGGAAGCCAATAGAAGATGGGAGGAGGCTGTTGAAAAGGCATTTCCGGGTTTCGCCAAAGCCATTGAATTTAGAGGAATGACTCTCCAGCTAAATTGGGGTAGATATTCCTGGGCTGCGGTTCCCACGGAAATCGACATGCAGTCGCCCAACATACGAGGACTCTACTTCGGAGGCGATACAATTCGGTCTGTAACCAGTATGGTCTCTGACAAGATTTATCAGATGGTCTTCCCTTTGTGCGAAAGAATCATTAAATACCTTCGTTCTTGAGTTCAAAGCCTCTGAATATGCGAATGGGAGGAGTTATAAATGGCTGATGCAAGCTTCGATGCAGTGATAATCGGAGGAGGCAAAGAGGGGCTGGTGATGGGCTGTTACCTGGCCCTCAACGGCATGACCGTGGGACTCTTCGAGCAGGGGAACGAGCTGGGTGGTGCTGCCTGCACTGTTCCCACGCCGGCAGCCGGCTTCCGCGGCAATCCTCATGCCGAAATCTGCGCGTTCTGGATGAGCCCGGCATACTACGACTTCAATCTCGGGGAAAAGGGCCTGAAATTCATCTTCCCCGAAGTCATGATGTCCAAGATATTCCCCGATGGCAAATGTATAGTCGTCTACCGAGCCTTAGAGTGGAACGAGGAATTGGGGACAGCTATCCCGAATCAAGCCATCATCGACAAAAACCTCAAAGAACTGGAGCGGATATCGCCGAGGGATGCCGAGAGGGTATCCAAGGCCTTGGAGAAAAAACTGTATAACTGGATGTACTCACACGGTCAAATCCTGTTCAACCCTCCCCCTCTCCCCGGAGAGACCGACTACATAGCTGACTTGCTGAAAGACCCGGAGGGTGGGATCGACCCCAGGTATCCTTTCATGACCGAGTACGAGATTGTCTGCGACCTCTACGACAGCCCGGAAATGAGGTCTTTTGCTCTGCAATGGCAGCTTATGAACGGGATAGCGCCTGGAGACGTTGCTCCACCCTTACAGGCTTTGTTGCCCATGCCATCCTTTGCCGGTCTCCAGGCGTTTGCCATCGCTGAAGGCGGCTTCCACAACGTTGCCCATGCCCTTCAGAGGGCCTTAAGCGAGCAGGGCGGTAAATTCTTCGTGGGAGCCGATGTCGATGAGGTAGTGGTGAAGAACGGCCGTGCCTGTGGCATCAGGTTACCGACGGCACTGAGATTGAGGCTAAAAAGCTAGTGATCGACACTGCGGAAATCAAGCAGACTGTCAGAAGACATCTTCGTAACGTGCAGATAGATCCGGAGATTCGCAGGAAGATTGATAACATAATGACAGACAGGTCACAGCTCTTCTGGGGACATATGGCCTTCCACGAGCTGGCTAAGTATAGAGCGGCTGCGTGGAATCCCGACTGCGGCAAAGCCCGCCTCGTATTTTTAGGCGATGCTGATATTGAATACATGTACACACACTATGGCTATCAAATGCATACCCTGAGGCCAGGCCGATGGCCAGAAAGAACGTACATGTACGAGCTCACTACGACTCAGGGGGACCCCAGCTATGCACCTCCGGGGAAACATATCGCCCTGCGTAGGGGAGGGGCATCCACCCCCTGCCAGCTACCTGACTGAGAAAGAGTGGATACAGGTGAAAAGGGAGGTGGGAGACCGCTTGATAAAGGAGTGGCAGAAGTATGCGCCCAACATGACCTGGGATAATGTGATAGCTGTCAACATCCCTACCCCCTATGAATATTCGCAGAAAAATCCCAACTGGGTAAATGGGTGCATGTACACATCGAATCAAAGCCCCAGCCAGTGGTGCAATTTCAGGCCTATCCCAGAGTTTGCCCAGTACCAGGTTCCAGGTATAGAGAACTTCTGGATGGCTTCAGGCTCACAGCACTGCGGTGGCGTCGGTACTCTAGGTTTCTCTGCCTATAACTGCTACAAGAGGATCTCACAACGTCTAGGGCTCAGAAAGCCCTGGGAAGAGAAAGGCCGTATGTTCTAAAGAAGAATATATAACCTCCACTTGTGGTAAAATGTCAGCACTAAGAAAATCCTAGTTCTAAGCAAACAGAGGAGGGGCCAAATGATGAAAGATAAGAAGGAAGTAAGAGAACTCTTTAACTACCCGCTTCTGAAAGCTATGGCTCACAGGAGAACCCGCAGGTTCCCCCTGGGCTGCAAAATGGAGGAGGGGACGCTTAAATATGCCTCCAAAAATCCTCCGGTGCCGCTAAATGATATAGAGACTGCCGTCCTTTGCTGGGCCGGCACAGGAATAACAGGGCTCATCGCAGCAGATATGCCCACCAACGACGTGCAGGGTAGCATGTTCACAAGCTGGACAGGAAGGACTACTCCCTACGCGTGCAATGTGCATAATATGAAGCTCTTCTTCACAAATGACAAAGGTCTCTTTGTCTACGATCCCAAAGAAGCTACCAAAGCTGTGGAGATTGAAACGGAAAAGGATTGGGACAAGATAGTCAAGTATTTCCAGCGGGATACGGTCAAGATTTCCGATGGTAGATTCGCTATGATACCAGATGCTCTGGTGAGGATTGTCCACTGGAACACCAACAAGCCAGGCACCACGGTATTCATGCCCATACTGGAGATATCAGAAGAGTATCTCGATGCCGTGATAGCCATATTCATGGGGGAAGGCTATAAGATATTCGATGACATTAAAGGAACAGGCCCTGCAGGGATAAAGAAATGGATTGATAATGGGACATTAAAGGGGCCTGATGCTCCTCTTTCTTCTGTTGAATATACCATATTCCTGGGCAATCTCGCTCCCCCATTTCACGCATTGCAGAACATGCAATTGGTAGCCGAAGCTATGGGTCTTGGCTCAATTATCATGACTGGATACATAGGGATATTAATGCTACAGACTTTGGGTTTTCACTACAGCACGGCAAAGGAGGGCTCCGGTGCCATGCTGGGTATGAATCCTGCGGGACTGGACGGAATCTTCGAAAGCTATCAGCCGCCATACTATAAGACCATGGACGATGCTGTAGATGCCTTCATTGAGAAGAAATTCGGCAAAAATGGGATGTATACGCCAAACTACAAGGGGATAGTGCCTTTCGACAAGAATTGGAAGAAGGTACAGCCTGGATATCCGGTGCCGAGCAAAAAGGTCATTCAGATAACCAAAGATTACTGCAATTATGTGTTCGACACCTACGGAAGATTCCCCGGCACTTTCGATACAATCGTGATGCCCGAATGGCTGCAGGTTCACCACCTGGAGCAGGAGTTCTATGACAAGTATGGCTTGGAGAAGATAGTAAATGAGACCCACCGGAAGCATATGGGCCTTTGGCATAAAAAATCAAGCAGAGCAGGGAATTCAAAGAAAAAGAGCGCTACAAAGCGATAGCGCCCTTTAACAAAACAACCTATCTTATCTTCACTGGCATCCCTGGAGAGACCCAAACTCTCTAACCTCTGTGTTATTGGAATGCCTCAGGATGAGTTATCGAAGCTTAAGATAAGGCAGATACCCGGATTTCAACCGCCTGACTGTGTGTCTTCCCCGACCCTCAGTGCTGACCGGTCAATGAGTCCCCACCAAGATTTTCGACCAAGGAGCTTATAACCAATAGAGGCTTTCTCTGCAATCTCCGTAATATGGGTATGATTTCGATGCTATCTCATCGATTGCCGTCGAGGCATAACGGACTTTCGATCTATATGGTAACGGATGCCGAGCGGTCTTTTTCCGGCGTTACAGCGATGCTCTACGTTAACAAAGTCATCAGAATTGGATCTTGTGTCCCACTTTTCCTCACCATTCCCATATAGACATTTGCGTGTACAAACCAGTTTTTATCTCCTTTCCCTAGTGCTTTTCCCTCAAGATTTGGCGGAATAGTTAGGATAATTGAAGTAAAGGGGGCTTGTTCCTAATGTGATGCCTGTATACGATGGTAAGAGAATAGATGAAAGTAATAGTACGATAGTTCAAATCATTACATTATCCGAGGAAAAATACATAGGAATAAGAAGGCCATGAGAACAAAGCTGCTTTCATTTCTTACACTGGCTACACTCCTAATTTGTATGTCTATTCTCGGAACCGCAGTGAATGCCCAGATAACCTACACCCTAACCATGGCGGTCACCGGCAATGGTAACACCACACCAGCAGTGGGTGTCTACTACTATGATGACGGATATGTGGTCAACATCGCTGCTACCCCAGATAATGGCTGGCAGTTCGTTAACTGGACTGGTGATGTGGCTGACCCCAGCTCAGCCAACACCTCGGTCACCATGAATGGTAATAAGACAGTCACCGCCAACTTTTCCCAGATAACCTACACCCTGACCATGGTGGTCGCCGGCAGTGGTAGCACCACACCAGCAGTGGGTAACTACCCCAATTATAACTACGGAGAGGTGGTCAACATCACTGCTACCCCAGCTAACGGCTGGCAGTTCGTTAACTGGACAGGTGATGTGGCTGACCCCAGCTCAGCCACCACCTCGGTCACCATGAACGGCAACAAGACGGTCATCGCCAACTTCTCCCAGATAACCTACACCCTGACCATGGCGGTCACCGGCAATGGTAGCACCACACCAGCGGTGGGTGCCTACCCCAATTATAACTACGGGGATGTGGTCAACATCACTGCTACCCCAGCCAACGGCTGGCATTTTGTTAACTGGGCAGGTGATGTGGCTGACCTCAGCTCAGCCACCACCTCCGTCACCATGAACGGCAACAAGACGGTCATCGCCAACTTCTCCCAGATAACCTACACCCTGACCATGACGGTCACCGGCAATGGTACCACCACACCGCCAGTAGGCAACTCCACCTATTACGATGGATATGTGATCAACATCACCGCTACCCCAGCTAATGGCTGGCATTTTGTTAACTGGACAGGTGATGTGGCTAACCCCAGCTCAGCCAGCACTTCCGTCACCATGAACGGCAACAAGATGGTCATCGCCAACTTCTCCCAGATAACCTACACCCTGACCATGGCAGTCACGGGCAATGGTAGCACCACACCAGCGGTGGGTGCCTACCCCAATTATAACTACGGAGATGTGGTCAACATCGCTGCTACCCCAGCCAACGGACTGGCATTTCGTTAACTGGGCAGGTTATGTGGCTGACCCCAACTCGGCCAACACTTCAGTCACCATGAACGGCAACAGGACGGTCACCGCTAACTTCTCCCAGATAACCTACACCCTGACCATGACGGTCACAGGCAATGGTACCACCACACCAGCAGTGGGTAACTACACCTATTACGATGGATATATGGTCAACATCGCTGCTACCCCAGCTAACGGATGGCATTCGTTAACTGGACTGGTGATGTGGCTGACCCCACCTCAGCCAGCACCTCCGTCACCATGAACGGTAACAAGACTGTCACTGCCAACTTCTCCCAGATAACCTACACCCTGACCATGGCAGTCGCCGGTAATGGTAACACCACACCAGTAGTAGGTGCTTATTCCAATTACAACTATGGATATGTGGTCAACATCATGGCCATCCAGATAACGGCTGGCAGTTCTGCAACTGGACAGGTGATGTGGCTGACCCAAACTCGGCCAATACCTCCGTCACCATGAACGGCAACAAGACGATCACAGCCAACTTCTCCCAGATAACCTACACCCTGACCATGGTGGTCGCCGGCAATGGTAAGACCACACCATCAGTGGGTGACCACAGCTATCATGACGGAGATGTGGTCAACATCACGGCTACCCCTGATAATGGATGGCAATTCGTTAACTGGACTGGTGATGTGGCCGACCCCAGCTCGGCCAATACCTCCCTCACCATGAACGGCAACAAGACTGTCACTGCCAACTTCTCCGCTATGCAGTCTGAGGGAGGTGGGGAAATAATATTACCCGCTGTGACTCTCACCCCTAGTCCTACACCAGTGGCAACTCCTAGCCCAACAGCTATACCTACACCTACACCTAAGCCTAAACCTACAGCTACGCCACTGGTAACTCCCAGACCGACAGGTACACCTAAACCAACGTCCACACCTAAACCAACGCCTATGCCTACACCTACACCTGTGCCCACACCCAGACCTACTCCCACCCCTAGTGAGTTCGACCTAAAGGGCTCTATTAACGAAAACGGGATAGTTACCTTCACACAAAATCTAGCCTTCAACGCTGGCGCAGCTAATATAGAGATACCCGAAGGCACTAGAGCGCTAACATATGAGGGCAAGCCACTGGAAACCATCCAGATGCTAACTATTGAAAACCCGCCTACCCTACCGGTAACTCCAGCTTAATCGGGCTAGCCTATGACTTTAAGCCACATCGAGCAACATTCAACCCATTCATCACCATAACCCTACAGTATGACCCAAACTCGCTCCCCAAGGGAGTTTCTGAGCAGAATATATACATCGCTTATGCAGACACTGCAACAGGAAAATGGGTGAAAGTTCGAAGTGTTGTGGACTCAGTAAAGCATAATATAACTGCGCAGGTAACACACTTCACAGTGTTTGCCATTTTGGTCGATACGGCGCTGAAATCTCCAGCTGCACTATCGGTAAGCCAGTTGTTTATCGGTATCATGATAGGTGGTTTAACACTGCTTGCATTCATATTATACCTGCGTGCACAAAGAAGAAAGTCAGACACAGATCGGTATTGGGATAGGGGGGAGTTGATTCCGGCTAGAAGTATGGAGCAAAGTGAACAGTGGTATTGGAATGGGAAAAAATGGGTGCCGCCTAGTGAAAAAGAGCTACGTGAAGAGTGGTATTGGTCCGGTAATGAGTGGGTTCCGCCTAGAAACAAAGAGCTACGCGATGAGTGGTATTCAGATTGGACCCGTTGGATTGAGCTTAGAAGAATAGAGACCACTGAAAAGTGGTATTGGGATGGGAGCTGTTGGGTTCAACCCGGAGAATCATCGAAGCGCCCCAGTAGGAGTCTTCAATTCTCTGGGAAGAATTGACAGACTACTAATATAATCTACGACAGATATGAATTGCATCAATCAACGGTCGTGCTAAACACCACTTACACTAAAGAAATATCATTAGGTTGCATTCCTGAACAAGATTTGACTCACGGTAATCACAAACTAAGCAGTGAGTACCGAGGTGAAACAATTCGGACTTACGGCCTGTCTTAACTAGGGCCTACATACTTTGCAGCGATTATAACCTCGCCTTTGCGCTTCTTCTCGAGCCAAGTATACACGATTGCTACTAGAGGTTACCTTTGCCCATATGCACCATGATCTATGGTAGATACCTCTGAATCTGTTTGCGACAACAGATACTTTTATTTGCCCAGCAGTGGCATTTATGGATTTTGATGGACGCGTGGGAATCTGATTAACTTTTTTCTCCTTCCGCCTACCTTTTTTATACGAAACCACCAACGCAACCGCAACATAAACTCCCAACGACAACCAGAATAGAACTTCGTGCCCAAAAGATGAAAAAAGAACATTTATTATTAGCAGAATGGGGGGCATTACTGGCACAAAGATGAACCAGATAAGAGTACCCATAAATTTCTTAAATGAAAAACTAGATGTGGTTGGCTCGCGTGTCTTCACGCGATTATCGGCAGGAGCAATTGACAAATTCACTGGTAGTTGGGCATTACCACCATTTGTACTGATCCTTATCAAATCTTTGTCAGTGAAGCCACAGGGCAAACATTTCGTCGCTATTCTCACGATGAATGTATTTCTCGTCGAGGGTGCAATAGTCGCGGAATCGGGTACAACCGATAACCAGGGTTTTGTTGTAGTTATTTGTGCATGAAGTAACCCGCTTCCTATATTGCTGAGTTCCAAAGTCCTTATTTGAGTGCTGCTCGGTTGCGCATTCTTGACTTCAATCGCATTTGCCTTAGCTTCTAGAATAGGCGGTTTCAACATCAGGCAAAGTTCAACCTTGACTGTGGTTTCATCTCTCGATTTGGTTTGCTCATTTTCCAGTCTGACCCGAAGGTTACATGCATGAGTTCTGTCAGGTTCCCCAATACCAGTGATTTCAATTGTCACCTCCAACGGCAACTCTTTATTACCTACCGACTTTAAGTTAGTAACACTTAACCAAGATACAGGGGAATCATCGATCCAAATCTTGCTATATGGTCCGCCTACGTTTTTAATTACAAAGCTGGTATTCTTTTTCTGTCCAAGCTCAACATCTTTAAAACGAATATGGTTTGGGTTTATAACGAGTTTAGGGGAACTTCTATAAGGATTATTCAGGGGATTCCTAAGAAAACTATATGCGTTATTTACTAGTTTAAACTCTTCCTCGGCCCTTTTACGTATGTTCTCAGGCTTGTTTAGATTAGTATCCGGGTGTAGAAGTTGTACCTTATACATGTATTGGTCATGAATTTCTGCCTCCAATGCAGTAGGTGCTACCCCAAGTATACGGCACGATTCTTCCCAGGACATTTTATTTCTTACAAATGTTAGTGTTCCTTGGAGCCGGCAAGAGATTTGAGGCTGAAGAAATCGCTTTTGCAAACATCTCTGTTGAGACTTTAGTACTCAGCTCAGTCTGCGAGGCGAGTTTACTTAAGAAATCTTGATCTGCGTCGTCGGTACCGATTGTGATAATGTCAATACCATCATTCTTAGCAAGTTGCCCTGCTTTGATGCTGGTCTTTACATTGTTAGGCAGACCGTCAGTTGCGATCACAATAGCACGAGAACACTTAACACGCTTTAGGTGTTCATGTGCCATCTCAATAGCATCAGTCATATTCGTAGAACCTGTTGCCATCATTATCTTCAAGTATCTCTCAAGAGATACAATATCCCGCATAGGCTCGCAAATATGTGTTGCTGAGGAATTGAACTTAATTAAACCAACCAAGAATTCTCTACGAACTGCATCCTTGGCAAAATCTATAATACCTTCCTTAGCTTGCTCCAGTTTGTAACCACTCATGCTGCCGGAGCAATCAAGCACCAGGTAAACTTGCCCCCATTGTCTCTCAAACCTGAGGTCTATCGGTTGCCCCCGTGTCTCAATTTTTATACTGCCCCTGACGTTCGACACACCCTCAACAGCAGGCGTTCGGACTATCTCAACCCCTCTTTGTTGGTCGTCAGTGCTCATTCTTCGTCTCTTAGATACTGTAGAATTGACTATGCAATTAACTATCGTTGAGCCTGTTTACTAGCAAAAAGTATTCTGCCCTGCCCATCTCCATTGGTTATAGACTCTACTAGCATCGATTATAGAGAAGCTCAAGAGGAATAATATGAGGGCCAGGGGCAATTTGCTCTTTTGATACATAATGTTACAGCCGGGCTTTCTTGCGTCAATTGCAGTAGGTTTTGACCTTAGGGTACAGGATAGGTGCTATGTTGCAAGTCTTTGCACCAATTCCTGCCAAACGGTCTGCCCCTCACTGTGAGCAGAGCAATATGCCACTTGTTAGCCTGGTTAGCGAGAGAACCTCGTGGCCGAGTAATTATGGCACTGACTATTATCTAAGTCAATATCACTTATCTTACATTTAGTTAACTGAAATAGACTAGCGCGGAGGCGTTAAGATAAGCGATTTGGCTGCCGATGGCTTGCGACACTCTACTGCTATTTATACATTCCTGTAAGTTGACAACCGAGATAGCATGGAGAATGACAGGGGCTGTTGAGAAATGAGCTTGCTTCTTCGGGTCTCTCAGTGCTTCATTTTGTAGCTGTTTTCTACCCGATCCCAGCTGAAACTTGACAAATCAGTCTTCAAACATGTCCCTAAGGCCTCCACATTACAAGTATTGGCAGCAATGGTAGAATTATGGGGGTCAGGTTAAAAATAGGAAGGAAAAGTGGGGAAGTACAAAGCT